>JASFQL010000007.1:0-133620 GCA_050115475.1 Anaerolineales bacterium
CACGGGGCGTAGCCGCAATGACCAGGTAGCGACGGATTTAAGGCTGTGGATATTGGACAATCTGCCCACTCTTGACTCAGCTATCGCTGGTTTGCAGTCTAAGCTGGTCATGTTGGCTGAAAAACACCAGTCAACATTGATGCCGGGCTACACCCACCTGCAGCGCGCCCAACCCGTTAAACTGGGACACTGGTTACTGAGCCACTTCTGGGCGCTACAACGCGACCGTGAGCGACTAACAGACTTGCGCGACCGGGTCGCGATCCTGCCATTGGGTAGTGCCGCGTTAGCCGGTACAGCCTTCCCTGTAGACCGTGAAGCCCTGTCCGAATTGCTCGGTTTCAACTCTCCCGCCCCCAACAGCCTGGACGCGGTCTCTGATCGGGATTTCGCAGCCGAGTTTCTCTTCTGCACGGCGATGGTCAGCGTCCACCTGAGTAAGCTGGCTGAGAACATGGTCATCTTCACCACGGCAGAGTTCGGTTTCTTCAAACTCTCAGATGCCTTTTCGACCGGATCGAGTCTGATGCCGCAGAAAAAGAATCCCGATATGTTCGAACTGGCGCGCGGTAAAGCCGGGATCCTGATCGGCCTGCTAACCGGATTACTGTCAACCCTCAAGGGCCTGCCATCTACCTACGATAAAGATTTGCAGGAAGATAAGGTTCCCGTATTCCAGGCAACCGATACACTTCTGGCAATCTTGCCCGTTTTGGCAGGCACGCTAGCAACAATAACCGTCAACGAAAGCCGGATGCTGGCGGCTATCGATGCATCGATGCTGGCAACCGAGCTGGCGGATTATCTTGTCCGCAAAGGCGTGCCGTTCCGAGAAGCGCACGAGGTGATGGGAAAAGCTGTCAGGATGTCAGCGGAGAGAGAAGTCAGCCTGGATCAACTTCCGTTAACTGAGTGGCAGAATTTGGGTCCGTTCACTGCGGATGTGAAAGATATCTTCGATCCGTTGAAAGCGGTTGAACGAAGAAATGCTACTGGGGGTACCAGTCCCCAATCTGTTAAATATCAAATTCAAAAAGCTAAAACATACTTAAAAGGAGAATAACCATGACTATAGTATCTTGCCCTGAATGTGCGGCTGACATCACATTGGATGAAGGCACTGAAATGAACGAAATCATCGTCTGCCCCGATTGCGGCGTGGATTTGGAAGTGATTTCGCTTGCCCCTGCATCGGTCGAAATGGCCCCTATGGAGGAGGAAGACTGGGGTGAATGATTTGCATGGGTGGGGTGAACCCGCCCCTGCGGGAGACTTTTATGCAACAAAGAATAAGAGTAGGCGTCTTATACTCACGCGTCCGCGTGGAGGAGAAGTGGATCTTCGCTGCCCTGGAGAAACAGGGTATCGACTATGAACGCCTGGATGACCGCAAAATCCATTTCGACCTGGACGACCCAACGCCGTGGCACACGTTCGACGTGGTTCTGGGACGTTCGATCAGCTACACCAACGGATTGTACGCTTTACGGATTTTGAACGCCTTTGGTATACCGACAGTAAACACAGCAGCGGTAGCCGAAGTATGTGGCGACAAGCTGACCACATCGACGATGCTTTCACAGGCAGATGTGCCGCAGCCGCGCAACGTGGTCGCGTTCACGCCCGAAGCCGCACTAGACGCCATTGAAGAGTTAGGCTATCCGGTGGTTCTCAAGCCTGTGATTGGCTCATGGGGAAGATTGCTGGCCAAGGTCAATGACCGCGACGCAGCAGAGGCAGTGCTGGAGCACAAGTACACATTGGGATCTGTCCAGCATTCGGTCTTCTACATTCAAGAGTTCATCAAAAAGCCGGGACGGGACATCCGCGCGGTTGTGGTTGGCGACAGGGTGCTTACTGCTATATACCGTAAATCTGAGCACTGGATTACGAACACGGCCCGCAGCGGTGAGAGCGTAATCTGCCCGATCACAGCGGAGATAGAAACACTATGCCTTATGGCAGCCTCCGCGGTCGGCGGGGGTCTACTGGCTGTGGATTTGGTCGAACACCCCGAAAAGGGGCTGGTGGTAAACGAGATCAATCATACGATGGAATTCCACTCAGCACAGCCGGTTACTGGAGTCAATATCGCCGGTGAAATCGTGAATTACATGATTGAAGTTGCGCAAGCCAGTAAGGAGTACGCATGACAAGTGTTTCTATTGTCGGCGGTTCAGGATATGGCGGTGGGGAATTGCTGCGGTTGCTGCTGTCTCATCCAGCGGTGGAGGTCCAGCAGGTTACCTCGTGCTCGCATTTAGGTGAGTACGTATACCAAGTGCATCCCAACTTGCGCAAACAGACTCAACTCAAATTCGTCCACCCTGACCAACTTGAACCCACGGACGTGCTTTTTCATGCCCAGCCGCATGGACAATCCCAGAATAATATTCAGAAATACGATTCGTTGGCGAGTAAGATCATCGACCTGGCAGCGGATTTCCGTCTACGGAATGCGGACTTCTATAAAAAATGGTACGGCAAAGAACACACCTCACCAGAATGGCTGAACAAATTTATCTACGGCTTACCCGAGTTGCACCGTGAAGAGCTGAAGAACAGCAATTACGTCAGTGGTGTAGGCTGCAACGCCACCGCCAGCAATCTGGCACTCCTGCCGTCGGTTAAAGCGGATTTGGTCGATCTCGATGCCCCAATCGTTATCGAAATTAAAACCGGTTCATCCGAATCCGGCGCAGCAGGCAACACCGGGTCGCATCACGCCGAGCGCGCCAACGTGATTCGTACGTTTTCAGCCTTTGGGCATCGCCACACTGCCGAAGTGATTCAGGAGATGGGCGCGACAAACGCTACGCTGACGATGACGGCTGTCGATCTTGTCCGCGGCGTATTGGCAACGGCTCATATACAACTTAAACTAGGCGTGCAGAAAAAAGACTTGTGGAAAGCCTACCGCACGGCTGCCAACGAGAATCCCTTCGTGCGGGTGGTCAAGGAAATCCGCGGCATCTACCGCGTTCCAGAACCGAAGATCCTGACCGGTTCAAACTACGCCGACCTTGGCTTCGAACTGGACGAGTCCACCAGGCATCTGGTGTCTATCTGCGCCATCGACAACCTGATGAAAGGTGCAGCGGGATCGGCGGTGCAGTGCATGAATTTAATGCTGGGATTAGAAGAAACGACCGGGTTAGAGTTTATGGGATTGCACCCGATTTAAACTGAGGATGAACGAAGAAAAGCAATGATGGATTCGGGTGAAATTGACTGGAGTTGAAATGACAGAATCAATCATCGTAGTCAAACTTGGCGGCACGAAAGGCGTGGACTTTTCCGCCATCTGCACCGACGCGGCAGAATTGCTGGAACGGGGTATGGAACTCATCTTTGTTCATGGCGGCTCGGCTGAAGCAAACGCCTTGGGTGAAGCACTCGGCACACCCCCGAAATTCATCACGTCGCCATCTGGCTACACTTCACGCTACACCAACCGTGAAACGTTGGCAGTATTCTTGATGGCAGTCAACGGCAAGGTCAACTCACTGCTGACCGAGCAACTCCACGGGTTGGGAATAAACGCCTTTGGCCTGAGCGGCATGGACGGGCGGTTGATGGTCGCGATACGCAAAGATGCCATCCAATCTGTGGAGAACGGCAAACGTAAGATCATCCGGGATGATTACACCGGAAAGATTGAGACCGTCGATGTGGCTCTGTTGGAAATTCTGCTTGAAGCAGGCTATTTGCCCGTCATCGCGCCGGTGGCAGTCAACCAGAAAGGCGAAGCGCTCAACGTGGATGCCGATCGTGCGGCCGCGATGGTTGCATCCGCTTTGAAGGCGGAAACGTTGATCCTGCTAACGGCTGTTCCGGGGTTGATGGAAAAATTCCCCGACGAGTCGACGATCATTCAAAACCTCCAGGAGGACAAACTTCCAGCCGCGTTCGAGATAGCACAAGGACGGATGAAGAAGAAAGTCTTGGGCGCCCAAGAAGCTTTACAGCGGGGAGTCGGCCAGGTCATCATCGCCGATGGGCGCGTGGAAAAGCCAATTTCCAGTGCCCTAGCCGGGAATGGGACTTGCATACAGTCAGCCCTATGATGAACTTCCCCCGATTGACCATACTTTCAACTGAGGTAGTATTGGCCATCCAAACTATGCGGCAATACGTGCTACGCGATCGCTGCAAACAATCTCACCTGGCAATCAATTTATCACTGAGAGAAAAAAATGACTGATTTTTACGAAATCGAAACCCAGTATGGCGCAGGCGTTTATGCCAAACGGAATCTGTGCATTGTGCGTGGGCAGGGCGCGAGTCTTTTTGACGCCAACGGCAACGAGTATCTCGATTGCTCGTCGGGGCATGGTGTAGCGAATCTGGGCCATGCCCACCCCAAAGTCGCTGCGGCGGTTGCCGAACAGGCTGCCACGTTGATTACACTATTCGAGTCGTTTCCTAATGACAAGCGCGCTGTGTTGATGCAAAAGATGGCATCTCTAGTGCCGGGGCTTGTGCGTGTTTTCTTTTGCAACTCAGGGGCCGAGGCGGTAGAAGCCGCACTCAAATTTGCCCGAATTTCAACAGGACGAACAAACATCGTGGCGACGATGCGAGCTTTCCACGGACGAACGTTTGGGGCGCTCTCGGCTACGTTCAACAAGAAATACCGGGAAGGATACGAGCCACTGGTGCCGGGATTTAGACACGTGCCCTTCAACAAGATCGAAGCCCTCAAGGCGGCTGTTACGGATAAAACTGCTGCCGTTATTTTGGAAATCATCCAGGGTGAGGGCGGGGTTTACACAGTTGACACGGAATATATCCAGGCGGCGCGGTGGATCTGTGATGAGAATGGTGCTTTGCTGATCGCGGATGAAGTCCAGAGCGGGTTTGGCCGTACAGGCAGGATGTTCGCAGTTCAGCACTTCGATATCATTCCGGATTTGCTATGCTGTGCCAAATCATTGGCAGGCGGCGTACCGATGGGGGCTGTGCTGATCGGCGAGAAGGTGCAAAATCTGACACCAGGCACGCATGCGACCACCTTCGGGGGCAATCCGCTTTCGTGCGCGGCCGGGATTGCAGCCATCACTGCCATCGAGGAAGAAGATTTACCGCGACAAGCTGCGGAAAAAGGCGCTTATCTACTGGAAAAGTTACACCAGATTGACTCTCCCTTGATCCGTGAAGTACGCGGCATGGGTTTGCTAGTGGGGATCGAGTTGAAGCAAAAGGTTGCCCCATATTTGAAGATGCTGCAAGACCACAACATCATTGCCCTGAATGCGGGGATGGCTGTGCTACGCTTGCTCCCGCCCTTGGTTATTTCATATGAGCAAATCGACGTGTTGGTGACGGCAATCGATAAAGTACTAATGGCAGATCAGTCGTAAGGCTGTCTGGTGGTTTTGAGGTGATTTTGGATACTGAAACTTTAGTCGGTTTGCTTTCACAATACAGCCCATCGGGTCAGGAGCATGGGGCGGTGACATGGCTGGTAAAGCGGATGAAGTCGTTGGGGTTTTGCAAGGTTTTTAAGGATGAGGTCGGCAACGTAGTTGGCGTGATGGGGAATGGACCGCGGCAGGTAGTATTGCTAGGGCACATCGATACTGTGCTAGGCGATATTCCGGTGCGAGTAGATGGTGGCATTTTGTATGGCCGTGGCTCCGTAGACGCTAAAGGTCCCCTAGCATGTTTTGTAAGTGCAGTAGCAAAAGTAGGCGCCGTGGATGGTTGGCAATTTGTGGTCATTGGCGCAGTGGAGGAGGAGCGCGATTCGGATGGAGCGCGCTTCGTAGCAGATCAGTATCAGCCGGATTTTACCATCATCGGTGAGCCGAACAACTGGGATAGGATCGCGCTGGGCTACAAGGGCTTGGCTTGGGCAGACGTGACCGTCCGCAGAGAACAGACGCATACAGCCAGTGGTGAACAAACTGCAGCAGAAGAAGCTGCCGAAGTGTGGTTTGTTGTGAAGTCTTATGCAGATACATTCAACGCAGACAAATCCCGCTCTTTTGATAAACTCCTTCCAACGTTATGTGGAATGGAATCAGGGCAGGATGGATTCGAGCAGTGGGCAAGGATTAGTATTGGATGCCGCCTACCGATGGAAGTACCGCCCAACGCATGGTATTCCCACCTGAATGAGATCACTCAAGGTGCAACAGTAGAACGGATCGGCTACCCAGTCCTGGCGTGGGAGTGTGAGAAAAACTCGCCATTAGTGCGTGCATTCCTAAATGGGATCAGGTCAGAAGGCGGAAAGCCGCGTTTCGTCTACAAAACCGGGACATCCGATTTGAACGTGGTCGCGCCAGATTGGCAGTGCCCGGCGGTTGTCTACGGTCCAGGAGATTCTGCGCTTGACCATACATCGGATGAGCACATTTTTTTGGATGAGTATCATAGAGGGATCAGCGTATTGGTAAACGTGTTGAAAACGTTGGCATACAGGCCCTAGTATTCGGTCAAAAGTAGTTCAGAATAGTACTGCTGCACTCGATTAAATAAGCACTACAATATTTTTTTACCCTTCGGCTACAACCTTGCTGATCTGCTTTTGGGATGCTTTTGGCTGCATGACCACGATCATGATTCCATCTCTCAAGGAGTTGACTGTAGTGCATCGGTCATTTGTTTCGTAAACGCGCCAGCCGCGGATGAGAACGCTGCCCCATTTTTTGCAGCCTTGATCAGCGCAGACCCAACAATGACACCATCGGCCATCTCACCCACAGAGTAAGCTTGTTCTGGGGTAGATATCCCAAAGCCAACCGCGACAGGCTTATCCGTCATCGATTTGACCTTGCCTATAAAATCTCTAAGATTATCCGGTAAAGATTGCCGCGACCCAGTAATACCTGTGACCGAGACCAGATATACAAATCCGGTACTTTTTCCTGTAACCAACGTAATCCGTTCTTCTGAGCTATTCGGCGAAAGTAAAAAAGGAAGCGCCATGCCGCTTTGCTGACAATAACTGGCAAGGACTTCAGCCTCATCAGGAGGTAGATCGGGAATAATAAAGCCGTGCACCCCCTCCGAAAATGAATCTTGCACAAATTTCTCAAGGCCATAGGCTAAGATGGGATTGTAATAACCCATCAATAGTAGCGGAATCGTCAAACCGCGCAATCGTAAATTACGCACACCGTCTAAACATTTGGCAACACTGACCCCATTCTGAAGAGCGATCTGGGTGCTGTGTTGGATGGTTGGGCCATCTGCCAAGGGATCAGAAAACGGGACGCCCAGTTCAATAATGTCTGCCCCATTACATGAACAGGCTTCGATGACATCTAATGAGGTCTCCATATCAGGGTATCCCAATGTGAAATAGGGCATAAATGCAGCCCGGTCTTGCGAAAAAACATCCACAACTTCTTGTACTCTTGTTTTTAGTATGTTCATAATCGCCCTACTTCAAGAATCGGATAACCGTATCGAGGTCTTTATCTCCCCGACCAGATAAATTCACAATGATAATCTCATCATCCCTCATTTTTGGAGCGGCTTTTATAGCTTCTGCTACTGCATGGGAAGATTCTAAAGCAGGGAGAATCCCCTCTAATTCACCGAGCATTTTGAATGCCGCCAAAGCTTCCTCATCAGTAGCGTAAGTATAGCCAGCACGCTCTAATTTTCGGAGGTGGGAATGTTCTGGACCAACAGCAGCATAATCCAATCCGGCACTAACGCTGTGGGTCAAAGCGATCTGTCCGTCCTCATCTTGCAATACATAAGTGTAGCACCCGTGCAGCACCCCCGGTCGTCCCTTTTGAGGATCTGCAAACCGGGCAGCGTGTTCACCATTTTCTACACCATGACCTCCCGCTTCTACTCCTATCAAAGCCACCTCTTCATCAGGAATGAATTCATGAAAGATGCCAATTGCATTTGAGCCTCCCCCAAGACAGGCAATAATCTTGTCTGGCAAGCGACCTTCAAATTCCATGATTTGTTCGCGAGTTTCTCGTCCAATAACTGATTGGAAATCCCGAACGATGGTTGGATAGGGATGCGGCCCTAAAGCAGAACCAAGCAAATAATAAGTATCTTCGACATTGGTTACCCAATCCCGAATTGCTTCATTGATCGCGTCTTTCAGTGTCTTTGAGCCACTTTCTACTTCTCTCACCTCTGCTCCCAATAACCTCATGCGAAAGACATTCGGTTTTTGACGTTCCATATCGATCGTTCCCATATACACGACGCATTCCAACCCAAATAAAGCGCACACCGTAGCCGTTGCGACACCATGCTGGCCTGCGCCCGTTTCTGCGATCACACGCTTCTTACCCAGGCGCTTTGCTAATAGAGCTTGCCCCAAAGCATTGTTGATCTTATGCGCCCCAGTGTGTGCCAGGTCTTCGCGCTTCAAGTAGATCTTGGCGCCGCCTAATTTTTCAGACAGTCGTTTTGCATAGGTTAGTGCAGTCGGCCGTCCAACATAAGTTTTTAACAAATGATGAAATTCAGCGACATATTCCGCGTCATCTTTTAATCGGACATACGCTTGCTCTAATTCATTCAAGGCTGGGATTAAGGTTTCCGGAACGTATTGACCGCCATATTCTCCAAACTTTTTGGAAAGCGTTTTATGTTTCATGATTTCTTCTCACTTCCATTAAATACTAATTTGTTCAGCGGCAGCTTTGGCCTTCTGGATAAATTCAATGATTCTTTCCGGGGTTTTCACACCGTTTTCTTGCTCTACACCGGAAGCAACATCAACCCCCCAGGGGCGCACTTTGCCAACTGCTTCTGCGATATTTTCTGGCTTTAGACCGCCTGCCAATAAGATCGAGTATTCTTCTGCGATCTGGGCAGCTAGTTCCCAGCTTCCGATTTTGCCCGTACCTCCATAAGCCCCCTTCTCGTAGCTGTCGATCAAAAATGCTGGAGGAGCACTTCGTTTCGGCAAGTTCTCGATTAACGCTTTAGCTTCCTCCAATCTGGATACTCGAAGCGCTTTATAAGCCATTTCACCGATCTTTTGTATCATTTCGAGTGTTTCATCTCCAGAAAGCTGAACAACATCGATTTGTGTGCTCTCACAGATATTCCTGATCTCATCAACCGAGTGATTCACAAAAACCCCAACGTGGATGACCTTTGGAAATCCGCTCTTTATCCTTGCAACAATTTCACGGCATGTTATCAAGTCGATATAACGCGGGCTGGGCTGAAAAAAATTAAAACCCAACATATCTGCCCCAGCCTGGCAGGCAACAATGCTGTCTTCGATCGTCTTTAAACCACAAATTTTAATTTTCATCTTGCAGACACCCGTGTCAGGTTCTGAACAACTATACCGATATCCTGGGCAGTAACCAGGGTTTCTCCCACCAAAACGGCGTCAAAGTTTACCTGTGCCAATTTCTCTACGTCTTCTGGCGTTTTAATCCCACTTTCGGAAATCAAGACGACCTCTGGTGGGCAAATATTGACTAATTGGATACTGGTTTCTAAACTCACAGAAAAATCATGTAAGTTACGGTTATTGATGCCTATAACTTGCGCCCCTGCTGATAATGCCCGGTCTAGTTCGACCTCATCATGCACTTCTACCAGGGCTGTCATTTTTAGTGTTTCGCATTCTTCTATCAAGGTAACCAAATCTTCTTGATTTAGCATTGCTGTTATCAATAAGATCGCACTAGCCCCTGCTGCCCGTGCCTCTAGAAGTTGATAAGAATCAAAAAGAAAATCCTTACGTAAAAGTGGCAGGCTTAATCCCAACTTAGCGATGCTGCTAAGAATATCCAAACCCCCGCCGAAATATTTCTCATCCGTCAAAACAGAGATTGCTGCGGCGCCATGGCTGGCATAGGTTTGCGCTAAACTTATCGGATCAAAATTATTACTCAGTATGCCTTTACTGGGTGATTTGTATTTCACTTCTGCAATTAAGCGCGGCGCAGGCAAGGTCTCATTTACCAGCGCGGCTTTGAAATCAATCGGCAAGGACAACTTACGTATCTGTTCCAGGAGGGTTTCCCCAGGCGTTCTTGATTTTGCCTCGGCCACCTCATTTTTTTTGTGGGTGTAGATTTCTTCTAAAATACTCATCGCAGACCGTTTCAGGCTACCACGCCGATCCGCTGGCTCACATCAATCAGTGCTTCCAGTTTTGTCAGAGCTGAGCCATCATCAATCGCCGCGTTTGCTTTCTCTAGATTGGTTTTCAAATCACCCTCCACTGTAGAAATGGCGGCAGCGGCATTGAGCGCAACAACATCACGCCGTGGGCTGTCATCGCTACCATCTAAGATCGCCCGCAGAGTCTTCGCATTGAACGCAGGGTCGCTGCCTTTCAGCATCGCTTGATCTGCTGGACGCAGGCCAAAATCCTGTGGAACAAACTCATAGCTTTCGACGTTACCATTTTGTAATTTACTAACTGTATTTACACCATCGGTGCTCAGTTCATCCAGGCCTTTTTTGCTATGAACCACCATGGCTCCCTTCACATTCAACGCGCCTAAAACACGCGCCAGTGTCTCCGTCAAAATTGGATCATAGACACCAATCAATTGGTGGGTTGCATTTGCCGGGTTTGTAAGCGGCCCCAGAACATTGAATATGGTACGCTGCGACAATTCCCTCCGTGGGCCGATCGCATGCTTCATCGCCGGATGGAAAAGTGGAGCAAACATAAAACCAATACCTATTTCTTCAATACACTGTTTCACTTGATCAGGTGTTAGGTTAATTTGGACACTTAATTCTTCTAAAACATCTGCACTACCGCATTTGGAGGAAGCTGCCCGGTTGCCATGTTTAGCCACACAATATCCCGCCCCGGCAATCACAAAGGCAGCGGTCGTAGAAATATTAATCGAATGGGAGCCATCTCCACCAGTCCCAGCAGTGTCCAGGATTACGTCTTTCCCCTTGGGTGATATTTGGTTCGCCACAGAACGCATGGCCTGTGCGCTTCCGATGATCTCAGACATCGTCTCCCCCTTCATCCGTAAGCCAATCAAATAACCGCCGATCTGGGCAGGGGTTGCTTGCCCTGTCATGATAATCTCCATCGCGTGGAAGGATTCTTCTTGGGTTAGGTTTTGTTTTCCAACAACCTTGGCGATGTACGATTTCAACATTAGCTTCTTTCCTTTTATGGTAGGGACTATAAGCGAAGTAAAATTTTTTAGAATTTGTTTCCCCGTTTCAGTGAGGATTGACTCCGGGTGAAATTGCAGGCCATAAACCGGGTATTCCTTATGTTTTAACCCCATGATTTCGCCCGCATCTGTGAAGGCAATGATTTCAAGTTCATCCGGTAATCCATCCTCCTCAACGATCAATGAATGATAACGAGTTGCAGTAAAGGGGCTGGGAATCCCAGAAAACAATTCGTTTTTATAATGATAGATTTGGGAAGTTTTACCATGGAGCAGTCGCGTTGCCCGGCTCACACTCCCCCCATATACCTCACCCAAGCACTGGTGCCCTAGACAGATACCTAAAATCGGAATTTGAGGTCCTAACGCCTGGATAACTTCTTTAGAAATACCGGCATCCGCTGGTGCGCCTGGCCCTGGTGAGATCACAACCATGTCGGGGCATTGTGCTTTGATCTCTTGTATCGTAATTTCATCATTACGATAGACGCAGATTTCCGAGTCTAATTCTCCTAGATACTGCACTAAGTTATAAGTGAACGAGTCGTAATTATCAATGACTGTAATCATGTTAGCTACCCCTTTCTGACAACACAACCGCTTCCGCCAAAGCGCGTGCTTTATTTAGTGTTTCTTCATATTCTCTTTGTGGTTCCGAATCGGCCACGATTCCTGCCCCAGCCTGGACACTAATCTGATCTCCCTGCATGATCAATGTCCGGATGGTGATACAAGAGTCCATCGAGCCATCGTAGGAAAAATAACCAACTGCCCCAGCATAGGGACCGCGTGAATCTGGCTCCAGTTCTTTAATGATCTGCATTGCCCGAATTTTTGGTGCTCCACTCACCGTACCTGCCGGGAAGGTGGCGGTCATCAGGTCAAATCCATCCAGTCCCGAGCGGAGCTTCCCTTCTACTTGTGAAACCATATGCATCACATGCGAATAACGCTCGATCACCATCAACTCTTTGACATCCACGCTGCCATACTCACATACTCGCCCCAGGTCATTACGCCCCAAGTCCACCAGCATAATATGCTCAGCACATTCTTTTGGGTCGGACAGCAGGTCTTTTTCCAGCTCGCTGTCTTTGGCTTCATTTTTACCGCGCTTTCGGGTTCCGGCGATCGGCCGCAAGCTAGCAACCTCATTTTCCAAACGCACATGTAACTCTGGCGATGCACCAATCAGATGAAATTGTTCTTCACATGCAAAATGCCCAAAATTGAAGAAAAACATATACGGCGAAGGGTTTAGCCTTCGCAAGGATCGATAAATATCAAATGGATTGGCTTCTGTCTTGCGGGATAACCTTTGCGATAAAACTACTTGAAATATATCTCCCGCTCGGATATATTCCTTGGCGCTTTCAACCGAAGCTTTATACTTATCTACTTCAATATTGCTTTCAAATCCTTCGGATATGGTTAGGTCTTTCGCATCTTTGTTGTAGGGCAATGGAACCATCAACCGTTGTTCCAAATCGTCTAACCACCCTTCAGCTTGTTTCAAAGCGTTTTCCCTGCTGCTATTCATCTTCTCGATCGAGATTAACAATAACTTCCCAAAAGCATGGTCAAAGGCAACTAATTTATTGGTGATTAGGTAAATCCCTTCTGGTAGGCTATCGGCATAATTCAGTGCCACCTTCGGCTCAAAATAATTGATCATGTTATAGCCTAGATACCCAACTAAGCCACCGATAAAACGCGGCAATCCTTCTAACTCCGTTATCTTCCTGGAATCTAGATATTCACGCAAAATTAATAATGGGTCTTTTCCTGGCAACAAAGGATATGACTCGATACCAACGTCCTTATGGTGAACAACCTGGTTTTGATGAATCACAAAGGCTTCATTCAAATCCACCCCTATAAAAGAATATCTTGCCAATTGCTCCCCCCCGGTGATGCTTTCCAGTAAAAAGGAAGGATTTTCTCCCGCCAATTTTAGGTATACAGAGGCGGGTGTTTCAAAATCAGCTGGCAGTTCTCTATAGACCAAAAGCAAATTCCCCTGCTCAAAATGTTTTTGGGTAGCAACGGGTGTCTGTAACATTTATTCTCCTTTTCCAAATAAAAAAGCCTTCTTGTCCTTTGGGACGAGAGAAGGCTCCCGTGGTGCCACCCAGTTTAGACATGTCTTTAACAAAAAAACCGCCAAATGTGGCGGTGTGGTTTTGTGTAAAGGCCAGCCTCACTTTGTAGAGTACGCCTAATTCTTTTTAAGGAAATACCCTCTGCCCGTATAACGAAGGCAAACCCGGCACGAGCTACTAAATTCCTTTCAATTGTTCACTCTGCAGCTCCGAGATCCATTCAGCACTGTCATATATTCAAGGCTCTCACCAATGCCTTGTTCTCTGTATTACTGTTTCAATGCTTACTCGTTCTCTTCTCAGCTTAGTTATTAAATTATTAGTGAAGGTTTATAACAAAGAATTTTATTCGTGTCAAGTAAATTATGGGGATATCTTATACTGTGCCCCCAATTATTGATATTGTTACAAAGTTGGACTACTCTACAGATCAAGAATCAGGAGATTAAAAAGTATTAGTAAAATCTGGTTGCACTCAATAAGAAAACAGCCCCAGAAATCACCACAATTGGGACCAATAATTGATCAATCCCCTGTATATGGGCCCGGCAGGATTCGAACTTCAGTTCGCCGAACCTGCAACCATACGTTGAAAAAGATTGCCGTCCATCCTGACCATTGAGTACAATTACGTCCATTGTGTGGGATTTCTAGGATGCGAAATTGTCCATCCCGTCTATACAATCTACTACGTCCACCCAATTTACACCCAAACTGCATCGAAAATTCAAAAGGAAAGACAACCCTGGTTCTCATCGAAATTAATTAACAAACTCTTTTCAAGCCTTACGATGCCTTCATATAATATATATTCAAGCAGATAAAATGGGTAAATTATTGGGTAATCGTAGCTCATTCATAGGTTTAATATTGTTGTAACGTAGGTCGGAACTCTCTATAATAGAATGGATACCAGAATGTCGACATAGGAAAGGTCATTATGAGCCGACTTAAATTTACTTCCTTGACAATATGCTTCGTGCTTTTCATTGCTTTGTTTGCAGCGTGTGATTCCATTGGAACAACACAAGGGCATACACCAGAGTGGTCTATAGATTTTGCTGATTCCCACACACCGAAAATTACAATTATTGAACAAGATCCATTGAAAGGGCAGCGTATCCTTTTAGATGCAAGTATAGAGTTGGTTTTTAACCAGGAGATGGATCAGGAAAAAACAACCGATGCATGGTCGTTTATTAGCTCTGATGGGAAAAACATACCTGGAAAAGTGTCCTGGCCAGATGAAAAGACTTTTACGTTTACCCCAAACACGCGACTGGAAAATTCTTCTCTATATGTTGGCAGCTTCTCGACAAAGGCAGCCTCTTTATCAGGGGAGTCTCTATCCGAAGAGATCACCTTGGAGTTCACAACTGTCGGTAAATTACGCGTCGATCAGGTTTTTCCGGCTGAAGGAACGCAGGATGTTGAAATATATTCTTCAATTACCGTGGTTTTCAACCGCCCCGTTGTTCCCCTGCTTATAGCAGAAGAGAAGAAGAATCTCCCCGATCCGATAGAGATCACCCCATCGGTGAGTGGGACAGGAGAATGGTTGAATTCCGCTGTTTACGTATTTCAACCGGATGAATTGCTAATTGGAGGACAGGATTACACAGTGAATGTCCCTTCAGGTTTGGAGGATACCACTGGAAATAAGTTAGAAGATGATTTCGAATGGAAGTTTACTATTCGGGTTCCTGGCATCGAGAGTTTTGGTGTGAAAGATGGGGACAAAAACCCTACAAAAGAAATAAAAAACTTACTGCTTGATCAGGCATTCATTATTCGGTTTTTACAACCTATGATTACACAGAGTGTCGAAGATGCCCTGACAATAATAGATAGGGAAACTCAGAAAGAGGTGCCCCTAAATTTTGAGTGGGATGAAGATCAAAAGGAAATTACGATCCAACCCGTCAATCTGCTTAAGGTCAGTAGTTATTACACCTTGACATTATTTGAAGGCGTCGAAGCGCAATTTGGTGGCACTGTCAAAAAGGAAGTATCTCTCAGGTTCTCAACAGTGCCCTTACCAGGGGTGAAATCTGTGAGTCCCAAAGACGGGACCATCCAGGAAGATTTTTCATCACGATTTATCATGGCATTTAATTCCCCCATGGACTTGGAAAGCCTGAAAGCAAGCCTTACTATTTCTCCCCAACCGGAAGAGGTCAGTTACTATTTCAACAACAGGTATTGGGAGTTAATTGTTAGTGGTTTGGAACCTTCAACTGATTATGTGATTCGATTGAACTCGGGCGCACACGATATTTACGGCAATAGGCTTAGCTCTTCCTTCTCTTTCAGCATCAAGACTGCTGCTTTGGATCCTTCTGCCTACTTGGTAATGTCCAGTGAACCGATGATGTACCGAGTTGGAGGAGAGCAAGAATTTTTTGTTCGATATAGAAATATTGATGGTTGTGAATTCTCACTGTATAAGCTTTCAGACGATGATTTTAGTTTATATATTAGAGGTAATAAATCTCCTCGCAACTTTTCTGGGGATAGTGAAAATTTGGTACGTGAATGGCAGTTGCTTAATCTGTATAGTGAGAATAGTAATGCGCTTGAGAAACAGACCCTTATCACGTATGATGGTGAAGATTTACCTCCAGGATATTACTTTCTTGGCTTGAATGCCCCACCGGCAAAGCAGAAATACAAATTCCTTTCAGCTAGATTATTTTTTGTAGCGAATGCCAATATTTCCCTAAAAACAACAAAATCCGAAGCACTGGTCTGGTTGACCGATCTGGAGACCGGGAAACCTTTGAGCGGAGTACCCATCGGTGTGTTCGATAAAAATAATAATGTTCTTGTCCAGGGAAATACTGACGCGGATGGGGTCATTTACTTTGAAGATATAAAGAATATTGCTTATGCGAAAACATTGGATTCAAATGTCGTCGCCTACACTTCCGAACGCTGGGGAAGCGGTGTTTCGCCAGGTGAGTTTGGTGTTTGGATGGATTATTACAGGGAAGAAAATAAACCGGTTGTCTATGTATACACAGACCGGCCTATTTATCGCCCCGGGCAAGAAGTATCTTTCAAAGGGATTCTCCGGTATGACGATGATTTGGATTATAGTTTGCCGGACAATAAATTCGTATTTGTCAATATAGAAAACAGGGGAGGAACTATTTATAGTGAACAACTCTACTTAAACAAATACGGTAGTTTTTCGGGACAATTTGAGTTGGCGGAAGATGCAAGCCTGGGCAATTATAGGCTTGAGGTTATTCTGCGAAAACTTCAAGATCCGATTACATCACTGGATTTCAGCGTGGGTGAGTACCGAAAACCCGAATTTTTCTTCGACCTGACCGCCAGCGATTCAAATGTCCTTGCTGGTGATGAGTTCACCATTTTGCTGGATGCAGATTATTATTCCGGGGGGAATGTTGGAAACGCCGAGATTGAATGGACAGTTCAGGCAGCCCCATATAATTTTATTCCGGATAGAGAATACCAAAGATTTAGTTTCCGAGATAGAGATCAGGACTCAGGGTATGAGCGTGAGAAGTCGGCATATACGAATACCCTGGCAAAAGAAACAGCAGCCACAGATGACCAAGGCCATTTTGAGATGGATTACTCCGCTGAACTTGCGAATTCCTCTATCAGCCAATATCTTGAATTCCTGGCGAACGTGACAGACATTGGTGGCAACGTTGTGGGGGATCGGATACAGATAGCTGTACATCACAGTGCCATATATCCTGGCGTCCGGGCGAAAAACTATATCGGCAAGGTCGGGGAAGAGCAGCCCTTCGAAATTGTTGTCTTAGATTGGGAATCTACCCCTGTTCCGGGTAAAGTGGTGGATGTGGAAATCGCAGAGCGCCGCTGGTATTCGGTCCAAGAGAAGGATGAATATGGGAATTATAGTTGGGTTTCGTCCGTAGAAAATATCCCCGTTACGAAATTCAGGAATATCACGGTGGACGAAAACGGAATGGCAAAAGTGACTTTCATTCCCAAAAAGGGTGGGGTGTATAAAGCTATTGTTTCTTCCCACGATGAATTTGGCAATCGTTCTGTCTCTTCGGCATTTATGTGGGTCACCGGGTCTACCTATGTATCTTGGCGGCAAACGAATGACCGTAGTATATCCGTTATCCTTGATAAAGACGAATATTCACCTGGGGAAACAGCCGAAATCCTCATCGCCTCTCCTTTCCAACAGGAAACCTATGCGCTGGTAACAATTGAACGTGGGCATATCCAGGATCAAGAAGTGATCCTCCTTGAAAATAACAGCTATATATATAAGCTTCCTATCACCGCTGAGATGGCCCCCATCGTCTATTTTTCTGTTGTCGTTGTCAAAGGCTCCCAAGTCGATTCGTCCCCACCAGATTTCAGGTTGGGCATGACGAGTATCAATGTGGATACGAGTCACCAGGTGCTCAATGTCGACATCGATACGGATAAAGAAAGCGCTGGCCCCGGAGACGAAGTTACATATACGGTCACGGTGACAAACTACAACGATCAACCTGTTGAAGCGGAAGTCTCTTTAGCTTTATTGGATCTATCTTCTTTGGCGTTGGTTTCACCGAATTCGCCATCGCTGCTGTCAAAATTCTATCCGTTGCGAGGTTTAAGCGTGCGTTCCTCTCTGGCAATCCCGCTCAATGCTGAAGATTATAATTTTCTACTAGAAGAAACCACGCCAGATGGTGGGAATGCTGGCGGTGGTGGAGGGCGTGGATTCGGCGTTGTCGATATCAGAGAGGAATTTCCCGACACAGCATATTGGGAAGGCCATGTGGTTACAGATGAAAATGGAGAAGCCAGTGTAACAATCACCTTGCCGGACAATCTTACAACCTGGCAGTTGGATGCCAGAGCGGTCACGAAAGATACGGAGGTGGGGCAGGCTACACATGATCTCGTTAGTGTGAAACCTCTATTCGTTCGCCCTTACACACCAAGATTTTTTGTAACAGGCGATCAATCTCGCGTGGCTGCCCTCGTCCACAATACCACCAAGGAAGCATTATCTGTAAACGTGAGCCTTGAAGCAAATGGGATCGATTTGATCTCGCCGGTTGACCAGGTCGTTGAAGTCGGCCCGGAAATGCAGGAATATGTTTATTGGGATTTCACTGTCTCTGCTGATGTATACCGCGTGGATTTGCTCTTCAGTGTGTTTGGTGGCAGCTATTCAGATTCTAGTCGGCCGACCTTAGGAGTTTTGGATAACCAGGGAATTCCCGTATTTTCTTACTATGCTCCTCATACGGTTGGAACTTCAGGCATGCTGTCTGATAGTGATACGATTGTCGAATCGATTAGCTTGCCGTCGATTATTGAAACTGGTGATGGCATCCTCTCAGTAGAAATTTCGACCTCGTTGACCGCCAATTTGCTTGATGGGTTGACATATTTGAGGGACTACCCTCATAGTTGTATGGAACAAACTGTTTCTCGGTTTTTACCCAATGTGTTCTCGGCAAGAGCTTTGTCAGAGGCTGGGATTTTTTCATCCGAACTAAAAAGCCAGCTTGATTATCAGGTTGGGTTAGCCTTGGCCAGGATATACGCCAACCAAAATTCTGATGGCGGATGGGGATGGTGGCGAAATGACAGTGACACGCTTGTTTCTGCTTATGTGGTTTTAGGCTTGATTGAAGCAAAGCAAGCTGGTTATGATATTTCCGAAAGCACTCTCGAGAGAGGTGTTAAGTATCTAAAAACTAACGTGCAAAAGAATGAAGAAACCGTCAAATATGGAATGCAGGGAACCGCGAAGCTGAACCGGCAGGCATTTATATATTATGTGCTTTCGAGGACTGCTAGATACAACTCTTATAATTTTTATGTCTCGAACCTTTATGATAATAGGGATTCGTTGAGCCTATATGCGGTGGCGTTTCTTACTCAAACGCTGTATACGATAGATCCCGAAGATGCTAGGATTGGCACCTTAATCTCAGAGCTTTCTTCTGCAGCTATTTCTTCCGCCGAAGGTGCCTATTGGGAAGAAACGCTGTTAGATTACTGGAACTGGAACACGGATATCCGGACGACTGCGATTGTCATTAATGTGCTAGCTCAGATTGACCCCGAAAATTATATGATTGAGCGAGGGATTAGGTGGTTGATGCACCATCGTGACTCGGGGCATTGGCAATCAACCCAAGAAACCACCTGGGTGTTGATGGCTCTCACAAACTGGATGAACATCTCCGGAGAGCTTGATCCGGATTACCCTTATGGTGTTGGGCTCAATGGAGAAAGCCTTTTGAAAGACACCGCAACGAAAGATACGGTTGACGCGCCTGCTCGACTTAGCATCGATATCGAAGACATGATTCAAGATGATATCAATGCCCTCGTTATCGGGCGTGGTGAAGGTCCTGGCAACCTATATTATTCTTCTTACCTGAAGGTTACTTTATCGGTTGAACAAATCCAGCCATTAGATCAAGGGATTATTGTTTCCCGCAGCTACTACCGCCTGGATGATTTCGAAACGCCTGTTACTGAGGTCGGTCAAGGAGAGTTGGTGCGCGTAAGGGTCACCATTGTAGCACCGCACACATTACACTATGTGGTCATAAACGACTTTCTCCCTGCTGGGCTAGAGATAATTGACAGGTCGCTTGAGACCAGCCTAGAAATTCCTACAAGTTATAGCCGCCAGGATTTCTTGGACCGTGGGTGGGGCTGGTGGTATTTCGATCATATTGATTACCATGATGAGAAAGTGGTCGTATCCGCAGATTACCTTCCCTCAGGGACATATGTTTTCACTTATCTGGCTCGGGCAAGTACACCAGGCGAATATAAGGTCATACCTGTTGTGGCTGAGCAATTCTATTTCCCCGATGTCTCTGGTCGCAGCGCAGGCAGTACCTTTGTTGTTTCTCCTTAAAAGGATTCGGATTATTCTTCAATAACTTCGATCTCGATGATTTCGCTTGTGATGGTTTCCCCTTGTACCGTTGTCCCTTCGACCCAAATTTGGTGATTACCTTTTTGTACCGGCCACCAGATTTGGAAAGGATACGTGGCAATACTGGAAATGATCTCGCCATCTATGAAAATAGAGACCTGAACGATACTTGGATCGGTAAGTAAAGTAATTGATAATCGTTGTGAATCTGGGTCCAATCCCTTTGTTATCCGGTAGGTTGCCTGGTTGGTTGGAGATAGAAAAACGAGAGCAGAAGATTGATCGACCGGAGATTGTTCTGTATTTTGATAATCCGCTAGCAGCACCCACCCCTGTGCACGAGCCCATGAGTGGGCGGAAGTTGGCAGATCGAGAACGATCATAGAGAGTTCATCCTCGATACGTGTATATTCATTCGCCAATTCCCCCGTGGATGAGTCAACAATCACCAATTGATGTATATTGTCAGGATCGCGTGGCTCGGTTCCTGGGATAAACCAATCAGTAGTTGTCCTGTGACAATAATCTGTAGGTAAAAGCCCTGACAATTTGCAAATTTCTACCTCGATGATATTAGGAGGTTTTTGAAATGCTACCTCTGGCATTCCCTGTAAAAAGGCTCGAATCGAATCATGCCATATAGGGGCTGCACCTGTTAATCCGGTCACATCTCTCATCGCTTTATTGTCGCTGTTCCCTACCCATACCCCAACGACGATTTGTGGCGTATAACCGACCGTCCAATTATCGTGGAAGTTGGTTGTTGTCCCAGTTTTCACAGCTGCAGGCCTATCCAATTTTAAAATACTGTTAGCGCCAAATCCAATGATACGGGCTTGATCGTCGCTGAGGATATCGTTTATTATCCATGCGACTTCCTCATCGAGAACTTGGGTGAGAGGCTGTTTTTCTTCTGTAAACAAGACATTTCCGTCCATATCGCTGATTTCCAGAATTGCATATCTTCCGGGATTGTATCCCCCATTCGCAAAGGGGATGTATGCAGCAGATAATTCGAGAAGGGAAACTTTTCCCCCTCCAAGTGCGAGTGACAGGTTGTAATCACTAGGATCATTGAGTGAACTGATCCCTAAATCCGACGCCAGGTGGATTACCTTATCGACGCCTACATCATTGAGGGTAATCACTGCAGGAATATTCAACGAGGAGCCTAAAGCCTCCCGAACGGATACAGGACCATGTTCCAGAAAGTCATAATTCCTTGGGGTGTAAATATCCCCATTTGCTAGGGTGAATGAAGTATAGACATCTAAAATCATCGTTCCAGGATTCCAGGGATGTTCTCTATTCGGGTCAAGTGCTGCCGCATATACAATCGGCTTGAATGCCGACCCTGGTTGGCGTTGTGATATTACCATGTTCACGGACCCATCGATGGAAGGATCAAAAAAATCTGCGCTCCCTACAAGTGCTAAAATTTCACCGCTAAGAGGGTCGAGAGCAACTAAAGCAGCATTATTTACGTTTTTGTCGATCCCATCATTCTTATGTTGGAATTCATCCAATTGTCTTTGGATTACTTCTTCGGCAAGATTCTGATAATTTAAATCTAGCGTGGTTCGAACAATAATACTGTCTAAGCTGTTGATCGCTCCCTCCTTGTATAGTTCATCCAATCTGGATTTCACCATCCAGATAAAATGAGGCGCTTCGATCGGGTAAGGATCCTGATTGTAAAAAAGTGGTTGGTTTTCAGCTAGATGCTTTTCTTCCGCCGTGATGAATCCCTCCTTTTTCATTAAACCCAACACGATTAGTTGCCGGCTCTTGGCGGCTTCGGGATTTGTAAATGGGTTGTAATAGGAGGGAGCTTGAGGTAATCCGGAGATGAGGGCGCATTCCGCTAAAGTTAATTCCTTGATGGGTTTTCCAAAATAAGTTTGGGCTGCCGCTTCAACACCATACGCCATTCCCCCATAATAACTTTGGTTGAGATACAGGGAGAGTATTTCATCCTTTGAATACTTATTAGTTAACTGCCAGGCCAACGCTGTTTCACGCAGTTTTCGTCGGATAGTTATTTCTGTTCTTTCAGTTTCTGGCAAGAGTAAGTTTTTGGCAACCTGTTGGGTGATCGTGCTTCCCCCTGCAAGAATTTCCCCGCCTTTCAAGTTGATCCAAAACGCTCGAATGATTCCTTGAAAGTCCACTCCCGGATTTTGATAGAAGCTTCCATCTTCAACCGCGATGGTGGATAGTTTGATACAGTCGGGAATTTCATCAATTGAAACAACACTATGGCGCCCACTTTCTTCTGGGATGATTTCATAAAGTAGTTGCCCATCTCGATCAGTGATTCGGATACTGGGTATAAGTAAACTATCATAGACCGTTTCGATGTCTGGCAAATCATAGAAGAGGTATATGTATCCGCATAAAAGGAATAGCCCTACGCCGATTAGAATATAAATTGAGATTCGTTTCATTCTTTTAATATTCTCGGTGAGTATTAAGTATACTTATCTTGCATTTTGTAATAATTTTAATTGATATAACAAGGAAATCGAGATGGTTTTTACCTATGCGGTTTCAGACTTTTAGTGCAACAAGCTTATTGAAAACTTCATCTGGTTTCAAATAGTCTAACACAGCTCTGGGTCGACCATTCAAACTGCGTTGGACTGCTTTGATCTCTTCAATAGTCAAAGATGTGAAATCTGTGCCTTTGGGGAAGGATTGCTTAGACATTTACTTCTATGGGCTGATGAAACACCGTTTAGTAGGTCGGATAAAATAAGGCCAAGCTTTCCAAATCACATGCTTACGGCTCGATTAGATGGTAAGGATAAAGCTCTATCCCCGGGGTACATAAAAAAGGCTGTAAGGGCTGGAAAACGATTTTTAACCTGGCTAAAAGTTCATAAGAGAGGGTATGGAATTTTAACACAAGCATGGTTGAGTACATTAACTCCTACCAGGATGGTTGTAGAACCAACAGAACATCAAGCGGTTACGCTGGAAGAAATAAGGGCAATTGCAGGTGCGCCAACATATACACTCAGGGAGAGAAGGATTCAAGCTGCTTCTGTCTTCTGGTTTTTATCAGGTGTACGAATTGGGGCCTTTGTAACGCTTCCGATAAAAGTAATTAACATAAACGAATTGGAAGTAAAACAGTGGCCAAGCTTAGGAGTAAAAACGAAATTCAGTAAACATGCAACAACATACATGTTGGAAATTCCAGATTTATTAGCAGTAGTGAAGGAATGGGATAGTGAAGTTAGGTCAAAACTAACTGATGACAGTTTGTGGTTTGCTCATATATCGACTGAGACGGAAACATTAGAAATTGATAACAATAAGGCGGGGAAACATAGGCATTCAAGAGCAAGAAAAGATTTAAGGTCGTGGTTGGAAAAGGTGGAAATAACGTATTACTCACCACATAAATTTAGACATGGTTTTGCTGTTTATACTTTGAAAAAGGCAAGAACAGTATCAGATTTGAAAGCGATTAGTTTAAATTTAATGCACTCCGATTTGAAGATAACAGATGGTATTTACGCCATATTATCTGATATAGATGTCAAAGAAAAAATAAAGAGTATTGGGTGTGGTAGTGAGGAAGATGATCCAGATCGACTTATGAGAGAATTGTTAGTTGAGTTGAAAAAATTAAAAATGTAAGTAAGTCGGTGAATTTCTTAATCTAGAAGGATTGACACGAATAGGGAACCTAAATCTGATATGACTATATTGCCTGGAAGACCAAATGTTAATCCTGCCGCAAAACTATATTTTGCTAAACCGCATCTAACAAAATCCTGAAAAATTTCATCGTTAATGGAATTTTCGTTGCTTGGGGTGTTTGAGAATAGTTTTAATGCTGGCAAATGCGCTAGGTTTAATTTATCAATCGTATAAGATAAATTTATAAAATTGTTGTGGTCGATTCTGTCTTCTATCAATGCCTGAAATGCCTTTCCTAATAATTCAGGTTTTTGCATATTGTCTAACCTATCAAGCATAAGAATTAAATTTTCTCCAATTTGTTTTCGTAATTGAGGGTTAGCGTATAGATCTGAAACAAAATCATCGCGTTCAGATTTAGGAATTTCATTCACTGGTGAAAGAAACTTCAAAATTTTTTTCATGAACAAGTGGTTGTTTACTGCAAGTCCAAATTTAAACATTCCAATAATACTTTTAACTACAGGAATTTCTTGGAAGGGGCTATCTTCATTAAATATAGCGTCTATTGCTATTTCACCAAAATCAGTAAAAAGTTCGCTTAAATCCTTATTCAGGGTATCAATTAAGGCATTTTCAACTTCATAACTTAAATTATCAGATGTCACGATTAACCCCTTTCAAGATAAAAATACATTAGTCTCGCATTAAAACTTGCATAAAAGGTGGGCCCGGCAGGATTCGAACCTGCAACCATACGGTTATGAGCCGTGTGCTCTGCCATTGAGCTACGGGCCCTTATCGTGGAGAATGCCAAAGAAACGAAGTTTCTCGCATTCTCCCATACATTGACCAACTCGCTGGTCAATGTCACCCTACTCAGAGCGGGTGACGGGATTCGAACCCGTGAATGTCAGCTTGGAAGGCTGATGCCTTACCACTTGGCCACACCCGCAGTCCCCTGATTCTACACTGAGCGCCGGAGATGGTCAAGGCGCTTGTGAAATCGTGGGGGTGCAGCCATAGAAGGGAAGTATAATACCGGTATGGAATACCACCGCATGCGAACCCATCTTTCCCTGCTGGGGATGGTTTTTATCATCGCCCTGGCAGCCCTACCTCTGGGTACTGCACGAGCGCAAGACTCCACCCCCAAAGCCTTCATTCTAACTGCCGACGGTGCCCTTACCCCCGCCATGGCTGAGTATCTCTCCCGCGGTATCGATACAGCCCAGAAAGAGAACGCCGAACTCCTCGTTTTTCAACTCAATACACCTGGCGGCGAAATCACCCTCATGAGTGAGATAGTAGAAATCATCCGGGGGAGCCAGGTGCCTGTGGTGGTGTTTGTTGCCCCACACGGCGCAATGGCCGCCAGCGCGGGGACGGTTATCACCTTTGCCGGACATTTGGCCGCTATGGCCCCCCAGACCACTATCGGGGCGGCCAGCCCTGTAGGGTCTGAAGGGGAAGACATCGGCGAGACGATGGAGGCCAAGATCAAGGAAGGCATCAAAGCCCAGATCCGTTCCCTGGCCGAGGGGCGGCCGCCAGAAGCGGTTGCTGTCGCCGAAGATATGGTAGAGAACGCCATCGCCCTCACCTCCCAGGAAGCCTTCGACATCGGATTGATCGACATCATCGCCGCCAACGTCCCCGACCTGCTGCGCCAGCTTGACGGTTGGGAGGTAGAAACCGCCAGCGGCTCTCACATACTGGACACCAAATACGTCCAGGCTGAATACCTGGATGCCCACCTGATCGAAGAACTCCTCACCATCCTCACCAACCCCAACATCGTCTTCCTCCTGCTCGCCATCGGCGTGCAGGCCATCCTCATCGAGTTGGGCAGCCCCGGCGGGTGGGTGGCGGGGTTCGTTGGCGTCGTTAGCCTCTCCCTGGCGGCGTACGGTTTAGGCGTCCTGCCGGTTAATTGGTTTGGACTCGTCTTTCTATTGACAGCTTTCGTGCTTTTCTTTTTGGATATAAAAGCGCCTACCCATGGTGCCCTCACTATTGCTGGCGTCGCCTCCTTCATCGTCGGCGCTTTGGTCCTCTTCAATTCCTCCGACACCCCCAGCTTCTTCCAGGTGAACGTGCCGCTCGTGATCGCCATGAGTCTGGTCACTGCCGCCACTTTCCTCACCGCGCTGACCTTTGCCCTCCGGGCGCAGCGCACCCCCGTCCGGATGGGGCAGGCATCGCTGATCGGCCAGAGCGGTCGTGTGCGCGTGGCGATTCCCAAACACGGCCAGGGCAAGGTCCATCTGGCCGGTGAAATTTGGACGGCTGAACTGGCCGAGGGTGAAAAGCCTCTCAAAGAAGGGGAAAGGGTGGAAGTCGTTGCCGTAGATGGCGTAAGATTGAAGGTAAAGAAAACACCATAAATATAGCCAAAGCGAGTGCATTCATGACCAACCAACCAACCCGAGACCGGGTAAAACCCGATACCCTAGATACGACCCCAAAACGCCGTCCTGAATGGATACGCGTCACCGCACCTATAGGGGATAAGTACGACCAATTAAAAGGCCTCATGCGCAGCAAAGAGCTTCACACCGTGTGTGAAGAAGCCATGTGCCCCAACATTGGTGAGTGTTGGGGGGCTGGAACAGCCACCTTCCTCATGTTGGGGGACGTGTGCACCCGCTCGTGCGGTTTCTGCGACATCAAACACGGCGCCCCATCAAAGATGGACTGGCTCGAACCCCGGCGGGTGGCGCAGGCCGTCAAGAACATGAACCTCAAACACGCCGTCATCACCAGCGTGAACCGGGACGAACGGGCGGATGGCGGCGCACCGGTCTTCTCCATGCTCATCAATCAGGTCCGAGAACTCCATCCGGGCTGCTCCATCGAAGTGCTCATCCCCGATTTCAAGGGAAAGGTCGAAGCCTTACGCATCGTCATGGACGCCCGCCCGGAAATCCTCAACCACAATGTCGAGACCGTGCCGCGCCTCTTCAAACAGGTCCAGCCCCAAGACCAATACGAGTGGGCTGCCGCTACCCTCTCGAACGCTAAGAAACTCGACCCAGATGTCCTCACCAAATCCGGGTTGATGGTCGGTTTAGGCGAGACTATCGAAGAGATCGAATCCGTCATGCGCGACCAGCGTGATTGGGGTGTGGACATCCTCACCATCGGCCAATACCTCCAGCCCAGCCGCAAGCACCTCCCCATCGAACGCTATTACACCCCCGACGAGTTCGAGCGTTTGAAAGATTTCGGGTACGAGATTGGGTTCAAATGGGTAGAATGCGCCCCCTTGGTGCGCTCGTCCTACAAAGCCGCCGAGCAGGTGCGTGCCCTCAGCGTTATCCACCGCCAACTCTACCGGGATACTGACAAATAATTTCTAGCTGGAATACTCTGGGGGCGTGAAATCCCATGGAGTAACGACACTTAATTCCTTTTTAATAAACGACAAATTTCTAATCTCTCTTCATCCCGGACTTCAGACAGTACCAATGCCTCATTCCCTTGAGGGATAACGGGACGTAGTATTGTAGCCGGAATCTCAAGCCAAATTTGGGTTTCCAAAAAATTCTCTTATTATTCTATTTGGAGGTGGAACATGGCTGGAAAAACTGTACAGCCTCAAACAAAAAAGCGTTCAGGTTTACTTATAGGGGTTATCGTTGTCATTGTCCTTGTCGCTATAGCGCTGCTGGTGTTCCTGGTATGGGGGTCCGCATCAGGAATTGCCTCTGTCGCCGATACTGTTTCGGATTTAGCCGGTGGAGTTGCCGAAGGGATCGAAGGAGTGGCTGGGGGTGGCGACACAATCAGCTCGACCAAACTAATCAGCAACATGCATATCCTTACACTCAGAAATGATGATTTTCCCATCGCTTATAAACACACAACCAACAACCGGCTGTCCAACGATCAAGTCATTGGTATGATGACGGTTGAGAAAGGGAAAACCTACATCATCGATACAGGGCGCATGGATGGATGGGATACTTACATCGAAAAACTCGACAACAAAGATATCGGACCGAGTGCCTATCAATCTCGAGTGGAGGTCTTCGAAACAGCCGAAGGTGCTAAAACGGCCTTTAGCCCAGAGTATCTATGGGTTTATACGAACCCCAATCGAACACCAGACGAGATACTCGATGACAACTGTGAGTTTGGAAACGAGTGCCTTTACTTATACTACGTCGACGTGACGGCAGGTTCCACGACAGTCAACGTACGCTGGGATTACGTATTCCGCTATAAAAACGTCATTGTCTGGGTTTTCGTCAAAGGCTCGGATATCGAAACTTTCGAAGAAGATGCCTACAATGCCGCTAAAACGGTCTACGACCGCTTGCTGGCGCTCGAGTAATTCCGCATCACTTACTAACCATTCACAAAAGCCCTGCTAGTTACCTGGCAGGGCTTCTTATTAGGTATAGTGAAAATATCAAACGATGAACTGCTGACGATGAATCGTCAGCGTATATGGGGCTAGATTTTTACTCGATTGATTAACGCTTCCAGGGAAAGGTCTGCCAGCGAATTTAAGACCATATCGGCCTGGCTGAGGTCAAGCTGTTCGGTCAACGGGTTCGGCACGGCAACGACGAACATCCCCGCCCGTTTCGCCCCCAATATCCCATTCGGCGAATCCTCCAAGACAATCACCTCGTCCGCTGTAACCCCCATCTTTTCGGCAGTCATAATGAATAATGCCGGATCCGGCTTCGTGTTTTCAACGTCATCCGCTGTACATACCACATCGAAGTGGTCGATCAATCCCAGTCGGGTGAGATGCCCCACGACCCAATTCTCTGGTGAGCTGGATGCGATCCCGATTGCTAACCCAATTTCTTTGGCATCCCTTAAATAATCTTCCACCCCAGGCATGATTGGTTGAGATTCCAAATGCTCGATGTAATCTTTGCGGCGCTTGATCCAAATTGCCTCACGGTCTATCTTTTTATTGATTTGTTCTTCTAGATAATCGTAGGGATCGAAATCTGATTCGGCTTTTCCCCCCAGAATCGTCGCCCAACATTCCAGGGGCAACTCAGTCCCATGCTCCCGGTAAACCCCCTGCCAGGAGACGTAATCTGGCATCTCAGTATCTAGAATTAAGCCGTCAAAATCGAAGATCAGTCCGCGCACGCAAATACTCCTGTATCAAGATCGAACAGGTACAAAGTATACCCTAAAATATTTCTGTTGCTTTTGTGAGGTTAACAGATATTATTTGAGTGCCGAGAAATCACCGATTAATAAAAAAACGTATCAACCCTCACTCTTCATCTTGCATTGAAGCGTGATCTTTTTGGGTTTCTTGAGAAGGGATATTCCCGTTATCCAACATTTCGACAATCTGGCTTACGAGTTCCTTCCCGCTGAATCGCCCTTTCTGCAAAACGGACGCCGCAGCCTGGTCGAGAAATCTTTGTTGGCTGGGTGTTAGATCTTTCCCACTGACAATCATCACGGGGATATCGCTGGTCCTTCGATCCGATTTCAATTCTTCCAAGATGGAAAAACCATCCATCCCCGGAAGCTTCAGGTCGAGGATCACCAGTTCCGGTTTCCTGTGTCTGGCCAGGTCGATCCCGTCAGGTCCGTTGTTTGCCTCGAAAACTCGGTACTTTTTATATAATTTCAATAAACGCCGTATCAACCGGCTGTCTTGTGGATTATCGTCGATGATGACGATAGAAGTAACTTGCTCGTCGAGTTGCTCCAATGCAAATCCCAATCCCTCTGATGAACTGGGGCCTGTGTCAGAGATATCCAGCTGGATGCCCTCGGTGTAGCGATCTTCCAAAGCATGTTTTTCTGCGCTGAAGGTATGCCCGGAGCAGTTGACGACCACGGTCTCATCAGGCTTTATATGCCCCTCCATGATGAATTTTTCCAAACCGGCAAAAGCAACGCTGGTAGCAGGTTCGACTGAAAAACCCTCCATCCTGGCGACTCGCCGCATGGCACGGAAGGCTTCCCCATCACTCACCGCAACCATCGCACCGCCGTCTCTCCGATTGGCCTGGTTGATGATTTTATACGCCAGTCCAGGGCTGCCGGTTGATAGGATTGTAATGAGTGTGTCGGGAATGACATCCACGGCTTCCTCCAGCCCCTCTTTCCACGAGTTCACCATAGGCGCGCACCCCTCCACCTGTACGATGCCGACCTTCGGGATCCTATCGACCAGTCCGGCTCCATAGAGCTCCTCGAAGCCCTTGATAACACCCAAGGGGCCTAATCCCCCGGATACGGACTGGATGTACCAGTCGGGTGCTCGCCAACCCAATTGTTCGGCGATTTCGAAGGCAATGGTTTTCATGCTCTCTTTGTTGGGGATGGCCTTTGCGCCTGTGTCGTAATAGATCCCTCGTCGAAGGGCATAATCCGCAGCGATTTTCTTGGTCTGATCGTAAGTCCCGGTGACCTTTACGACCTCTGCTCCATAGAGGGCCAACTCCCGCATCTTCTCCGCTGGTACGCTGCTGGTGAGGAAAGCCCACAGCTTGATCCCCGCCCGAGCGCAGTAAGCCGCATACGCCGCGGCCGCGTTGCCTGTCGATGCAATCACGAGTTCATCGATCCCCTTCGCCTTTAGTGCGCTGACGGTACAGCTGGCCTGCCGGTCTTTGAAAGAGCCTGTGGGTTGCTGGCGTTCGTCTTTGATCCAAATCTCCTGGTGGTGATATTCTTTTTCCAGGCCCTCCCCGCGCATCATCGGCGTCCATCCCTCCCCCATGGATATGAGTTTTATATCATCAGGGAAGGGTAATAATTCCCGATAACGCCACAGATTGGTTGGCCTTTGGGCAACGATCGATGGCCAATCTTTTGGCAGAGAACTGAGATCGTATTTCGCATTCACCCAGGCGCCGCCGCAGCTTGGGCATTTTCCGGGAAACAACCCTACTTTAAGTTCCGCCCCACATTCCAGGCATTCTACAACGATAAAAAGACTCGGCATATCAAGCACTCCATTTGAAAATTATAAAATTATACAGTTCAGGTGTACGGAAAGAATTCCTTCTCACCTCAACACATTTATTATCACACCGGATAACGAATGTGAGATACATTTTCCATTTCACAAATATTTCAAGCCTTCATGAACCTTTCGTTTCTGAAAGGGATAATTTTATCGAAGATGGAAATTAATGGCAACAGGTTCTGATTTATCGAATAAAAAAAACCTCCTGCGTAGATTTAACAGGAGGTCATAGCATAGATGATTTACTTATCAAAACAATAGCAAGACCGACTCCGCCGCCCAACTGAACAGCGATCCAGAAATGAAGAATAAAATGATCGTCCCCAACGCGGCCAGTGTTGTTGTCAGGTTGAGGAGTGGCTCTTTCTGCACTTCAGGGCTGCCGTCCTGCATATACATGATGATGACCACCCGCAGATAATAGTACGCGGAGATAAGTGAGGTGAGTACCCCCACCACCGCCAGCCATACGTACCCGCCCTCCAAAACCACTTTGAACAGATAGAACTTCCCGGCGAATCCCAGGGTCGGCGGTACGCCCGTAAACGACAGCATGAACACCAGCATTGCCAGCGCTAAACCTGGATGTTTCTTCCCCAGTCCTGCGTAATCCGCCAGGGCCAGTCCCTTCCCCTCGGCGCGTTCCAGGGCAATCACTACACCCCAGACCCCAAAACTCGTCACGGCAAAGGCCAGCAGGTAAAAGAGCACGGCTGCCACTGCGTCGAAATACACCTCTTTCTGCCCGTAGGTGATGAAAGCCATCAAAATGAAACCCACATGGGAGATGCTCGAATACGCCAGCATGCGTTTGATGTTCTTTTGGGCGATAGCTACGAGGTTCCCCACCACGAGGGTCAGCGTGGCAACTCCTCCGATAACGGGAACGAGGTCCTGGCTCAAAGCCGGGAACGCCACAATGAAGACCCGTAGTAAAGCGGCGAAACCGCCCACTTTCGCCCCCACCGCCATGAAAGCCGTGACTGGTGTCGGCGCGCCCTGGTACACATCCGGCGTCCACATGTGGAAGGGCACCGCCGCCACCTTGAAGCCCAGCCCAATCAAGATTAAGGCTGAGCCGATTAGCAGGAAGGTAGGATTATCTATTCCGGAAGTGACAGCATTGACGATTTCCATCAATCCCGTCTCGCCGGTCGCACCATAGACCAGGGCCACGCCGTAAAGCACGAACCCACCTGCGAACGCACCCAATAAGAAATACTTCATCCCAGCCTCTTCCGATTCGGGTCTGGGTTGGGCGAAAGCTGCCAGAATATATAAGGGGATAGAAAGCAGTTCCAAAGCGAGGAACACGACGATTAAATCGGCTGCCGAAGCCATAAGCATGATTCCCGCGATGGAGAAAAGCATCAATACGAAATACTCTCCCTGGAAGATATCCATGCGCTTGAGGTAATCGTAAGCCAGCAATACAGCCAGAAGACCTGAGGCCAAAACGATGACGTACAAGAAAATAGCAAAACCATCCACCGAGAGCATCTCGTTGAAGGCTGTTACCTCAGTTCCAATATGCCTGATAGCGAAGTACAGCGCCCCGCCCAGGCCAATGACCGTCAACCAGAATGTCAATCCTCTCCGCTTGAAGAACACGTCTACGAGCAGGAGAACACAAGCCCATCCCACGACAAAAAGAATGGGCAGGATGCTTTGCATGTCAGCCAGGCTGTAAATGGTCATCACGATTTCCTAATGTAATCCCATGACCGTCGCCTGGTGGACGATCCTCAGTAAATTATCCACCGCCGGCCCCATCAGATCGAAGAAAGGTTTCGGGTACAAACCGATCCAGAAAATGAACACGATGAGGGGTGCCAGGGTGAGGATTTCACGCCAGTTGAGGTCTTTGAGAACTTTATTCTTTTCGTTCGTTACCGGACCCAGGAAAAGTTTCTGGAACATGAAGAGGATGTATACCGCCGCCAGGATCACACCCGCCGCTGAGAAAGCCGCGTACAACACAGACCCCAGCGATCCGCCAGTCTCACCTGCTCCCCAGGCCCCCAACAGGATGGTGAACTCGCCCACGAATCCGTTCAGACCGGGTAAGCCCATCGAGGATAGACTCACGATCAGGGTCAGCACGGCGTAGACCGGCATGATTTTCCACAGTCCGCCGAACTCGTCCAGGTCGCGGGTATGCCTGCGTTCGTAGATCATCCCCACGATGAGGAACAACGCCCCCGTGCTGATGCCGTGGTTCACCATCTGCAGGATACCGCCCTGGATTCCCTGTGAGTTGAGGGCGAAAAGGCCCAGCATCACGAAGCCCAGGTGGCTCACCGAGGAATAAGCCACCAGCTTCTTGACGTCCTGCTGCGAATAAGACACCGCTGCGCCGTACAAGATACCGATGACCGCTAACAGGCCAATCAACCAAGCATACTTGACCGCCGCCGCTGGGAACAAGGGGATGTTGAACCGCAGGAAACCGTAGGTCCCCATCTTCAACAGGACCCCCGCCAGGATGACCGAGCCAGCCGTCGGTGCCTGAACGTGTGCGTCTGGCAGCCAGGAGTGCAGCGGCCACATCGGCACTTTGATGGCGAAAGCCGCCGCGAAGGCGAAGAACAGCCACGCCTGTATATTGGGGGGGATGCCGCCCATCGCTACCAGGTCGGGCAGGTAGAAAGTACCCTGGTTGATGCCCAGCCACAGGATGGCCAGCAGCATCAGGATCGACCCCGCCATCGTGTAGAGGAAGAACTTGATCGCCGCGTACATGCGCTGTTCGCCGCCCCAGATGCCGATGAGGAAATACATCGGCACGAGCGTGAACTCCCAGAACACGTAGAACAGGAATAGGTCCTGCGCCAGGAAAACGCCCACCATCCCCATTTCCAGCAGGAGGAAGAATAGCTGGAAATCCCGTACCCGGTCCTCGATCGCCGACCAGGTCGAAAGGATCGAGATGGGGGTCAGGAACGTGGTCAGCAGCACCAGGAGGACGCTCAAGCCGTCCACGCCCATGGCATAGCGGATATCCCACCCTGCGAACGAGATCCACTTCTCGTCGACAGCCAGCTGCAGGTTGGGGTCACTGGAGTTGAACAGGGTCAGCATCCAGATGGACAATCCCAGCGTGGCCAATGAAACGAGTAAGCTGATCCACCGGGCGGCGTTCTTGTGCTCGTTGCGTATCAAGAGCAGCAAAACGACTCCCACGAGTGGGGTGAATGTCACCAAATTGAGGGGTTCTAAGATAAATTCCATAATATCCTCGTCAGATAATCATTTTGTTCTAACGAATGATTAAAAATCCTAAAATAACGACCACGCCCATGAATACGGCCAGGGCATAGTTGCGTACGAAACCGGTCTGCAGCACGCTGAGAGCAGCCGCAGAGTTTTGCACCAGTTTGGCCAGCCCATTGGCGATTCCATCGATCACACCCAGGTCGAAGGGGTTTGCCAGGAAATGGGCGACCTTCTTGAAGGAATCGGCGATTCCCTTGTCGTGGAACCAGTCGTGCCAGAATTTCCAATCGACCGTCTCCGCCAGGAAACGCGCCAGCCATTGGTAGGGCCGCACGATGAGGAAATCATAAATCTCATCCACGTACCATTTACGGTTCATACCGGTAAAGATAAATCCGAGTGCCTTCTGTAGGGGATCTGCTTCCCCTGCATTCAAGGTTTTACGCCCGTATATCAGCCACGAGATCGTGATGGCCACCAAAGCCAAGACCGTCGCCGAGATCGCCACCGTGGGGTTGAACGGCGTGGCGTGCTGTGCGTGTCCGGTGGATTGTTCCAGGGTATAACCCAGCCAATGCCCGAAGCGGTGCCCCAACGCTCCCTCGACAGGGAAGTTGAGGAAACCACCCACCACCGATAAGAAAGCCAGGGCAACCAGGGGGCCAAGGACGGTCCAGGGGCTTTCCTTGGCAACTTCGGCGGCATGGTGCCGGGGCTTTCCAAAGAAAATCAGCCAAACCTGCCGCCCCATGTAGAAGGCGGTTAAGAAAGCCGCCGCGACCAGCAGCCAATAGACCAGTGGGTTTGCGTGTATCGCGTCTGCCAGAATCTCGTCTTTCGAGAAGAATCCCGCAAAGACCGGGATGCCTGTAATTGCCAGTGTGGCGCAGATGTACGTCCAGAATGTCCACGGGATTTTCTTGCGCAAGCCGCCCATGTTGCGCATGTCCTGCGGGTCGAGAGCTTCCTCGTGGTGGGCATCATGTCCACCTCCATGTCCACCGTCCTCTTCCAGAGGATGGTGGCCGCGTTCCAGCGCTAAGATTACCGATCCCGATCCGAGGAATAAGAGTGCCTTGAAGAAGGAGTGAGTCACTAGGTGGAACATCCCCGCCGTGTACGCGCCCATCCCTACCGCCGCCACCATGAATCCCAGTTGGCTGACAGTGGAATAGGCCAGCACCTTCTTGAGGTCGAACTGCCCCACTGCGATGGTAGCCGCGAACAGGGCTGTTGCAGCACCGATCAACGCCACAGCCTGATGGACGTCCGCTACCGCATTGAAGATAGGCGCTGAGCGGGTGATGAGGTACACACCTGCCGTCACCATCGTGGCCGCATGGATGAGCGCCGAGACCGGCGTTGGTCCTGCCATCGCATCCGGTAACCAAACGAACAGCGGGATTTGGGCGGATTTACCCGCCACACCCAACAGCATGAACATCGTAATGGCCCAGATCAATACTTCCGGCGCTTCGTGCACCTGGTCGAACACCGTGTCGAAACTCAGGGTCTTGAAGTTCCAGAAGGTCAAGAACATCGCCATCAAAAAGCCGAAGTCGCCGATCCGGTTGACGACGAAGGCCTTCTTCCCAGCGTATGCGTTTTCAGTCCCTTTGTTGCCATCCGGGTTGTGGGCGTACCAGAAGCCGATGAGCAGGAAGGAGCATAATCCTACCCCCTCCCACCCGATGAACAGCAGCAGGTAGCTGTTGCCGCTCACCAAGAGCATCATCGCCGCGATGAACAGATTGAAATAAATGAAGAAACGGGCGTACGCCTTGGGGTCTTCTTTATACCGCACGTCGTAGTGCATGTAGCCAACCGCGTAGATATGTATGAGCGTCCCCACACCTGAGACCACCAGCATCATCGTCACCGAGAGCGTGTCCACCCGGAATTCCCAGGGGATATCCAGAGCACCGATGTGGATCCAATCCGTGAGCGGTACGACGACGGCTTCGTGATGGTTCCCTTGGAGCGAGAGCATCAACAGGAACGAGACCACCAGCGACAAGCCCGACGCACCCACGGCGGTGACCGCCACCCCCTTCTCTCCCCACCGCCGCCCAAATAATACATTCAGCAGCAGCCCGATGACCGGAAAGAAGACGATCCAGGGGGCCAGGTGAAAGAAGCCTGTGGTGGTTTCACTCAATAACATGGATACACATCTCCTAACCTTTCAGGCTGCTGATTTCGTCGATGTCGATGCTGTGTTTCGTGCGGAACACGGCCACGATTAAAGCCAGCCCCACGGCGACCTCCGCCGCCGCCACCGTCATCACGAAGAATACAAAGATTTGTCCCCCCAACGCTTCGTAGCTGCGCGCGAAGGCAATGAACAGCAGGTTGGCTGAATTCAGCATCAATTCGATCGACATAAAAATAATGATGGCGTTTCGCCGGATGAGGACACCCAGCGAGCCAATCGTGAATAAGATTGCAGAGAGGGCGATGTAATAAGATACTGGGACCATCAAATCACTCCTCTTTCAGGGGAGAAGGTTGATCGCCCACCTTCTCCGGCTTCTTCCGTTTGGTGATGACGACAGCCCCGACCATCGCCGCTAACAGCAGGAAACCCGTGATCTCGAATGGTATCAGGTACTCCTGGAAGAGAGTCCGTCCGATTTCTTGGGGGCTGCCGTAATCCTCAGCCACCGCCGTAATTACAGCGAAATCCTGCCCGCCGCCAAAGATGATGAACCCGGCCTCGACGATGAGTATGATCGCAAGTGCTAGCGCGATAGGTCGCTGCCAGTCGAACTTCTTGCGTTTGAGCAGTTCCTCTGCCCCCAACAGCATAATGACGAACAAGAACAGCACCATGATGGCGCCGGCATATACCGTAATTTGCGTCAGGGCGATGAAGGGCGCCCCTAATATGAGATAGAAGACCGCTACCGTGGCGAAGTTCAAGATGAGGAACAAGGCCGCGTATACGGCGTTCTTATTCAGCAGCATCCCCAATGCAGATGCCACCGCTATGAAAGCCAAGATTAAAAAGACGATTAAGTTCGTATCCATAAACCTTCCACGGACACTTAGTCCGGGTCCTCCATGTCCGGGATTGGGCGGGTGAACTGACCCGGTTCCACTTTCTGGGGTGTGGGTTTCCCGCCCTCCCTGACGGGATCCAGCAGCATCTCACGGGTGTAAATGGCTTGCGAACGCTCCGTGAACGATAATTCGTAGTTATCGCCTAACACGATGGCCTGCGTGGGGCAGGCATCTTCGCAGAACCCGCAGAAGATGCAACGCATCATGTTGATTTCGTAGGTGCTGGCGTAGCGGTCCCCGGGTGAGTAACGCACTTCGTCTGTATTCTCAGATGCCTCCACGAAGATGGCATTCGATGGGCAGGCCGCCGCGCACAGGGCGCAGCCGATGCAGCGTTCCAGACCGTTTTCGTATCGCTGCAGGTGGTGCCGTCCCCTGAAACGCCGGTGCATCGGTTTTCTTTCTTCGGGATATTCGACCGTCCGTGTCCCCTCGAACACAGAAGAGATCGTCGTCTTCAGCCCCCGCAGGATTTCAAGTGGGTTATAGATTCGCATCGTTCTCCACCTCACCCGAATACACCCAGGAAATGCAGCCCTGCCGTAAGCAAGACATTGAATAAAGCCAGCGGCAGGAGGATCTTCCAGCCGAAGGCCATCAGCCGGTCGTAGCGTATCCGCGGCAGCGTCGCCCGGATCCAAATCATCAAGCCCAGGCTGATGACGACTTTAATGAAGAAATATACCGGACCGAGCCACACAAAATCGTCGACGAACGGGCCATCGAACCCACCCAGGAATAGGGTCACAAAAATACTGCTGACCGCGATCATCTTGATGTACTCGCCCATGAAGAACAGTGCGAACTTCATCCCCGAATATTCGGCGTGGTAACCCGCAGTAAGCTCCTGTTCCGCTTCGGGCATGTCGAAGGGCGCCCGGTTGACTTCTGCCAGCATCCCGATATAGAAAATAATTGCACCGATGATTTGGGGGACGATGAACCACACCGTATCTTGCTGCTTTTGGACGATGTCCATCAGACTCATCGACCCGGCCAGCATGACCGGCCCAACGATGGACAGTCCTAAAGCCAATTCGTAGCTGATCATCTGTGCCGTCGAGCGCAGCCCGCCCAGCATAGCATATTTATTGTTCGACGACCATCCTGCCAGTACGATTCCGTAAACGGCGATCGAAGCCACCGATAAAATATATAGCACGCCTACATTCACATCCGCGATTGCCAACAGGATTTCACGCCCGAACAAGGTCACCGGATCTCCCCAGGGGATCACCGCCATGATGATGATAGATGGCACCATGGTCAGGATGGGGGCAATCAGGAAGGCCACTTTGTACGCTTGTGCAGGGATGACTTCTTCCTTGAATATCAATTTGATTCCGTCAGCCACGGGCTGCAAGAGACCCCAGGGTCCCGCCCGGTTGGGTCCGATACGTACCTGTATACGGGCAAGGAATTTTCGTTCGTACAGGGTGGTATATGCAAAACCTGCTAACAATATCACAGCCAACAACACCCCTTTGATGACCCATTCGAGAAGGTTTGCCGTAATTTCAGTCATCAGTTTTCCTTAATCACCTTCACCGCCACTTGTGTAGGGCCGGAGATGGGCAAACCCACACTGCGGGGGACCAGCACCACACCCTTGGGCAGGCTGTTGTCGATTTCAACGGCAGCGGCCTTCGTCGTTCCGTTTAATTTAACAGACACTATCCCGCCGGGAGTTGCCCCCAATCCGTCCGCATCCTCCGGGTGGAGGACCACGTAGGCTTGGGCCAATCGCAGTTTTAACACCGCAGAATAAACCAGGGTGTTCCCCTGGTCGTATAGCGTGGTAATAGGGACGGCAACCAAACCATCTTTTTTCTCGCCTTCAGGGAGTTCCAGGAATTCCAGCGGGAGAGGGTCGCCCCGTTCCGCCGCCGTCCGCAGATGCACGCCCAGCCCTTGTTGATTGTGATAAGCCGTTCCGCCGTAATAATGGTCCTCGCTGTCCAACTGAGGCCACTGTTCTCTCACTTCTGCCAGCGCTCTGTAATCCAGGTCGGCGTAGTCGGCAAACTTGCCCACGATCCCCAGGAACACCAGGGCAGCCGCATCCTTTTCCAATTCGAGATCGACTCGTTCGGCGATTTCAGCCGTGACAGCGTAATCGGGATACAGGTTTTTTATAGGTGGAACCGCCGGATAGAAGCGCTGTACGCGCCGCTCGGCGTTCGTATACGTGCCCTCACGCTCGGTGAAGGTCGCCGCAGGCAGCACCACGTCGGCCATCTCTGTTGTGGTCGTTTCGTGGATATCCTGCGCCACAACGAAATCCGCTTTTTTCAGCGCCTTTGCCAGGGCGGGGTCGTCCCCTGCCGGGTCCGCACCGATGATATAGGCAACCTTGGCTTTCCCCAGATCGGCAGCCAGTTTCTCGCTGGGGTGTAGCCCCATGTCCCAGGCGCCCTGGGCGTTGCCCTTGTCCCACACAGGGATCAAGCCGTTGTTGGCTTTCCCCACGTGCCCTGTGGCGATGAGTAGGTTCTCACACGCCTGCGCCAATACCTTCGAGTCTGCCAGCCCGATCCCTTCACTCCCGAAAAGCACGATGGCGTTCTCTGCATCTGCGAAGGCTTGGGCGGCATCCCTAACCGACTTGTCTTTCGCTAGATTCTTCACTGCTTCCGGCAGTTTGGGCTGTTTCGGGGAGAGGCTGTTGAGCATCGCCAGGATCAAGGCAGCCTCTTCGCCGTAGTCGTATCGCAGTGAATATACCGCACTCCGGTCTGTTTTCGTCCGCCGCGGGTTGGCGGCGATCACCGCCGCACCGCGCTTGGCTGCCTGGTTGACTCTTAACCAGTACAGCGGGGCTTCTTCTTCCAAATCGCAGGCGACGACAAGGATCGCATCCCCCGCCCCCATGTCGGAGAGATTCGTCCCCTCTCCAACCCCCACTCGGGCAGCCTGTTCCCCACCCGCCATGTATGAATCTAGCAGGGCTTTTCCGCCTAGATGTGCCGTCAGCGTTCCAATATTGAAATAATCTTCATTCGACAATCGCCCGCCCGCCAATGCAACAAATTCGTTTCCGGCTTCTTTGGCCTTCTCTGCAACCAAATCCAGTGCCTTGATCCACGAGGTGGCGACGAGTTTGTCGCCTTGCCGCACCATTGGCTGGGTCAGGCGTTCTTCATAACTCGCGAAATGGTAGCCAAAACGGCCCTTATCGCATATCCAGATTTCGTTGACTTCTTCGTTCTGCCGGGGCATCGCCCTTTTTATGACGAACTCCCCCCCGCTTTTCGCCTCCCGCCGGGTGTTGAAGGTCAGGTTGCATCCCACCGGGCAGTGGTTGCAGATAGAAGCAGACGCTTGCATCTCCCAGGGGCGCGCCCCAAACCTGAAATCAGCGGTCGTCAATGCGCCCACCGGGCAGATATCCGTCGTGTTCCCCGACCAATACGAATCGAATCCAGGGTCGGAGTATGTCACGATCTCCGTTTTCCGGCCGCGGTTGTTGAAGCCCAGCACCGCGTCTCCGGCGATGTCCTCCTGGAAGCGGATGCAGCGAGCGCATTGGATGCAGCGCTCCCGGTCCAAGTAAATCAGGTCGCCTAGAGGGAAGCTCTTTTCCGCGTGGCTCTTCTGCGAATACTCGAAGCGGCTCTCCCCGGAGCTGTTCGCCATACTCAGGTTCTGCAGTGGGCATTCCCCCCCCTTGTCGCACACCGGGCAGTCCAGGGGGTGCGAAGTCAGCAAAAACTCAATGATGTCGGCGCGGGCCTTCTGCACTTTCTCCGAATACCCCACGACGACCATCCCCTCTGCCACTTTTTCCGTACAGCCTGTCACCAGTGTACGCCCGAACTGGATCTGGGGATTGCCATCTTCATCCAAAACCAACTCACCGGTTTCACGGTCTCGCATGGGCATACCCACGTCCACCAGGCACATCCGGCACATCCCTACCGGGTCCAGCTTGGGGTGGTAGCAGAATACGGGAATATCGATCCCGGCCATCTTGGCCGCGTCGACCAGGTTCGTCCCTTTGGGGGCGCTCACCTCGATGCCGTCGATGGTCAGCGTGACCATCTTCTCTTCGACCTTCTTCTCAACCGCTTCTGTCATGGTGACCCTTTAAAATCATCCGGGAAGCGTTCGATCGCAGATACCACCGCCTCTGTGGAGAATTCTCCCAGGGCGCACAGACACTTCCCGCGTATATTCAATGCTACATCGTGCAGTAGTTCCACATCCACCGGGTCGAACTGCCCGTTGGCGATTCGTTCCGTCAGGCTCGTCATCCAGAAGGTGCCCTCCCGGCAGGGTGTGCACTTTCCACACGATTCGTGCCTGAAGAAATCCATCGTCTTGTTGATCAGCCACGGCATCTTCACCGTATCGTCCAGCACGATGACGGACGCCGATCCCAATTGCGCACCCAGGTTGGGGACGCTCTCGTAATCCATCGCTGTATCCAAAGCCTCATCCGTCGCAACAATAATGGAAGAGGATGCCCCTGCGCACATGATTCCCTTGATCTTTCCGCCCTCTGGGATACCGCCGCCGTGCTCGAAGATCAGTTCCCGGAAAGTGCTGCCCAGCGGGAGTTCGTAGTTGCCCGGCTTGTTCACCCGCCCCGACAGGCTGAACACCTTCGTTCCCGGACTTTTTTCGGTTCCGTAGGAATGGTACCAGTCCGCGCCTTTCTCGACGATCAAGGCCACGTTGGACAGTGTTTCTACGTTGTTGACCACCGTGGGTTTGCCGAACAACCCTACCGCCGGTGGGAAGGGCGGCCGCAGTCTTGGCTGGCCGCGTTTCCCTTCGATCGATTCGAGTAAGGCCGTCTCCTCGCCACAGATGTAGGCACCCGCCCCCAGGTGGGTGTAAACGTTCAATTCATAATCCTTGCCGAATAATTTCTTTCCCAGAAGCTTCTCTTTGTGCAGCTTCTCGATTTTTTTATCTAATTCCTGCGCTAGGTCCCAGAATTCGCCACGGCAGTAGATGTAAATATCCTTGGCGCTGATTGCGTAGGCTGTGATCATGATTCCTTCGAAGAACTGCCAGGGGTTCTTCTCCATGATCTCGCGGTCTTTGAAGGTGCCCGGCTCTGACTCGTCTGCGTTCACCACCAGATAGTGCGGCCAGTTCTTATCGTCGACGAACTTCCACTTCAATCCGGTGGGGAATCCCGCCCCGCCCCGCCCGCGCAGCCCTGAATCGTGGACGATGTTTTTAATTTCGATGGGTTCCATCGACGTAACGGCCTTTTTAAAGGTCTCGAAACCGCCCTGCTTCACGTAGGCGTCGAACTCCCCGATATCGGGCAGTTCGTGGTGCCGCAGGAGGATGTGCTTGGTCACTTTTTGCCCGCCGCTCATTTCTCCCCGCCTTCTTTACGCAGCTTCTCAATGACTTCCATGGCGCTCTCGACCGTCTGGTCTTCGTGGTAGCTGATCCCCTTTTCGCTCTGCACCTGGAACATCGGCGCGTGGTCGCACGCCGCCAGGCACTTCACCGCCTCCACCGTCACCATCCCATCGGCGGTTGTTTCGCCCACCTTGATTCCCAAACTATCACACAGCTTCTCCAGGAACTCGTCCGCGCCTTTCAACGCGCAGGACAGGTCGTTGCACACCTGGATGCGAATTTTCCCGCCCGGTTCGTCGTGATACAGCGTGTAGAAACCCACGATGGAGATCACTTCTGTCGGCGTCATATCCAGGATTTCACCGATGTCGACCATATTTTGCCGGGTCACGTGGCCTTTTTCACGTTGGGCCATATACAGCAGAGGCATTACCGCCGACTGCCGCTGGTCTTCGGGATACTTCTTTAATATCTTCTCGATTTCTTTATCGTATTGCTGCATCAACGCGTTCACCGGTCGATATCTCCTAAGACAAAATCGATGCTGCCCACAATCGCCACTAGGTCGGCTACGTAATGCCCTTTGGCGATCCAAGTAAGGATCTGCAGGTTGCTGAACGAAGGTGTCCGGGCATGCACGCGGTAAGGTTTAGGTCCCCCATCACCTTCCAGGTAGAAACCCAATTCGCCCCGCGGCGACTCGACGGGCACGTATACAGAACCTTTCGGCGCATCGAAACCCTCCGTCCACAGCTTGAAATGGTGGATCACCGCTTCCATGCTCTGCCCCAATTCCGAGCGCGGCGGCGGTACGAATTTTCGGTTGTTGCTGCGTACCGGGCCATAAGGGAGTTGCTCCAACGCCTGTCGGATGATTCGCAGGGATTGGTGCATCTCCTCGATCCTCACCAGGTAGCGGGCGTATACGTCTCCCTTCGTCTGCGTGGGCACGTCGAACGCATAGCGTTCGTATCCCGAATAAGGGTGCGCCTTACGGATATCGTAATCCACCCCTGAAGCGCGGGCGCATGGGCCGGTAACGCCCCAGTCTAGCGCCTGTTCCCTCGTCATCACACCGATACCTTGCGTTCTGTCGAGGAACAGGGGATTCTTCGTGATCATGGCCTCATACTGGTCGATGCGCTTGGGCATATAATCGATGAACTTCCTTACGGCGTCTTCGAATTCCACCGTTACATCCCGCCACAATCCCCCCGGACGGAAATAGGTCGTCATCATCCGCTGCCCCGAACACATTTCCATGATATCCAGGATCATATCCCGTTCCCGGAAGCAGTACCAGAAGACGGTGATGGCAGCCAGGTCGAGGGTATGGGTGCCTAACCACACCAGGTGGGAGGCTAGGCGCTGTAGTTCGGTGAAGATGACCCGGAGGACCTGTGCCCGTTCCGGCACGTCCAACTCCACCAATTTTTCCACCGCAAGGCAGTAGGCCAGGTTGTTTCCCATCGTGTTGAGGTAGTCCAACCGGTCCGTCATCACCTCGGCCTTCTGGTAGGTCTTGGCTTCCATGTTCTTTTCGATGCCCGTGTGCAGGAAGCCGATATCCGGGATGCAGTTGACCACGATCTCGCCGTCCAGTTCCAGCAGCAGGCGGAGCACGCCGTGGGTGCTGGGGTGCTGCGGTCCCATGTTGAGCAGCAAGGTCTCGCCTTCGAGCGCCCGGTTTGAAACCAGATGCTTGATGTCGCTGACCTTCGCCTCAATTCTCTCTAACATTGGCATGGTGTTCGCCTCATTCTTTTGGCCGTGGTTTCCGCTTCAGGATTTCATCGTAATTGAAGGTGAATTGCACTTCCTCATACCCTAGCGGATAATCCTTCCGCAGGGGGTGGCCTTCCCAATCGCTGGGCATCAAGATGCGCCGTAGGTCGGGGTGGCCCTCGATACGGATTCCGAACATATCCCACAATTCCCGTTCGAGCCAGTTCGTATTCGGATACACATCGGTGATGCTTTTCAACACAGGGTCATTTCCGTCCAGCGGCACGCGCACTTCCAACCGCAGCTTATTTGAAAGGGAATTGAATTGATACACCACGTGGAAGTGCGGGCTTTGCTCCGGCCAGTAATCCACCGCAGTGATATCGTTTGCCATTTCGAAATGGTGTGTGTCTCGCAGGCTTTGGCACAATTCGACGATGTGCGCCGGAGATACCTTCAGGCTCATCTGCCCGCGGAATTCTGTCACTTCTCCGCCGAATTTATCTTGTAAGTCGTTGATTACAGGCTTTAATGCATCGTTCATAGCGTGATTACCGGGTTTAGGCCCAGTCCTTTAACCCTTCTTTTTTCACTTTTTCGTGCAGGGTCATGATGCCGTGGAGTAAAGCCTCCGGCCTTGGGGGGCAGCCTGCCACGTAGACATCGACCGGCATGATTTCATCCACCCCCTGCAGGACAGCGTAATTGTTGAACACTCCGCCGCAAGAAGCGCAGTCGCCCATGGCGATCACCCACTTCGGCGCAGGCATCTGGTCGTACAGGCGGCGCAGCACAGGCGCCATCTTGCGAGTCACCCTGCCCGATATAATCATCAAGTCCGATTGGCGTGGGGTGGCCCGCATCAGTTCCATCCCGAAACGGCTCATGTCGTAATCTGCGTCTTGCGCAGCCATCATCTCTATTGCACAGCAGGCCAGACCATACAAGAGCGGCCACATCGACCGTGTCCGGCTCCAGTTGACCAGGTCTTCCAGCCTGTGGGTCACGAATCCCAAGTTGCCGAGTTTATTTTCTACTCCCATTCCAAGGCTCCCTTTTTCCATGCATACACAAAACCTACCAATAAAATAACGACGAACACGATAATTTCGATTAATCCAAACAGGCCTAATTCCCGGAAGATGACCGCCCAGGGAATCAAAAAGATGATTTCGATATCGAAGAGGATGAATAATACCGCCACGATGTAGAAACGCACCGGCATCTGTCTCGTGCCGGGGCCAATAGGAGTCATTCCGGATTCATAGGGAGCTGATTTTTTCTCTGTAGGACGGCGAGGTCCGACGAGATGTCCTAATGCGATAACGACTCCACCCAATAATACGGTGATGATAATGAGGACAGCAATGGGATAGTATCCAATCAGCATAATGCACCAAAAAGCTTACGGCGTATGGAAATATACCTGAAATGACATATTCGATAATTCTATCATAAGGCAGGAATAAATTCTAGTGAATTATTTCACTAAGCTTCTCTCCCCATTGTAACAGATTATTCTAATATTGAAAATTATTAATTCCCGTCCTTTGCTTGCCGGTTAATCCTCCTCGATAGTGAATTCGAAATCTACCAAAACGATCTGCCGCCACATACATATATTCTTGGTGTTTCTTTTCACCTCGACAGTGATGTCGGCGCCGGGTTCCAACAACTCCAGGAAATCGATTTCCAGCCGGTAGGTTCCAGGGTCATAACTGATCACGTAATCGACATTCGTGCCCGAGACCTTGATATTCTTGAAGAGGTCCCCCTCATACATCGGCTGGTTGAATTTGATGACCACAATGACGTCCCTTGACACGTTTACCGCCCCATTTCTTGGAATCGTATACCGCACATACCCCATCCATGGGCTGGGTCGTGTGCACGACACGATGGGTGTTGCCGTCGGTGGGACGTTTGTCGGTGTTACGGTGGGCGCATCTGTCGCTGTTGGGGGGATTTTGGTAGCAGTCGGTGGGATCTTGGTGGCTGTTGGTGGGATATTGGTCGCCGTATCCGTCGCCGTCGCTGAGAATTTGGTCGCTGTTTGAGTCGCCTTTTTCGTGGCAGTAGATGTGCCTTGCGGAATGTTGGTCGCTGTAGCCGTTTTCTCCGAAGTATTTGTGGGGACGGCTGTACCCGTTTTCGTAGTTGTAGCCGTATATCCCGTCGGCAGCGCAGTTTTACTGGCTGTGGGTGTTTTTAAGGATCCTGCGGTTGCCGTTTCTTGCAGCGAGTTGGTCTGGGGCGGCTGGGGAGAGTCCGGCTCGTCCTCCCCTGGACCCGGGGTGCTGGTACCCACACGCGTCGGCGTCACCGTCGGGACTGCCGTCTGCAAGTTCACTCGCACGTTTTCCAAACGCTCCGCGATATTCGTCGGTTCCTGGTCTTTGATCGCCGCCTCGATGATTTCAATATTCAGACCAGGGTTCGGTGCCAAGACCCCGTCGGCGCTGTAGTCTGCCATTTCATTTGCCTGGATTGATACCGGGAGCATTTCCGAAGCCGTTGCCGATTGGTAATTGAGTAATAGACTCAATACACAAATGCCCGTCAAGATAATAACGGTCAGGATGCTCCCCCACCGCATCAAAGTGTCTCGAAACAGCTCCTCAGATCCTGTCCTCATTGGAATAACTCGATCTCCTCTATTGGAAGCCCCCGGCCGGAATCGCCTGGGAATAGCCGGTAGATTTTCATCGCCTCTTGTTTCCCTTTGAGCATGTGCTCGCCATAGGGTTCCAGCCTGAAATGTTCCCGGCTGTCCCAGATGGCAATCGCTGTGGGTTTGCTGATCATCGTAGCGCTTTCATCCAGCATGTGGGAGATCGTTTCTATCCGTTGGGTCGTATTGACCGTGTCGCCGATGATGGTGTAGTGGAGGCGGTCCTCGGCGCCCAATCCCCCTGCCGTTACCGGACCGGTATTGATCCCAATTCCCATCCGGATGACCTGATCCCCGCGGCGGGTCCGCAGATCGTTGAGCTCGTCGAGTTCCTTCTGCATTTCCACCGCAGCCCGACAGGCCAGATAGGCGCTTTCGGCGATATGCAGCGGTGTGGGGAGGATGCCGAAAAAAGCGAACAGGGCATCCCCCGAAAAGGCGTTCACCACCCCGCTGTAGGAGGTAACCAGGGGCACCATTCTCCCGAAAAGTTCGTTCAACCACCTCAAGACGATGGTTGGTTCTTCGTGTTCAGACAGGGTCACAAAATCTTTCACGTCCGCCAGCATGACCGTTGCCAGGGCGTCCTGGCCTTCCAACCGCAGCCCCCCCGCCTGGAGTGTATCCCGCAGGGTGTCCCTGACTTCGGGCGAAACCGTCCGCCCCAGCAGGTCGCGGTATAAAGACCCCTCTCTCAATCCGTCTACCATGTGGTTGAAGGAGTGCGCCAAGACGGCCACCTCATCGTTCCCATCCGAGATCACACGTACGTCTAGATTTCCATGCGAGACCTGTTGGGAAGCATTCACGATTTCCAACAGCGGCTTGGATATCCGGTTTGCCACGGAGATACCGGTGAGGACGACCAACACCAGCACTAGCGTAAGGGCGATAAAAATCTGCACGTTTGTCTCGCTGGACGTGGAGATCAACTCGGTCTCTGGGAAAGCCACCCCGATCAATCCCAGTCTGATGTCGCCCCGGGCTTTCCATTCTCCCACGGCTTCTCGATAGGGCTGGTTGGAGGTAGACAATGGGCGTATGTAGGTCTGCGATTCGGGGTCTTTCATGAAGGATGCCAGTTCGTCCGTATCTAGTGGGTGTTCTTCACCGATGACGTCGTAAAGTGAAGAGGCATACGGTTGACCCTTCTCATCGTAAAAAGTAATGTGGGCAAGGGTATCCTCCCGGATATCGTGCGCCAAAATCCCTGTTGATTTCCCCACCAGAATCACACCGCTGAGATTTTCAGCTTCATCCAGCAGGGGACCTGCCACGTAAAAATATACACCTTGCGCTCCATCCACCAGTCCCGCAAATTTATCACCGCTGTCATCGACTTGATGGTTCAAGACGTTCCGGACGAAATCATAATCCGAATATTCCATCGAGCCCTTATAGGATCCATATTCCTCCAGTCCCCCTCCTTCCAGATGCTGGAGTGTCAGGATATTTTCACCCTGAGCATTCAATATCCCGATGATTTCTTCCCTGGCGTTGATGGCAACCGGTAGGGCGATCTCTCTCAGTGTTTCCGAATCCGCCGCCGAAACGGCTTCATCCATGCCCTCGGTATTCAGGAGGAGCCGTAAAGTGCCCAGCATACGGTCTTCCTCCCGCACCATCCACTCCGTACTCAGTTTAGCTGTTTCGACCAACTCATTGACGAACCGCGCTTCCACCGATTCCAATGCCGCCTGGCTGCCTAGATATGCCGCCGCCAGGATGATTAACAATGCCAACACTGTATACGGGAATGTGATCTTTGCCCTTACAGGCATCTTGATTTTTGGTAGCCGAATCCGGTCTTGGTCTTTCTCTTTCTCTGAGTGGGCCATCCTGTGGAGGGCCTGCAGCAAAGCTTCTTCGGTGAATGGGGTCCGCAGGAAATCTTTGGCGCCGTGCACCTTGGCCCGCATGAGAAGATTCGAATCCGAGCTATCCGTCAGAAACAACACCCGAATGCCTGGGAAACGCCTAGATATTTTCTGCAGGGCAAGAAGCCAGCCGTCATTCGGTAGTTGCAGGTCGATGACTGCTAATATCGGAGAAAATCCTTCATTTTTATCTAGGAGTGTGTAAAGGCTTTCCGGATCCGTTGCCCTTAATACCTCTATTCCCCGCTTGGAAAAATAGGCACCAAGAGTCTTAACAACTTGTGGATCGGTATGGACAATGACAGCTTGTGACACAGTTGCCTCTTCCCCACTTGTACCACATCACTCTGTTAATAAAAGTTCCAGTTGGGTTACAATACAATCCAATAACTGATATTATTCTTACGAAATAGTTAGTTTTTCTCCCCGCCTCAACGCTTCAAGTGCCGTAAAGCTTGCTCGTGATATACCCATGAGTTGATCGTATGGGATTGGCGGTTCTCCACTCTCGATCACGGCCTTCATAAACGCCTTCCATTCACCCTTGTGCCCCTTATCCTGCCGCCACCGGATGTGCCTCACCCTCCGCCGCCCACCCCGGATCGTTGTCAGAGTACGGAAATCATCCAGGATCGCCACCCACCCGCTGGAAAAGACTTCCACCCGTTCTTTCGGCAGGGACTTGTCCCCATTCGCCAGATAGGTCACCGTTCCCAGAGATCCATCCGGGAACTCGAACGTGAGTGCTACGTTGTCCTCCGCATATCGCCCCACGTCCGGCAACCCCTGTGCGCTGACGGCGGTGGGTGAGACTCCCACCAGCCAGGTGAGGAAATCGATGAAGTGGCAGCCCTCCCCCACGATGCGCCCCCCGCCCTGTTCGGGATTGTGCAGCCAGTGTTCGGGTGGCAGGTATCCCGCATTGACCCGGTAATGGGCCAAAAGCGGTTCGTGGCGCGTATCGAGAAAGGCTTTCATTTCTATCGACATGGGTGCAAATCGCCGGTTGAACCCCACCATCAGCAGCGGGGCTTCCGGCTTTTCCAGTTCGGTGCTGATTTCGATGAGTTCCTCTTGGTGTATCGCCAGGGGCTTTTCACAGAATACGTGCTTCCCCGCCCGCAGCCCCTCCAGGATTTGTGCGGCGTGAAGGTTATGCCGTGTGAAGAGCGCCACTGTGTTGATTACCGGGTCGCTAAAAATCACTTCTGTTTCGCTGGTGGCATACGCGAATCCGAATTTACGTGCCAAGTGTTGGGCGCTCAATCCGGTCGCCGATGCGATTCCCACCTGCCTGATAGAACGCAGAGACTTCAGCACCGGCAGCATCACAGCGCTCGCAAAATTCCCCGCCCCGATGACGCCCAGCTTGACCTGCTCCGCAGTGACATGCCCCACTTTGGCCGATGTTAGGATTGTTTTACTTGCTCCCGACTTTGCCGCCTCATCCTGTGGGTAAGTCAGCAAGACGCCCAAAAACGCCTCCCCCTTTTTATTGGTGATAAGCTTGTATGCTTCTGCTGCCTCGTCGATCGGGAAACGATGTGTGATCAATCGGGAGACGTCCATCCCGCCATCGCCCAACAGGTTCACGAAAGCTTCCAGATTGCGTCCCGCCGTCCACCGGACGAATCCCAATGGATAGTCTAATCCGCCCTCTTCATAGATGGGATCGTATCGTCCCGGCCCATAAGACCGTGAGACGATGAAATCGAGTTCTTTTTGATAATAACTTCGCCGGGGAATGTCCATCCCCACCGCTCCGACTGCCACGACCCGCCCCCGGTCGCGAGACGCTGTGCCTGCCAGTTCCACCGGGTCGTTGGATTCGGCATCCGCGCAGATTAACACGACATCCATCCCCAGTCCATGGCTGAACGCAGCGGCCGCTTCTTCCGCCCCCTCTCGCATAACAGCCTCCACACCCATTTCTTTTGCCAGAGCCACCCGCTTCGGGTCCAGATCGATGCCCATCACTTTGCATCCCGCAGCCTGGGCGATTCCGGTAGTCAGCAGTCCCAGGAATCCCAGGCCAATCACGAGCACATTTTCCCCGATCTGGGGTTGGGCCAGCCTGAATCCATGCATGGCGATCGCGCCCATCGTCCCGCACGCCCCCCCCTCGAAATCCACACTGTCCGGAAGCGGCGCTACCAGATTGATTGGCACGACTGCGTATTCGGCGTGGACGGCGTAGCCGCTCCCCGCGCACGCCACCCGGTCGCCCACCCGGTACCCCTGCACCCCCTCACCCAACTCCACGATCGTACCGGTCGACGAATACCCCAGCGGCATGGGTTGGTCGAGGCGGTTGAAGGCTGCCTCTGCTGTCGATAATAAGCCTTCACGCCGGGCCTTATTGATCACTTGCCGGACGAGGTCGGGGCGCGAACGGGCCTTACCCACCAGCGACTTTTCGGCAAATTCCACCATCATCCGTTCCGTTCCCGCAGACACCAGGGACGCTCCCGTTCGGATCAGCACCATCCCCGCCTGTGGGGTAGGCACGGGGACATCCACGACTGTGGTCTTACCGTCCCGCATGTTCTGTAATAACTGTTTCATAAGAAAAGCACTCCATCCTTCCGGTATAAATATAGATTCTACCATGTGAAAATATTGCATTTTTCATGTCGCCCACATCTTGAATAGGGCAGCCGCAATCCCAAAACGATTATTGATTTTTCGCCTCAAAAGCAATCAGCTGATCAGGAATCAATTGACGAGCAATCAGGTAATTAGTAACTGGCGATCAAGTACCCAATTGCCAGGTTGACTATGTAACCATCCAACTATTCAACAAAGAACTACGTTACTATTCAACAATCTTCGTGTTTTCGTGTCTTAGTGGTACCATCAACTTATTTCCTCCCAATGGGTGACTTTGTTGCGTCCGTTTTCTTTCGAATGATACAGCGCGTTATCGGCCTGATCCAGCAACTTCTCTATCGTGGTCGGCTTTTCATGTTTCAGGCTGGCAACGCCCACGCTGATTGTGATACGAATCGTTACATTGTCAGTGGGGATGCTTGCCTCCTGAAAGCCTTGTCGCACGCGTTCGGCGGTCTCCATCGCTTCCACCTGGTCGGTTTCTGGTAAGAGGATCACAAACTCCTCACCGCCGTAGCGGGCGTACAAGTCGATATTTCGCAGCATATCCTTCAACTGCTTGCCGATGAATTGCAGCACCTGGTCGCCGGCAAGATGCCCATAAGTATCGTTTACCTTCTTGAAATGATCGATGTCGAATAATAGGATCGAAAGTTCGGCCTTGTATCGGCAGGCGCGCACCACCTCTTTTTGGGCGTTTTCAAAGAAATAGCGCCGGTTGTTGATCTTGATCAGCGGATCGGTGATCGCCAGGAAATGCAGTTCTTTATTGGCTTCCGCCAGTTCGGCAGTCCGTAGGGCTACTTTCTCTTCCAGGGTTTCGGCGTGTTCCTGTAATTTTTGGTACAACCGGTTGTTTTGGATCGACACGGTCGCCTGTGAAGCCAGAACCGTCAACCATTCCGAATCCGATTGGGTGAAGCCGGAAGGGTCGCCTTTATTCATCGCCATCAGCACGCCCAGTGCCTGCCCTTCTATCTGCAGGGGAACCCCGAGGATATTACGAGTGATGTATTGGGTTCGTTCATCGATACCCTTAAAATGGCGTTGGTCTGCGCTGGCGTCATTGATGATGAGGGGCTGTTTGCTGGTGAAGATTTGTCCCGCGATCGAAGCATCCACAGGTACGGGGATATTCAGTTCGACAACGTCCACGATCCTGGATGGCTGCATGGAGACTTTGATAAATAACTGGTCTGTTTGTTCGTCGAGTAAGATGACTGAAGCGACTTCGCAATCCGCGATCTCAGAGGCCGTGAGCAGTATCTTTTCCAGTAGGCTCGTCAGACTCTGTTTGGCGGTGATCTCACGGCCAATTTGCATGATTTTTTCTAGACTATCGATACGATGCTGTAGCGCTTGACGACCTTCAGGATTTTTCATATCAGACCTCACAACCTTTACATGATAAATCTCTTGTAGGATGAACGTCCACAAACAACAAGTCAATTAAACCACAAGGCGTGATCGAACTTATCCACTTCCGGATGTATAGACAAATCGCAACACGTAATACGCAATGATATAATTCCTCCTTGGCATAACAAAAGATACAATTGAGGAGAAAATCTTGGATAAAAGAATAAAGAAATTTGCTCAAATTCTGGTCGACCATTCTGCCCGTATCGTGCCCGGCGACCGGGTATTGTTGGAAAGCACGACGGCCGCTGCCCCCCTCGTCGAAGCTTTGTACGAAACCATCCTGGATCGCGGTGGGCACCCCTACCCACACATGGAACTACCCAACCAACGAGTCCTCTTCTTTGAACATGCAGGCGATGATCAGCTTTCCCATACTCCCATCTTCAGGAAACTCGCCTATGACGAGTTCGAATCTCGTTTTCGTATCCTTTCGGAAACCGATACCCAGGCCTTGAGCAACGTTGACCCGGCCAAACAAGCCTTGCGCGGCAAAGCTGAAAGGTCCATTTTAGAAGCCCAGATGCGGCGTGGCGCCACCAAAGAATTCAAATGGGTCACCACGATCTTCCCCACCGAAGCCTATGCTGCTGATGCCGGGATGAAACTCAAGGAATATGAGGACTTCGTTTACGCCGCTGTCCATGCGGATGATAAAACGAAAGACCCCATCAACTACTGGACGAACATCAAAAACGAACATCAGCGCATGATCGACCGCCTCGAAAAGGGAGAAAAGGTCGTCCTGCAGGGTCCCAACGTCGACCTGCGCCTTTCGATCAAGGGACGCAAGTTCATCAATGGCTATGGTGAACACAATATGCCGGATGGAGAGGTTTACACCGGCCCCGTTGAAGACTCTGCTGATGGTTGGGTGCGCTTCACTTACCCCGCCATCACCCAGGGACGCGTCGTCGAAGGCGTCGAACTCAAATTCGTTGAAGGCAAGGTCGTCGAAGCCAAAGCATCGAAGAATGAAGACTTCCTTCACAAGATGATGGATACCGATCCTGGCGCTCGTTATCTTGGCGAGTTCGCCCTCGGCACCAACAACGACGTCGACAAATTCACCGGCAACATCCTCTTCGATGAGAAGATTGGTGGCACTTTCCACATCGCCCTCGGCGCAGGCTACCCCGAGACCGGCAGCAAGAACACCAGCCAGATCCACTGGGATATGATTTGCGACATGCGCCACGACTCACGGATCACCCTCGACAATGAGGTTGTCTACAAGGATGGTGAATTCATCTTCTGATGAACACCCCCAGAATATTAGGCTGTAGGGGCGACCCTTGTGGTCGCCCGTTTTTTTATCCAAAATATATGTCGTTCCAATCCAACCAAAAACATATCATTTATTCGTGCCTTCGTGCCTTTGTGGTTATCCTCCCGGCGGCAAAGTTTCAAACTCCCTAATCGAAAATCCTACACCCCCCAATACCCCCGCCTCACCGGTCGCAGTTCTTCCTCAGTGATGAATGCCCCTTCATCCACCTGCTGGACAATCGCGCTGACCTTTCCCTTATTCTTGCGTAAAACGCTTACATTTAAAAGAGTCACCGTTCCATCCCGCCCCCGGCCGGATATCTCCGTCACCGCATAACCCGCATCCCGCAGTTTCTCGGCAATCGCCAGCCCTGAAGTCGGGCTGATGACTCGCATATGCGTATGGCCCATCGCCATCTTGTCTTCGATCCACATCCCTACGACGTTGCCCGTTGCAAACCCGCCCGCGTAGGCCACGATGTTCAAAGGGTTATCGACTTCCTGGATGACGGCCGAAAGAACGTATATCATGATGACTGTCTGGATGAATCCCATCACCCAGGCCCATCCCTTGCGCCCGCGTACGACCATCTTTACCCGGATAGTATCCAGACTCATATTCACCACACGCATGCTGAAGATTAACAATGCGCCTACCCACATATTTGAAAAAAACAGCGCTTCTATTCCACTCATAATTTCTCCTTTATTCCGTGCAGCAACCTGCTGCTCCCGTAGCTTTTGACGTGCATAGCTCGGATGGAATATTCAAGCAATCCTCTACACATAAAATAGTTTAAATATTTACACAATAAGCCAACCGCCCATTATATTCAAGAAATTCCATCTTTGCAAGGCATTCAAAATAGAATAACTGCATCAATCACAAAGTCATTGATTTGAAGGTTATCCACCACAATGTCTATGAATATCTCAGAAATTATAGGAGTAAATAATCAGCTGCCCCGGAAAAATAGTACAAAACAACTATATAATCAGGAATTGGGTAGCGAAGAGGCTAGCTAACTACATAACTACCGAACTAGGCAACTTTGAAAACCAAGCGATGATATAATTACCTTGTTCTATCCAAATAATCGTATAATTCAAATATTTATGGACTCGATCGAAGAAATCAAAGCCCGTCTCGATATCGTCGACATCGTTTCAGAGACCGTTCAACTGAAACGTTCTGGTAAGAACTACACAGGCTTCTGCCCCTTCCACCCCAATACCCGCACCCCCTCCTTCGTCGTCTGGCCGGAAACCGGCACCTGGCGTTGTTTTGGACAGTGCAACGAAGGCGGTGATATCTTCAAATTCGTAATGAAACGTGAGGGATGGGATTTTCCCGAAGCGCTTGCCCAATTAGCGAAAAAAGCCGGTGTCCAGCTCCGCCCGCAGACACCCCAAGAAACAGCCAAAAAAGAAGAACATGCCCGCCTGAGAACTTTGCTCGAAGAGGCAGTTGCCTTCTACCGCCACCAACTCCTCAACACCGAGAGTGGGAAGCCCGCCCTCGATTACATCCGCGGCCGCGGCTTGAATGATGAGACCATCGAGTTGTTTGAAATGGGTTATGCCCCCCAGGCTTGGGACATTGCCCTCACCCACTTCTTGGAAAAAGGCTATACGCAGCAAGACCTCCTCGATGTCGGCCTGGTGTCCGAAAGAGACCAAGGCGGCGTATACGACCGCTTCCGCAATCGGGTCATCATTCCCATCCGTGATGGTCGCAAGCGCATGGCCGGCTTTGGCGCTCGCGCCCTCGCCCCCGATGACATGCCCAAATACCTCAATTCTCCCCAAACCGTCTTGTTCGATAAAAGTCACATTCTCTATGGTCTAGACAAAGCCCGGCGGTCGATTCGCCGCCAGGATCAGGTCGTCATCGTCGAAGGCTATTTAGGCGTCATCGTCCCCCATCAGGCTGGGTTCACCAACGTTGTCGCCTCCATGGGGACGGCGCTGACCGAACAACAGCTTCGCATCCTCAAACGACTCACCCGCCGCATGATTCTCGCCCTCGATTCCGATGCCGCCGGGATGAACGCCACCATGCGCGGTCTTCAAGTTGCCCGCACCACCCTCGACCGTGAATCCGATCTCACTTTTAACGCCCGCGGCCTCCTCCACAGTGAAGGGCGTCTCAACGCCGACATCCGCGTCACCACCCTCCCCCAGGGGCAGGACCCCGACGATGTCGTCAACGAAGCACCCGAAAAATGGGAATCGTTAATTGAAGCCGCCCAACCCATTGTGGTGCACGTCATGGATACTCTCACCACTGGGCAGGATATCGACGATCCCAAAGTCAAAACTTCCGTCGTTGCGCAAGTGATGCCCCTCATCCAGGACATCCCCAGCGCTATTGAGCGTGACACCTACGTCCAACAGCTTGCCCGTCTGCTCAAGGTCGATGAACGCGCCCTGGTGGCTGACCATGGCAGGGTGAGTCGCCAGGCCCCCAAACGGCGAAGACCCACCCGGATGAAAGCCAGTGAAGCCTTGGAGAGTCAACTGCCGGAAACGTATGTCTCTCAACCGATAACAAACCTGGAAGAGCACTGCATTTCTATCATCATCCGTCATCCCGAATTGCTTTACAGAGTCGACCGTGCCCTTCAACAGTCCGGACTGCCGCGTATCTCATCAGAGGATTTCAGCCTCACCAACAACCAGGAGATATTTAATATCTCTCTCAATGCACTCGACCAGGATCAGATGGAGCCGCTCGACTTTGCGATCGATAATCTTCCTTTTCCTCTTTTGGAATACGCCGACAAAATCCTCGCCCAAACCAGAGATTTGGATCCCTACGCCGAACAAGTTTTAGCCGATCTCCTCAGGTCCATCTTACGACTGCGTGAAATAGGCTTGAACCAATCGAATAATCAATTGCGTTTTTTAATGGAAGACGCGCAAGAAGGTGGCACCCTACGTACAGAAGAATACCAGAAAGCTATGTATGAAAACACCTTGGTTCTAAATAAAATTTATCAAGCCTTATCCACGAGGATGTCCCAGGCCTTCACCGGATGATAAAACAAAATGTAGATCATCATTGACCGGACGGAAAATACCAATGAGTGACAAGCTCATCATTGTCAAAAGAACGCCATAAGTATTCTCAATTAAAGGGCACACCATGGAACAACCGAAAAACGAAGAGAAAGAAGTCACCTCAAGAGATGACGAGCAGGAATCCAAACAAGAAGAAGATGTTTTTCTTGATGAAGATGGCGAAAAAGTAATCGCCCGGGAAATTGCCATGGGGGAAGAAATCAAGAAGATCGAGGCAGAATTGCAGCGTGAATCTACCAAGTCTGCAAAACCAGCGCCCATCCCCACCGAGACGGGCGATGATCCCGTGCGCCTGTACCTCAAAGAGATCGGCCGGGTAGACCTTTTGGATGTCGACCACGAATTTTGGTTGGCGACTCAGGTAGAAGCTAGCAAGCGTCTCGAACGCACTCGAGCGCAGCACCCTATCGCCAAGCGCGGGAATGGCTCCCCCCAGGCCGCCTACCGCGCCCTCTATGAGGAAATTTCCACCCACTGGAAACACATCCTGGAGGATACCAACGATCTTGGTTTCGATCCACCTGATTTCCTCGCTGTCTTAGAAGAATCCCAACAGCTCCAATCGACCTGGAACCTGCGCCGCAGGTCTTACCTGCGAAACTACCTGGATAACGGTTTATGGTCCCAAGATGAAGATTGGGATGAAATTGCCCGCACAGCCTTCAAGATTTTCACAGCCCTCTATCTGCTCCCCCAGGATGTCACCCAGAAAATCAGGTTGTACTACGACGAGAAAGGGAAACTGCCTTCCAAACGTGCCTTCTCTCGTTTCCTTCCTGATAACGAAGACCTTCAGGATATCACCCAGCGGACCAAATTCCGGTCCGAAGAAGCCCAAGATGCCATCATCAGCGCTAACCTCCGGCTGGTCGTCAGCATTGCGAAGCGTTTCGTAGGCCGAGGTAGCTCGTTTGAAGACCTCATCCAAGAAGGAAATATCGGTCTCCTGCGTGCCGTCCACAAATTTGATGTCACCCGCGGATTTAAATTCAGCACTTACGCCACCTGGTGGATTCGCCAGGCCATCACTCGTTCCATCGCCGACCAGGCCCGCACTATCCGCATCCCCGTCCACCTCTTAGAGTCCATTCAAAGGCTGATGCGTTCCCATCGAGACCTCACCCAAAAGCTGGGTCGTGAACCCCGTAGTGAAGAACTGGCTCTTGAGTCCGGTTTCTTGGAACCGGAAGAAGTCGATGAGATTAAGCGGGTGCTCGAAAAAAAGGGTGAATTACCGCCCGCTCTGCGCCGTAAATGGAACCGGGCGACCTCGAAAGTAGAACAGACCCTTCGTACTGCCGAAGAGCCCATGTCTCTGGAAAGCCCTGTCGGCACCGGGGATAACAGCCAGCTCGGCGACTTTATCGAAGACAACGAAGCCCTCGAACCCATGGACGCTGCTGCCCGTGAGATGCTCCGTGAACAGGTGCAGAACGCCCTCGCTGCCCTCACCGACAGGGAGCGTGAAGTGCTCGAATTGCGTTATGGCCTGATCGATGGCAAAGACCACACCCTCGAAGAAGTTGGGCAGTATTTCAAAGTTACCCGCGAGCGTATCCGCCAGATCGAAGCCAAAGCCCTCCGCAAGTTGCGCCACCCAACTCGCAGCAGAGACCTAAGAGATTATCTCGGCTGACCATTCAATCATCCCCGCAATATTACAAACCCTGATATCAAACCACCCCGCCCATTCTTTTTTCTATTTGTACACGATTATTGTCATTTCCCCACTTCAACCACCTGGCGAATGCAGACGAAATGGAATTTCGCACATTTGCCGGGTTCAACAGAGGTGCTTTCTTCCGGTTAACCCCCCGCCTCCCGTAGCGCTTTGATCCCTGCCGCAATGCCGTCTGGATATTTGAAAACTGCCGTCGCCGCCACGAAAGCGCGCGCCCCTGCCTTATAAGCCAGGGGCAGGGTTTCTGCATTCATCCCCCCATCTACTTGAAGGATAGCATCCGGGTTGATCTCGTCCATCCATCCCCTGATTTTTTCGATCTTTGCCAGAGTCTCGGGCAGGAAAACTTGCCCGGAGAATCCCGGGTTGACGGTCATCACCAGGACGAGGTCCACCATGTGCAGCACCGGCCTGACCGCAAGTCCTGGCGTGCCCGGATTGATGGCAACACCTGGTTTACATCCCATTTCCCGGATGGTTTGCAGGGTTCGGTGAAGGTTGGGGCTGGCCTCTGGGTGGATCGTCAATCCCGTTGCACCGGCGTTGGCAAAAGCCTCCACTAGGTTTTCCGGTTCCCGCACCATCAGGTGCACGTCCAGCGGTAGGGCTGTCGCCTGCCTGCAGGCTGCCACGATGAGTGGGCCCATCGTTAGGTTCGGGACGAATCTTCCGTCCATAGAATCGATGTGCACCCAATCTGCCCCACCTTTCTCGGCTTCGGCGATCTGGTCGCCCAACCGGGTGAAATCTGCGCTTTCGATCGAAGTAGAAATAATGATGTCTCTCGTCATCTCACATACCTTTGTCAGTGTCACATCACCGTATCCGGTGGAATACCCAATAAAAGAAAGGGATCAATCCCCCCCAGGCTGTCAGCGCTACCATCCCCAACACGACTGTCAACCAATCGATATTAGTTGTCATAGCATCCTCTTCAGGAGATAATGTTGGGTCGCCGATCTGGTGGGTTCTCGATTCAGGCGTCGCTGCGCGGGTGGCTTTCCCCGGGGATGCCTCGACGTTTCCCGCTGTCGTACTCTTATGGCGTTCGTAAATCATCTGTAAGACTCGCCCAAGTTGGTCGGCGGTGCGGTAGCGGGCGGAAGGTTCTTTGCTTAACACCTTGAGGATCACTTCCTCCAACTGCGGCGGGAGGAAAGGATTGAGTTCACAGGGGGAAATCGGTTCCGCCATGCGGTGCATCCGCGCCAGTTCTCGTGAGTTCTTACCAAGGAAAGGCAGTTGGCCGGTGAACATCTGGTACATCACCACACCGATCGAATACACGTCCGAGGCTGGGGAGGGCGGTTCGCCATAGGCTTGCTCTGGTGAAAAATACTGCGGTGATCCCCACACTACCCGGTTTTCCTCACCCGGATCGATAGAAGCCAAAGCTCGGGCAATGCCAAAGTCTGTCACCTTCAACTGCATATCCGGCGTCACCAGCAAATTGTGCGGTTTGACGTCGCAGTGCACCAATCCGGCCCGGTGTGCGTACCCGATCCCTTTACAGGCTTTGATGGACAGATCCAATCCCATTTCTGTGGAAAAGCGTCCCTTTTCCTGGATGGTGGTGTACAAATCCCTGCCGGGGATGTATTCCATCACGATGTACAGCCGTTTTTCATAATAGCCGAAATCGTACACCTGGACGATGTTGGGGTGCGACAGGTTGGCAGCTGCTTTGGCCTCCTGCCGGAAGCGTTCCCGGAATGCCGGATCCCTGGCATATTCCGATTTCAACACCTTCACGGCCACCTGGCGCTCCAGCATGCGGTCTTCCGCCAGATACACCATTGCCATCCCCCCTCTGCCGAGGGTCCCTTTTAATAAATAGCGGTCGTTGAGAAGTTTATCTTCACTCATTTGTCACACTACGATGTAATGATTTTACCGGAAAGCAAGCGAGTTTGGTAGGTTGACTATAAAATAGTCGATTCATAAGAACCCTGTTGGGCGATAGTCAATAATATTCCCATTCCATCCGTAAAAGGGATATACGACAAAAGGTTTACGCTGGCTTATAAATGATTTATCATAATACAAATTGGGCCACGAAAGGAATGAACATGCTCAGTAAAGTTTGGAAAGTGGATTTCTTCTTAGTCAACATCCTTATTCCCTTGATGTTGTTAATTTTATATTTTATATCATTTGAATTCATATTGATCCCAAGGTTAGAAATCCCAATTGGTGTAAATTACGTCTTTGTCAACGAATCATGGAATTTGCTGTCATACATTTTTCTTGCTTGTTTGCTGTTATTTTTTGCTATCATAAAAACCAATTGGGGAGAAAAATTAGAATTTAATAAAAACATTGAAAAGATATCCATCATTGATATTTTCCTTTTATTCCTCCCTTTGATGCCAATTGTTCAATACATCATAATCAACCAGGAAATTTTATCTCCTTCAGGCATTATTGAAGTATTTTTATTTTTTGTGCTGCTTTCTGGTATCTACGTATTCACCTTACCAATCATCTTCAATCGTTACTTGTCAACTCGACCGTTGATGTTTTTAGGAGTATCTTTTATTTTCACCATCTATAGCATGTCGTCATTAAGTGTAAGTTTTAAATGGTTTGAATCGGGAGATTTATTGATCCAATGGGCTTTTTTGATTGTTGTTTTTCTGGTGATATTTTTCTTGTATAAACTATCTAATATAAAAATTGTTGGTCTTCTTATCGCGTTTGTCTTTTTGACAAACAGCACTGTACAATTTATTAATATGTATAAATTGAACCAGAGAGAACCTCTCTCTGATGTTGAGAATAAATTATTGTTGACCGCAGAAGATAAAGAACTTGTTTTCACGCCGAATATCTATTTACTTGTCTATGATGCCTATGTGGCGAACGAAACGATGCTTTCACATGGCATCGATAATACAGCCCAAGAGGAATTCTTGGTAGAGAAAGGATTTAAACTCTATCCCCATACTTATTCAGTTGGAGCTTCAACACTGGAAACGATGGACAGGGTGCTCAATGTATCAACTGATTTTTACGGAAAGATGAGACGGGCGACATCGGGGGATGGAATCGTACAAAGGGTTTTGAAGGGTTATGGATACATAACCTATGGCGTGTTTCCATCGAATTATTTCTTTCGATCAATTAACCCAACGTATGACTTTTCATATCCTGGGCAAAGTTCGTCTGTAAAAATCCTTTGGCAAGCAATTTTGATGGGCGAGTTTCGCTTCGATGCTGGATTCATAAATAGGCAAAGACATGAATTGTATCCTGACATGAAATTAGATATTTTTAAAAGCATCTCTGGAGATCCGGTTTTCATATATACCCACTCATCAAATCCAGGACATGCTCAATTCTCCGGGACCTGTCGTCCTGATGAGACTGAAAGATTTTATGATAGATTATTGACGGCTAATCTTGAGATGCAGGATGATGTAGACGCCATTATCGATCATGACCCTCAGTCAATCATTATTGTAGCGGGGGACCATGGCCCACATCTCACAAAGAATTGTTATAGACTTGAAGAAGCCTATGATATTTCTGAAATATCTAGATTGGATATCCAGGACCGATTTGGTACCTTCTTAGCGATTAGATGGCCTGATGAAGAATATGAGATATTTGATGACATCACAATATTACAAGATATTTTCCCAGCCATTTTTGCATACCTATTCAACGATGAAGATATTTTAGAGGTAAAAATCGAACCATCCACAATTTCTCCCATTGTCACAGTCCGAAATGGCATCATTGTCGGTGGGATCAATGATGGTGAACCCCTGTTTCTGGCAGAGGAATAGTTCAATAGATGGAAGTGGGCAAATAATGCCTGCTTTTACAAAATCCATTAATACCTTCACTCAGCCCCAACCTCATTCCTGCAGTAGTACGCAATAGCCTTCTGCAGGAATTCCGGCATATCCGGGTGGATTTGCTGGAATCGGGCGATGAAGTCGGGGTGTTCGTTATACAGTTGACCTAATCCCAACAAGCGCTCGTAGCTGCATTCGTAGAAATACCCCATATGCTCGTGTAGTGCCTTGATCTGAGACTGTACTTCCACGCTGTCGTATCCCTTGCTCATGTATGCCCCAATAGCGGTGAAGATGACCTCCCCTTCTGCCCTGATAGCATCCTTCTTCTCCTGCGAGTAGCTCTTCCAGAGTCGTTGTGATTCCTTCAAGTCTTTGTCCCCATAGCGCTGGCGGATCTCCACTTCGTATTCCTTTTGTTTTTCTTCGCTGAAACCTTCGAAAAGGTTCTTATCGTCCATTGTGATGTCTCCTTGGTAATGCAGGATGGTTTTTTCAACTGTATCGATGAGGCGCTTTAGCTGATCGACCCGCTCCTGGAGCGTCGATCTGTGTGTCTCGAGGGCTTGCAGTACGTCGAAGTCCGGTTGGTCGACGACTTCCTTGATCTCCTTCAGTCCAAAACCCAGTTCTTTAAAGAACATGATTTGCTGCAGTCGCAGCACCGCCTCCTCGTCGTAGTGCCGGTACCCGTTCGACCCTACAGAAGAGGGTTTGAGCAGCCCGATCTCATCGTAGTAGTGCAGGGTTCGGGTGCTGACCCCCGCCAGGTTTGCGAGTTGCTTCACGGTATATGTCATAACTTGACCTCATTCGAAGGATATAATAAACTATCACGTTACGTTAATGTCAAGAGTGAAAATTGGTTATAATAGATGAGAGGAGGGAAGCGATCCTTGGGTACTATCCATTTCAAACCAGACCGGGTTAGTCATCAGTTCAAGGAACGAAATGCGAACCAATTCAACGAGGTGAAAGGTTAGGAATGAAATATTCAAAGTTAAGCTGGTGTGTCTTTATCTTGATCCCATTGCTTGTTGCTTGTCAATCAGCTGAGGATCTTGCCGTACAAAATGCAGAATTCATCGAACAAGTGGAAAATATCGAAAGTTATCTGGCGGCCAATATCGGCATTTCTGCACATGGGGGTGAGGTCTTTTGCGCCTACGAACCATTGAACACCACACAGGGTAAAGACGGCGAGATATTCCTATGGGCCTTTTGCCATGAATATTATCTAGAAGATGGAGAACTGGAGTTTGGCTCGGGGATCAGCGTCCCTGTGGTTCTCCAAATCGACGAACGCCGCGAAATCCTTGGCCACCTTCTCCCCAGGGACGGAACGTATTACGGGGAAGATATTCGTGCTAATTTCCCACGCAGTACGTGGTCTCAAATCATGCCTGAAGGTATAGACGAAATCGATGCCTACAATACTCGCTCAGATAGGTTGAAACAGGAGACTGAGGATATGGCAGCCGACTTCTATGATAATTGACGTTGAAACTGATGCCGGATAGAATCTTTCTATCGGCAAAATGAGCGCTGTATTTTCGAATAGTCTTTAGGTCGAGAATTGACCTTTACACACGGAGGATAAACATATGGACAACGGGAATCGTTCAACTGGGAAATTCAAACTCCCAATCTTCTGGATCACGCGAGTTTTGAGTATTGTCGTCGTAGGGATTTTTTCCTTTTTTCTGTTTCTTGCTTTTACGAATGAAGACAAACTGGAGGGGATGGAATTCTTTGTCTATATCCCATTGGTCGTGGCAATCCTGGGATGCCTGCTTGCCTGGCGTTGGCAGAAAGTTGGGGGAGTGATAACTGTGATTGCAGCTGTGATCCTCAGTACGATCTCTTTTCTGGTAACGATGGAATTCGGGGGCTACGTAGGAGCAGCCTTGGTCGCCCTCATCTACGGATTGCCCTTCCTCCTTGTCGGTGTGTTATTCCTTATCACCATCAAAGCCGTTCATCAGGGTAAATAAAATCCTCCCTCACCCTTCACCCCCCCTCGAGTACTGTATCTCTTTAAATATCATACTCATCTGCTTGTCTACTCCCCTAACAACCAACGACTATCAACTATATAACCATCCAACTACCAAACCATCCCACTAACGACCATTAACTAAAGACTATCCTACTATTCGACTATCCAACTTTCTCTAACGATCTCCCCGAATCGATGACCTTGAAAAACGCCTCCACCACTTTCGGATCGAAGATCGTGCCCGTATAGGTTTTTATTTCTTTGATCGCTTCTTCCAGGCTCCGCGCGTCTTTATAGGGACGTTCATCGATCATCGCCGAGAAAGAATCGACTACCCGTATCACTCTAGCGCCTAAGGGGATTTCCTCTCCCTTGGCGCTGTGAGGATATCCTGTCCCGTCGAAATTCTCATGGCTGTATTCGATGATAGGAGCTACTTGCGATAACTTCTTAATTGGAGCAATGATCTTCGCGCCGATGAGGGTATGTTGGTAGATTCGTATCCATTCCAATTCAGATAACGTTGCAGGTTTATTTAAGATGCTGTCTGGTATTCCGATCTTGCCGATGTCGTGGAGTAGGCCGCCCCAATACACAGCTTCGATTTCCTCTTCCGAACAATTCAACAGCCTGGCAGTTTCTGCAGCCAGGTCTGCGATGTGTTGGCTGTGTTCGCTCGTATAAGTGTCCCGGATGTCGATGGCGTTGGCAAGCGAGATGACGGTTTGCTCGAAAGTGTCTTCTAACTCCTCATACAGCATCGCATTTTCAATTGCTACTGCCGTCTGGTTGCCGAGGGTGGAGAGAGTCATCCTGTCATCTTTCGTATAATGCTGTGCCGATAATTTGGGGCCGACTGTGATGATTCCCACCAGTTTCCCCTTGGCGTTTAACGGGATGAACAGCTCCGCGCCGTAGTCCTCTAGATCCTCTCTCTCCATCCCCCACATGGCCTTGAACGTAGGCTCGATCTTTAAGTTTTCCATCGTCAAGACTTCGTTGTGGGTGCTGAACCATTGCACGATAGGATGGTCTTTTCTCAGCCATGGGTTGACCTTATGGCCTTCTCCAATCATCGCCATGACGCGGTAATCTTCGTGGCGGTAGTGCTGGATGTATATCGCTCCATGGCTGATGTGGAGCGTGGTGACGACTTCACTCAGGATTAAATTGGAGATTTTTGCCAGGTCGAGGAAAGATGCCGTTGTTTGGCTGAGCCGCTGCAGCATCAAGCTGGCATTGTACTTCTCCCGATAGAATATTCTGTCGATAAAGATCTGCACCTGGTTGCGGATAGGTGCGAGCACGACGGCGGTCACACCGGCAACGAATATCGATAAAAGGAAGATTTCACTGCTCGACTGCATGTCTTCTTCGATGAAAGAATAATAGAAATTCAACAGCACAGAGATAACAGCAAAATAGAAAAAACTGAGCAGTGTCGTGGTGATAGAGTAGAGCAGCCCCAGCCGTGCCACCACGCGGATGTCAAGCAGCTGGTGGCGCAGAATGGCATAGGTAATGAACATGGCGGTCACCACGTTGGCAGCAATATCGATGGGATATTCTCCCAGTTCGGTGAAATTGACTAAAGAGACCCCTACCAAGATTATGAGACCGACCAGTAGATACCATAGTCGATTCCGTTCGGCATCATGCGTCGTTGCCCGTGCGCCGCGTATCAGCTCGAACAAGCTGTAGAACATCAAAATATAGCCTGGCCCTGCTACGAATACAATCATCGGCGAAAACGCATAATTGAGTGTGCCGTTTTCATTCAAGGATACCGAATGGAAAACCATATCTGGGATCAGCGTTAACACGATAGCAACGATCCCATACCAAAATATATATGGTGCCCAATTTCTCCGCAGCGAGAATATGGTTTGTATGAAAAAAAAGATGGCTAGGTTCTGGGCAATCGCCGCTGCAGCGAGAATATTGAACCAGGGTTGGGCTGTGGTTATACCGGAAATGGTCAGGAAAGCGCTTCCCGACCAGATAAACATGGCCAGCAAATAGAAGCTGAATATCCCTTTTAACTTCGACTGCGGCCTGGACAAAACCACGAGTGTTAATAGACCCCCATAAAGGACTGTGGCGATTATTGGTATGAGGGTGGTTACACTCAATCGCATATTCGCTTGTTTTTTCTTACAAACCTTTCAGTTGTTCCATGATTTCGTTTGATGGTCGCATGTGTGGCGGTTTTACGTGTGCCAGGTCTGCTCCCGCGTCTTGTTGTTTTTTCATATACTTGGCGAAAGCCCCTTGAGGAATTGTAGATATCCTCAAAGGGTCTTTCTTCAGCATTGTTTTCAGGTCGTCGTAATCTGAAATGAGCTCTTGTAATACGCTATCGATCTTCTCTTTCGCATCCTCCTTATTGAAAGATTGCATTCCTTTCGCTTCGATGTACACGTGCAAGATTGGTTCCCCATCATGGATCTCTTTTCTAGCCACCCAATCTTTATACGGCACACCACTTGTCTCGATCGCTTTCCAGATGTCCTTCTCCGTGATCCGGGCGAATCCCGCGATATCGATGAAATCTGAATCGCGTGAATAGAACCGGACTTGAGGGAGTGTAGACTTGATTTCTTCGTCACCGATGGCGATGACCTCCCATATATCTCCCGGGCGGTAGCGGATGAGAGTGCCCCCATGGAAGTTCGAAAACACGAGTTCGTAAACGCCCTCCGCCAATTCATCCAGGAGGAGAGTTTTTGGGTTGTAATCTGGGTTCTCTTTATTCTTCTGGTGTTCGTCCATCGGGATGAATTCTAAGAAGTTGCAGTCCGGGAAGAACACCATCCCCTTATAGTTCCACCCTTGCATCGCCAGCGTTCCTCCTTCGGTCAGCCCATAGCCTTCAAGCGGCCGGCGCCCCCAGTAATACTCGATTTTATCCCCATAGATTTCGGTATCGGTTCCCCCCGCGCTGATACCTTTGACCTTCCAGATATCTCTGGGAAGTAGACCCCGTTTGTTGATCTTGGACGTGATCACAGCCCTGATCAACCTTCCCAAAACTACTGGGTTTAACATATCTTTTGAGAGTTTTGCGCTGTCGGGTTGGGATTCGAATCGTTCGCCCATGGCAGCGAGCACGCTGGAGACGCCGTAAAAATAATCCAGGCCATCTCTCATCGCCATCTGGAAGCCTGCTGCCACCCGCTCCTCGAAATCCATCTCGTCCCCATCTTCCAGCGATGGCAGGAAATTGATCTCTAGTTGGTCTCTGGTGGAATAACTCAACAGCCCGGACAGATAGGGGGGTGGAGCGGTGGCTAACAAGATTTTATCGAATCGTTCCAGCTTGACTTCCCCTTCCAACGTACACGATGACATAATCATAGAACCAATTGCTGCATCTGCAAGGGTATCATACATCAGTTTGGTGTAAGGGATCCATTTATGGCCGTTTGGATTAGTACGGCCTGAAGAGCGGACCCACTTGTACGGTTTAGCTGGAAGCACATCCTCGTTCTTTTCTTTTAAGTATTTGGCATAATCCTTATAGCTTGTTAAGGGGACGACCTTGCGGAACTCTTCGATGGTCGAGGGTGTTTTCCCCCCCATGATTTCTTTTCCGATGATTGATTTGCCAAGCAGCGTGAGTTGTTCAAGCATCAGTCGCTTCTGTATCTCCATGAATTCATCCATACTGAGATACAGGTAGCCGCAGTGCTTCATCCAGATTTCTTCCTTCCGATTTTCGCGTAGCAGATCACTCGTCTTGATCATCTTACTCTCCCATTAATTATTTTCTAGCGATAATAATATGCGGCTCTGGGATCCAAAAATACTTGGATGTCAGTTTCGTGATTTTAATATCCCTGAAACCGCTTTCTTGCAGGATTTCACTCCATTCATCGACCGTTCGAATTTTTGAAATAGCCCCGGCTTCGGCCCACGCTCGGTTGATGGTTTCCCTGAAAAGAAAAAATAAAAATGCGGCTGCTCTGGCGATGGTTTTGATCCCCGGCAGCAGCCAAAATCGTGAAGCCCCCACGTCCGCAATCGATAAACATCCCTCCCCTTTGAGGATCCGGTGGCATTCACTCACAAGTTTTTCTGCATCCATGTGGTGGGTTGCCAGGGCGCAGGTAATGACGTCGAAAGATTGCTTGGCGTAAGGGATGTCCATCGCTGAAGCGCACACCAGATTGACATTCACCTTCCTCCCTTTTGCCAATAATCGGGGTTTTACCCGTACAAGCATGGAATAAGTGATGTCAAGCCCGTGGATATGCTTTTCAGATGTTCCGTTGTCTATCAGTATGGCAGGGATCACCCCCGTGCCCGTCGCCAGATCGAGAACGGTATCGCCTCTTCTGAGTGGGACGTGTGTCAAGAATGTCTCTACGAATCTCTGATAGCTCCAACCCCAAATAAGAGACAACTCAGAATTCACGACTTCTTCGTATTTGGGCGCTAATTCAGTGAAGGTCTTGATGATGTTGTTCTTATCATCCATCGATTAATAGCCCTGCGAAGACCGATTGATTATGGATCAAATGGGGGCCGACTATTCTCCATTTGATTTTATTTGTAATAGATTGAAGCCCTAAATGATTGTACCACCACTAAAAAAGTTGCTGAAGAACATCTCTGATTATTTACCTATTATTGTGATATTTAGAGGGAATTGGATGTTCCTTTGTTGAATGTTTCTCTCTCTACAAAATTATTGGCAGGTTAGAAATTGTATTTACTTGCATGATTCCCATATTTTCTATGATTTCTCAACCCTGCCTTATCCATATAATCATTATTATATAAATGATAAAGATTTTTTTACATTTCTTTCCAAATGAAATCTATCAAAAACAAAGGAGAGCACAATGGAGGATAAACCCCAATTTTTCGATTTTGCCGCTGAGGTCGGCCTTACCAAACACATTGGCGGGGTAGAAGCTACCGATTCCCTGATCGATCTGTGTCATATCACCCCCGACTCATACATCCTCGATGTCGGCTGCGGTGCCGGATTGACACCCGTTTATATTGTCAAGAAGGTCGGCTGTAAGGTCGTTGGTGTCGACATCATGCCCAAAATGGTTGAACGTTCCAAAGAGGCAGCCCGGCGCGAGGGCGTATCCGATTTGACTGAATTCAAAGTCGCCGACGCTCAAGACCTTCCATTCGAAGACAATATCTTCGACGCCGTTATCACCGAATCCGTCACCGCCTTCCCCCCCGACAAACAAAAAGCGGTGGACGAATATGCCCGCGTGACCAAGCCGGGTGGTTACATTGGCTTGAATGAGACCACCTGGATAAAAGTCCCGGTCCCACAGGAGGTTATCGAGTGGGCTTCCCAGGAGGTCGGCGCCTCCGTGCAGCCGCAAACCCCTGAAGAATGGACGGGTTTATTGAAGAAATCCGGTTTAAAAGACATTGTCGCAAAGACCTTTCCCGTTGATATGAAAGTTGAAACTAAAGGCATACTCCAGCGCTACGGTCTCCGCGGGATGCTGCGTACGTCGTTGAGAGCCTTCAGGCTTTACCTCAAAAGCCCCCACTACCGGGAATTCTTGAAGGGTGTAGGAGAAACGGGTCTCACCCCCGAAAACCTTACCGAATACTTTGGCTACGGCCTCTTCATCGGGAAGAAATAAAGCCAGCATTTACTATCCAATAAAATCAAGAAGTTACACTGAAATCAAACTACAACCAAACTACCTAACCACCTAACTACCCAACCAACGACTAAAGACCAACGACCATCCAACTATCCAACTACACAACTATCCCACTACCAAACTACCCGGGCTAGATTTCGCCCGGGTAGTTCTCTCTGGCGGAGAGGGAGGGATTTGAACCCTCGATACCTTTCGGTATACACGCTTTCCAAGCGTGCGCACTAGGCCAGACTATGCGACCTCTCCATAATTGAGAATGCGCGAAACTGCGTTTCGTCCGCATTCTCAGAGCGCGAAGCGAAGCTTCGCACATTCTCCTCCAAAACCGCGCCACATTATACCATCCTGTCTTATTAAAATTAACCGGGGAAAAGCTTCTCGAAAATCTCCGGCGCGTACTCTCTCACCATCCGGGAAGACAGAGCGTTCTCCCGGCAGATCGCCCCGTACAGGTCCGCGCTGCGTCGCTTCCGCCTCGCCTGGGTCTTTTCGTCTAGTTCCCACAGCCCGAAGCGCTGCGTCCATCCCCGCTCCCACTCGAAGTTATCCACCTGTGACCAATGGAAATACCCTTTGATAGGATAATTGAAATTGACCGCGTGCCATAATTTATGGATGTGTTGCACGATATACCGCCGCCGGTGGCTGTCCTCCGAGTCTTCCGTGCCGTTCTCGGTCACGATGAGCGGCACCTTGAACTGCAATCCCCATTCTATACACCGGAAGAATTCATCCGGTCGGTTGGCGATATACCCCCCATAGCTGAGGTCCATACCCTCCGGGTAGAACCGTCTCACGAACATCTCATCCCTTGCTTGCAGGTCGAATCGCACCAGATCACCGCTGTAGTAGTTCAACCCCACGTAATCCTGTGTGCCTTTCGCCTCTGGCATACTCACTTTCTTGGTCAACAAACGCGCTGCCCCTTCCATGCACATACGTGGGAAGAAATCGTTGTAGAACGTATTGAACAAGTTGGCCGCGATCCGGTCGGTGATTGCCCAGTTCCTCGCCGCTTTGAATCCCCGCCAGTTCAGCGCCATCCCTACCCGGCTTTCGGGCTGGATTTCCTTGATCTTCCTGTAAGCCATTGCATGGGCGCGTACCTGGTTGGTCATCACCGCCATCGTCCGCTGGATGTCCGTGACTCCCGGCGGGAAAACCCCAAATAGATACCCCATCGTCGCCACCACGTTCGGCTCGTTGATCGTACACCAGGTCGTCACGTAGCTCTTTAAAGCTTCCACCATCTTGCTGACGTAAACGCTGAACCGTTCTCCCACCTCTTCGTTCTCCCAGCCGCCCATCTCGGTCAGCCACAGCGGGTCCGTGAAATGGTGCAGTGTCACTATCGGGAACATCTTCCGCTCCCCTAGCCCCCGTATGATTTGGCGGTAATGATCGATGGCGTCTTCATTCCACCGGTCGGGCGTGGGCTGCACCCGGCTCCATTCGATCGACAGGCGGTGGGCGTTCTGCCTGCTTTCCGCCGCCCGGTCGAAATCCTCTTTCCACCGTCCACCCCACCAGTCGCACGCCAGCCCGGCCTTGTGCCCGTGGATGATCCGCCCCGCTTCCTCCTCCCAGGCATACCAGTTATTGCTCTTATTGTTCCCCTCCACCTGGTGGGAGGATGTGGCCGTGCCCCACAAGAACCCCCGTGGGAAATTCATTCTCGCTTCAACCATAAAGTATCCTACTATCGTTTAATTAGTTTTTTGGATATTTTAGTCTTTGCTAAGCGATTTTGCAATTATATAGTATCCCCCTTGTGTGGGAGAATAATTCCACTCCTGTAAAATATTGCCAAAATTAAGTTCCGCTCTTCCCATTATTTGTAGGTTGACCATGGAATTGTTTTCTATGTGAATTTGCTGAGTTGTTAAGAAAAAATTCACTATCTTTTTCTAGCACATATCCCAAAACATAGATAATCACAGGTTTAAATCCTATGAAGATGGTCATTCCTCCATCAAATGAAAGAATCAATCACTTCTCTTACGATTGTATTGAATTGGAAAATTGTATAAATGAACTAAATTCGCTTCTACAAACATCTCACGAGAGTAGGTCTGGTTTGCGGTTAAGTGTTACAAATGGATCTACTCGTGTCAAAGATCCGTAGCATTGTTCTCCGGCAGCTTTACATCCCCCTTTACACATATCTTTTAATAGAGGATCACAGTTGATACATTCCTTTGGCAAGGTATCTCGGAATCTTTTTACATGCGGATGGTTATTGAAAATGTCAATGAAACTGTCATTTTTTAAATTCCCCAATACTACTGGAGAATGATTACAAATGCGGATATTACCAATAGGATCAATAGTGAAATATGAATTTTCACCACCAAGTGGACACCAACCGAAATTTATCTTTTTATACTTATCCAAATTGACTACACAGGGCTCAATAACCACTGAAACAACTGTAGGTAGCTCATACTTTTTTTCAATTTCTTCCAGCATTTCAAGGTTTTCGTGAACCATATCTACTGTAGGCAATAACTTTTCTGCATATTTCATATTGTAAGCCCCAAGATTCATACGATTGTACATCAACCCGTATGCACCCAGGGCAATAGCCAATTCGGCTGTCTTGAAAAAATCATTATAGTTAAGCTTGGTAGCAACGAAAACAGCAATAAAACCACCACCTGCTTGTCGAATATTTGTTAACCCATCGATAGTCTCATCCCAGGCACCGGGCCGGCCAGCAAGTCTATCATGAACTTCACGTTGGTAACTAAGCAAGGTAACCTCATAGTTGCCCCCAATCATGGTTTCTGCCACCCGTTCTTTTGTCAGGAGGGTTCCATTGGTAATAATCACCGTGTTAATTTCTCTGTTCTTGAGAAATGATAATATTTCATGCAAATCTTTACGTAAAAGGGGCTCACCCCCCGAGAGAGCAATATTTTCAATAGGGATTTCATTCTGGAGCTTTGTAATGATTTCCTTTATCTCTCCAACAGACATCTCACCTTTACAATATTGGTCGTAACCCAACTCAGGATTTCCCCAAACTGTGTAGCAGTATAGACAACGATTGTTGCAGCGTTGCGTAAGCTCCAGAACGAAGGTTTTTGGCAGCGTTTTTTCGTCAACCTTGAGTGATTTTTCCATATACATCTTTACTGATCAGTCCCTCTTTTCGGAACCTCTCTGCTATGTTGAAACGGATTTTATCTTCGACACCTCTAAACATCCATGGATCAGCAGGAATGTAGCATAGTGGATGTGGTAATCTTACAAGGATGTAACAAAGTATAGGTTTGAAACCTTTTGCTACCAACCCAACAATTGCAGGTTGGGGCTTGGAATAAAGAACTTCCACTTCCTTTCCAACGAGTTTCCTTAGTTGAGATTCGTCAGCAACAATCCCTGCTCTTAGTTCCTCTCTTTTACCTTCGACTTCAAGGATGAATTTTCCCTCCTCGAAATCAATTTTCCCAATTCGAGTTTCTTCACTCATCAACCTATCTCCTTTTTTCGCATAATTTTTACGAAATCTTACTGTGACCACTTATTTTTCGATGAACATACCACCTCCATTCAACAATACTGTTCCAATAAATTTGCCCACCTCATGAAGTATCTCACTCCAGTAACCTTACCTGCCATTACTTGATCGCGATTGTTCCTCCAACAAAACGCTGATTCTTGATTGCATGAAATGACGATGAGGTACTAAACTCTATACGTATCCCCAATGTGACTGAAGTTTGTTTAGATATTTAATTTTCGGTTTCGACGTAATGGGATATGGATCGTTGTAGATCAAATATGTTTTGCTAAGATCGTATGATTGCTTCCACCTATCCTGCAATCATTATGTCATAATTCCAGGTCACAGTCAATAATAATTGTATCGAATGGCGTGGTTGATGATTCGATTTAGTTATTTTTTTTATTTTCAGTCCCTGACTTGTACACGATATAAGTTTGGGGGAAAGTAGGGACGAGGCATGCTTCGCCCGCTTCCAGGTTAATCGAACCAAAATCTGCGTAGGGACAGATTTACATACTTTTTCCCACGTCCCATATAATTTTACTGATGACTTGCTTTTATCCCCCCAACACCTTCTCCATCACGATCCCATTCTCCCCGCCCTTGTAATACGCCCGCCACACCCCCACTTGCTTGTACCCGTAGCGTCGGTACATCTCGATTGCCGTCTTGTTCGACTCTCGTACAGACAGCTTTACTCGTGGCATGCTCATCCCCGTTTCACATACCTCCAACAATCGCCCCCCTAGACCCCGGCCGCGGTAATCCGGGTGTACGCAGATCGTCGCGATCCACCCCGTATTGATGTAGCGCTTCACGTCCCCGGCCACGAACCCGATGATCCTGCTCCCTAGCATGGCTTTATACCGCACGATGTTCGGTAAGGCCAGCACCCCCACCATGTCCAGCCACGGCCATGCGTCCACCGGGAAACAAACGCCTTCCAATTCCCGGATAGCGCTCAGGTCGCGCCACGATGCCCGTGTGATCTCTACCGAGTCTTCGAGGGAAGAAAAAGTTGCTATGTTGTCCATAAAAATCATGTAGGGACAGGTATCTAAACCCGTCCCTACCTAGCCAACAAAGAAAACTTATTTCTTACTCCCGCCGATGAAATCAGAGAGCATACTGGTGAATTCCATGGGGAAGATGTACTTCGTCGACGGATTGGTGCCGATGTCTTTAAGGGTCTCGAAATACTGCAGGGTCATCGTCTTTTGGTCGATTCCCTTGGCAGCGCTGAAGATTTGCTTGAGAGCTTCCGAGTAACCCTCCGCCCGCAGGATGGCTGCCTGTCTGTCGCCTTCCGCGGCAAGGATGGCTGCCTGTCTCTGCCCGTCGGCGATGTTGATCGCCGCTTCCTTCTCACCGGTGGAAGCCGTCACCTGGGCGCGCCGGTCGCGCTCAGCCGACATCTGCCGGTTCATCGCATCCTGGATCTCCTTCGGGGGGATGATCTCCCGGATTTCGACATTCGTCACCTTCACTCCCCATCGCTCAGTCACCTCGTCCAAACGGGTGCGCAGCAGGTCGTTGATGTGGTCGCGTTCAGACAGCGCGTCATCCAGCAAGATACCGCCGATGACTGCCCGCAGCGTCGTGGTCGCCATCCCCTGCGCCGCCGTCTCGAAGCGCCCCACCTGGATCACACTCGCCACAGGATCGAGCACTTTGTAGAACCAGATGAAGTCGATCGAGATGGCCGCGTTGTCCTTAGTGATTGATGTCTGGTGGGGGATCTCCCGGACTTGTTCACGCAAATCCACATTCTGGGCCCTGTCGATCACCGGGATCAGCAATACTAACCCTGGTCCCTTTTCACCGACACAGCGGCCCAGGCGAAAGACCACCAGCCGCTGGTATTCAGGCACTACTCGGATCGCCGAAGCCAGTAATACCACCACGACCACGGCCACGGCGCCGATTCCACAATAAAGCAGTGTTGCGGTTTCCATTCTTTTACTCCTTTAGAAAATAATTATCACAATCTTATGAATCAATTTTTTCCATGCATGTTTTTTATCACACAAGACCTGTTTGAATTTTCTCTCATCCTCTGTATATACAATCTCCTATCGCTTCAATCATAGTGAATCTCATTATCTGGTGGAATCTCATCCACACCCACGCTCTTGGCTGAATCGATCACCGGGATCAGTATGACCAATCCGGGGCCTTTTACACCAAAGTAACGCCCCAAACGATGCACCATTAATCTTTTATTTTCAGGCACAACCCGAATCGCCGATGATAGTAGCGCCACAAAAATAACAGCAGCAGCACCTAAAGCACAATATACAGTTTCTAATTCACTCAAAGCTGCGCTCCCCTTATCACACTTTAATCGATCTTCTCAACAAATAATGATAAACCCTCCCGCGCCAGCACCTTCACCCGAGAGCCTGCTTTGATTATTTTTTCGCTGTGCGCCGTCCACGTCTCGCCTTTTACATACACAGAGCCTTCCGCGTGCACGTCTGTGCGCGCTTCCCCCGTCGCCCCAATCAAACTGCCCAGATCGTGTGCTGTGACTTTTGCCCGTGCTTCCAACACCTTAGTCGTCATCAGCCAGAAGAATCCCCCTGCCAGCACCGACACGACCACCGCCAACACCGGATGGACCGCCGGCCGCCACCAATCCTCAGACCTGAACAAGAACGCCGACCCGACCACAAAGGCCAGGGCTGTCAGCGCCAGGTTGAGTGTTTCTCGTTTATGCCCTATCGCAAAAATGAACGGGACGATCCCCAGTACAAGTAAAATCAAAGCCCACAGGTTGATTGGGATGTTGAACACCTGCCACCCTACGAAAACCAGGATGAACAAGGCTCCCACCTCGAAAAAACCCGTTCCCGGGGTCAGGATCGCAAATACCGTCAACAAGAAACCTGCCACGATGAGTAGATAAGCGAAATTTGGGTTTAAAAGGAATTCCGTCATTCCATCCTCCAAAGATAAAATAATAAAATCCCGCTATTAAAAATGAATCCGGGTATGTTACTAGAATAGAAAAAACTGATAAGCCAGCAGATTAATCTGAACATCTGCCTTTGCCATTGTTATTCAAACCAACCACCTCTTATTTTGTCATTCTGAGTGACCATCGGGAGCGAAGAATCTCTCATAACCTTCTCTTTCGATAACCTTGCCGGATTCTCCAGTCGGCCCTACATCGCCTTCCTCAGAATGACGACTGGCTCTCAATGGTACATCCTTCATTTTATATTGATAGAACCAAGAATTTACTTGAATTCATCGAAATATATAAGCCTTCTCAATCATTATACAATCTCAAAGCGCATGTATCAATCCTTACGTGGTATCATTCATTGCATCATTATACTTTCCGGAAGGATCTACTCACACCCCACAAAGCTATATGAAAATTGCCCTTGCCCAGATTGACACCACCCTCGGAAATATCCACGCCAACCTCGAAAAACACCTCGACTTTATCCATCGGGCCAAAGCCGAAGGAGCTGACTTGGTCGTTTTTCCCGAACTATCCCTCACTGGCTACATCCTTCAAGACATCGTCCCCACAGTGGCAGCCCGTCCGGAGCCTGATGATCCCATCTTCAAACCTCTCCTGGGTGCCAGCAAAGATATCGACGTCGTCCTCGGATTTGTTGAGGCCGACGCCCGCCACCGCTTCTTCATCGCCGGAGCCTATCTATCTCGCGGGGAAGTTCTCCACGTCCATCGGAAAATATATCTGCCCACCTATGGCTTATTTGACGAAGGCCGCTTCTTCGCCGGTGGCGACTCCGCCCGCGCCTTCGACACCCCCTTTGGTCGCCTTGGCTTGTTGATTTGTGAGGACTTCTGGCACGCATCCCTCCCCTATCTCCTCTGGATGGATGGCGCTGACCTCCTCATCTTCATTTCCGCCTCCCCGGGACACGGTATCAGCCAGGCCCCCCACTTCGGTTCTGCCGCTTGGGTTGAACACGCCACCAAAGCTTATGCCAACATCTTTACCTGCTTTGTTGCCTCGGTGAACCGTATCGGATATGAAGATGCTTACTGTTTTTATGGCAGCAGCCATATTTTCGACCCCCAGGGCGAACTCATCGTCAAAAGCCCTTCTCTTGAAGAAGCCCTCACATTTGCCGAACTCGACCTTGGCCAGCTTCGCCGCACTCGCGTCCGCCTCCCTCTCCTCCGCGACGAACGCCCCGACCTTGTCTTGAAAGAACTTGAGAAAATATTGGGGAAATAGAGTGTTATCAGTTATTCATAAGAGATTGAATCATCAGGAAATTGAATGTTAATTTCCTGATGATTGCTGCTTGGTCAAACGCTCCTCTAGCTAACTCATTATGATGTAGACTTCGTAGGTATGGGGAAGTAGGTTATTGATTTATTATAGAAAAATGTCAACGACGACGACCTTGAGGTCTCAATTTCCTCCCCTTGTAATCTTCTGGAAAATCTTTGCCCTGGACACTCTGTCATTTCTTTCTCCAACCCTAATCGTTTGACAAAGACTGACAGAACGAAGTCTCGCCCCTTCGTGGAATCAAATGGAGATGTTTTGTAATGCGGTTGAAAAGTTAGTCATATTTAAGCATTGAATAAGAAAGGGGCCAGATACATTTCTGCGACCTGTCCCTCAAACTCAGCCCAGCCATAACTTACCTCCCTTGCCTTCCACACCCCATCTTTGCGGCCACTTTGCCCATACACCATGCTATAAATCAGAAAATAAAACAACGCCTGTATGCCTTTAATCGCAGGGGCCCGGGGGAAGGTCAGCGAAGCTGACTATGGAGAACCGAAGGTTCTCCTGGCGCCTGTGGAGAATGCAAGGTATTCTCCCAAGCAAATCACTGATTTGCACCTCCGGCAGGGGGGCGTGGGGGATGCTGCCATCCCCCACATAATACACAACCAATCAAAAATACATCGTCAACCGCCTCCCCATCACACACCAACCACCAGCAATCTTGAATCCACTCCATAAACCATACATCTCCCCAAAAAATCTCACTCACCAACAAAATATTGCCGACCATCTCCTCAACCATCCACCAAAAATTTACCTGCCGTCCTGTAAATCAAAAAATGCCGTATCTCCAACCTCGTCCTATGAAGGATCGGGATGGAGAATATACTCAGGCAAAAGATAGGATATACTCAGGGGGATAAACCATTAAGTGGGCGATTTTTAATAACTCATCACTGATATCTTCCCAAGACAATCATGGAGGAAATGATGAAAAATCTCTCTAAATATCTACCTCTCATGACCGTAACCCTGTGCTTGGCTGCCTCTACCTTAGCCTGTTCAATTGGCAAAGGAAGAAATGAAACCCCGTCCTCACCCCCCTCCTCCCTTCCTCCTACCGCCGAAGAATCGCTGCCCACGGAGGAGAGTAGCCAGGTTGATGATGCCGAGATTTCCCTGCTCACCCCTTATCTGAACGAATCCGATATTCAGCCTATCAAACAGGCTTTCAGTGCCAATACCAGCGCCCCCTGGAAATTTGTCCACCTGGGGATCGATTTCACTCCCAAAGGGGACCTGAAACCCTTTCAGGCCGTATGCTCGGGGACAGTAGACTTGGTTGAACTATGGCAGCTCGATACCACATTGAATTGGCAGGTCAGCCTTAGGATTCTCTGCAATTCCACCTATTCAGTCATATACGCTTTCGAACCCATGACCGCTGACCGGGCCGATGGGGAAACGCAGTTGCAGAACATTATCGTTTCTGAAGGGCAATCCGTTGCCCGGGGGGATATCATCGGATATCTGGCCGTTATCGGGGAAGGCAGCCATGTCGACTTCGGTTTCTTGGAGAATTGGGAAAGGATTTGCCCAGAACCCTTTTTCTCACCAGAAGCGAAAGAATCCATTCTTTCCTTGCTTCACATTTCTTTCCCTGGCGCCTCTTTGTGCTACTGAATAAAACAATCAGTAATTGAGGGGAGTAACTTTCAATTCCTTACGTGACTTTGATTCCCCCCTTCCACCATTCAATGTAAAGGTGTCATCAATGCCTTGCCGTGCATGCCAGTGTCATGTTCAATCATTGTTGATTATTACGCATTCGTCCTCCCCATGGCTGTGGAGAGGGCTGGAGTGGGGATTTCACAGAGTCACAATTTCTTGGCGAAACCTCGCTAATCCATAACTCACATTAATTAAACCCCTCCCTTACCAATCAACCGCCCTTTGAATGTCGGCAGCATCGTGAAGACCAATACGCCGATCGCAATAATGGATCCATACAAGTAATCCAGTGTACTCGTCCGTATAATTTGCGTCGGCACATTGATGGCTAGGATAGCAAATGATGCAGTCACCGCCAGCCACCAGCCCCTCACTCGCTTCGCAGCCAGCAGCGGGATTGAAGCGATGAGCAACACAACGCAGATCCAGTTGATCTCCCCCGACATCGTCAGGATCCACCACTCCAAACCTTCATACAAAGGCTTGCCCGGGCGTGTCAACAGCATCCGCTGCGCCCCAATCCCAATGACGAATGCGTGCGTCGACAGCATCCCGATGAAAGTCAGCGCCAGGAACTGCGCCCACTTCTCCCTGGCTTCCACCTTCCGTAAGAATATCGAACTCCAGAAACCGGCCAATCCGATCCATGAGATCGGCATGGGGAGCGGGAAGCCTTCCACGAAGCTCACGTAAGGTAGGGTCATGAACATGCCCGCGATCGACGGAAGCGCATACAGGAACATTGCGGTCGGATATGTCCATTTCTCGCCCTTCCAGATCGAAGGGGCAATCACCAGCAGCGCCGTCCCGCCCACGAAGAGAATTGCTCGCCATAGGGGGTAAAACAACGTGAAGAGGGTGACTCCACTCGAGAATGCCGGACGTTCCTCACTCACCATAATCAATGCATTCACCACCCTTTCGACGGATGTCTGGATCATGATAGGGATAAGAGAGATCATCAGTAAACCAGTGACCACTGCGATGATAGTCTTTATTCTTCGTTGGGTCACAGAATCGTTTTCCATACTTCCTCCAAACATTGAGAAATTTGCAATCAATGATTTAATATTGGTTCAAAGTAAAATGAAAATCGACAAGGCCTTATCTACTCAAATCATAAACACTAACCAGATATTCTGTATACGATATAAGTCGAATTACTTCCCCCTTATCCACCAATTACATTTCCGCCATTTCCTTCAACTTCTTATGATCGATGATGGTGATTTGCTGCCTCTCCACTTCGATGATCCCCTTCGCCTCTAGCTCTCGCAAGACTCGATTGATTACGTCAGATACCGTCCCCAACCGTGCCGCCAGCTCCGTCTGCGTATACCACGATGGCCTCTCCAGGATCCCGTCTGTCGAATCCGCTAAGAGCAGCCGCGCCAATCGGGCCATCACCGACCTGAGGGATAAATCGGTCACCAGTGAGACCAGGTACACGATCCGCTCTGCCATGTTCGATACGACCCTCAACGCAATCTCTGGTTTTTCCCTCAACATCTTCATGATGGTCTTCGTTTCCAACAACCACACCCGCGCAGCTTCCAGGGCCACCACCGAAACCGGATTTGGGCGGTCGATGAACACCCCGATCTCGTGGAATCCCTCCCCCGGTCCTACGAAACGGATGACCTGTTCCCGCCCATCTTCCGACATCTTGTAGATTTTCAACCAGCCGTCATCGAGGATGTATAATCCTTGTGAAGCGTCTCCCTCCCAAAAAACGTGCTCCCCCTTCTCGAACGTCAGCGAAACGATATCCTTCGACAATTCTTTGAGGATTTCCTCATCGACGCCCTCAAACGAAAATAAGTTTTCCAGATGCTCGAATAATTCCAATTTTATCTGCCCAATCTTCCCATCGGCTTTCATCGGACTATGTGCTGCTATCGTGTTGGCCTCGTCGTCCATTATATCAATACACTCTCCCCCTAACCGCCGGGATTACCGCCAATTGGCCAATCATTTTCCCTGGAATCAGCAATTTGGGGCATCCAACAACGCCCCAACTCCCCCACATACAACCAACAACCAACGACTAACGACCAAAGACTAATGACTACCCGACTACCCCAACTACCCCTGCATCCTCTCCCACTCATCCATCAACCCGTCCAGCTCCGCCTCCAGGTAGGCGTAATCCTCCCCCAACTGCTGGATCGCTGCCGGGTCCTCCGTTGAGTTCTGGAACTTCTCCCCCATCGCCTCCAACGCATTCTCGATCTCCAGGATACGGGCTTCGATCGTAGCGATCTTGGCCTCTAACCGCTGCTGCTCGTGCTTCGAGAGTGGCTTGGCTTGCTCCGCTGGCGGGCTTTCTTCCTCGATCGCTGCGGGTGTTTCCTTTTCCAAAAGGGCTGTCGGCTCCTCCCGCTGGATGCCCTTATACTCACTGTACGTCCCCTCGAAGATGTCCAGCTTTTTATTCTCCATGTCGATCGCCCATATCTGCGTGGCCAGCGCGTCGATCAGGTAGCGGTCGTGCGATACCAGCAGGATCGTCCCGTCGAACTCCGCCAGCACGTTCTGCAGCACCTCCTGCCCGGGGATGTCCAGGTGGTTCGTCGGCTCGTCCAGCAGCAGGAAATTCGCGTCCAGCAGCGACAGCTTCGCGAGCGCCAGGCGGCCGCGCTCCCCACCCGACAACACCCCCACCTTCTTATACTGCTCGTCCCCGGAAAAAAGGAATCGCCCCAGGTAGTTGCGGATGTCTTTTTCCAGCATCCCCGTGCCCACCCGGTCGATTTCCTCGATCAGCGTTAGCTTGGGGTTCAGGTCTTCGTGCGCCTGCGCGAAGTAGCCGATTTTCAAACTCGCCCCCAGCTTCACCTCGCCCGAAAGGGGTTGCAGTTGCTCCAACACCGTCCGCAGGAAAGTCGTTTTCCCCGAACCGTTCGGGCCGATCAGGGCCGCGCATTCCAACCGGTGTAGTTCGATCTCCTCGACCCTGAACAAGGATTTCGTCGGGTAGCCGATTTCCAGCGCTTTCGCTCGCAGGATGATGTTCCCGCTCCGCTGTTTGGGCCGGATCGTTAGCCCCACCGTTGGTACAGGGTTGCTCGGGACCTTGAGTGCTTTCAACCGTTGGAACGCCTCCTCTACCCGCATTGGTTTGCGGTCCAGTGAACCCGCCTCGTGGGCGATCTCACTCCATGATTTTCCCCTGACGCCGTCGAATCCCAACACCTCGATGGCCGCGATCTGCCTGCTCAGGCGGCTCAGCTTTCCCTTCGCCATCTGTGTCCGCTGCCCGGCGATGTTTCTGCGGATGAAGTCCAGTTCATTCTCCATCCGGGCGATCTCGGTCTTGTAGAACTGCTTGCGTTCTTCCCAACGTTCCTCGCGCTGGTGAAGGTAAGCCGTGTAGTTCCCCCGGTAGGCCTCGAACCCAACCTGGCTCATTTCGTAGATGTGGTCGATAACCCTGTCGATGAAATACCGGTCGTGCGATACCATCAAGACAGCTCCCTCCCAATCCCGCAGGTAGCTTTCCAGCCATTCCACCGCCTCGATGTCCAGGTGGTTGGTCGGTTCGTCCATGATTAACAGGTCCGGTTTCGCCAGCAGCAGGCTGGCGAGTAAAGCCCGCGTCCGCTGCCCCCCCGAGAGTTGCGGGAGAGGGAGATCGTAGTCCTCCTTCTTGAAGCCCAACCCAGAGAGCACCTGCTCCATCCGGTTTTCGTACCCATAACCGCCTGCGTGCTCGAATCTCGCTTGCAGCTTGCTGTATCGTTCCAGGACTTCCTCGTTTTGCGGGTCCTCCCCCATTTCCTTTTCTAATTTCGCCAGCTCTTTTTCTTGGGCCAGCAGGTCTGGGAGTGCCGTCAAGCATTCCTCCCATAGGCTGTGGCTCGCATCGAAGGTCGCTTCCTGCGGCAGGTAACCTACTTTCGCACGCCGGGCGATCTGCACGCTCCCCGAGGTGGAGGATTCGATCCTCATCAGGATGCGTAGCAGCGTCGTCTTCCCGATCCCATTCTGGCCGACGATGGCCGCCCGTGCCCTCTGTGGTACGCTGAAGCTGATCCCCGTAAAAAGTTCCACTGGGCCGTAGGATTTAGACAGATTAGCAACAGTAATAACAGCCACGTTTACGATCCTGCCTATATATTGATTGATATAATTTCTGGTATAGTTACTGAACAATTTCAGTTGACCAGACGATTCCAAGGTGGTATTTTACCGCAATCGCGTTTCCGCTCCCATCGGCTTGAAATCCTTACGTATGATATTGAGGGATGATTTGAAAGCGATATGGATACGAAAAGAAATAATTCACTAAGAATGATGAAACCCAAAAACCGGGTAGCTCCTCGATATATGAAAATTCTTACCGGTGTTTTGTTGGGTGGCGCACTAATCACAGCCACGCTGGTGTTTCAGTTCGTTAGGGATTTGCTTCTCCCGACGGCATTCCCTACACCGTCCAATACCTCATCGATTTGATGGGCATCAACAATACCCGTATCTTTTACCATTATGATCCATACAGCCCCATCGATGTAGGGATAGAACTGGGGGACGACTGGAATCTGCCCAATACCTAATATGCTATCTACGCACCTGATAGAAATTTTATCAGTGACCCTTACTCATCGAAAGCGGGTATTTTGGGGCGGCAGAGCCGCCCCAAAATACCCATATATTCTTTCCCCCCCTTCCCGGGAAGTGAGGCTAGGGGGGCTGGGATTAAATCCAACAAGAAATTCCTGCCAAATTAGAAATGTCGAATTCCCAAAGTAGATACAGCCGTTATTTACCTTAGTATATATCTACATTCTCCCCCCCGAACTGATGTTAAATAAAATAGTGTTGATATGGCAGCCCAATCCCTGGCATCTTTATTGCACCTTTTTTCCTCGCTATATAGTTACAGGGTGCTGTTTTTCCGCACGCATGATCGTTTACAATGGCGTGATATAATTCACGCTCATCAAACCAGGAGAGACCTTATAGGCCGTATTTTTTATGGATGATACGCAATTAACACGTACAAACAAAAAAAGAAAACGACGGAAAAGCCGTCCGTTAAATAAAACAGAAAAGATAATTCTGGGCGCTTTGCTCGTCGCCGCCATCATTTCTGCCGTGTTGGTATTCCAATTCGTCCGCGAGATGATTGTTTCGGCGACCATAGTAGAACTCCCGGGGGTTAATATCCAGCCCGCTGGTGACAGCGGAGGAGATTCAGGCACTTCCCAAGACGGAACCCCTGCCGCCCCCCTACCTGTCAGTGACGCCCCTGCCGTTGAACTGCCTACCTGGGACGGTGCCAGCCGTGTTAATATACTCGTCATGGGCTTGGACGCCGCCGATTGGTATTCGGTTGAGCGTGAAGGCCCCCCCAAGACCGACTCCATGATCCTGGCCACCTATGATCCTGTCACTAAGACCGCCGCCATGCTCTCCATCCCCCGCGACCTGTGGGTCAACATCCCTGGTTTTGGCCAGAACAAGATCAATCAGGCCTACGCGCTGGGGGAAGGAGCGCGCGTGCCCGGTGGCGGACCGGGGATGGCTGCGAAAACCGTAGAAGAGTTCCTCGGAATTGATATCCATTACTACGCCCAAATTGATTTCCATGCCTTCGTCGATTTCATCGACTTCATCGGTGGCGTTTGCGTGGACGTCCAGTCCCCCATCGAATTGGAGATACCCGGGAAATTTATCGACGTGAAGCTGGAACCGGGGATGGCCTGCATGAAAGGCGACCACCTGCTGGCCTACATCCGCAACCGCTACGTCAACGATGGCGATTTCGATCGCTCTCGCCGGCAGCAGCAAGCCATCATCGCCATCCGGGATAAAATGCTCTCGAGGGAAATCCAGGGCATGATTCTCAATGACCCCCTTGAGTTGTGGAATATCTTTTCCACCGGCATCCAGACCAACATCCCCTTCGACGACGCTTTGAGCCTCGGCTTGGATGCACTCAAGATCAATCCTTCCCAGATCGGTCAATACGTAATCTCACCGCCAGATTACGTCAAGCATGCCACCTCCCCCGATGGTCTCCAGGAGATTCTCAAACCCATCACCGGCAACATCCGCATATTGCGGGATGAGATCTTCACCTCTGGCACGATAACCGGACCCGCTGCCGCAGGGGGCGACCCCACAGAGCTGATGAAAACCGAGGCCGCCACGATAGGTATCTATAATGGTTCCGGGATCAGCGGCCTGGCTGGTTCCACCCAGGAATACCTCATTTCCCTTGGGGTCAATGTCGTTGACGTCGGCAATGCCGACTACGTCAGTCTCACGACCATCTACGACTATACCGGCAATCCCTATACAGTCCAATACCTCGTCGGTTTGATGGGTATCAACAACACTCGCATCTTCAACAGCTACGACCCCAACAGCACTATCGATGTGCGCATCGAGCTGGGGGAAGACTGGAGCGTCCCGGGGCAGTAAATCAGGAATCGAATAAATAAATTTCAAAAAGGCGTCGGTAAAACTTTACTGGCGCTTTTTCGTTTCCCCATATAGTGTAGCGTTGTAGAGAAATGATATTTCCATGATATGATTTCTCTGGAAATTTATAGTATCGAGAACCCCAAAAAACCTTTCATTATCAGGAGGTAGCAGGTGAGTATTCACATTGGTGCAAAAAAGGGGCAAATCGCCTCGACTGTCCTTTTACCCGGCGATCCGCTCCGGGCCAAATTCTTTGCTGAAACCATGCTCGAGGATGCAGTCTGCTTCAACGAAGTCCGCGGCATGTTAGGGTTTACCGGCCGTTATGGAGATAAGACCGTTTCCGTCATGGGCACCGGTATGGGCATTCCCTCCCACTCGATCTATGTGCACGAATTGATCAACGACTACGACGTAAAGACCCTCATCCGTGTCGGCACTTGCGGCGCTTTCCAGCCCCATCTCGATATCGGCGATATCGTCATCGCCATGTCCGCCTCCACCGATTCACACATCAACAGACTCCATTTCAACGGCATGGATTACGCCCCCACCGCCAGCTTCCCCCTCCTATTGAAAGCCTATCAGGCTGCTAAACAGCGTGATCTCGAGGTGCACGTTGGCGGGATATTCTCGACCGATGTCTTCTACGACGATCCAGATGGCTGGCACAAGTGGGCCGATTACGGCGTACTCGTTGTCGAAATGGAAACCTCGGCGCTCTACACCCTGGCAGCCAGGTTCAAGGTGGATGCCCTCTCGATCCTCACCGTCACAGATAACCTGGTCACCAATAAAAGAGCGACCTCCGAACAGCGCGAGAAAGGCTTCCCCCGCATGGCCGAAATCGCTCTTGAGATTTCGCCATAACGAGGTCAGATTAAATTTTATTCTCTCACAGGCGTCACAAACACCCGGAACCCCAGGTTATTGAGCGAATAATTCTGCGGGTCTAGGTCCCGGCAGGCGCACCGCACGGCTCGCATCTCATTTTTGAATGACCCGCCCCGGATGATCCGGTAAGTCGTATCCTCGGCTGATAGGCTCTCGCGCCCATCCTTGCTGTCGTACGGGTAAACGTAAGTCGCCTTGTCTCGCACCTCCCCCCACAGTGTGATCGTCCACTCCCACACGTTCCCGCTCATATCCGCCGCCCCATACACGCTGTCGCTTTGCGGCGAATGCGAACCGATGGGGATGGTGCCCGCCTGACCGCTGTCATAATAATGGCATATCGCCGGGTCGAACTCATTCCCCCACGTCCATTCCCGCCCTTCCGGACCCCTCGCCGCTTTCTCCCACTCGGCCTCGCTCGGTAAACTGAAACAGTACCCTTCCGGCAGTTCATCCCCCCGCGTCTCGTTCAACCACCCACAATAAGCCCTGGCGTCGTACCAGCACACCTGCACCACCGGGTGGTCCCCCAGGTTGTTATCGCTGCTTCTGTCTCCGTCCGGGAATTCCCACATCGCCCCCTCCACTTTTTCCCATTGATCGTCCAGGCGGTTCCACACCCAGCACCAGCCCTCTTTTTCACCTCGTGTTAAATGGGAAGTGGCGCGCACGAATGCGCCGAATTCTCGCTTGGTCACCGGATATCTACCGGTCCAATAGTCGTAGGGGATGTCCACCCGATGTTGTGGGAACTCATCCCCAAAAGCCAGTTCGTCATCTTCCCGGCTCCCCATGGTAAACCCGCCTTTGGGGACCCAAACGAATCCCATTCCGTCGATTGTTAAATTCTCAATTTCCATTAATTGTTATCCAAAGCCGGTGTATTATCGCCTTCTTGTAGGCTTTTAAGCCAGGCTCTCGCTTCATCGATATCTGTGAACCATCTCAACGACAACCCGGCGTTGAAGGCTGTATTCTCATGGAACGATTGATAGTCTTTATTTTCTGCAAGATCGACGATCGCTGTATGGATTCTTGGTCTATCGCGGGGGTAGCTTCTCACCCGAAAATAAGTAGCCGCAATCCCAAAACGTCCTTTTAAGCCGCGCAGATCGATCAATGCATATCTAGTATTTAATTTCCATGCGTCGTTGCGCATTTCATTCGTGATGTTCTCGACATCAAGATAGGTCACTTCCCCTGTGATGGCGATCTCGGTGATTCCTTCCTTCATCGACATTGAATATTGAAATTTCCGTTCGTTTTCCATTACTCGTCTCCTCGGCGCTTCCCCCTCACGATTTGACAGCTGTTGATCCATAAGAGGAATAACTCGATATTTAATAATATCCTTTATTATAGACCAGTATTTTTGTAATGGACAAACGACTTGCCTTGTCCGTCTGTTTGTTGCAGGTAATCAATTCCTCTCCCTTCGGGGGAGAGGATGCCAGCGAAGCTGGCAGGTGAGGGGGAAAACCCGGCCACAATCTCCACCCATCCTCGTTACTCCCCGCCTTCCCCACCTGACCTCACGTAGGAGCATCGGCAATTCCTTGTAGCGCATACTCCGTCCGCAACTACGAGAATCCTATAGGTACGGAGTTCCCCCGTCCATCGCTTTCGTAGGGTCGAGGCATGCCTCGACCGTGGCTTGTGAGGTAATTTTAATAACTATGTTTTCCTACCACCAACCAGTTATTTTAACTTCCAATCCCTCCACAATGATATAATCCCTTACCCTGAATGGTAAAGGGATAATCTCCAGCATTTCACATTACACCCGTTTTTTACGCTGATAACATCCTTCTGGGGAGACATTATCCAAACCTTATGCCGGTTTTGATTCGGACAATATGGATTTCCATGATTTAGCGTAATAAGGTGATAAGTTATCAACCTTTTGGGCAGTTCCTTGTAAAATCTTGAATGTTTTTTGGGAATAATTATGAACAACTCAAACACACTTCAATGGATTAGCGCAATCGGTTCAATCATTACACCTATCCTGATTGCTATTGTAGGTGCAGTGCTTGCAAGGGTAGCGTCTCGACAGGAAAAAGTCCTCGAAATGCAAGCCAAATTACAAGATGACCGCATCGCTATTTACAATACCATTTTAGAGCCCTATATTATCGCCTTAACTCCTGAAGGACTTTTAAATAAAAACAAACGTTTTCGGGGAAAAGCCCCGGGTGATGCTGCTTCTGAAATAATCACCACAACAGAATACAAAAATGCCGAGTTTAAATTATTATTAATAGGATCTGATGGTGTCGTTAAAGCATACAATGAGATAAAAAAATTCTTCTATCAGAATAAAATGGACGGTACAGAAGAAGCCACTAAACAAATGCTCCGTATTCAAGCACAACTGATTCTTGAAATTAGAAAAAGCGTTGGAAACGAAGGCACAAAAATATCTCAGATGGATGCAATTTGGTGGTTTGTAAAAGACGCCGATAAAGTCTTTAAGGAATCTTGAAAACACAAAACTGTCCAACACAGCGTGCACCGGATGGCTGGGACTCTGCGTGTCTATTAGGCTCGTTCTGAATTAAAGAATCTATGAAAACCCACAACGATATTGTAAACATCCAGAAAGAATACTTGAAAATTCTCGAGTCATACTTTCAGAATTTGTGGCAAAAATATTCTGAATCAGGTTTGTCGCCTATTCAATTTCTTCATGATATCCCACCATCAAATTTCTCCAGTAATATTGTAATACCTTATAGAGGTGCCCAATGGAATACTTTATCGTATCAAGCAGACCAATTATTAGTTGAAATTTCCTCTTTTTGGTCTTTACACCGACAATCTTTGGTAGATGCACTAAAAACTAGTGATAGACTTAATACGCAAATTGGGGATTTGAACGGTATGAGTAATTATTATTCACTCGCCGTAACCCGTCTAGGATTATATTTTGATAGCATTTGTTTATTAGATCCTCTTGCCATAGCTTCTCAGCGACGGGAAACTATGGAAGATTACTTCACTGGATCCATTAACGATCCACAATTAACCTATCTTCTTCTAAATTATTTGGGAATTCGCTCATTAAAACCATTCTTGTTATCAGATACTGACCTACCAATTGCTATTCTTGTTCCGCCAATTGGGATTGTTTGGGGAGATGAAACTTTTAAGTACTTACAAGAATCTGCAGAAAAAAACGCATATAGATTATTTGGAGATGCTTTTGATAGGGATATAGATTCACTTGACGACTTAGTAAAAACATTTGAAACGAACTCACTTCAACAAATTGAAAAAAAGTTTAAAGAACACACCGTACTCAAGGAATTATTAAAAACATTTAATTCTTTGGACAACATGATTAAATTTTCAGCATCTGATGTACAAATTCCCGAAAATAGGCTCTTTTCAAAATTACCGCTTCAAATGAGAAATATGGCACATATAAAAGGCATAATTGAAGGAAGGTTTCTTGCTTTGGAAGGCGCAGAGACTTCTGCTGCTGGACTTGGCATTGATATTAATATTCCTAATGAACATTGGGAGTTTAATAAATACCGTATTGAAGGAAATTCTAGTTTTTTTGCTACACGTGGATTACGTGACGAAATACCTGTACAAGCGGCTATCATGTCAGAAAAAATGAATTGGATGTTAGCAACAACTGTTGCTGATCTGGTTAAACTTCGGGAAAATGGATTTATGGAACAGATTAGAGAAATTTATCGTGTGAATCGGCTAGATTTACAACGTTCATCAATCGAAGATCTTGACACAACGGCATCGATTGTTGTTAACAATGTAACTGAAGCACTACAAAATTATCAAGACGAAATCGAAGCTTTTAAACAAAAATCTTCAAAAGGTTGGTTCAATAATATAATCTTTTTTTTCATTTCTGGAAGTTTAGGCATTGCTTCGTTATTTTTTCCCCCACTTGGATTAATTGGTACAACTTATAGTCTTTTAGGTCCTGGGGCTTCTATTACAGATTTCGTTAAAAAATATATTGATGATAAGAACAATCAGCAGGCAATATCCAACAGACCAATTTTCCACATGTTAGAAATCTGGGAACGTGGAACAAATGAATAATAACAATTTATTTAAAAACTAAATATAAAATCTGCCCAACACAGCGTGCACCTTTCTGCACCATTTTCAAGCATTTTTCTGACTTCGAATTTTCTCTGGAACCAAGCATTGTCCACACACCCCCCGCCACTAACCACCATTAGCCCGCAATTACAAGTATAAACACTCATGAGAGGTAAAATAAAAGTATGAACAATAAAAAAGAGTTATCATCAGGACAACGTGAAGGACTGCTCAACGCATTGAAAGCCCGTTTTGAGAGGTACGCGAACCGTCATGCCGGTCTTGAATGGGCCAAAGTGCAGGCAAAGCTGGATGCTCATCCTGACAAACTCTGGTCGCTCAATCAAATGGAAACCACTGGGGGTGAACCTGATGTCGTTGGACACGATAAAAACACCGGCGAATACATCTTTTATGATTGTTCCGCCGAAAGCCCCAAAGGTCGCAGGAGCATTTGCTACGACCGTGAAGCCCTCGAATCGAGGAAAGAACATAAACCCAAAACTAGCGCCATGGACATGGCGGCTGCCATGGGGGTTGAGATGTTGACGGAAGAACAATATCGAGCCTTGCAGGAACTTGGAGAATTTGATACCAAAACCTCGAGCTGGGTGCAGACCCCTGCAGCGATAAGAAAACTCGGTGGCGCTATCTTCTGTGATCGCCGCTACGACCATGTTTTTACCTATCACAATGGTGCCGAATCCTACTACGCCGCCAGGGGCTTCCGTGCCTCGTTAAGGGTCTGAATTTTTCACAACCAGCAAAATGATGTGTCCGATAACTACAAAAACCAAATACCCCCCCACAACTCCAGTGCCTGACACTGGGGATTCTGGACTTTTTCCGCTTTCCGGTAAAAATCACATTTCGCCCGCCTGTTTGCCGTAAGCAACCAATTCCTCTCCCTTCGGGGGAGAGGATGCCAGCGAAGCTGGCAGGTGAGGGGGAAAACCCAGTAACAATGCCTACCCATCCTCGCTGCTCCCCATCTTCTCCACTTGATCATCGTAGGGCCGTCGGCAACGCTTTGCCGCGCATGCTCCGCCCGCCTGTTTGCCTACGGCAAACACCTCCCCCTAAAGGAGAAAAAAAAGCACATCTATCCCGCTGAGGGAGAAAAAACAGAAAAACCAGCCGATTTCCTCCATACTATCCATAAACCGCAGTATTATCCCCCCATAATTATTAAAATCTGAGTTCATCTGAGTTCATCTGTGGTTAACATTATTGGGTGACCACCTATGATAAATTCATCTCTATCCTGTTCCCTCCTGTAAAACCTGTAAACACCTGTAAAAACCTGGTGCAGCAATTCCATTTCCCCGTAGGCTAAATTCCTGAACCTGTAAACCTGTAACGACCTGTAACAACCTGTAAGACCTGTAAATCACCCCCCACCCCCAAAACTTTACAGGTTTCAAAACTACAATTCTGAGTGTGGAGAATGAGCTTGCCTCATTCTCCTGAATCCAAGGCGCAGCCTTGAATCACCCCCCACCCCAAATCCTTACAGGTTACAGACTTACACCCAACCACATACTTTATAATACCCTTATGGAGAAACTCTCCGGCGCCATCGAACGTGTCACCTACTACAACCCCGATAACGGCTACAGCGTCCTGCACCTCCGCCCCGACGAATCCCCGCCCGCCGGCAAAAACAATGCAGGCCTCGTCACCGTCACCGGAAACCTCCCCGAACTGGCCCCCGGCGAATACCTCAAACTCCACGGCGAATGGGTCACCCACCCCAAACATGGTCGCCAATTCCAGGTCGAAACCATGGAACAGGCCTACCCCGCCACCCTGGACGGTTTACGCCGCTACCTGGGTTCCGGGCTTCTCGTTGGGATTGGCCCCAAGCTGGCTGACCGCATCGTCGACCACTTCGGGACAGACACGTTGGACGTCATCGAAAACCACCCCAAACGCCTCAGAGAGGTCCCCGACATCGGGCCGAAACGCGCCAAGATCATCCTATCAGCCTGGGAAGAGCAGAAGCAGATCAAAGACATCATGATCTTCCTCCACAGCCATGGAATTACCACCAACCTGGCCATCAAGATATACAAGCAGTACGGCGACCAGGCGATGGACATCGTCCAGAACGACCCCTACCAGTTGGCAAGAGATATCTTTGGTGTGGGCTTCAAGACAGCTGATAAAATTGCTCAATCTTTGGGACTTCCACATGATCACCCAACCCGGATCGAGGCGGGGGTGATCTACGCCCTGGAAGAGATGACCAACGAGGGGCATGTCTTCACCCCCCGAGAAATCCTGGCCGATAAAGCTGTGGATCTTCTCCATGTGGAACGCTCCCATATCCAGCCCGCCCTGGAGCGCCTGGCCGAAGCCGAACTCATTTTTCTGGATTCCGTTCCCCTCTCCCCTGATGGGGAACCCGAACCGCAAAACGCTGTCTACCTGACTCCTTACTATTACGCCGAAGTGGGGACATCCAACCACCTCCGAACCCTGGTAAATGCCTACCCTTCCCGGTTGGGTGACATTCCACCGGTATTTTCGTCGATGAGTGATTCTTTATCGGAAGGACAAAAGGAGGCTGTCCGCACAGCGCTGTCCCAACAGGTGAGCGTCCTCACCGGCGGGCCGGGCACCGGCAAAACGACCGCCGTCCAGGCCCTGATCGCCACCGTGGAAAGTGCAAGGAAACGCTACGCCCTGGCCTCCCCCACGGGACGGGCAGCCAAGCGCCTATCTGAAGCCACAGGGCGACCGGCCAGCACGATCCACCGGCTGCTGGGATATTCCCCCATGCAGGGGTTCGAGCACGACGCCGATAACCCGCTGAAGCTGGACTTGTTGGTAGTGGACGAGGTCTCCATGCTGGACATCCTCCTGGCAAACAGCCTCTTCCGGGCTTTAGAACCGGGAACGCACCTGCTATTGGTCGGCGACGTTGACCAACTCCCCTCGGTGGGGGCAGGCGACGTGCTGCGGGAGATTATCGCCAGTGGCATCGCCCCGGTGACGAGTCTAACGGAAATCTTCCGGCAAGCCGAAGGCTCCCACATCATCTCAAATGCGCACCAAATCAACCAGGGGAAGATACCGGAATTCGATCCGGAGAGCACGGATTTTTTCCGGTTCTCGGCAAGGGAGCCGGATCAGGCTGCCGATTGGGTCGAGGACATCGTAGTAAAGCGCATCCCCCAACGATTCGGCATCCAACCGGCGGACATCCAGGTGTTGGTGCCAATGTACAGGGGTCCGGTAGGAATCAACGCCATCAACGCCCGTTTGCAGGAAGCGCTCAATCCACCCGGTGCACTCAAGCCGGAGAAACGTCTCTTCGGGCAAACCTTCCGGCCAGGGGACAAGGTCATGCAGGTTAAGAACGATTACGACAAGGGAGTATACAACGGCGACATTGGGTTCATCAACGACCTCTCGCAGATCGACCACAGCCTAACGGTGGACTTCGAAGGGCGGGACGTTGAGTACGCCTGGAGTGAAGCCGACCAGCTCATCCTGGCATATGCAGTGTCGGTGCACAAGTCGCAGGGGTCGGAGTTCGACGCCGTGGTGGTGCCCCTGCTGACCCACCATTACATGATGCTGCAGCGCAACCTGCTGTATACGGCGGTGACGCGGGCGAAAAAACTGTGTGTACTGGTCACAAACACGAAAGCCCTGGCGATAGCAGTAAAGAACAACAAGATTGCAGATAGGCACACCGCTCTGGCGTGGCGGTTGGAGAAACGAGAATGACCTCACGTATAGTTATCTTGATTCGTGTCACTCTAAAATCTGATGCCGCACCGCTGACAGACTTGTATACTCAATCATGTAGACCCTAAATGAATATTTAGTATTTTTTTTAGGCTTTTCATTAGTCACACAGATCGAGTTCAGAATTATCAATTTCTGCCAGTCCACCCGACAATATTAGTTCAACGGTATCAGCCGAGACTTTATTCCCATCCCCCCTCAAGTCCCCCCTTCCCAGGAAGGGGGGAAAATAATGTAGGGTGTTTTTGGGCAGCAGAGCTGCCCAAAAACACCCTTTAATGAACCGATTTGATTCGAGATTGTATAATTCATTGGAGATACCATCCAGAAAGGACTAACGCATTAACCTGGCGATTGGGAAAAGCCCAATGAACGTTGATATTCGAACTGCGCAAATAGCCGACGCCACGGCGCTAACGATGCTGTCTGCCCAGTTGAGGGGCACCGTAGGATATGAATCGGGGAGAAGCTGCTGGCGGGGATCGAGGATTGGGCCAAAGGGTAAGGTATCAAATCGGTGTTTTTACGCTCGAACACCGTCAGAGAAGAGGCGCACCATTTCTACGAGAAGGTGGGCTATAAGATGACGAAGACCTCGAAGATCTTCTGGAAGTATTTGGGGGCAAGGAAAAACTCTTAAGTTTTCAATCCTCGCCATTCACAGCCAGTATTTTTAGAATATTAACCCCTTGTGTATAGAAACCTGATAGATGAACCAGCAGCGTAATTCCCCGCGTTCACTGGTTTGAATATCAGGTTTCTGTTTCGAGCTGCTGTTTATACTCTTCGAACTCTATTTTCTTACCTTCCCGCGTAGACCATGTTTCAACACTCTCGATATCGATTTCATTTGTGCGGGAAATCAGAAGAGCTTGTTCTACACCTTGCCTATCTCCCCAATGGTAAAAAGCAGCCAGGCGATCTTTAACGGAATCAGTTGGTGAAATGATTCGGATTGAACCTGTGGCTAACTTTACTTCACATACTTCATCACCTGGATCCTGGCCGATCGTTGGGGGACCAGAAATAAATTCAACAAAATAGGAGGTTTAGTTATGATGATAATACCTGCCTTGCCGCTCAAATCCAATTTCCAACATGACTCGTTCAACTTTCTTATGATCAATAGAATACCGACCAATAAAGTCCAGGTCTTTGGACACATATTTACGATCGCTATAGATCGACACGCAAGCCCCGCTAGAAAGAACCACATCGATTCCTTTCCCCCGCAAGTGAGTATCGATGTAGGCTGCCAGTTCTCCCAAACTCATTTTGCTTATCGATTTCAAAGCGGCTTATCCTTTTTCCGAGGACGTCTACGATTCATGATTAAACTTTCTTGAATATCTTCGGGATAAAAACTGAGAACCTTTTCTAGTAGAAGTATAAGTTCATTAAGGAAAGGGTAACGGGGATTGAACTGGTAAACACGAGTACGGCCAACCTTGTTGCTGACCAGGACTTCTGAGTTTTCTAAGCGTTCCAGTTGTTTCTGAATTGCATAGAGGTCTGCATCGAAGAACCTGGCAATTTCCGTCGCGTAGCCTTTTTCTCTAGCCACAAGAAAGATAAAGACCTGTTCACTACTTTTCGATCCAAGGATTGGCTCAAGCATCACACACCAATATTATTGGTTAATACAGCCGATATAATTCGATAAGTCAATCATCAAATTATCAGGTTTAGATGTTGTTTCAGATACTCATTAACAAACATTATACTAAGCATAGATACCGGGTCGGCATGGACATCCATAGCGGATAAGTTTGTATGACCAGTAGAAGCAACTCGTAGGTCAACGACAAAGTAGCCGGCTAAGGTAGATTAAGTGCGCCTGAAAATGAAATTACACAGCGAAAGCCAAGAACGCTGTCCGAATAGTCCGGCCAGACCTCGTAGCGAGCGGCACCGCGCAGGTAGACCGGACTGGTATGGAACCATGCACCGCCGTGCAACACCCGCCTGCTGGTGTTATCGATGCTGCCATCTGCCTCGCGCCCATCTGCGGTGTTGTAGGGGTAATCCATATAGATACTATTGGTCCACTCCCAGACATTCCCGGCCATATCCATGGCTCCCACCCAGGACGCCCCGCCTGGAAAAGACCCGACAGGGGCTATATCTGGATAGCCATCATCCACATGAGTCCCAATCATATTAAAGAGACAACTCTTATCACAGGAATTGGCCAGGTCTCTCTTGAATTTGTCTCCCCAGGGGAACACGAGTCCATCCGGGCCGCGGGCAGCATACTCCCACTCAGCTTCTGTCGGCAGGCGACCCCCACGGCTCTGGCAGTGCGCGACAGCTTCAGTCCAAGTGACCTGCTCACGGGGAAGATCATCGCCAGCCCACTTCCCCGATGACCCATACTGCACATTCGTCACCTCATAGATATCGATCCAAAAGGGTTCAGTGAAGCAGTAGGTTGTCAGAGGCTGTTCATCTTGAAAATGAGCGCGGATGCAGTTCCCCTCGCCGCGCACGAGTTCACAAAGGCGCACAGCACCAGATACCTGTTCGTCTGTGCTACCCATGTCAAAGCACCCAACCGGGACCAAAGCCATCTTCACCCCGTCAAATTCTTCAATGTACGGCGTCCAATCGTCATTATGGGCCACCGGCTCAAATCCCAGAGGCAGGTGGGTAGGCTCAGCCTTACCGCAGCCAGTTAGGATACTCAGTATTACCAGCGTACCTAAACATTCCATCATCCAGCGAGACATCATTGTCGATTTACCCTTTCAGATTTACGCCCATCCGATCTGCGATGGTTCAACAAAGTCCATGATGAGAACCCGGATTATATCAGCATCATCTTTATAAATTTTTGGATGTAATGGGGGAATGGGGAACGGGCAGTTTCAAGTCGTGCCCAGGACCGGGCCGTTTAGAGTCTTACCCAGGACTGTAAACGGCACCCCTCAGAACAGTGAGCGATCTCAGGAATCATCCAGCGCTTCATCATGGTTTCACCTCCTTACGTTTAAGGTTTTTCGTTCTTCAAACGCATCGAAACTCATCGATGCGTTTGAAGAAAAAAAAGAGAGATGATTTCATATTGATGCTTATCGATTTGATTCTAATCGATAGCTATCGATTTGTCCAGGGGGAAAAGCGAGGAGATTGGGGATCAAACGGAGGAAAGTTTTTCCGGTTTGTTGAAAATGCAAGGTATTTTCTTGGGCGAATGTTTTGCATTCGCCACGCGTATGAAGGGAAGGGATGAGGCAATCAAGGGGGATTGTGGAAGGTTTAGATTGTGGATCTTTGTGATTGTTTTGATAGATTCTTCGCTGCGCGATTGGGGGATTGCGGGCGGGCATGCCCCGCCCCTACGATTCGATCTGGATGACAAAATTAGGGATCAGGTAATCAGGAGGGATTGCCTGGGAGGTTGGTCGCTAATACCAAACCCTGAAGGAGGTCAGGGAGGTTTGGAGAATGTCGCCATAGAGGACGGCGATGGTCACGTTGGCCATGCCAAGGCCAATCGAACTGGCCGGGAAGGTAAACTCTGCCAAACCAAGGTCATTCGTCGCTACGGTGGAAAAGGTCTCGGAAGAGCCATCGGGGAACTCGACTCTAATGGTGACACGCCCACCGATAACGGGAGCACCGTTTTGGTCTGTGACCATGACATACAAAGTCTGGAGTTTTCCCGGAAAAACTACGGCATGGCGAGTAAAAGCTTTTATGTGGAGTTCGCTGATGCCAGCGCTATACATGTTGTTACGCACCGGCTCCAGGCGAATGGGATCTTCGCCAATGAAGTAGAAATATTCTTCCCCGAGGGGGGCGAGGGTGACCTGGGCCCCCTGGGGATGGCCGGGTTTCCAGACCATGCGAGCATATTCAAAATGCTGGACCAAATAGCCCCTGCTGTATTCCAGACCAGAGATGGGGACACCAAAGCGGGTCTGGCCGCCATTGACGAGATAAAAATCAAAGAAGGAAAAACAAACAGGAAAATCCCAATCCAAGGCCTGACGGCAGTTGGGGGAGAGAGAATTCAATTGGATCGGTTCCGCCGGCTCGTAGAGAATCTGACCCAATGGGGTGACAACGACCTGAAGTCCGTGCGGGTTCTCAGGGTGGAGTTCAAAGCGGACGTTCTCGAAATACTGAACGGTGAGACCAGTGAGTTCGTCCAGGAATTCATCGGTGATGGGAAAGCCGAAAACAAGATCAGCACGTTCATAAGCGGTGTAAAAATCATAAAACTCCCCCACGAGCCAATGCCCGGTATCGGAAAAGAAGCGGTTGGTCTCAACCTGCGCGCTGGCAGGCCTTCCAGCAGGCAGGAAAGCGAAAAGGACAAATATGATAACGGGGGTTATTCGTATGATACGCCTCATTCAGACTTTCATTATAGAGTTGAGGCGTCTGGTGTGTCAATCAGAAAAAAGGCCTAAATCCGAGAATAATTCCTCTCAAAATGCGTGATTGAATCAAATAGGGCGAGCCTTCTCTCTATCAGGTTCGGCGTAAAAAATGAGGCAGATCGGCGATACTATCGATTATGTCATCAGCCCCGGCCTTGATTAATTCCCTTTCATAACCAAAGCCGGACAAAACCCCAATGGTCTGCGCACCGGCAGCGCGACCCGCCCGGATATCGACGGTGGTGTCGCCAATCATCAGACAATTCTCAGGCGGCACCCCCATCTTTTCCGCCGCCCACAAGACAGGGTCCGGCCAGGGTTTGGTTCGGGGTGCTGTCTGGCCAGTGGCAATGCAATTAAACAGGCCAACCATATCGAAGTAATCCAAGAAGGCCATGGTGCCGCGCTCACCCCTGGCACTGACCACAGACATAGGGAAATGTGGCGCGAGAGAGGACAGACATGCGTCTGCCTGGGATACAATCAAGAATTCGTTCTCCGGTTTGAGCAACTGCTTTTTGTGGAGCCAATCACCGATGCCGACCACCTCATCATCGATGGTCAGCCAATCGAGAAGGCGATAGAAGAAATTGGCAGGCGATATCAAGCCCATGACCAACCGGCGAGCGGCCAGACGTTCATCGCGGCGAGAGAAGAGGAAGCGGACAAGCCTCAGCCTTTTTGCCAACTTATCGACAATCTGATCATCCGTGTCCCTGAGGGTGCCATCTACATCAAAGCACAAGGCTTTCACGCGCTGGATATCGATGGGCATATACTTTAGGGCAGAATCCCCAGGAGGATCAACACAGCGGCGGTAATAGCAGCCAAGCTGAGAATCAGGCTGGCAACGAGGGTGAAGGTGCCGCAAGTGAAAGCCATTTTCCTGGCCGGACTGGCCGGGGTCTGGGGAGTTTGGAGGGATTCAGTCATACCTGATAGGATATCACATTTGATAATGATAATCCCCCTTAATTCAACGAGCTTCTATCAGGACTCCCAGAGACAGACAATCTTCTGCCCGTCCTGCATCTTGCCGCGCACTTTTTCCATGTGGCGGAGGGTGGCAAACTCCCGCTCCAATTCAGACATGTCCATCCCAAGCTTTTGTGCAAGTTCCTGTGGGGCAAGCCCTCCGGTCTCCTCTAAGACACGCAAGATTTTCGCCTGAGTCTCATTCAAGGCTGAATAATCTCCATCCAGTTGAGATAGTGTCTGAGCGCTGCGGACCGCCCAGGGATCACAGGCGCGTGCCGGGGAGAGCGCCTGCATATAGCAGTCTTCGCATAAGGTCTGTCCATAATAATCCATTCCATCCCCGGCAGGAATCTGCACACTACAACGTTCACATTTCATCGTCGATCCTCTTCCATGCAAGGATATTCTATCAAGCATCCGGTTTACGGGCAACGGTCAGGCTCGAGCCAACCCAGGACGGCAGCTCGATCTGTTGAGGGGGGAGAAACCCGACCTCGTCCAGCCACCTGGCCCAGTCAGCACGTGTATCAAGCCCGCCAGCCTCGGTGGCCAGCAGCATCTGCAAAGCAAAGACGGCTGCCTCGGGCGGTCCGGCACGGTCAGGATCGAGCACAAAGTCGCGCAGGACGCACTTGCCACCGGGGTTCAGGGCAGCGAAGACCTTATGAATCAGGGCGGGGCGACCTTCAAGCGGTTCGCCGTTGAGCACCCCGAAAACCAAGGCCAGATCATAGCCCTGGCCTAGAGGCTCCTTTTGGAAGTCGCCCGACTGTACTGAAACCCGGTCTGACATGCCAGCTTCAGCAATTATACGGCGCGCCACCGAAACGACGCGCGGCAGTTCAAAGACGACAGCCTCCAAAAGGGGGTAACGCTGCGCCAAGGCCATGCTGTAAGCGCCATGACAGCCACCCACGTCGATAACTCTGAGGGGGCGATCCTCCGGCAAGGCGAGACACTCAGCGATGGCCGGGGCAATAGGCCGGGCCATGTTGTATAAGCCGTGGACGAAATTCTCGATCCAGGCGTCAGGCTCTTCGTCGCGGCGGTTCTCTTTGGGGCGTTCCCCAGAACGGACAGCTTCAGCCAGATGCCCCCATCGATGATAGAAGGCGGCCTGCAACTGGAAGCTGTGCAGCATCGTACCGGGTGCCCCTGGCAACAGGCAAGCTGCGACCAGGGGCTTATTGGTGAAACGATCCCTGCTTTTCTCCAGCAAACCAAGGGCGGCGGCGGCATTGAGCAAGAGTTCCATCCCGCGGGGGTCGGCACCAAGGGCCTGCGCTACCTCTGAACCTGCAGCCTGCCCAGCATCCAAGGCTTCGAAGACCCCCAACTCGACACAGGTGAGGAGAATCTGGGCCTGCCGGAAGCCCTGGGCTATGTCCCGCAAGCGCTGACGCTGCTCGAGGAGGGCTTCATTGGAGATATCAGCCATTTTATCTTCTCTTCCCCATCAGGGTGTGCCCAAGGTCAGCTCCCCAAAACCGCCAAAAGAATCGGCCATTTGCGCATACACAGGCGCTCCCAAGAGAGCCTGGTAGATTTCATCGGCTTTTTGCTGGGGGTCGATATCGGCGAAGGCCTCGGGGTAGAGAATCTTGCCCAGGTAATAGGCATCGGCGATGGCTGTGCCGAGATTGGTGTTGTAGTAGTTATAGGGCAGCTGGGCGTAGAGCTGGCCATTCTGCACGGCTGAAAGGGACTGGTAGAAAACGGGATTCTGTTCGTAATCCTCCAACACCGAGGCAAACCCACCCTGGTCGATGAAGATGAAATCAGGATCCCAGTCGAGGAGCTTCTCCTTGTCAATCATAAGGGAGCCACCCTCCCCGGTCTCATCGACCACATTGCGGGCATGGATGACATCCAAGAGGGTATATTGGCCCTGGGTGCTCTCGATGCCGTGCGCTCCCCTGGCACCCAGCCCACCCACATACACGGAGGGCTTGTCGGCATCGGCGATTTCTTTGGTCCTGTCCTCCAAATCACGCTGGGTTTCCAGGATGAAATCTACGGCAGCCTGGGCTTTGTCATCCTGCCCGGTGACGGCGCCAATGAGACGCAACGAATCCTGGACCCCCTGGCCGAAAATGGCGGTCGTCCCAAAAGACGATCCCCCGTAACTAAGCACCACCACGGGGATACCGGTCTTGGCCTGCAACTCATCAGCTACAGAGGCTTCCGTGGCGTAGGTGCTGAAAATCACATCGGGTGCAATCGTGAGGATTTTTTCCGGATCGGGGGCATTGTTGGGGCCACCCTGACCGATAACGGGAAGCTCTGCCAAAGCAGGATTGGCGAGCAGGTAAGGCCGGCCGGTGGGGTTATCGACTTCGATCTGCTCCACGCCGACGACGTAATCCAGATCGCCGGCGTAAACGTACAAGCGTAGAGCACCGGGACCGATGGCGATTACGCCATCGACGGTGTCAGGCAGGGAGACCTCCCGACCCAAGAGGTCAGTTACAACGACCTGCCCGTCAGCATCCTGAGAGGCAGTACTACAGCCGCTGAGAACGAGCAGGGATATTACGAGAAAGAACAAGATAGTGGAAAAACGCGGTTTCATTGAAATCCTCCTACTTTTTATAAGGGAATGACGACGCGACTGCCGTTGTGGGCTGCAATCGTCACCGGAACGGCGTATACGCTTTCGATGTTTTCCGGGGTCATGACTTCGGGACCACCGGCGGCAAAAATGGTTTTGTCTTTAAGCAATATAAAGCTATCGGCAAAACGGAGAGCCAGGTTGAGGTCGTGCATCGCCACCACAGCGGCGATCCGGCGGGCGCGGCTGATGTCCCGGACCAGGTTGAGGACCTCCAACTGGTTGTTCAAGTCCAGGCTGCTGGTGGGCTCATCCATCAATAATATCTCCGGCTCCTGTGCCAGGGCACGAGCAATCATGACCTTTTGAAGCTCGCCGCTGCTGAGTTCATCCAGATAACGGAGAGCGAATTTTTCCAGACCCAGCGTTTGAAGGGCGCGACCCGCAATCTCCATGTCGTGTTGGGTGATATCCCAGCGGATGTATGGTTTGCGCCCCAACAGCACAGTGTTGAAGACCGTAGCCCGTGAAGCGCTGCGCTGCTGCTCTACGTAAGCAATCTTCTGCGCCACGGCATTGCGAGTGAAGCCGGAAACCAGTTCGCCACGAACGAGCACCGTACCAGCGGCAGGTGGGAGAATGCGGTTGATACACTTGAGGAGCGTGGTCTTGCCCGTCCCGTTGGTACCCAGGACGGCAAGCACCTGGCCATTTTCCACCGCAAAGGTGACCTCCTCCAGGACGGGACGACCAGGGTATTGAAAGCGAATACCTTGTACATTCAGTATCATCGCCGAGAATATCCTTTCGCTAAAATGTAAAGGAACAACGGGGCACCGAAGAAAGAAGTAATCGCGCCCACCGGTAGAACTACAGGTGAAATCAGGGTGCGGGCCAGTGTATCGGCAAACAGCAACAAAGCGGCACCCATCACGGCAGAGGCAGGGATCAAAAAACGGTGATCGATGCCGAGGATACGGCGCATCATCTGGGGAGCAATCAGACCGATGAAGCCGATGATGCCCATAAACGAGACAGCCACGGCAGTAATCAGCGAAGCGGCCAGCATGCTGCGGAAGCGGATCTGCTCTACACGCACCCCCAGACCCTTGGCCGTATCCTCACCGCTTTCGAGGGCGTTGTAATTCCAGCGGTGCAGGAGGAAAAAAGCCAGGGCAGCCAACGTGAGGATCGAGAGGAGGGCTACTTCCTGCCAGGAGACGCGGCCCAAATCGCCAAAAGTCCAGAAAACCATGGCGGCCACCTGCACATCCGCAGCGAAGTACTGCACGAGGGTAGAACCAGCCGCAAACAAGGAGCCAAAAGCCACCCCGGCGAGCACCACGGATTCAGGGGAAAAACCACGCAGGCGGGCGAGAATCAAAATCAAAGTCATGGCAAGCATCGAGAAGGCAAAGGCGCTGATCGTGACGGAATAGGGATTGGCGATGAAAACGGCATCATGGGTGTTGCTGTGGAGAGTCCCGGCCCCAAAGAACACAATTGCCAGGTTGGCGCCGAAAGCGGCAGCGTTGGAAATGCCCAAGGTGAAGGGCGAGGCGAGGGGGTTGCGTAGACAGGTCTGCATGACACAACCGGAAACAGCCAACCCGATGCCAGCGATAAGCCCGGCAATGACACGCGGCAGGCGGATGTTCCAGATCACCACATTTGAAGTGCCACTCTCCAGGCCCAGGAGGGCACGCAAGACCTGCAAGGGATTCGTGTGGGCGGCCCCGGCGTTGATGGCGATGAGGGCCATCAGTAAGGTCAGCAGCGCCAGGCCCAGGATAAGCCGTTTCTTGCGGGACGACTGATGTTGAAAAGCTGCTGCCGCCAGGGTGGGGTGTGCGCCATCAACGGAAAGTTCTTCAGGCATCGATCATCTTCCCTTTGGCGACCTCGCCCAAACTGGCAGGGATATGTTCATTTTTAGCCTCGGGGATGCAGTCGATGACAGGCGCATAGGCCTTGATATCCAGCAAAGGGCTGCCATCCAGGGCATCGACCCCGCGCACGGTCAGCCGGTTGTCTTCCTGCCGGACCAAGTCAACCACGCAGAAGGCAATCGGATTGGGGCGGTTCGGCGAGCGGCTGGAGAAAACCCCCACGGGCACCTCGCTGAAAGGGGTGCGTGATTGGAGGGTTTCCCGGTCAGCCCGGTCGCCCCAATAGAGGACAATCAGGTGAGAGCAGCGCTGGATATCTTTGAGAGCGGCAACAAACTGAGGGTAAACCTCGAGGGTCATTTCATTTTCAGATAAGCGCCCCTGGCGAGGGGCATCGCCACGTTGTTTGTAGGGGCTGTGGATCACGCCAATGGGGGTCAAATGCATGCTACATCTCCATGGTAAAGCAAACAGTTTTAAAGGCTCATTGGCCCGATTCGAAACAAGGAATGCAGAGTTTACGGCCTCCTATCAAACGGAGGCGCGTCTCCATGACCATCTCGCCACAGGCTTCGCACCGGAAGGATTCACGGACGCGCGTCCGGACAGGGATGTGAGGTTCGACAGCCTGTAGGTCGAAGAGGGACGCCAGAGGAAGATCGAGGATTTCCTGGGCGCGCTGCCGCATCAAATCCTGGGCACTTTGACGGTCCCCATTTTGGGCAGTATCCTCCTCCACCTTGGAGAACGACTCGTTTCGTCCGGACTGAGAGTCATCCCTGGGCTGCGGCTTCATGAGCAAACGGACAGCCTTACCGTCTGAGGTGCGGACGAAGGTAAAGGCATTCTTTCCATAATCCAGGTGAATCAGATTGCCATTGCCAAAGGTACAGCCAGTGAGGAATTGGATGGCGTCCACGCAGCACATATCGGTCTCGACGACAGCGACCACCTCGTGACCAGCGCTGTGATGGCCAATTTCGCGCAAGGCCAACTCAGCAGCACGAACGCCAATGGCCAAACCCGGGCAAAAGTGCCCGTGGAATTGAATGAGTGAATCAAGATCCTGCAACTTCATCGATTCCTCCTTGATGAGACAAGCTTCTCTGTTACAATAGGTCTGGCTACGATTCGAGAGAGAATTATAACGCAATATATTGCAAATGCAAGTAATTGCGTTATCAAATTCAGAGTACAATTATGAAATCCAGCACTGTCCAGCAACTCATTTTAGAATTGCTCCACGAGGAACACGCCCACATCACTGCACAGGAAATATTCACGCAGTTGAAACCACGCCTGCCAAGCGTCAACCCCTCTACGGTTTACCGGGCTTTGGACCGCCTGACCAACGCCGGCGAAATCTCGGTTTCGGACATGGGAATCGGCGCGGCGGTATATGAAATCGTAGGGAGTTCCCCACACCACCACCTGGTCTGTCAGGGCTGCAAACGGGTGATTACGCTGGATAACGAAATCGTGCAAGCGCTATTCGACGAAATCGAAGAACGTTTTGACTACACGCTAACCACCAACCACTTGATCCTCTTCGGCTACTGCCCGGAGTGTTCCAGCAAGGAAAAGTAATCAATCCTTCTACAACCTCCTTCAACAGTATAAAATTCATGGGATAGATGAAAAAGAACTACGCGAGCGGAGAAAAATCCGCAAGTGATTAGCTCCTTCGGGGAAATGTCAGAAACGAAACGACAAAGCAATTCAACAATTGGGTATCTATTCTACGGGTTTTATGGTTTACAATGTTGTGAATTTTGCAGCGCGCGGGTATACTTCGCTAGCGACGCACAGGTGCAGGTATGGATGAAGTCCAATTAATCCAGTATGCCAAGGAAGGCGATTTGGATGCTTTCAACCGCCTCGTCTTGGTCTACCAGGATATGGCCTACAACCTAGCCTACCGCATGATGGGCAACCCAGCGTCGGCAGACGACATTACCCAAGAGGCATTCATCTCTGCATACCGTAAATTAAATTCATTCCGGGGAGGTTCATTCAAGGCCTGGCTACTGCGAATCGTGACCAACGCCAGCTACGACGAACTGCGACGCCAACAACGGCGACCCACGACTTCGCTGGAACCCACCAGCAGCAACAACGAGGGCTTCGATTCCGCCGAATGGCTGAAGGACGAAGGGGAATCGCCGGAAGAAGCCGCTCTACGAACAGAATTAAACACTGCCATCCAGCAGTGCCTGGAAGGCCTGGCACCCGAGTTCCGGGCAGTGGTGGTGATGGTCGACGTCCAGGGGATGGACTACAGCGACGCGGCCGAGGCGATCCAAAAACCCCTGGGAACGGTCAAAAGCCGGCTGGCACGGGCGCGGGTCAAAATGCAAGAGTGCCTGCGTGCATTCGGGGAACTTTTACCCGCTTCGTTTCGTTTGAAAGGTGAGAGGACCACTTAAATGACGAAGCCCCTTCCCCTTCGAGAGCTGGAAACTCTGTCTGCCTACCTGGATGGACAACTGTCCCCCAAAGAAGCAAGCAGGATAGAATCCCGGCTGAAGAACGAGCCCAATTTGCAGCGGGCATTGGAAGACCTCAGGCGCACCCGTCAGGTCCTGCGTTCCGCCCCACAGGTACGGGCACCGCGCAACTTCACGCTAACGCCAGAAATGTCCGGGAAACGAACGACTCTCCCACGCGGATTCAAGGCCATGCGGTTTGTGGCGGTGGCAGCCAGCGTGATGCTAGCAGCCGTCTTTGCAGGAGAGGTTTTCCTGGGCAGCCGCGCTACAAGCGACGTTATGTTCGCTCCAGCGGCTGAACCTGCGGCGGACTCTTATTCCCTGCAGAACGGGGAAGCGTCAGGGGGAGGTCCTGCGGGTGGAGGTCCTGCAGGGGGAGGCCCAGTAGAGGAAGCAGAAGCGCCAATGGCCCTGGAAGCAGGAGAACCCGATACATTGGAAGAAAGAATGGGCGGAACCGAAGAGGTCACCATGGAGGAAGCGCCTCACGAAGGGGAAAACCTGGACACGGCGGCATCGAAAGGCGACATCGAAGAAACGGCGGGAGAAGACACCGTGGTAGAAGACGATGGTGGGGAAGGGATGAAGGCCGTGGAAACAACAGGTACGCCCTCAATGATGGGAACCCCTGCCCCGACAGAAGATATAGAAACCCCCGCAGATACAGCGCAATGGGCACCCGACACAACACAACCCCAAGAGATCGAAACCACCGGCGAAATAGAACCCGGAGACAACGCCATCCCTCCTTACGAAGAGCAAATCGGGACAATGGAGGATGAAGATCACGCTACTGTAACTCCCAAAGAACCAGGGGAGGTAAAAGTCCGGCTTCCATTCATCCGAATCGTTGAAGGGGGGCTGATCCTGGTTGCACTCATCAGCGGTGGGCTGGCAATCTACCTGCGCCGAAGAGCGGGGTAATTTTCAAAATATCCAAATCAAATTTAATACCCAGTAATAAACATGGAGACATCATCATGCGCTTTCATTCACTCAACAAAAAAGTCTTTACTCACATCTTGTTGGCAACAGCCACGTTATCCCTCATGATTGCATGCAAAGCACTCACAGGGGAGACCGCACCCACAGTTGAAGCCACCACACCCCCCGATCTAGAGACATACCGGGCCACCCCTATCGCAGAATCACCGGCAGCAGGTATCTGTGGAAAACTCGACAGCGAGATCGTCACGATTACGATCTACCCAGACATCCCAGATCCGCGCTGTATGGAAGTCACTTGGGAACAAAAGCTGCGAGTGGTGAACCGCAGAGGGGAGGTGCTGCAGGTCAGCATCGGCAGGTTCGAGGCCGAGATCCCGGTGGATGGAGAGTATACATTCGATATGGCGGTTGGTGAATATCTGATGCCGGGGGTACACTTGATCCAGGTCTCGCCGTGCTGCTCACCCGAAATTTTACTGAAAACAAATAATCCCTAGACGAGACTTACCAAACAGTAAAGTATTAGTAATTGACCGAACACAATTTCTCCTATAAGATGGATTAGAAAGATATAAATATATCTTTATTAATTTATTACCTATATGGAGGATCAAATGTATCGGTATCGAATACCCAAGATATTAGCTTTTATTATTGTTCTCGTATTGGCTCAGTTGGCATGTGGAGCGAATGGTAATGACAATGGGGCGACATCGAATGATGGAGACAGCCCGGATTACTCAGCCACAGAAGATGCACTGGCAAAGACACAGGCTGCCCTCGATGCCCAAAAAACAGAAGAAACCCAACCGCCTGTTGCCACCGAACCACCAGTTATTGCCACACAACCCCCAGAGGATGAACCTTTCGACTACACAACTTTACAATCGGGCGACCTGGTGTACTATACGGACTTCGACAGCGCAGGTGATTGGGAGGACGGCTGGATTCAATTCCCCATACCAAGCAGCGATAATTATTCTGTCTATAAACAAAACGGATACCTCTACTTCGAGGTAAACGAATCAAACCTGGGCATCTACGCCATCCCGGATTTCATCTACTTCCCACGAAATTATGCCGACGTCCTGGTTGAAATCTTCGAGGAAAATGTCGGCAGCACGAACCTGAATAACATCGGTGTGATATGCCGCGCCAGCGCAGATGGGTGGTATGAATTTGCCCTTCTGAGCGGCGGAGAATGGTTTATCTATAAAGCAACTTTCAGTGACAATGTAATCAATTACCAGGTGCTTGCCAGCGGCGGTATCTCCGGTTTCGACTACGATTCGCCGCACTACGTTGCAGGGGAATGCAGCGGTGACACGCTGACTATCTATATCGATGCGGAAGCGCCCAAGAACGGTTCTGTTACAGACCGCTCATACAGGGAAGGGCAGGTAGGGATGTTTGTGTATGCCCGGGAGTACGCCGGAGTGGAAGTCGAAATCGAGGACTTCGCTGTGGTGGTTCCCTGAAAATTAAATGCCAGATACTCAATCGTCTTCGTTTTAATGGAAACGCCCCAATACTAGAAACCTATAATTTTTCGGAGTTTCCCTTAGAGTCGATAACCCGTCCCCCCTCGATGTAAGGGTGTTTTGGGGCGGCAAAGCCGCCCCAAAACACCCTCTTTTTCATGTTACTCAGAGGGAGCGTAATAAAAATCTACCTGTGATAATCCATCTCGATTGAGAATAAATAATCAAGCAGTTAATAGAACCCTCTATAACCATCATCTTCACGTTGATTGACCAGAAGAATAATAATACCCGATAGATAGATATTAGGAAGGTATTATTTATCGTTCGATGGAGAAATTTACGCTAGTCTCAGTTTTGTTACCGGCGAGGTCGGTGGCAATGACCTCAAGGGTATGATCCCCAACCAAGCCCTGCCAGGCGGCGGCGTAAGGCGGTTCAGTCAGGCTGGGAAGGGAATCTCCGTCCACGCTGAATTCCACCTTAGCGACGCCGAGGTTATCCTCGGCCTTGGCCAGAAAGTTCACGGTCCTTTCGAGGGGGAAGGAGAAAGTTTGGCCCTCTGCAGGCTGGGTAATCTGGACAGTTGGGGGGGTGTTATCGACCGTGACCTGGATGGTGGCGACAGAGACGCTTTGATCCTCCTTGACGAGCAGCAACTGGATGGCGTAAAGGCCGTTCAGCCCGGCGGTATCCCACTCCGCCAGGGTACCGCCCTCCACCGGTTCAGCGACATCCTCCCCAATCTTGATCCACTGCCGGGGGTTCAGTCCCTCACCAACCTGGACGCGGTAATAAGAAAAATCCTCCCCCCAGGCGCGGCCGCCGATGACGACTTCCCCGGCGACATAGCTGAATACATCCGGGGTGAGGATGGCAACGAACTCATCGGACGTGCTGGGGTTGAAGATCACGTCGTAGGTAGTGGGGGGAATCTCGATGCCAGCATCTACAGCCCAATCGATGGCTTCCGGTGGGACGACGAGATAGACACGATCTTCAACAAATTCGGGGGGGGTATAAACGGTCGCCAAACGCCCGGTCTGGCTGTTAATCTGGTAGGCTTGATAAAGGTTGTCGCTTTGAACAGGCTCATTCCCGGGGAGGAAAACCTCCGTGACCGTGGTGGGGCAGTCTCCGGTGGGCAGCAGGCCGGAGGGTTCACAGACGACCACGCGGCTAATGCCGATGGGCTCCTGCAAGGCAAGCAGGTCGAGGTTTTCGTGAGCGCTTTTCATGACGGCATGCCAAAGCCCGGCAGCGGCCAGGGCAGAGACTTGACGGGACTCGCCCACACTGCCATCCTCCGATTGAGGGAAACCCAACCAGACACCCACGACCCGTTGATTTGTGTAGCCAACCGTCCAGGCATTATCAGCGGAAACGGTCTGCCCGACCTTGGCGGCGGCTGGACGGGCGATCTCCAAGGGATTGGGGTGGCCGAGAGTGTGGCGGCGAGCATGTTCATCGGCGAGGATATCGGTGACCAGATAAGCAAGCTGGGCGCTGGCGACAGCCTTTTCTTCAGGCTCACTCCAATCCAACCAGGTGCGGCCATCCTGGCCGCGAACCGACAGCAATGCGGTCGGCCGGAGGGTTTCTTCCCCGGAAAAAACCTGCCCGGCGAGGAGGCCCTGGTTGCTGAACATGCTAAAGGCATGCGCCACTTCTACGAGGCCGATCGCCCCCCTATCCAGAATCAAGCGGAAGGCATCCTCATCGTCGGGAATCTCCAGCGAATATAACCCAGATTGCCGGGCCGTCCGCCAAACGTTGGTTGGGCCGACCTGGGTGAGGGTGGCAAGGGCGGGGACAAGGTAATCATTGGCCAAGGCCGTGCGGACGCGCATGGGTCCGTGGAAGACGCCATCGCGGTTGCCGTAACCTTCCAGAGTCAGGGGGATGCTTGCAGGAATATCCCAGACGAGGGAAGCGGGGTTGACCCCGCGGGTGAAGGCGGTGAGGTAGATAAAGGGGGAAAGAATCGTGCCGGGTGGGTGAAGGGCGGCTGAATCCCCGACCAGAGTGAGAACCTGGCTGGTGGACGAATCCATAACGACAACGGACCCACCAATCTCAGCGCCAGTGGTAACATCAGCCTCCCTCAGCCTGGGCAGCAAAGATGCGGCAGGACAGTCTACGCCACCCAGGGTGCCAATAGGCAATTCCCCAGCAAGGCGAGCGGTTTGGACCTGCGCGGTGCATTCGACCTGCTCCTGCAAAGCAACATCGAGGGTGGTAGTAATCTCCAAGCCGCCGCGCAAGATACGAGCCTCACCAATGTGGGCATCGAGCTGGGCCATGACGAAGTCGACAAAATCGGGTGCGAGAACGGCGGGAGAGGAGGCAGCCCCCTGCACCTGGATGGGCGCTAAATTCGCATTGGCGGCGTCATCTGCGGTCAGGAAGCCCTGGACCATCATAGTGAGGAGCACATTCTGCTGGCGTTCGATGGCGAACTGGGGTGTATCGATGGGGTTGAGGGTGGGGGCTTCAGAGACGGCAGCCAGCATGGCGGCTTCGGCGAGTGTGACTTCACGGGCAGATTTATCGAAATATACCCAGGCAGCTTCATCGATCCCATGGGCGAGGTAGCCATAATCAGCATTGTTCAAATACCACTCCAGGACCTTTTCCCGGCCATAAGACTCTGTCAGCTGGGCAGCCAAGAGGTTCTGCCGCCAGGCACGCCGCCAACCCTCGGGTTCTCCCCAGAGAAGCAACTCTGAGACGAGACGCACAGCCAGGCTGTCTTTCCCGCTTTGGGTGTCGAAGCCGGGATGGGTCCAGAAATTTGGATCGCTGTTCGAGAGAGTGGCGTCGATAATTTCCTGGGGAATCAACTCGTAGAAGATGTATTCACCTTGAGCAGCAGCGGGGTTTTCGAAACTCACCAGCAGACGTTCACCGCTGCGGTCGTAGATGCGGGTGGGATGACGGAGAGCCCCCTGGGCATCGAGGAGCAGGGGAAGGTTTTCAAGGCTGGGGAGATCGACCACCAGGGTGCTGTAGATATATGCTGCGACGATGGCTGCAAAACCCACAAGGGTAAGGACAACAGCCAAGAATGCAACGCCAAACCTGCCAAGGCGGCTAGCCGACCGGCGCGCTGCTTGTTTGCGCCGGTCTTTTCGCTGGGCAACGATCTGGGATACATTCGGCCTGATAGGCATGGTGGAATTGTACAATGAATTATGCATTTGGGCGGATTTATTGTGGGATAATATGCCGAACTACCACCAGCACGAAGGAGGTTCCTCATGGACCCAAATAACTACAAAGACCTGGACGTACCTTCCCGTATATTGCTCGGGCCGGGTCCCAGCGTCGTAGACCCGAGGGTGTTGCGGGTGATGACCGCTCCCCTGGTAGGACACCTCGACCCACAGTTCATCCAGGTGATGGACGACGTCCAGGAACTGCTGCGATACGTGTTCCAGACAAAGAACGAGATCACCCTCCCCATATCGGGGACAGGAAGCGCGGGGATGGAAGCCTCGATCTGCAACTTCGTGGAACCGGGAGATAAAATGCTCGTGGGTATATGTGGTTATTTTGGGGAACGCATGGCCGAGATGGGGTCACGATACGGCGCTGAAGTGAAGCGATTAGAACGACCATGGGGGGAGGTGTTCACCCCTGAAGAGATCGATGAAGCCCTTTCGAAGGACCAGTACAAACTCCTGGCCCTTGTACACGGCGAGACGTCCACAGGCGTGTGCCAGAGGGAACTCAAGGCAATCGCCGAAATCGCCCACAAACACGGCGCGCTACTGCTTATAGACGCAGTTGCTTCGCTGGGGGGCACGGAACTGGCAGTGGACGCGTGGGGGGTAGACATCTGCTACAGCGGGAGCCAGAAGGCACTCTCCGCCCCACCGGGATTAGCACCGCTAACCATCAGCCCGCGGGCAGAGGACGTCCTCAAGAAGCGGAAGACGAAGGTCACGAGCTGGTACCTCGATTTGAGTCTGTTATTGGATTACTGGACGGAAGCACGCCGCTACCACCACACCGCTCCCATTAGCATGAACTATGCCCTGCGGGAGGCACTGCGGCTGGTGGCAGAGGAAGGGCTGGAAGCGCGCCTCGCCCGCCACAGGAAAAACGCCGAAACCCTTTGGGCAGGCCTGGAACACCTCGACCTACCGCTCCTCGTGCCGGAGGAGAACCGACTGGTGACCCTGACCACTCCCAAGATCCCAGGACGCATCGACGACGTAAAAATACGGAGTCAGTTGCGGGAAGAATACAACATCGAAATCGCAGGCGGTTTCGGCCCCCTGGCCGGGAAGGTATGGCGGATCGGGTTGATGGGCAACAGCTGCCGCAAGGAGAACGTCGTCGTATTGTTAGCTGCCCTAGAAACCCTGTTAAAATAAGGGCAGGCTGCTTTCCACCCTTCCAAACAAATTTCATTCGCTCCCTGCCTTGCCGGAGATGCACCTCTATGGCAGAATAAGGTAATATGAAGAATCTGCGCTACCTCTTCTTTATCTTGTCCATTATTGCCGGGTTAGCCCTGGGTCTGTTCTACGGGTTGGTGGTCAGCCCGGTAGAACTGGTGGATACAAGCCCAGAATCCCTACGGATGGACTATCAAGCAGATTACGTCTTAATGGTCGCAGAAGCCTATTCAGTCGACCAGGACGGCTACCTGGCGGTCGTGCGGATCGCCAAGCTGGGAGATGCCCACCCAGTTGAGCTGGTCAACGAAGCCCTGGCGTTCGCCCTGGAAGCAGGATACACCCCCGAAGACCTAGTCTTGATGTACGACCTAGCAACAGACCTGGAGACATGGAACCCGGATCTAGGGATCAACAACCCATGAACGGAGAGCGCCAACCTCCCATCTTCCTTCTCACCGGGCTGGTGATCGGCGTCGTCTTGGGGCTGGTATACGCGTGGGTGTTCACGCCGGTCGAGACCGTAGAAACCAATCCCTCCACCCTGTCGGACGACTACAAAGACAGCTACCGGGAACTCATCGCAGTGGCTTACACAGCCAGCGGCGATCTAGGGAGAGCGGAATCCCGGCTGGCTCTCCTGGGGGACGAAGACCCGGCACGCGCCCTAATCGTCCAGGCGCAACTTACTCTGGGGGAAGAAGGTTCGGAAAGCATCGCCCAGGCCCTCGGCGCACTAGCGGCTGAACTGTCCGGAGATTCTGAGACCCTCCCCACGATAGACACGGGACCAACACAGGAGAAAACAGCAAGCAAGACAGCCACAAGCGACGCCCCCACAACCACGGAGACCCCACCCCCGACAGCGACAGCGACCGCCACTCGCACAGCCACAAAGACACCGGAACCCGGAGAGACCATCACTCCGGACGAAGCGGATGAGACAAGTGGAACGCAAGACCCGATTGCAGCAACGGCGACGAATCCACCGACGCAGATTCCCTCACCGACGGCAGGGGCCTCATTCACGCTGCTGGAGATCGCGCTGGACTGCGGCAGGGAATATAACGCGCCTCTCATCCAGGTGTATACCCTGAATGCCGCCAACGCCCCGGTGCCGGGCGTCCAGATCGTGGTGACATGGGACGACGGGGTGAATACATTCTATACGGGATTCAAACCCGAGCTGGGGTTGGGGTATGCGGATTTCGAGATGACGCCTGAAATCATCTACATTTTACAGTTAACGGAAGGGGACAAACCGGTCACGGGGCTGGCAGCGCAGGAGTGCCAGGCCGGCAGTGGGGAACGGTATTGGGGGAGCTGGCGGCTGACGTTCAAGCAGCCTTAATGAATTGCTGATTTTTGATTGTCGATTGTTGATTTTGGGGGAGTGCGATTATGGTATTCAGAATGACAAGTCAAGGTGATAGGGCGTCTGGCGCAGGTGGGCGGAGAGGTCGCGCAGGCGGATGATCTTGTCAACATTTTCTTTTCCGTATGCATCGTAAAGCGCTTCGACAGGTACAGCCTTTTCGAGACCATATAGGATCTGGTCTGTGAGGGCGAAGCTGCCCAAGAGAGCGCCCTTGTCTTTGATGCCAGGGAGGAAATCGGGATCGGCTGGCTTGAAGCGGATGAATTCCGGCACCTGCAGATAGACGGCGAGTCGTTCAAGCTGGCTGCGGTAAAGGTGGATGAGGGGCATCACATCGGCGCAGTGGTCTACGCCCCAATGGGAGAAAGTGCCGGTGAGCCACTCAGAGCGGTTGGCGGCGCCGACGACCATGAGGTTGTGGACTTCGGCATGTTGGTAGACGAGGAACATGCGAACGCGGTGCTTGGCGAAGACGTAGGCGACTGCCCTGGATGCGAAGGTGTCCCGCCCGGGTTGGAAGCGGTCGACTAAGATCTCCTGACCCTGGTCTTCGAGTACCTTCGCCTTGCCGAATTCGACCAGCCAGGCACGCAGTTTCCTGCCGGGCAGGAAGCGCAGGGGAAGGAGTTTGTAGGTACCGGCGGCTTTGAGGATAGGAGTAATGGATTTGACCTGCAGGCGCAGGCCTAACCCTTCTGCGAGCTGACGGGCGTGGGCACGGTGGACAGGTTTGCTATCATGCTCGGGGAGGTTGAGGAGGTGGACGTTTTCAGCACCCAAGGCGCGCACGGCCAGCGCAGCGGCAACAGCCGAATCGAGGCCGCCGCTGAGGGCGACCACGGCGCCATCCCGATTCATTTTTTCACAGGTCGAGCGGATGAGGGTTAGGATTTCCTGGCAAGCGGCAGGGGGATCGATGTTAAGGTTGTTGTCCATGGGTTGGATTATAGTTGTTAGTTCGATAGTTGGATAGTCGGTAGTCTTTAGTCATTAGTTGTTAGTTGGGTGGTTGTTCAATATTTCGTATTGCGTAATGAGTCGTTTACGAAATTCAAGATCAGAAATCTACAACCAGCAATTAAAAATTCCTATCCGCGTTCATCTGGGGACAGATTTATTGCGTTTGCGATTTGATCTTGCTATACTGGAATGAGGATGATGGACAAAGAACGGGACGAGAAGCGGTTCTTGATTCACAGCCAGGACTTCAAACCGGCGTACCTGGCTCTGCACCGCAGCGGGGAATTGAAGGAACGCGCCGAGAAGGCTGTGGCGGGTTTAGAGGAATGTGTGGTTTGCCCACGCGAATGCAAGGTGGACCGTCTGGCAGATAAGACCGCCACCTGCAAAACGGGACGGTACGCGCTGGTGAGCAGCCACTTCCCACACCTGGGCGAGGAAGACCCCCTGCGGGGCTGGCGGGGCAGCGGGACGATCTTTTTCACGCAGTGCAACCTGCGGTGTGTGTTCTGCCAGAACTTCGACATCAGCCAGATGCCGTCCGGGACAGAGACCTCGCCGATCGGCCTGGCGGAGATGATGTTGGAACTCCAATATATGGGCTGCCACAATATCAACTTCGTCACCCCGGAGCACGTCGTCCCACAGGTGTTGGAAGGGCTGGTGGTGGCGGTGGAAGCGGGTCTGCGCCTGCCCATCGTCTACAACACTTCGGCGTACGACTCGATGGACAGCATACGCCTGATGGACGGGGTGGTGGATATCTATATGCCGGATTTCAAAATCTGGGATGAGAACCGGGCGCTCACTTACCTGAAGGCCAGGGATTACCCCCAGGCCGCGCGGGAAGCGATCCAGGAGATGCACCGGCAGGTGGGGACCTTGAAGATGGACGAGAAGGGCATCGCCAAACGAGGGGTATTAATCAGGCATCTGGTGATGCCCGGCGAGGTGGCAGGGACGCCGGAGATCATGGGTTGGCTGGCGGAAGCTTGCTCGTCGGACACATACGTGAACATCATGGCGCAGTACCGCCCGGCGGGGAAAGTGAGCTGCGACAAATACGCCGAGATCAACCGGGGGGTGCGCGCCGATGAGATGGAGGCGGCCTACCGGGCGGCGAGGGAAGCGGGTTTGTGGCGGTTCGATTAAAGGAAGAGGGTGATTTTCAGGGGGAAGTAATTAAAGCTACTCTATGGATCAGTACATTTTAGCCTAAGATATTATGATTCTAAAAAATCCCCACCCCGGCCCTTCCCATGACTATGGTTAGCGAGACGACGATTTTCATAGATTGTCAAATTATCATGCTACATTCCTAGAAGCGGAAAACTTTTATAGAAAAGGCTCTGAAATTTGACTCTTCCGGTGGGGGGAAAGTTCCCCCCAGATCCCTGCAATGGACTGCGGTGGGAATTTGCTGGCTTGGTGACAGCGCGTTTTGAGTTAGGAAGCAGAAAACTCTTAAAGATTTTATTGTATAGGTACCAAGACACAGACAACGAAAAAACGAGATTTTGGACAAAAAGAAGTTTTGTTTGGTGTCCTCCCTACAAGGGTGGGGAAATATAATATAACAGACTGTCGCCCATTAAACGTACTTCTAGAACCTATAAATTTACAAAATAGGCTACAATTTAACACCTATGAGTAAACTAGCGATAAACACCGAGTTCGTCACGCAAGTGCTGACCAAGTTCATCCACAGTGAGATCACGCGGGCGGGATTCTCCAAGGCGGTGTTGGGCGTCTCCGGGGGAATAGATTCTTCGTTGAGCTGCACCCTGGCAGCCAAAGCCCTGGGGCCGGAGAACGTCCTGGCACTACGGATGCCCTACGAAAGCTCCTCCCCCGATTCACTGGAACACGCCCAACTACTCATCGAGCAACTGGGGGTGCAGTCGACGACGATCCCGATCACGCCAATGGTGAAACCGTACCTGGAGATGATCCCAGAGAAGGAAAGCGTGCGGCGGGGGAACGTGATGGCCAGGCAGCGGATGATCGTGGTGTACGACCAATCGATGGCGTTCAAGGGGCTGGTAGTCGGTACGGGGAACAAGACGGAAATACTTCTAGGGTATACGACCTTATTCGGGGATTCTGCCTGCGCCATCAACCCCATCGGGGACCTGTATAAAACACAGGTAAGGCAGCTGGCGAGGGAGATCGGCGTACCCGACGTCATCATCGACAAACCTCCTTCGGCAGACCTGTGGGTGGGGCAGACAGACGAGGGCGAATTGGGGTTCACCTACGAAGACGTGGACAAGCTGCTGTATGAATTAATCGACCAGCAGAAATCGCCGGAGGAGTGTGCGGCGGGGGGATTCGACGAGGGATTCGTGCGTGAGGTGATGGAGCGTGTGCGGCGAAACCATTACAAGCGCGTAATGCCCCCAATCGCCAAGTTGAGCAACCGGACGATCGGCTACGACTTCTTGTATTTACGTGATTGGGGAACGTGATTTTTTAGGGAATCCCATCCATTGCGCCCGAATCGAAGCGGCAGGTCAGGTAAATTCTGGAAATTAATACCTAGCTCTATTTGTTTTCCCAGAGATTGAAAATCACGCCGTATGGATCCTGGATATAACAATCCTCCCCTTTTCCTCTCCAGCGGAGGACTTTACAGCCATTAGCAAGCAGATAATCTCTGGCTTCTTCCAGATCGCTTACGAATAATTCCATGACCGGTCCGGTAAATTCATCGTCTTCTATCACAAACAGGTTGATCGGTTTGGCATCGAAATCGGCCAACTCTGGATTTGACGATCTATTCTCAAACCCAAGCACTTGCGAATAGAATTCAACGGCCAAATCAAAATCTTTGTGCCTGACAGCAATATTGGGACTCATTTGAAATTTCATTCTTCACCCTTTTAGATGATAAAGTAATTCCAAAGAAAAACAAATCTAATTCAATTTCTGAAGGGCAACGCGGTACTGCTCGGCATTGGGAGGGTTGAGAACCAGGATAGCCCGGATGGCTTCCTTGGCACCCTCATTATCCCCCATCGACAGCATGGTTTCAGCGACCTTATCCCATTGGGTAATGGATTCCTGGTAGCGGTTGCTCTGGGCATAAAACTCAGCCAAACGACGGCGCGCGAATATGGCTTCCTCACTTTCAGCAACCAGTTTTTCTAAGAAGACCACCGCTTTATTCTCCTGGGCTTTCCCGGTCAGATAAGAAAGGAAATTGTCCAGTTCTGAAGCGGCCTGGTTCTCCTGTCCCAGGCGGACGTTGAGGTTGATGAGGCTGGCGCGGGTGTCGGAATCATCCGGGGCCAGGGTGCGGAGCTGTTCATAAACGCGCATGGCCTGGCGCCAATCGAGGCGCTGCATGTCGATATCGGCCATGTGCTTCAATATCCGGGCACTCCAGGTAGGGTCGGCGTTGGTCTGCTGGGCAAGCCGTAGGGCATTCTCGAAGGTATTCCTGGCAATATCCAACTGTGCGAGACGGTAATGGACATCGGCCAGTTTTATATATTCATGGATGGCCTGATCGACCTGCCCCTGCTCGATGAGGCGGCGGATGAGGCGATTGCGGGCAGCCCGGTCCATGGGGGAAATCTCGACAATGCGCTGGAGGAGGTCCGTGGCCCGCTTGGCCTCCCCGCGGATGGCATAGGTCTCCGCTACAACGGTGAACTTGGCAATGGCATCCTGGGTGCGTTCCTGACGCAGCAAAAGCTCACCCATGTGGATATGCAAGGGCAGGTAGGTGGGGGCAAAGGGAACCAGGATAAATGCCTCTTCCATGGCGGCGCGGAGGTATCCGTCACGAGCCAACTGGTTGATCCTGGCCATAGCCTCGACGATCTGAGTGTTCTTGGCCTCCGTGAGAATCTCCGCCAAAGGCAGAGGAGCAGCCCCCGTTTCCCCTCCAGGTAACTGGAGGCGAGCATCGGAGACATGCCTGCGCCAATCCGTTTTAAGCAACAAACTGGCAATACTGGCGCTCAACATCTTATAGCGCTCTTCGTCCCCCTCTTGAAGAACACTCTCAACCACGGACTCATACTGTTCACGGATACTCATGGCCTGTTCAGGCGGGATTACAGCAGAGTCGGCTTCTTTGAGCGCCTCAAGATACTCTAGGACGGCATCTTCATATCGCTCGCTTTCCAGGCAATACTCACCGATAAGCAGACGAGCGGCAAGCGCAAAGTCTGGGTGGTTGATAGAACGCTGTAAATTGCGAACAGCACTCTCTTTCCTATCCAATTTGTGGTACAAAAGGCCGAGGTTGAAATTAGCAGCGGGGAAATCCAGACCTTCGTCTATGGCTTTCTTCAGTTCCTTGGCAGCGGTCTCATCTTCTGCTCGGGTCTGGCTGTCGATGGCGGCGCCGATATGTTTCGTGATTTTACCGATATCACTCCCTTTCCCTTTTGAAAACACCCCTCTCAATCCCCGCTGAACAGTGGATTCATCTTCATCCATACCCTCGCCAGACGGGAAATCGAACAAGAGACCGGCGAGTGCGGTCAGTGCTTTTTGGCGACCTTCAGCAATGGGGTCTGGAGCGGTCTGCCCGATCTTCACCGCCTCTGGGGGAATCTGGGACATCTCGCGAACAGCAGCCATCCGCAGAGGGCCTGTCGACCCGCGCTGGCGTACTGGTTTCGGGAGGGTTTTATTGCTCTTGACAAGTTCCAAGGCCTGCCGGGCTTCTTTATTGGTTGGATCCAGAGAGGCGGCCTGCTCTACAGCTTTGACAGCTTCCTCGATCTGGCCGATATCCTGGAGGAGGGCAGCGACAGCAATATATTCATGGATAGCCTGACTCTTGCGGCCGAGGCGCTCGTGCACGAGAGCCAAGCGGGAATGGGCTTTGAGGTGTTCGGGAATCAAGCTGGTAACACGCACCCAGTTTTCGATGGCTTTGTCGGCGTCTTTTATTCTCAGATAGAGGTCAGCTGCCAACATCGACTGTTCGACTGCCACGTCGATCTTGCCGATACGCTCATAAATCTCAGCCAGCTTCTCGATGGGCAGGGGATCGTCAGGGGAAAATTTTGCTGCACGGGAATAACAACCCTGGGCCTCTTCAAAACGCTGCAACTGGTAAAAAGCCAAACCCAGGTTATTGATGGCCTGAGGCCTATCAGGCATTTCCTCTACGGCTTGACGATAGAAATCCGCTGCTAACTCCCAGCGTTGATCCCAAGCCGCAGAGTGGCCTTTATTCATTGCATCTTGGTAAATATCTTCCCGACCAGCCATGGTTACCTGAACCGTCCACAAATCCTTATTGCGGCTTCATTTTACCCCAATTCAAACCGGCCCGAGCGTCGGTTTTCAAGGGTATCTTCAACTGATAAGCTGAAGCCATTTTATCTTTTACGAGGCGAGTTGTCTGTTCCAATTCATCCCCAGGGCACTCCAGCACGAGTTCATCATGAACCTGCAGGAGCATCTTGGCGCTGAGTTTCGAGGCTTTCAACGCTTCGTCCACATCGAGCATAGCGACCTTCATAATATCGGCGGCGGTCCCCTGGATAGGGGCATTGATAGCCTCACGCAACTGGCGCTGTTTAATCTGATGGTTCTTTTGGGAAGCCAGGCCGGGGAAATAGCGCCGCCTCCCCATCAAGGTCTCGACATATTCCAACTGGATCGCCTGGCGGCGGAGATCGTCGAGGAAGGTCTTGACGCCAGGGAACTGCTTGAAATACGCCTCGACAAAATCTTCGGATTCGGCCAAAGTCAGATCCGTGGCGCGGGTGAGGCCAAAAGCACTCATGCCATAGATCAAACCAAAATTGATGGCCTTGGCGTGGCTGCGCTGTTCTGGCGAGACCTTCTCAAGGGGGATACCGGCGACGGCTGCGGCAGTGGTGGCGTGGATATCCTGGTCGGCCCGGAAAGCATCCAACATGGCCTTATCATCGGCCATATGAGCGACTATGCGCAGTTCTACCTGGGAATAGTCCACAGATAACAACAGGTTCCCGGGGGCGGCCACAAAAGCATCCCGCACTTTCCGGCCTAACTCCGTCCGGATAGGGATGTTCTGCAAATTGGGGTCTGTCGAGGCCAGCCTCCCAGTAACGGTGCCAATCTGGCTGTAGGAGGTATGGACGCGTTTCGTGACCGGATTGACCTGCGTGGGCAGGGCATCGATGTAAGTGGATTTGAGTTTTGCCAACTCGCGATGTTCCAGGATGGTCTCGACCACGGGGCTCTGATCTCTCAATAACTCTAAAACCCCCGCCGCAGTGGAATAATGGCCACTGGCGGTCTTGCGAGTCCCGTCTGGCGGGGTCAGTTTCAGGTCATTAAACAAAGCCTCAGACAACTGTTGGGTAGAATTGACGTTGAACTCGCGGCCGACAGTTTTGAAAATCTGGCCGGTCAACTCCTCCATGCGTCCTTCCAACTCCACAGACATGTTTGCCAGGAAGTCGATGTCCAGGGCAATCCCATCCATCTCCATGTGGGAGAGCACTTCGATGAGAGGCATCTCCATATCTTTGAAAAGGTCTTTCGATTTGGTCTTCTTGAGATCCTCTTCGAGGAGAGGAATCAAGCGAAGGACAACCTCGGCGTCCATGGCAGCATAAGGGGCGGCATCTTCGACAGCTACCTCGGCCATGGTTATCTGTTTCTTGCCAGTGCCAATGAGTTCCTTAATCTCTGTCATTTGAACGCCCAAACGAACCCAGGCGAGGGATTTCAAGCCCAGGTTGCGGGAAGCCGGATCGCGCAGCCATTCGGCGATCATGGTGTCAAAGCCAAGCGGCGCCACGTCGATCCCGTAGCGTTTGAGCATGACGTAATCGAATTTGAGGTTGTGACCCGCCTTGGGAATCTTGGGGTCGGTGAATGGGCCTCGGAGCGCATCCAAAACCTCATCGAGGGGCAACTGGTTTCCTTTTTTGTGCCCCACCGGGAGGTAATATCCCGTTCCCGGCTCGACGGCCAGCGAGACACCAACGAGTCCGGCCTGCATCTTATCCGTCGAGGTGGTCTCTGTGTCGAAGGCAATCACTTTGACGCCCTTGAGGGTCTCGACCAAATCCTTCAATCCCTGGGGCGTGTCGATAATCACCGTCTCGATATCGGTGACCACACCAGCAGATTCTCCAGAGGATTCCGTGCCGAACATGGCCATCTGTTCACCTGAGAGGGATTCTCCAGCCATCCCTAAAAGCTGCATGACGGTAGCCAGTCGGGGCATCAGCGAACGAAATTCAAGCTCGCGGAACAGATCGCGAACGGCTTCCGGTTCGAAGTTGCTTACCCTGGCTTTTTCCAAATCCAGGGGGATATCAAGGTCGTTAACAATCTGGGCGAGCTCCTGACTGAGGTAGGCGTTATCTTTTTCGCCCTTTAATCTTTTCTGCTGGCCCGGTTTGAGTTCATCGATATGCTGGTAGACTCCTTCAAGCGTCTCGTATTGGCCCAGGAGCACCTGGGCGGTCTTGGCCCCAATCCCGGTCACACCGGGAATGTTGTCGGACTTATCCCCCACCATGGCTTTATAATCAACGACCTGGTCGGGGCGAACACCCAACAACTCCACCACTTCTTTGGGTGAGTAATCCTGCGCTTCGGAGAGCTTCTTCCCTGGGAGACTCACAATGACACGTTCGGTTACCAACTGGAGTAAATCTCGGTCTCCGGTAATTATTTTCACGCCCAGCCCTTGGGCGGCGGCAGCTTTGGCAGCACTGCCCAAGACATCATCAGCCTCATAGCCTTCCATCTCCAGGCGAGGGATATTGAAAGTGTCCACCAATTCACGCATTCGTTCAAGCTGGGCACGCAGGTCATCGGGCATTTTCTCACGGGTGGCTTTATACTCGGGGAACATATCATCACGGAAAGTCTTGCCGGTATCAAAAGCCACAGCGAGATAGTCCGGGCGTTCCTGCTCCAAGATACGGAGTAAGACGCTGGCAAAGCCAAAAATCCCTGCAGTAGGTTCACCTTTGCTGGTCATCCAACGGGCGACGTTGGTCCCCGCTCCGGTCAGTGCAAAATAGGTTCGATAGGCTAAAGCATGGCCATCGATTAAATATAAAGTATCAGGCATTGTTTTTATGGGAATTCGTTTGTTTATTTATTGATACCCTGCCGCTTACGGGTATTACGGATGAAATCTTTGACCAGTTGAGAGGGAGGCGGATGAGTCCCACTCATGATCAAATAGCCGTGCGCCCAAAAATCGCCGGAAGGATTATCCTCTTCCAGGCGGGGGAATTCGACGAACATACGGCGAGAGGTGTGCTGGCGGATGGTGCGCATGAGGTATCCGGGCGATGTATTTGGCGGCACGTTGACCATCCACTGCATATACTCAGGGCGAATGGAGAGATGCTCCAGACGCCAACCGAAGGCTACACTCATATTGTTTATCCAGTCAGCCAGGCGGGTGGCGATCGCCCCAGTGAGGTAGTGATGGGGGAAACGCGGGATAAGCACACAGGCATAGGTAAGGTTGTACATCGAGGGGGACACCGGCTCGACCTTGGTGACCTTAGACTTCCCGGGCACTCTCGATTTAATCGTCTCTGCAACAACAGCCTCGCGTTCTGCTTCACTGAGAACGGTTTCGTTTTGGAATTCACCCTCCCTGGTGGCCTGTGGTTCGTCTATCGCCAATTCAACCCGATGGGGACCATCATCGATTTCAGAAGCCTGTGTCTCATAAGAGAAAACATCTGCCCTGGACGATCTTTGTGAGAGATCGTCTTCCAGCAACTCATCCAGGAACCCCTTGCGAGCCGCGGGCACCATGGTCTCAGGGATCCAGTCGTTGGGGATCGGTGGAGGAACGTCGTCCAATAAGGGCTGAAGGTTCTCCTGCCCTCCCAGTTCATTCTCCCCTATCCCAACCTGTCCATCAACCTGTGAGGAAAATGTATTCCCTGCGGCCCCCTCTGCGGGCGCCATAGGCGGGTAATCTGTAGAGAGACCTTCAGCCAGACGGTTGGCCTGGGCACGAATCTTACTGAAGGGCATCTCAGCATCAAAGACCATCGCTAAGACATATTCACCACCCAAGCCTGAAGCGTAGAGCATATACTCATTACCGGTTGCCTCCAAACTGATAAAACGGGCCAAGTCGCTTCCACCCCCGTCGGCAAAATAAGCCGCCACGATCCGAGCAAGCTCTTCGGTCGCATTTTGGGGAAGTTCACCAGCGTAAGCCCAAATTTGATCTAGTTTGGTAATCAAAGAAGCCTGAGAGGAGGTTTCTAAAGAAAGGCGAGTAAGGTGCTGCGCAGCCAAAGACACATCTTTAAGCCAATCAGGGGGTGGGGGTAAATTCGTCGGAAAAGGCTTCAAGGGGGCAGATTTCACCGGACCCGTCTTCGCCCGGTTCAAGTCCTCGATCCCACTGGAACTAATTACATCATCGATGAGAGATACTAAATCAGGCAGATAAAAAGGCTTCGAGAGAAATCCATCTGGACTGAGGTGGTCGAGGTTCTCCTGGGCGGCACCTTCTTCAGAAGGGATCAATACAAGAAGCATGTTTTCCACTTCCTGGCGCAACATATCGACCAAGGCAATGGTTTCCCTCCCTTCCATACCAGTCTCAAGGATACAAAGGGCAGGACGGTCTTTTTTAGCGATGGCTGCTGCTTCCTGGGAAGTTGTAGCCAACGCGACGGCATACTTGCCAGTCTCTTCCAGAATCTGGCAGACCAATTCACCAAAGCCAGCATTTGGCGTTACCACAATGATAGGAATCGCCATACAATCAGTTTATCATGTGACCGACGTGAAATCAAGTTCCTATTGTACTAAGTCCGTTGTAATACCGTTACGGGGTAAAAAACCGTATTTCGAGGCTATATCAATCCATTAATTAAGGCCAGAAACTCATCCCATTCTTCTTGAAAGAAATGAACGGTAACGTTGTTCAACTGAAGCTGGTAAGAAGTCTCCCCATCGGGTTCATCTGCTTGCCAGGCAGCCATGTTTTCAGTTTCGGCGAGGGTTTTTATTTCTAGTTCTTGGTCGTTTTCACTCATCGTTCTTCCCTTTTGATTTTCGAAATCTTTTATTAAACTCTTCCTTTATCTTTCCAATCACACGCTGGAGCCACCCTGCAAAGGATTCGCCTGCCGCGTCTGACTGGATTTCTGGTTCAGACCAGGGATTTTGATCAAGCATCTTCAACACAGTGTAGCGAAGCAGCAGCCTCAAAGATGCAAGGACAGGCGCAGCTAAAAGCAAACCGACAAAGCCGAGGATGCGTGCAGCGATAATCGCCGTTACCAAGACCGCAGCTGGATGGACACCCAAGGTAGAACCGAGAATGCGCGGAGCAACAAAACCATCAAACAGCTGGTCCAATAAAACTGCGGCAACGACCACAATGAGAGCATAGGTGAATTGTTCCAGGCCAAAGTAATTCCCGCCCAACTGGAAGAAGGCCACGACACCTGTGGTAAATCCGGTCAGGAGGGGCCCAACATAAGGCACGAACTTCGCCAACCCGGCGAGGAAGGCCAGCCCCAAGGTATTGCGCACCCCCAAGATAGACAGCAAGATCAGGTAGGCCAGAACACTGATAAAGAAAATCACAAACTGTCCCCGCAGGAAGGCATTCCAAATGCGGGTCAACTCACGGCCCAAACGGCCGAAGTCATAAACATGGCCGGGGAGTTCGATACCCTTGAAGAAATCAACGCCCTGTCGGGCCTCAGCAAGCGTAAAGTAGGAGATGATAAGGATAAAACCTGTAAAAACAAGGGTATTCAAGGCAGAAGTTGCCACGGTCCCCAAAACACCACCCGCCTGGCCTAAAAAGGGCTGGACGACAGAGAGAACCTGCTCACTCAAAGCCAAAAGGTCGATGTTCATCTGGGAGATATATGCGCCTACATCAAAAGAGTAATTGAAAATCGGGAGGGTGAGGACATAGCCTTCGGCGAGGAAATTCTCCACCAAACCAGGCAGGTCGGTAACAAAAGTCTGCACGACCCGAATCAGGCTTTGCAACTGGTCGACGACAGCTAAAGCAGTTGCGGTAAGAAAGCCGCTTAAAAGGACCAACAAGACGAGAAAGACCACATTAACAGAACCACGCCAGGAGAGGTGGGTCTTCGTATGTAAATAACAAGCCAGTGGGTAGAGTAAAAATGAGAGCATGAAGGAGATAACCAACGGGCCAATGATGTTTTTAAATTGGACCATCAGCGCCCCTGCGATAGCTACAAGGGTCAGACCGATGACCAACTTTGTGGTCGTGCTCCACTTTGGGGAGCGATCACGCCATTTTTTAATAGGATTGGACATGCCAATGTCTCCTCTTTTCTCACTCCATTTTATTCTATTTTAAATAATTGAATAGTGGAAATTAGTAATAATTTTCAACTGCTGAACGTACTCAACACTTCACTCTAATTGTTCTAATTTCTCCCTGGCTGCCTCCAATACCCCCTGCTGGCTTTCATCCAGGTCGCGCCCCTCCCATTCCTCCAAGTTCTGAGTCCACTTCTCTTTCACCCGGCAGGAAATTCCATCATACAACGATGATCCCCGGATGCGCGCCAACCAAGACATATCGTTCTCGAAGAGCGCCATGTCCATCTCGAAGGATGTAAAGGAACAAACCATGGACGGCAGACGGTCGACCTTTGCCTGGGGATAGGTAGTCCCGCTGACAAGTTCATAAGGAGGGATTTTAAACAGGCCAGCCAGCAAGGTAATCGTACGCTCACCGGGGAGACTGATGTCGGCCTCGATGTGCGAGACAGCTACCCGTGAAATCCCAAGACGGTCTGCCAGGGCTTGCTGTGTCCAGCCCAATGAAGTGCGGTAGGCAGCCACCCGTTGTCCAATCGGTTCTGGGATCATGGGACCTCCTTGAAACGTTGTAAGTCTACATTATCCTACCCTAAAATTCGTCCCTGGTCTGCTAAGTGACTTAGCTGACAAAGAACAGATTTCCTGGTATCCTGTGGCAATCAAGCAGTAAAGGAGATATCCATGGCAACAAAACGCGCGTTAATCACCGGAATCACCGGACAGGACGGCTCATACCTGGCAGAATTCCTTCTTGAGAAGGGATATGAGGTGATCGGTATGCTGCGACGCTCCAGCACATTGAACTTCGAACGGATCGAAAAAATCCAAGATGATATCACCCTGGTCTCTGGAGACTTGATGGACCAAATCTCCCTCATCAATATCATCGAGACACACCGGCCACACGAAGTCTACAACCTGGCGGCACAATCGTTCGTGCAGACCTCCTGGGAACAACCGGTCTTCACCGGTGAAGTCACCGGTCTGGGTGTTACCCGGATCCTAGACGCCGTCCGGATGGTCGACCCGGGAATCCGCTTCTACCAGGCCAGCTCGAGTGAAATGTTCGGCAAGGTGAAAGAAACACCGCAGAATGAAAACACGCCCTTCTACCCCCGTAGCCCTTACGGCGTTGCCAAGGTTTACGGCCACTGGATCACGGTCAACTACAGGGAAAGCTACGACCTCTTCGCCGTCTCAGGGATCTGCTTCAATCATGAAAGCCCCCGCCGGGGCCAGGAATTCGTGACGAAGAAAATCTCCCGTCACGCGGCTCTCATCAAGAAAGGTTTGGCCAAAGAACTCCGCCTCGGCAATCTGGACGCCCGCCGGGACTGGGGCTACGCGCCGGACTACGTGCGGGGCATGTGGCTGATGCTCCAGCAAGACACATCTGAGGATTTCGTTTTGGCTACAGGAAAAACACACTCTGTAGGCCGCTTCGTAGAACTGGCTTTCGAGACGGTCGGCCTAAAATGGGAAGACTACGTCGTGCAGGACCCCCGCTTCATGCGCCCTGCCGAGGTAGACCTGCTGGTCGGTGACTGCAGCAAGGCTAAAAAACATCTCGGCTGGGAATCCAAAACCAGTTTCGAAGATTTGGTGCAGTTGATGGTCGAGGCTGATTTAAAAGAGTTGGAAGGTTAATTTTGCTACTAACGGGAAAAAAGCCTACTATTCACCAACAGGCAAACATTCCCCCCGATCTTTTTCGGCGCTGCAGAGAATCACGGAAAACGTGAAGGTTGTCCCTTCCCCCTCAATGCTGCGGACGTCAATCCAGCCACCGAAGTGGTCTACGAACTTTTTTACGATACACAAGCCCAATCCCGTCCCCTGGATATTTAGAATACGGGCATTTTTCGCACGAAAAAACTCATCCCAAATGTGAGGTATATCTTCTGGAGGGATGCCGATACCGGTATCCGATATCTGGATGACAGCTCTGCCCGGTTTCTTCTCAACCTGAATCTCTACATCTCCCCCTGTGGGCGTGTATTTGATCGCATTGCCAATCAGGTTGCTGAATACTTTTTCCAAGCCATCTTCGGTGGCCTGTACGCAAATGGGAGAATTAACGCCGCTGTAAGCGACATCGATCTGTTTCGCCGCTGCTTCCTGCTGGTAGCAGTCGATGATTTTCTCAAGCGTGGGGAGCAACGGCACTCGTTCAAGCGGCTTATTGAGGTCAATGGAGCAACTGGCTGCGAGCTCCAACATGTCATCTATCAAGATGGTAAGAAGATCGAGGCGCCTCTCGACCCTTGATATTATCTCAAGCTGCTGTTCATTAAGCTCACCAACATAATCGGTTTGTAGAACACGCAACAAACTCTGGGCGCTGTTTACGGGGGAACGAAGCTCGTGAGTCGTATAATACATGAACTGCATTTGAGTTTCTTCGAGTGACTTACATTCTTCGCAAGTACTTACTCTTTCCATTATCGATGCACCCAGGCGAGTGACATCTACGATGAAATCAATATCCTCTGAGGAAAAGTGGTTGGGTTTAGCAGCATAGACCGACAATACACCCAGGGGATCATCGCGATTCATCATTGGGGCGATCAAGATACTTCTAACCCCCTCGGCCAGGATCAATTCACGGTGCTGGATACGTTCATCTGATTTCGTATCATCTATCCTCACCGGTCCCCTTGCCAGGGATTCTTTGGCCAGTTCCTCCTTATCCAATTCAATGGGGTTTTCCTGACAGAATTCATGACTGAGGCCAAAAGCAGCCCGAATCTTTAAAATACCAGTCGTCTCATCGGGGATACGTATGACCACCCCCTTGACTAAAAGCCCTTCCACAATTGTATGCGCTATCGTATCGAGCAGTTCATCTTTATGGATCGTCGAGGATATCGATCTGGTGAGATTAAGAAGCAGGGCGGTCCTTTGTTCGTTTCGGCGAAAACGCTTCCTGTAGACCAGCCACAAAAAAGCCAAGGCTGCTATCCCAAGAAATACGATAAGGACAGCCCATATCACGTTTTGCATGGGATCCTGCAAGACTAACATTCGCCTGACCTATTATGAAGAATTCAAGAGTGCAGCCACCTTCTCAATGAGGTCATCTGGGCTGATGGGCTTCTCCACAAACATATCTACGGGAAGATAGTCATCTTGTGGACCAAAACGCACAGGCGTGGTGTCGTGAATCGATGTGAGCATCAGAATGGGGATGCCTTGAAATTCCTTGTATTCCGACGTGGGGTCAGGACTCCGCACCTTAATTGCCAGCTGGAAGCCTTCCGTCGAGGTCTCCATCATAACGTCCAGGATAATCAGGTCTGGCTTTTCGTTTTTGATTTTCTGCAAGCCTTCAACGCCATTACTTGCCGTAATAATTCGATGTCCGGTAGATTCCAGACATAAACGGATCCCGTAAACCAGGTCTGGATCATCGTCAACAACCAAAATCTTCGCCATGTTCAATTATTCTCCTTTTGAGACCATCCAATATTAAATCGCACACTTCAAGGGCTACCTTTTTTACAGGCGCTCCGACACCTTGCGCACCTTCCAAAGGCAACGGCTGGATGTAATAAATTTCTATATATGGAAGCTCGATATCCAATGCAATTCCAAAGGCTATGGCTTCTGAAATATCTGCGTAATGCATTCTCATAGAGGACTGACGATCCATTGAATAGGAAATACCCCGCATTGGTGTGAAACACTGCCACGCACCCGGGGATAGACCCATGTATGCTGTGTCAACCACCCACACGTAACGATAATCTTGAGAGAGGAAACCTCTCAACAGACCACCCCTGGAACAGTCAATGATATCGGCACACGAAGGCAACTCGGCTGAATCCAACAAAACATCCAGTATAGCCGTACATATATTGCCATCTCCACATGGGGAATTGTCCACATTGACAATTGCTATTTTTTTATCAAGATGATCCTCCTGCATGGGACGATCCCGATAACAAAAGGTCTCTACTTCATCCAATACATCCGCCGAAAGATGACCTTCATACAAAGGCTTGGCTTTTTTGGATATTTCTTTTGGAGATAAATTCCTCATGGTGAAACCCTCAATCATTCTATATATAGGTCAAATATAGTTACTAACAGTTGGTAAGCTTTTCCACCTCGCGTTGTGGAGCGTAGGACAGCTGAAAGCTTTCTGTTAATTCAATCACCAAAGTGTCGATTGCAACCTGAACAGGGGTAGAGAGAGATGATCCCATAGAGGTATCAACCGGTTGAATCCCGATCAAGACAGGTTCACAGCCAAGTTCGGCGATTAGGTAGATGGCGAACATGTGCAGAGGTAGGGTGTGTGTGGACGCACTGCATCCCTGAATAGACTGAAAATCGAGCAAACAAACTGTGCCAGGCTCCATATCCATTTGTGCAGCATCGACCAACAACACGAGATCGGGTGTGAACAGACGCAGTAGGCCAGTAAAATTCTCGGGCGCCATTCCAGCCGATATCACCATCAACCGTGGATGTTCGATACCAGACTCCAACAAGGAACGGGCGAGGACGACCCCAGCAGCATCATCTCCATACAACTGGCTACCGATACCCATCACTGCTATACGCGGTTCCTGGTACGCTTCAAGGAGACTTCTCAACTCACGTTGGAAATCATTCTGCCAAGAGGCATCTGACATCTTCACTCTCTCCGAAATGAACCACAAATGGGTCTCGTCCTAAGGCGGCCAACTCCCATTTGCCGGCTACCAGGTCCAGACATCCCTGGCGGCAGATGAAAGCACACTGCCCGCAGAAAATGCACCTATCCAGGTGATAACTCACGACAAAACGCTTGGCCTTTTTATCCAACACCGTGACTTCAATAGCACTTGCCGGGCAATCTTTTACGCACAACCCACAGCCGATGCAGTTTTCCGGGCTCCAACTCAACATACCCCGCAAGCGTTCTGGAACATCCCGCCTCTCGAAAGGGTATTTCTCAGTGCTGGGTTTCTTGAAAAACGAAACCGATACATCATGGAACATGGTCGCAATTTTCATGTCGTCACCATCCTCGAAATAAACATAATCAGCCACTGGGCCATCACGAGGAGGGGCCCATACCGCCACCATATGCCCACGGTCTGGTCGATGCGCAAACGGGTGAGTAGGGACTGGATGACAGCAATCACAAGCAATAACCCCAAGGTCTTAGCAAAGAAGATCAAGGGATTGGTCACCCCGCCGAGGTAGAAAGCTGCGATGAGGGTCAGACCGGTGATCAATTCAACCCCTTTCCCCAAGCGGAACAAGGCCAACCCGCGCCCGCTGTATTCGGTCAACGCACCTGCAACGATCTCCGTCTCTGCCTCAGGGGCATCAAAGGGTGGAAATTCGAGTTTGCCCATCAGCCCTATCACCACGACCAAAAAGCCCAAGGGTTGGGAAAATAATAGCCATTTCCCGTTGGTATAGGCGGTGATCTCACTAATCTGCCAGCTTCCTGCCGCGATGGCAGGGCCAAGCAAGGCCAAGAGGAAAGGGGCTTCGTAGGAGAAGAGCTGCGTCAGCGAGCGCGTTGCCCCAACCAACGAAAAGCGGTCCAGGGTATTCGATCCGGCCAATCCCAAACACAGGGAGAGCAAACTCAAGAGGTAGACGGTGACGATCAAGTCTCCGGGGAAGCTATATGCCGACCTCATGCCGACCAAGGGGACGTAAAGCGCAGCCGTCAATCCGCCTGCCAACGCGAAGATGGGCAGGCCAATGAACAGCCAGGAATTGACGCCATCGGGGATCACCTCTTCTTTAATCAGCAGTTTGGCGACATCTGCGAAAGGCTGGAACCAGCGCGGGCCAACGCGGTTCTGCAATTGAGCCACCAACTTGCGATCTGCCCATTCGTAGACAAGGCCGATGGCGAGAAGAAAAAGCCCCCCAGGGAAAAATAGTAAAGCGGCAAAGTTACTTACGAATTCCATCATAGTATTCGATTCCATATTGTCTTAAGGATTCCCACATCCAGGTCTGGGTATTTTTCTGGGAGCGGCCGTCACTAATTCTAACCATACGGTCGTTGCAGGAGAAACAGGGATCGATGCCCGCCAGAATCATGGGGACATCTGCCAGTTGGTGGCCGACTACCAGATTCACAACCGAGGTC
>JASFQL010000008.1:0-129183 GCA_050115475.1 Anaerolineales bacterium
AGATACTAAAGTATCACCTACTCGGATATTTAGCGGGGCCAGGATATAGCTTTTTTCACCATCAGCATAGTATAGTAAAGCTAAACGAGCAGAACGATTGGGATCATACTCGATTGCAGCGACTTTAGCGGGAACATTATGTTTTTTTCGCTTAAAATCTACTAAGCGGGTTTTCCTTTTTTGCCCACCGCCGTGATGTCTTACTGTAATACGCCCATGAGAATTTCGCCCTCCTCGGTTTCGTTTCGGTACTATCAGTGAACGCTCAGGTTTCGATTTTGTAACTTCATCGAAAGTATGTCCAGTCATTCCACGCCGACTGGGGGTAGTTGGTTTATATTTTTTTACTGCCATTAGCGAACACCTTCAAATATCTCTATAGATTCACCTGGAACAAGCGAGATAATCGCTTTTTTGTATCCTTTTCGCCGGATCAAAAGACGACGACTTAGTCCCCTTCGACTTTGTTTTGCAGGCATATTCATGATATTTACTTTCTCGACCTGTACATTAAAAATCGTCTCCACAGCTTCTTTGACCATCGCTTTTGTCGCATGTTCGGCAACTTCGAACACCACTTGATTCAGCTTAGTGTTTTGATAGCTGGTCTTTTCAGTAATGATCGGTCTCCGGAGAACGTCATATATAGAACTCATCTAACGCTCCTACTTCCCTAAATAACCAACAATAACATCGAGAGATTTTAACGGAACGATGACTTTATCGTATCCTAATAGATCCCTGATGTTGAGATAATTCGCTAGTAAAATCTTAGCTTTTTGTAAATTTCGTGAAGATCTAATAATCTTTTCTTCCTCTTCTCCCTTTGCAGGTAATAAAATCAAGGCAGAAGAATCTCCAACTAATTTCTCAATTGCCTCGGCTATGATGCTGGTTTTTGGCTCTTTTACTTTCACTTCATCTACAATCACAATCTCTTTCTCGGCTGCTTTCACAGAAAGAGCAGAACGAAGGGCAGCTCGACGCATCTTCTTTGGCATGTCCTTGGTGTAATCACGTGGTTTCGGTGTATGGACTTTACCTCCACCTACCCATTGAGCTGAACGGATAGAGCCTTGACGTGCCCTTCCGGTTCCCTTCTGCCGCCATGGCTTCCGCCCGCCCCCACTAACCTCGCTTCGCCCCTTGGTGTTATGTGTGCCTAAACGAGCATTTGCCATTTGGCGAATATAGGCTTGGTGCATCAAATCAACATTAATTGGCGCTTCAAAAATCTTAGCAGGTAATTCGACCGTATCATCGATCTTTTTCCCTTGCATTGTATAAATGTCTACTTTCATGATTATCCTCACAAATTCAGCACCTGCATAATGCAACTACTGTTTTCGCGCCTCCTTAATCATCACCAACCCGCCCTTGGCGCCAGGAACTGATCCATTTACGCCAATGAGATTCCGCTCAGAATCCACGAGAACAACCTTAAGATTGGAAGAAGTTACACGTTTATTCCCCATCCGTCCAGGCATTTTCTTCCCTTTAAAGACTTTTGAAGTCCCAGAAGTTGCACCGATAGATCCAACAGCACGCTGCCGATCTGATTGGCCGTGCGTTTTAGGCCCACCTGAAAATCCGTGGCGCTTCACTGCACCAGCAAATCCTTTCCCCTTGCTGGTGCCAACAACATCTACCGCATCCCCAAGTTCAAAAACTTCAACGGTGATCTTTTCCCCTAAATCCAGGTCGACTTCTTTTGCTCTAAATTCACGTAAAAAACGTAAAGGCGGCGCATCAGTATTCTTCAAATGCCCCATTTGACCCCCTGTGAGGTGTTTTGGTTTCGTTTCCCCAAAACCCAACTGTACGGCCTGATAATTTTCTTTCTTGGGTGTACGTATGTGCGTTACATAACAAGGCCCAGCTTCGATGAGTGTAATGGGTACCGCGTCGCCATTCTCATTAAATATCTGGGTCATCCCGATCTTTTTGCCGATAAGCCCTTTAAACATGTCAGTTGTTCTCCTACAATTAAATTTCTTCGGGACTGTCAACCGGGCTAGGCTGCATCATCCCATGAGCAACGCAGTCAATCAGCTTAAGGAAATTAAAGGAATTTTTTGATTCCCGTTAAGTCTGTTCTTTCGCTGCCTTCTTCTCAGTGAGAGAAGCGGGATAGTGTACCGCGCTTCTCCTATTTCGTCAAATGTAAATTTCCTATATCTTAATTTCGATATCGACGCCAGCTGGAAGATTCAAACGCATCAACATATCAATCGTCTTAGAATCTGGATCCAGCACATCAATCAACCGATTATGCGTTCGGATTTCGAAATGCTCGTGTGAATCCTTATCAATAAATGTTGAACGACGTACCGTAAATCTTTCTCTTTTTGTTGGCAATGGTACCGGCCCAACAACACGAGCGCCTGTTCGTTCAGCGGTCTCTACAATCCGTTTTGCAGATTGATCTAGTACACGATGGTCGTACGCTTTAAGACGAATGCGAATTTTCTGCTTGACAGCCATAATCCTATTCCAGAATCTTGGTGATAACACCGGCGCCGACAGTGAGGCCGCCCTCACGGATGGCGAACTTCGAGCCTTGCTCCAACGCCACCGGCGTGATCAGGTTCACTTCCAGGTTGACGCTGTCGCCCGGCATCACCATCTCGACGCCCTCCGGCAAGGTCACCTCGCCCGTCACGTCAAGCGTACGGATGTAGAACTGCGGCCGGTATCCCGTGAAGAAAGCCTTATGACGCCCGCCCTCGTCTTTCCTCAGCACATACACCTCGCCCATGAACTTGGTGTGGGGGGTGATACTCTTTGGCTTCGCCAACACCATCCCGCGCTCCACCTCGTCCCGGTCGATGCCTCGCAGCAGCAAACCGGCGTTGTCGCCTGCCTGCCCCTGCTCCAGCTGCTTGTGGAACATCTCGATCCCCGTCACGACTGTCTGGCGGGTGTCCTTGATCCCCACGATATCGACCTGTTCGTTCAGCGTGATCACACCGCGCTCGATACGTCCTGTCACCACCGTCCCGCGGCCTTTGATCGAGAAGACGTCTTCGATCGACATCATGAAGGGCTTGTCCATCTCGCGGGGAGGTTCGGGGATGTACTCGTCCACCACCCGCAGCAGTTCGTTGATGCTCTCGTATTCCGGGGCGTTGGGGTCGGTGCTGTCGCTCTCCAGAGCGGCCAGGGCGCTCCCCTTCACGATAGGGGTCTCGTCCCCGGGGAAGTTGTATTCGTTGAGCAGTTCGCGCAGCTCCAACTCCACCAGCTCCAGCAGTTCAGGATCGTCCATCTGGTCGATCTTATTGAGGTACACCACAATGCTGGGCACCTCCACCTGGCGGGCCAGCAGCACGTGCTCGCGCGTCTGGGGCATGGCCCCGTCGCCTGCCGCCACCACGAGGATGGCGCCGTCCACCTGCGCTGCACCGGTGATCATATTCTTGATGTAGTCCCGGTGCCCGGGCATGTCCACGTGGGCATAGTGCCGTTTTTCGGTCTGGTATTCCACGTGGGCGATGTTGATGGTGATGCCCCGCTCTTTCTCTTCGGGGGCGTTGTCGATTGTGTCGAAGGCGCGGAAATCGGCCATGCCTTTGAACGACTGCACCTTGGTCATCGCTGCGGTCAGCGTGGTCTTCCCGTGGTCGATGTGGCCCATCGTGCCCACGTTCAGGTGCGGCTTATCACGTACAAACTTTTCTTTTCCCATATTTTTATTACTCCTTGCATTTCTATTTCGGTTGCGAGAGCCCTCAATGGGACTTGAACCCATGACCTCATTCTTACCAAGAATGTGCTCTACCGCCTGAGCTATGAGGGCGGGCAATTGGCCAAGCCAACTGCTCAGAGAATTTTCCTTAGAAATTCTCTATGACAATATTATTACCCGTAGAGTCTGCAGAGCAAACCCATCAGGTCAGCGCCATAACGCTGGGCATGGGCAGGGAGGGATTCGAACCCCCGAAGGCATACGCCAACTGATTTACAGTCAGCTCCCTTTGGCCACTTGGGTACCTGCCCGAGTTTGCCTTTGTAGCTTGGTGAGTTGACTCTTCTGCAGAAGAACAACGCACCCAATTACAATGCAAGCCGACGATGGGATTCGAACCCATGACCTATCGCTTACAAGGCGATTGCTCTGCCGGCTGAGCTACGTCGGCGGTTGATGCTATTTTGTTAAATGTACACTCATATAGCCAAAGGATTATACCAAATGGCGTTTACTCCGGCAAGGCACATCGACCTGTAAGCCAGCGCGGTAGTTTACTAGGAATCTCGGCGCGCGTCAATGGTTTGAAACTGTATTTATAAGAGATTCCTGATGTGAATAACGTTTGATCTGCTTTGGATTGTTCAATAATTAATCTTGACAAAAATTAACCTCAATTAGTATAATGAAGCTTCTGAAAAATAGAAGATTGGTAATTTTTATAAAACGAGCGTTTGAGATAAGTAGTCTCTCTCGCTTGGTTTTATTTGTGTTATAAATAGCACATTTGTTCGATCATTTGATAGAAAGAATGGTAGGAAAACATATTGCTTATGGAAGATACGAATACACAGGTTATTCGCACATTTAGGGTCGGTGATACTTCATTGGAAATCTTCACTTCTCTGATTATATCAGGAGGTTCTTGAATGGAAGCAAAGGGTTTACGATCTCTTCGAATTAGTTTGGCATCACCCGAGACCATTAAAAGTTGGTCCTACGGCGAAGTACTAAAACCAGAGACGATCAATTATCGTCGGCTTCGCCCAGAGAAAGATGGCCTTTTTTGTGAAGCTATCTTTGGCCCTCAACGCGACTGGCAGTGCTATTGTGGAAAATATAAAAATATTCGTTATAAAGGGATTGTCTGTGATAAATGCGGTGTTGAAGTTACCCGTTCGTCGGTTCGCCGTGAGCGTATGGGACACATCAGCCTCGCCGCGCCAGTTGCCCACGTGTGGTATACCCGCCGGGTACCTTCTTATTTAGGGCAGCTTCTAGATATCTCCCGCCGAAACCTCGATCGCGTCTTATACTTTGCTCAATATGTTGTCACTTACGTGGATGAAGACGCGCGTGAAAAAGCCTTACTCCGTTTGGAAGAGGAGATTGCTGAGACTGAAGGGGAGATAGACACGAAACTCACATCTCAGGTCGAAGAACTTGAAATGACTAGAGATGAAAAATTGGCAGAACTTGAGGCGCAGGCCTCAGATATTGAAAAACGCTATGATGAAGAATTAGCCTCCCAACTTGACCCTGTGATTAAAGAGGGGCAGCAGTTGGAAAAGAAACTCCAAGATCAGACGGGTACCGTACAGCGAAAAGATGTGGTCTTCACCGCTGTCGATAAAGTGATTGTGAAAGCCGGAGAAGAAGCCGGAAACAAACACATTTCCGTGGTTCAGGATATTGTCAAAGAAACCTTGGAGAAACTGGAAGCTGAAAGTAGCGGGAGTAAACAGCGAGAACTTGAACATATCAAATTGAATATGGCCAGTACGAAAGCAGAATCCGATCTCGCCATTACTGAAGTCAGGGCACACCTCGACGAGGAATCTACTGCCCTTCGCAATGAAAAACTGAGTATGCGCGATGAACTGTTGGACTTGAGACCCCTGACCTTCATGGGTGAACATCGCTACCGCGAACTGCGCTCTCGATGGGGTCAGGTCTTCCGGGCAGATATGGGGGCAGAAGCATTTTACGACATCCTCAAACGCCTTGATTTAGAAAAATTGGCCAAAGAGTTATGGATTGAAGTTCGTACCTCGCGCAGTAAACAGAAGCGCCGCAAAGCGACCAAACGTCTCAAAGTTGTTGAAGCCTTTATCCGTTCGAAGAACCGCCCTGAATGGATGATTATGACCATATTACCCGTCATCCCGCCTGACCTGCGCCCGATGGTGCAGTTGGACGGTGGCCGGTTTGCCACTTCCGACCTGAATGATCTCTACCGCCGCGTGATTAACCGTAACAACCGCTTGAAACGTCTGCTCGAGTTGGGCGCGCCAGACGTGATTGTCCGCAATGAAAAGCGTATGCTCCAGGAAGCAGTCGATTCGTTGATCGATAACTCACAGCGGGGTAAAGCGCTCTCGCGCCGTGGCCGTCGTGAACTCAAATCCTTGAGTGATCTCCTCAAAGGGAAGAAAGGCCGTTTCCGCCGTAACCTCCTCGGTAAGCGCGTCGACTACTCTGGTCGTTCCGTCATCGTCGTCGGACCGCAGTTGAAACTTTACCAATGTGGCTTGCCCAAGACCATGGCGTTAGAACTTTACCGTCCCTTCGTAATATCTCGCTTGGTGACCCAGAATTATGCCGCCAACGTTAAAGGTGCCCGTCGCTTCATCGAACGCAACCGCCCTGAGGTTTGGGAGGTTTTAGAAGAAGTGATTAAAGAGCGTCCAGTGTTGCTCAATCGAGCGCCTACCCTACACCGCTTGGGTATTCAGGCGTTTGAACCTGTCCTTATCGAAGGAAGCGCTATCCAGTTGCATCCCCTTGTCACCACGGCTTTCAATGCCGACTTCGATGGTGATCAGATGGCTGTCCATGTGCCTCTCTCACAGAAGTCGGTCATGGAAGCTCGAGAGTTGATGCTCTCCTCGAAGAACCTGCTTAAGCCGGCGGATGGTGAGCCGATTATCGGTCCCTCTAAAGATATGGTCTTGGGTGTCTATTACTTGACCATGGAATTCGAGCGTAAGTTCAAAGGGCATGGGCGAGTTTTTTCCGACATGCAAGAAGTAAAAATGGCTTATCAGCTCGATCAGGTGAGGGTTCATACCCGGATTAAAGTAAATGTAACTACCTGGTATGACGAAGACAACAACCGCTTGGACGAACCGGAGGATCGGCTTATCGAAACCACCGTTGGGCGCGTGCTTTTCAATTTGGTCATTGCCCCCGAAGTCCAATTTGTCAACTATACCTTGGATAAGGGCGAAGTGAAAGACCTCATTGGTGAGATTCTGGAGATCACTGATGAAGAAACCACCACGAAAGTGGCCGACGAGATCAAAGCGATTGGCTTTTCCTACGCAACCCGCTCTGGTGTCACCGTAGCCGTATCTGACATCACCATCCCCGCCGAGAAACAAGATATCATTTCTCAAGCGATGGAAACCGAACAAGCTGTCGAGAACGATTTCCATCGGGGATTGCTCACCGAACAAGAGCAGAACGATCGTGTTATTGAGATTTGGCAGAAAGCTACCGACGATATCGCCGATGCAGTACGGAATACGATGGATCCTATGGGGAATCTCGCCATCCAGGCAAATTCTGGCGCCGGAAAGGGAGGCTTCAGCACCATTTCCCAGTTGGCTGGAATGCGCGGGATGATGGCTGATCCTTCCGGACGCATTATCCCGCTCCCCATCCGCTCCAACTTCCGCGAAGGTCTCACCACCCTGGAATACTTCATTTCCACCCACGGCTCTCGTAAGGGTCTCGCTGATACTGCCCTCCGAACTGCTGATGCCGGCTACCTGACCCGCCGACTCGTGGATGTGGCCCAGGATGTCATCACGATCGAGGAAGACTGCGAAACCGAAGAAGGAATTTGGATCCGGACAACAGATGAGGTTGCCGATCAATCCTTGGGCACCCGAATTTACGGTCGTGTCGCTGCCGCCCGGGTCGTTCACCCGGAAACGGGAGAAGTCTTGCTAGATCGCAATCAGTTGATTGAAAACGACCAGGTGCGTAAGATCGTAACTGCGGGCGTCGAAGAAGTCTTCGTCCGTTCCCCACTGACCTGCCGCAGCAAGCGAGGTGTTTGTGTAAAGTGTTACGGCTTGGATTTAGGGCGTGGTCGGCTGGTAGAGACCGGTGCGGCGGTGGGTATTGTTGCTGCCCAATCCATTGGTGAGCCGGGTACTCAATTGACCTTGCGGACCTTCCACACGGGAGGTGTCGCCGCCGGTACCGATATCACCACGGGTCTCCCCCGCGTAGAAGAGCTTTTCGAAGCTCGAAAGGCGCCGAAGGGTGAAGCCGTCGTTTCCGAGATCGCCGGACGGGCAGAGGTGGATCAGTCTGATCGCTATACCGATTTGCGCGTCGTTCGTGTTTCTTACAGTGAAATGGCTGAGAATGAACACAAGCTCGCTCGCGGCTGGAAAGCAGAAGTCAAAGATAAAGATAAGGTAAAAGAGGGCGATGTCCTCGCCACCAAGGGCGAAGATACCCTTCTTTCAGAGCACGATGGCAAAGTGCGCTTGGAAGGGAAAAGCAAGATTATTGTCTCTTATGAAGTGCGTCAGGAAGAGGAGTATGAAGTACCGTCCAACACCCGCTTGATTATCTCAACAGGCGACGATGTGGAACCGGGACAGGCGCTTACCGAAGGTTCATTGAATCCTCATTCGATCCTCCGCATCCAGGGCCGTGAAGCCTGCCAGGTGTACCTCCTTTCTGAAGTGCAGGAAGTCTACCGCTCGCAGGGGCAAAATATCCATGATAAACACTTCGAGATTATCATTCGCAAGATGATGTCTAAAGTTGTCGTCACCAGCGCAGGGGATACCAACCTCTTGCCGGGTGATTACGTGGATCGCCTCGATATCCGTGAATTGAACGAACAATTATTGGAACAGGGCAAACATCCCGCTCGCTATACCGATGACCTTTTAGGGATCACGAAAGCCTCTCTAAACACAGAATCCTTCCTCTCTGCGGCTTCTTTCCAACACACCATAAAAGTCTTGGCTGGTGCTGCCATTGGAGGGCGTGTCGACCCGCTCTTTGGCTTGAAAGAGAATGTCATCCTCGGCAAACTCATCCCCGCCGGAACAGGCTATGACGTCCACATGGAAGCCTTGGCTCGTGTTGAGGCCGAAGAAGCCCTTGAAGCTGGTGGTAATGGTGAAGAACCGCCTGTTGAAGAACTAGAAGTGGGCGCGGCGGTGGATACAGCCGCTGAAATCGATGCCGCTGCCGAGCCTGCCGCGGATTGAATCTTTCGATAGTCAGAAAAATCACCCCTCCCGCAGTTATACATTTCTGCGGGAGGTTTGGTTTAATAAGATAATAGAAACCAAGATGGTCACCAGAAAATTAAGTTTGAATCGATAAGGTTGCCCTGGTACAAATATCTATATTGGACGTATGAAAATTTGGTTTATTATTTAGGATGTAAGGTTCATTATCTTGACGAGGATGACGTTTGCGCTTAAGATTATAGAAAGAACAAATGTTCTTATAAAATAGATAGGAGTATCTTTTTATGGAAATAGGCTTGGTACGTAAAATAGACATTGACCAGGAGATGCAGCAGGCCTACTTGGATTACGCCATGAGCGTGATTGTGTCCCGCGCCCTGCCGGATGCCAGGGACGGGCTTAAACCGGTTCATCGCCGCATCCTCTACGCCATGTACGACATGGGCTTGCGTCCCAATTCAAGTTACAAGAAATCCGCCCGTGTGGTCGGGGAAGTCTTGGGCAAATATCACCCCCACAGCGATACCGCCGTCTACGACGCCATGGCGCGTATGGTCCAGGAGTTCTCCATGCGCTATACCCTCGTCGATGGCCAGGGGAATTTCGGCAGCCTCGATGGAGACCCGCCCGCAGCCATGCGTTATACCGAAGCGCGCCTCCATAATCTCGCCGTAGATATGATGGCGGATATCCACAAGGGTACTGTCGATTTTTCTCCTAACTTCGATGCCACCTTGGATGAACCCACCGTTTTACCCTCTGCCGTGCCCAATATGATTGTCAATGGCGCCACTGGGATTGCCGTCGGGATGGCGACCAGCATTCCGCCGCACAATCTGAATGAAGTTATCGATGCCATTATCTATATGCTTGAGAATTGGGCCAAGGTAGAGGACATTAATATAGAAGACTTGATGCAGTTCATTCAAGGCCCTGATTTCCCCACAGGTGGTGTTATCTTGGGGAGTTCATCTGGAGACGGATTGGCGAGCGCATATGGTTCTGGACGTGGGCGCATCACCGTTCAAGCGCGTGCCCATGTTGAAGATATGGGGCGTGGGCGTGAACGTATCATCGTCACCGAACTCCCTTACATGATCAATAAAGCCTCCCTCATCGAACGCATCGCCAAGCTTGCTAGGGACGGCGTCCTTGATGGGATTTCCGACCTGCGGGATGAGAGTGATCGCCAGGGTATGCGTATTGTAATCGAGCTGACCAAGAACGCCGATACCAAGAAAGTGTTGGCAAAGCTCTATAAACGCACTCCCATGCAGAACACCTTCAGCATCAATTTGCTGGCCCTTGTGGACGGGGAGCCGCGTACGCTGGGTCTCAAACAGGCTTTGCAGGTTTACATCGAACATCGTCTCGAGATTGTCAAGCGCCGGAGTGAATTTGAACTCGAACGTGCCCGGCAGCGCGCCCATATCCTTGAAGGATTGCGTATAGCCCTACAGAACATGGACGAAGTTGTTGCCCTCATTAGGCGCGCCCCCGATGTGGAGACTGCCAGGACTCGCTTGATGAGTAAATACAAACTCAGCGAAGTCCAGGCAGATGCCATCCTCGATATGCCCCTGCGTCGTCTCGCCGCCTTGGAACGCAAGAAGATTGAAAACGAATACAAGGAATTATTGCAGAAGATCAAAGAGCTTGAAGGGCTCCTCAAGTCGCCAAAGAAGATGCGCAGAGTCGTGGCAGATGAATTGACCGCTGTAAAAGAGAATTACGGGGATCGCCGCCGTACGCAGATCGTAGCCCTTGAAGAAGGCACGACCACGAAGACGGTCCTCACCGCCAGGGATTTCGCACCAGACCGGCCTGCCTGGGTGGTTGTCGACCAGGACGGTTTGATATCCCGCACCCTTGAAGGCAAAGAACCTCGTTTGTGGGGCAGGGCGGCGCCCAAGTTGGTCTTGAAGGCAAATACACGCGATACCCTTTACCTCGTTGCCCAGAACGGCAAAGCCGCCGCGATTGCCCTGCACTCCCTGCCGGAAGCGGAAAGCGCCGATGAGGGCGTACCTTATACCACAATCTGTCCGCTGACCGATAGAGATGAAATGGCTCTCATATTCAGCCTGCCCCCCAAAAAAGAGATCGCTCGAGGATATTATTTATTCTCCATCTCCAGGGGTGGGATGGTCAAGAAAAGTGTCTTGGAAGAGTTGCCAGGACCGACCGCCCAGAAGTTCCAGGTCGCCAAGACCAAACCGGGTGATTCTATTGGCTGGGTCGGCGTGACGGCTGGGAGTGATGAGATTTTACTGCTTACCGCTGGCGGTATGGCCATTCGTTTCTCCGAGGAAGACGTCCGGCCGACGGGTTTACTTGCCACCGGTGTGAATGGCATCAAACTCAAGTTGAAAGATGAAGTGGTTGGTATGCAGGTCGTCGATAAAAAACGTGAGGCTTTTTTGCTCGCTTCTGATGGAATTGCCAAACGTGTTCGTATGGATCAATTCCCCGTCCAGGGACGCTACGGTCTGGGAGTCACTGCCTGGAAATTGGCCGGTGATATCAAACTGATCGGATTGGCCGTTGACAAACCGAACCGGGAAGTCGCTATCCATTTGGCGAAGCTGGCTGCTAAACGCGTTCGCCTCGACGACGCGCCAGTCCGGACTCGCCCGTCGAATGGGCGGCCTGTTGTTGATCTCAAGGAGGGGGATAGGGTTGTGGCACTTACCGTTCCCTGGGAAGCGCCTGTAATTACACCTCCAAAGTCAAAGACTCCAAAGAAGGAGGCCCAGCCTAAACAGAAAACATCCCAAATGTCGATGGACATGGGCGGGGAAAAACCGTCAGCTAAAACGAAAACAAAGAAAAAAACATCATCGAAGAAAACCACAGCGAAAAAGAAGACGACCTCGAAAACAACCACCAAGAAAACCCCCACGCGTAAATCGACCCCCAAGCGGAAATCATCCAGGCCCAAGAAAAAGACCTGATTGCTTGCTTCATTACTCGAAATAAAAAACCTCCTGATCCATACATCAGGAGGTTTTACGTATGTTATTCTGAGCAAAGGATTCCTTAACCGCCATATGTATCTCAATCGCCAAATTCAGACCTCTGGTCTGAATCGTCATTCTGCACGCAGCGAAGTATTTGTCGAGAATGAATATTGTTCCGAGCAATTGCTTGTCGAAAAGGAGCCCTCTTACCAGACTTGATACCTGGATTACCAAAATATAATCCTTCCGGTGAATATTTTTTTGTATGTGTGCTGCATAATAGGGCTTTATGGCTAGGGTAAAGGCTTCACAAAGTTATGTTACTGGTACCACTCCCCGATGAAATAAATCACATCGTCATCCGGCGAGATCACGGCAGAATGGCATAAGAACGCTGGGGGAAAATAAACGGGTGTCACATTCCTGTTGTTCGTCCCATCCGAATTCATCAAATAGATGTCGTATTGCCCCTCGCCATCGATAGCCGCCACGATGTAAACGATAGTTGCCCCTGAATTCGACCAGATGGGTAAACCCTGCGAATACCCGCTGTTTGTCAAGCGGGTTTCCCCCGTCCCATTGACGTTGATGGTGAAGATGTCGTAACTGCCGTGCGTGGTTGTGGCATCCACCATCCGCTCGAAGACGATCCGTGAGTTGTCGGGGTTGAGATGCGGGTCGTAGTCGCCGTAGGGCAGGTTGGCAGTCTCCCATTCCCCGGCTCTCGGCGGCTCCGTGATTTGCCGCACGTTCGTCCCATCGGGAGACATCTGCCAGATGCGGTGCTCGCTGGTAAAGACAATGGTATCCAGGTTCCAGTCGATGTCCGCGTCGTGGTCACCTGAATCGTAGATAAAAGCTTCATTCTCTCCGCTGACGTCGATTTCGTAAATATCGAGGTCGTTTTCCCGCCAGCTGAGAAAAGCCAGCCGCGATCCGTCCGGGCTCCAGGCCGGGAACAGGTCCCAGTAATCATTCTCGGTCACTTGATTGAGGTTCTGCCCATCAACATCCAGGGTGAAAATCTCTTCGTTGCTCTGTTCTTCACCGCCGACCTTCATCGAGAAAACAAATCTATCGCCGCTGGGGTTGAGTCGCAAGACAGATAGGAAGGCTTCCGAGCTGTAGATGAGTTGGACCTCTTCGCTTTCCAGGTCAAGCCCGTATATCCCCCAACGTCCCTCATGCGGGACTTCTTGTGTGGGTGAGGACTGCTTGCACGATATGAAGAGAGTGAATATCAAAACGAATAGGGAGAGTAATAATTTTGTTCTTCTCATTTTGTTTCTCTTAATTAATACAAGAAACCCCCATGTTTTGTTACGGGGATGTTACTGTATAGAAGGTGTAATGGTAAGAGATTTTCCCATCTATGAGTCCCATGGTATCGTTGCCGTTCAAGACTTTGCCTGTGGAAGAAGTTGCCGTCCAGGTCATATGGCGGGAGTTCCCCGTACCAGCAGTAGCGGTGAGTTCGAAAGTTGCGTCTGGCAGGACATTGTTAAGAAAGTTGTGGTACCAGGCAAGGAGTTTCTCCGGCCCCTGGATGGCGCTTTGTACATCCACGTGCGCCCCGATGAGTGTATACAACAAGACCACGTTGAGTGGATCGTGCGAATTGAGGGCTTCGATGTATTTCTCGGTAATGTCCTTTTCTTCTGGGAGAGCGGCCCAGGGGAACTCGCTGATTTGATCCCACACAGAGGGCAGGTAGGCGCGGCAGTGCTGCCAGCTCCAAAAATTCACCGCCGGGAGATCGAGTTCCTTGACGGTTTGAAGGAAAACGAGTGCATCTTCAGGAGTTGGCCGCCAGTTTTCGGCGGTGTATGCCGCACCGGTGACGATGAGAGGGCGGAAGGGGTCGTAGTTCTGGAATTCTCGCACACATTTGGTGAGTTGGGTGCCGGGATTATGGGCGCCTTCCCAATAAACTTGGGGGATGTTGATGTCGACGTATTCCAGGAAATCTTTCCAGGGGAAGAGTGGGTGATAAGAAGGGAAACGAAAGGAGCTTAAGGCGATCGTCGTGTTGGGCAAGGCGTTTCTTAACTCGGTCATATATTTCCGGGCTGCTACCTCTTTACCGTTTTCTTTGAATTCCTTTTCTGCGTTGACGACAAAACCGTCTAGACCCAGTTCCTGAACACGCTGGATGGCTTTACGGGCTTCACCGAGTGGGTTGTCGCCGTAGATATATTGCCATCCCCATACTTCAATCCCTTCACTTTTTAGTACTTGTGCCAGTGGGGCCACCAGATCGATATGGCGTTCTTTATCGTAGTTATAGGTCTGGTCTGCTTCGGCGACCTTGATCAACACGTGGCTGAGACCGGCACTCTTGCACAGGTCTAAAATAGCCTGACTGTCTCCCCCCTCGGTATACGGCACTTTCCAGATGTAAAATCCTTTACCCTGTAGTGTCATACTCTTCTCCGGTAAATTGATCTAATATAAATGTTATACCTGAGATTGTGATTGTCAGTAAGTCGTCAACCATTTGATATATATAGCAAGTTCTTTGCCACAAAGGAAGGTATAAGTTTAGTATAAAGCATTCTTGAGAGACTACTCTCCCTCAATCCCCTCCAACCCCAACTCCCCTGCAATCCCCTGCATGGCCTTGAGTACGTTCCCAACGTGCTCCCATTGTTCCACGCCGAAATCTATAAAGGCTTTCTCCATCTCTTCCCGGTTCGCACCGGCGGCAAAATGCAGGTTCTTCCACTTCTTCTTCACCGACTTGACCGTCACGTCAAGGATGGATTTGGAAGGGCGCACCAGAGCCACAGCTGTGATGAGGCCGGTGATTTCATCGCAGGCATGCAGAGCTTTTCGTATTTTGGTATCTCTTGGTACCCCGGTGTGATCCGCGTGGCTGAGGATGTCCTGAATGGTCTCTTCGGACACGCCGCGTTCTCGCAGCAGGGGAGCGCCTTCCATGGGATGTGTTTCCATGTCGGGGTGAATCTCCCAATCGAAATCGTGCAACAGGGCGGTAATTCCCCACTGTTCTTCGTCTTCCCCAAACTCTCTGGCGTAGAATCGCATCGCTGCCTCGACCGCCAGCATATGTTTGACCAGGTTTTCATTTTCGATGAATTCTCTCACTATCTCTAATGCCCGTTCTCTGGTGATCATTGGGCCTCCTTCTTGAACATTTCTTAATCCGGTATCTCTGGCAGGGGTTTGGTAATGTGGATCTGCCATAATGCGAGCAGCGTTGCCAAGCTTTCCCTGAAGTTCCAAAATATAGTCGAACCCCGCCAATAATGGCCTTCTCGGGCAGGGACGCCCTGGACATCGATCCCCATGAAATGGCACAGGTATAAAGCCCGGGGCAGGTGAAAATCCTGGGTGACCACAATGGAATCTTCATACCCGTATACGTTAATGGCTCTATAGCAGGTATCATAAGTGCGTAAGCCGCCTTCGTCTAAGATAATCGCCTCAATCGGGACACCTTCCTGCACGGCCAAGGTTTGCATTGCGCTTGGTTCGGGGTCTTCCCCACTCATCACCAGGGTTTTCACTTTCCCGGCATTGTAGAGGTCGGCAGCAGCCAAGACCCGGTCTCGCAGCGCTGGGCTGGGTATCCCATTATCCTTTACTTCAGCGCCGAACACAAGGGCGGTTTCAGTCATCTCGACTTCATCAACGGTGGTCAAACGGGAAGAGGCGAAGACAGATGTAACCAGACGGGGGAGCAATAAAACGGCTGCAATCAGGATGAGAAATATCATTGCGGCTTTGAACAGGAAACGGATGATGCGTTTAAACATTGGGCAATTTTATCATAGAGGATGATCCAAGATTTTATCTTGGATTCGGGAGAACGAGTTCAGGCTTCAGGGAAATAACCGGGGCTAGTCTCGTTCTCCACGGGTAGATGTGTAAACCTGTAAGCGTTTTTAAGGGGGGTATATTTTACAGGTCTTACAGGTGTTTACAGGTAGGGTACGGGAGGGGTTTGAGATTTTTACAGGTTGTTACAGGTGTTTACGTGTTTGCCTTCGGCACGCGTTCGGAGAATGGGGGCATGGAGTTTGTGGACATAAAGGGTGATTAAAGTTTGATTCTTGACGCAACAGTAGCTTTTCCCCATTCTCCACAGTTCGGGATAGGTTGAATGCGAGACCTTTTAGGTGCTACAGGTTGTCAATATCTGGATTCTCCACTCGATTGGTCGGATTGGGTGTTATGTTTGAAAAAGGGGTGATAAAAAACCTGACAGGTTTCCGATCCAAAGATCGCACGACCTGTCAGGTTTGAGTGTTCGCTATCCGACCGGCGGCATTTGCCAAGGGACTCTCAGTGTATTTCTATCCGGTTAGACAAATCGTTCGCGCAAGGTGGAGCTGATGTAGTCCATGGAGGCGACGACGACGGCAATAGCTATCATCTGTACGCTGGCATCTCGATAATTAAGCAGACGGATGTTCTGTGAAAGCAAGAAGCCGATACCGCCACCGCCGGCCCAACCAATGATGGTAGACATACGCACATTGATATCCCAGCGGTACATGGTAAAGGAGATGTAGGGGGGGACGATCTGGGGGACAACCGCGTAGACGATGGTCTGCAAGCGGTTTGCACCGGTGGCCCGAATGGCCTCGAGCGGGCCGGGCAGGATACTTTCTACCTGCTCGGAGAAGAGTTTTGCCAAGGCTGCAATGGTGTGAAGGCCCAAGGCAAGGGCACCAGCAAAAGGCCCAATCCCTACCCAAACGACGAAAACGATAACCATGATCAAGGGCTCTACGGAACGGATCCCGTTGAGAATCGTTCTGATGACATAGTATATGACCATACCGCTAGGTAAGGGGGTTGTGGAGTCGACCAATGAAGCTGCGACCAGGCCCAAGACTGCCCCAACCCCTGCCGGTATCCACAGCGTAAGAGTCAGGTTCTCAAATTGGTAGAGCCAGTCGATCCCTGCCCCAAGGATGGCGAAAAGTTCTGCGCCAGCAATGGCAGCGAGAGGAAAATTGAGTAACTTACCGGCGGCTGGAGACATCTTATCAGCAATTTTTGCGCCAGCCCTGCCGCCAAGACTGCCAAAAACCGCACTGGTGCCCAAGGCGATGACCAGTGGGACCAAGATTTGGGTCAGGTCACCAACCTGGTAAATGAAGTTCCCCAAGAATGAGAACGAGCCCAGTCTGGGTTTCAAATAACTGCCAAGGAGGAGGGCTGTATTTTGGAAGGAAACAAAAAAGATAATGGTGAGGAGGATTGCGAGCAGTATGGCGATCCACCGGAATATTTTTATTCCTAATGTTGACGTTTCTTCCGGGTCGGTTTTTGACAGCGCCCATCGGAGGAGCAGCCAAACCAGAACCGGTGTGACCAAAAGGCCAGCAATCGCCAATCCTTCATATATGGAAAGCGGTTCGACGAGATATGATATCCCCCGCCAGATAACGATACCGACAGCCAGACCCAAAGGCCAGCAAATCAAGGATAGGGCAGTGGTAGAAAGAGGACTTTTTTCCTCGGCCATGAGGTTTCGAGCTGCAAAGAAACTCACCGGGATGGCCAGAAGGGTACCGAAGGTTGTGGCAATGAGGGCCAGAAAGACCGTCTCCAGGATTTTATCCCAGGTGGATATAGCCGTGTCTGAGAGGTAGGGGGATCCAACGTTCCGGGTAAGCTCGGCCCGAATGATTTGGGCTTCTTCAACCGGGGCCCTAACAGGAAGCTCGACTTCCGTAACGAAATTGCCTTCTTTGTCGGTCGTAAACACTTTTAAACCGAGTTTGGCTCCGCTCGGAACGGCAACGAATATGATGGTACCTTTTGACTCAGGCCAAATGTTGTGCCCGCTCACCTCGATGATTTCCTCCGGCCCTGCACATTGAGTATCGATCTCTATGTAAGGTAAGGCTGTATCCGGAACGACCAGTTCCGGCGCTGGATCGGGACACAGAAGATAGACGGGCGTTTCAAGGAGGAGCTGTTCTTGATCGTGATCGATGACGTGGGGGTGGGCCAAGGCGCGAATGATACGTTTGAGCTGGAACAAGCGTTGTTCTTCACGGGTCGTTTGAAAGTCTACGTCTGTCACGGTAAGCCCGTAAGCATAAACAACTACGGCTATTATGATAATTAAAGCAGTTATAATTGATTTAACAAGAGGCTTTTTTGTATCCATATCTCACCCGATTCTTTCAGCTTCTTTGCCATAGATATCTTTGAATTTCTCATCGTCAATGGCGTCCGGATGTCCATCGAACATGAGTTTGCCTTCATTGAGTGCGATGGCTCTGTCAGCATAACGGTGCACGAGATCCAAGAAGTGTAAACTACACAGGATCATGACCCCATCTTCCTGGTTAATTTTTTCAAGGTACTGCATGATGGAATGAGCCAGAACCGGGTCGAGGCTGGCGACAGGTTCATCGGCGAGCATCATTTTGGGCTCCTGCATCATGGCCCGGGCAATTCCGACACGCTGCTGCTGCCCACCGCTCAACTCATCGGCTCGTTTGTAGGCCTGGTTTTTGATCCCAACGCGATCGAGTTGGTCGAGCGCCATCTTGACATCATCATCTGGAAACTTGCTAATCAGGCTCATAGCAGGATTTACGTACCCCAATCTCCCCGCGAGTACGTTGGTGATCACTTTTGACCGCGAGACCAAATTGAAATGCTGGAAAACCATCCCCATTTTCCTGCGGATGAGAAGCATTTCTTCCTTACTGGCGGCTGTGATATCTTCCCCATTCCAGATGATCTGCCCTTCGGTCGGTTCGATTAACCGGTTTATACAGCGGAGCAAGGTCGACTTCCCTGAACCACTCAATCCGATAACGGCCAAAAACTCACCCTGATTGACTGTAAAGCTGACGTCGTCCAATGCCTTTACGTCCCCCTCATATATTTTCGTAAGGTGTTTGACTTCTAGCATGATTATCCCTGCGAATGTAAATATCGATATGGAATAACGAATGTAAACGTACTGAGTAATTAGAATCATGCCCCAGGATTTCTCCCGGGGCATGAACTTTGGTCGACTAGCGATTATTCTTCTTCGTCGATGGTTTCGATGGTGATTCCCTGTTCGTCTCTGATGACTCGGACGAGGTCGAAGGACTCATCGCCAATGGGTGCGGCTTCGTCCCACTCATAGAACTTCTCAGCGCACAAAGTCTCGTAGCAGGCATCGGTTCCGACGTAGGAGATTACTCCATCCATAACGGTTTGCTTCAGGTCATCTGGGAAATCAGGCCCAAATGAAAGCGTATCGTTGGGGATATCATCGGTGAGAGCCAGGACGCGGACGAGCTGGACGATATTGGGGAAGTCGTCGGTGGCGGAGGCACGGGCGTCGTTGACGATGAAGTCATCGCCGCAGGCCAGATCGCCATCAGCGTTCACGGCGCAGGATTCGACTAAATCATCGGCGACATCGATCTCATCCCCAACCTCCCAGCGTTTTTCACTGGTGGGATATTGAGGAGGAGAGAAGTAAACGGTGCCAAAATCGACGGAGCCGTTGGCAACAGCCAAGACGGTATTGGAGTGACCGCCGGTTTCGACCTGTTCACCAGGCGTTACGCCAGCCTTTGTGAGGGTGGCTGAAGGGAACAGATAACCGGAAGACGAACCTGGGTATGGGAATCCCCAAGAGGCTCCTTCAAGGTCTTCCAGGGTCTCAAATTCGCTGTCGCGCTGTACGATGAAGGCCGACCAGTAAACGGCGCGGCCATCGCGAGCGGCGGCAATACCGGGCTCGACACCACAGTAGTCCGAAGCTAAGGTGTAAGCCAGGGCGGGGAGGAAGGCGATGGTGTCTTCGGGGGAGGCGCAGATTTCCTCGATGGTGGCGGCATAGGAAGTCGGCACGCTGCCTTCAAACACCAAGCCGGTGGCATCTGCGAATGCCTGGGTCACGATATCGGCGTTGTCGATGATGAAGTCAACGTCAACCGAGGGGACGAACAATACTTTGATTGGTCGCTCTGCGGTTCCGATCTCTGCAGCGGCGGGTTCTTCGGCCGCTGTGCCGCATCCGCCTAAGAGCAGTGCAACAACGAGAAACGAGAGAATAACTAATAGTGATTTGGATTTCATTTCTTCTCCTTATAATTTAGAGTAAATGAAGGTTGATATTTCTCAATACCAATGATAACGTACAAAAAGGCTCGTGGCAAGATAATCAAAGCTTAAAGTTTCGAAATGGGTATAAATGGATAAATAAACTCTAATTATAAATGGGGTGGGAGGAAGCATTTTTCTCAATGCGACTTACGAAATTGTGCTTTACTTCACTCCACATTTATGTGAAGATGTGTATAATAAGCCCATAATGAGACTGGAGTCGACATGACGGATCAAGACTGGTATTCAGAAGTGGAGGGGGAATTGGATTCGGAAAGCTTGCATCAACGCGCCGAAGAACTTGAGAATATCCCCGACGTTCTTCCAGATGAAGATGATTTGGTTGAATTACCAGTGATCCCTTTAAGGGAGGTGATTGTATTTCCCCACATGGTCATCCCCCTCCCGGTAGGCCGGGCATCGAGTTTGATGGCAATCGAGGAAGCCCAGGCCAATCACCAGATGATGATTGCCATCCCACAGCGCGATCCGAAACGACAACATCTCCGCATCCGCGATTTTATGCCGATTGGGGTGACGGCTGCGGTCAGCGATGTGTTCTCGACCGAATCCGTAGAGAATATGGTCATGGTACAGGGACGGCAGCGGGTGGAAATCGTGGATTTTATCACCGATGGGCCAGTCTTGTACGTCCGTGGGCGAGTGATCGAAGAGAACACCAGACCTACGGCGGAAGAATCTGCCTTAATGCGCAACCTGATGCGCCTTTTCGAGCGCTACGCAGATATGAGCGGTATGATCCCAGGGGAAGCGCTGGAATATCTGATGGACATCGAAGAACCGGGGTGGCTGGCGGATATGGTGGCGAATTCTTTTTCGGTACATTTGGAAGACCGCCACGCCTTATTGGTGACACTCGACCCGGCGAAACGGCTCAAACACGTGACCGAGCTGATGCGGAACGAGCTGGGTGTGTTGGAGATCGAAGAGGAACTCCAGGCCAAAGTGCAGGACGAGGTCGATCGCGGCCAGCGCGAGAACTACCTGCGCGAACAGATACGGGTGATCCAACGGGAACTCGGCGAGGGGGATCCCTGGTCGAAGGAACTGCACGAGCTGCGGGCCCACATCAAGGCCGCCAAGCTGCCGAAAGAAGCCGAAACGGCAGCTATGAAGGAATTCGACCGTCTCCACCAGATGCCGCCCATGTCCCCTGAGGTTGGCGTCATCCGCACCTACATCGACTGGATCCTCGACCTCCCCTGGAAGGCAACCACGAAGGACAACCTTGACGTGAACCACGCGGCGGAGGTCCTCGATAAGAACCATTACGGTCTGGAGAAAGCCAAAGACCGGATCCTCGAATTTATCGCCGTGAAGAGTTTGCAGCCGAAACGCTCCCGGCAGCCGATCTTATGTTTCGTCGGCCCGCCCGGAACCGGAAAGACCACGCTGGGGCGGTCGATCGCCGAAGCGATGGGGCGTGAGTTCGTTCGTTTGTCGTTGGGTGGGGTGCGCGATGAGGCGGAGATGCGCGGCCACCGGCGGACTTACATCGGCGCTCTGCCTGGGCGGATCATACAGACGATGAAACGAGCGGGGAAGATCAACCCCCTCTTTATTCTCGATGAGATCGATAAGCTTGGCGTGGGGTACCGCGGCGACCCGGCGGCGGCCCTGCTGGAGGTATTGGATCCGGAGATAAACCACGAGTTCTCAGACCATTACCTGGAGATCCCCTACGATCTCTCCAAGGTCTTTTTCATCACCACGGCCAATTCGAAAGATACGATCCCCTGGGCGCTGCTCGACCGTATGGAAGTGATCGAGTTCCCAGGATATATCGAGGAAGAAAAGATGGAGATCGCCCGCCAGTTTTTGATCGGGCGGCAGGTGGAGGAAGCTGGCCTGGAGGAAGACGAGATTCAATTCAGCGATGCGGCACTCCAGCGGATCATACGGGAATATACCTATGAGGCGGGTGTGAGGAACGCCGAGCGTGAGATCGGGCGCGCTTGCCGAAAGGTCGCCCGCCAGAAAGCAGAGGGGAAGAAATACCCCGGCCGGATCAGTGCGGGAACGATTGAAAAATATCTGGGACCGCCGCAGTTCTTGAACACAGAAGCCGAGGAGGAGGATGAAGTGGGGGTCGCCACGAGCATCGCCTGGACCTCAGCCGGCGGAGACATTATGCCCGTCGAAGTCCTGCTGGTGAACGGCAAGGGGAATTTGCAGATTACGGGGCAGATCGGCGAGGTGATGCAGGAATCTGCCCAGGCAGCTATGTCTTACCTTAAATCCCGGGCGAAGGAGCTGTCGGTCAAACTGGAGCGGTTCGAAGACATCGACGTCCACGTGCACGTTCCGGAAGGCGCTATCCCCAAAGATGGGCCGAGCGCGGGGATCACGATTGCCACGGCGATCATCTCTGCCTTTACGGGACGGTTGGTGAGGAAAGAGGTGGGGATGACGGGAGAGATCACCCTGCGGGGACGGGTGCTGCCGGTGGGGGGCGTGCGAATCAAGGTGCTGGCTGCGCATCGCGCGGGGCTGAAAACCATCATCCTGCCAAAGAAGAATGAGAAGGACCTGGTGGACGTGCCTAAGAAGGCTTTGTCGGACCTGGAGATCGTGCCTGTGGAACATATGGATGAGGTTCTCAAGGTCGCTTTACTTCCTGCCAAGAAACGAACAGCGAAGCAGAAGACGGCAACGGCAAGCAAAAAACCAGCGGAAGAATCGAAACCATCGGTGCAGCCGGGGGCGTAGAAAAAGATTGCGTGTTGCGTATTGCGTATTCCGTAATTTCCCATATGTAATATGAAATACACAACCTAATTTCCAATCTCATACCGTTTGCTACTCAATATTTTTCGTGCCATAATGGATGTATGACTCCTCGAGCGGCGGCACGGGAAAACATCCTCTCTTTGATCGCACAGGGAATGGGGGCCGATCTTCATTGGTATCCTGAATCTGTGAGTGTATCCGATCTGGCGGGGACCCTGGCCGCGATGGGGAACACGGAGGGGGGCCGCGTTATTTTGGGCGTTGCCCCACGGGCAGGAAAAGTAAAGGGGGTAAAAGATGTCGAGGAATGTATCGATAAGGTTTTCCAGGCGGCATTCATGGTAGAGCCGATATTGGTGCTGCCTGTACCGGCGATCCATCGGGTAGGAGGGGAAGAGGTCCTCGTGGTGTCGGTGCCGGCGGGCCTGCCGCAGGTTTACAACCTGGGGGGACGCTATCTGGGGCGGGCCGGGCGATACAACGAGCCTTTCTCCGCCCGGCAACTAAGCAAGCTGCTTGCATCCAGGGAGGTGGAGCAGTTAGAGGGGCGGGTGCCGACGGACGCCAGCCTGGAGGATTTGGACGAAGAGCAGATAGAAGTTTACAAGAGGCAGCTGAATTTACCGGGGGAGGCGGACTGGCGCGAGGTACTGACCCGGCGCGGCTGTTTGAATAGGGAGGGGAAGAAGTGGGCGCCTACCTATGCAGCATCGCTCCTTTTTGGGAAGAACCCCCAGAAGTGGCTGCCCAACGCAACCATAGAGGCGATACGTTTTCCGGGTGTATCTTTCTCGGAGGAGTGCATCAAACAAGATATCACCGGGACGCTGCCGCAGCAGCTGCGACTGGCGGAGAATTTCTTGCGGGACAACCTGCGGGACGTCGTCCGGATGATTGGATTGACCCACCAGATCACGCCTGAATATCCCTACGAGGCGGTGCGTGAACTGCTGGTCAACGCGGCAGCGCACCGGGACTACAACCTCCAGGGGGAGAACATTCAACTGTACATCTTTTCGGACCGGCTGGAAGTGCGCTCTCCTGGTGAACTCCCCGGCCCGGTCAACTTGAAGAATTTACTGAAGACGCGTTTCTCCCGCAATGCTGTTATTGCCCAAGTCTTGTCGGACATGGGTTTCGTGGAGCGGTTGGGATACGGGCTCAACCGGGTAGTGGCCGTCATGCGGAAGTATGGGCTGCGGAGGCCTTATTTCGAGGAGGCAAATGGGACATTCAGGGTGACGCTATACGGGGAACCCTTCCCGGCACAGCAGCTCCCCGACCTTTCCCGGTACCGGGACCTGACACTCAATCCCAGGCAGAAGCTGGCGCTTGGCTATCTTGCCTCCAATGAGAAGATTTCGAATAGGATCTACCGGGATCTGTGCCCGGACGTGCACCCGGAAACCCTGCGGCGTGATTTCGCCGACCTGGTGCAGCGGAAAGTGCTGCTGAAGAAGGGAAGTAAGCGGGCGATTTACTACATCCTCAAGTCGGCAGCGAAAAGGAAAGGGAAATGAAAAATAGATATCGAATATTCATTCTCGGCGTATTGATCCTGAGCGCGGCACTGGCCTGCCAATTCGAAGGGCTGCCAATTACTCCCACAACTGGTGCTTTACCCACGCCAACAGCATCTACGCAGGAACCGCAGGTAAAGCCGTTCCCAACGCTGACCCTGCTGCCTTCGATCCACGCACAAGAGTACATCTTCATCGAATCCCCCGGGCTGGGGTCGAAAGTGACCTCACCGGCGACGGTCGAGGGTTTCTCGGGGCCGACCTTCGAGCAAACCCTGGCCGTGAGTATCACGGATATCGACGGCACTGTCCTTGCCATGGAACCGGCTAATATCCAGGCGGACATCGGGGTGGGGGGAGCATTCAGCGTGACCCTGGAATTTACCGTTGATAAGGACAAACCGGGACGAATTTCCGTTTACGATATCAGCGCCCGGGATGGCGGTATCGTGCACCTCGACAGCGCACCTGTCACGCTCCTGGCGACCGGCAGCGCAGAGATCGTCCCCTCCGAACCCGGCGCTGAGACCATCCGGATTGCCTCCCCGACATTCCTGGAGGAGGTCAGCGGGGGCGTACTGGAAGTGAGTGGCTATTCGGAGTATTTCTTCGAGGTCAATTTGAGCGTCACGATTTGCGGGTCGTGGACCGGCGGTGATCTGCACTTTATCTGCGGCACGAGCGATAATGTGATTGCGGAGGGATATGCCACGATCGAATCACCGGACATGGGCATCCCGGGACCGTTCAGCGGCTCGCTGGCGTACAATGCACTCCCCGACACAAGAGCTCGTGTGGTGGTCTTCGCCGCATCCCCCATGGATGGGGGTATCGAGCATTTGAGCAGCGTCGAAGTGGTATTGAACCCCTAGAATTTGATTTCGAAATTGACCCTGGAATGTTGATTGCTATAGTCCAAGATTTTATAGAACTTAGTATGTAAGGGTTCCCCTAACTCACCATGTCGTGAGGGGCGCAGCATGCTGCGCCCTTACGATGTAACAAGACTCAATGAACTACGCAGGGGGATGTTTATTCTTCCTCAGTTCTTTATCCAAGCTTTTTAGAAAAGATATTAAATGCACTCTTTGAAATTCGACTTGTGACACAAAAAGGAATGGAGTATTCTTAGTGTATTGCGAGCTAGTTCATTTTTATTACAGTCTATCCATTATTGTTAGGAGGATCAGATGAGATCAAAATCCGTTCGGAAAATTCTTTTAGCCCTCATCCTGCTGGTTGGGGTGCAGTTGGCCTGCGGGGGAGGGCGGCAAAACGACCAAGCAGAAGCAACCCAGCCACCAGCGGGACAAGGTGATGCGCCTGCCAGTCCAGTGGGAGATGGGTATCTGTTCCACGACGATTTCCAGCAGGGGAACGCCAACGCCTGGAACATCACTGCTTCGTGGTACGTCGTCCAGGATGGGGACAGCTACGTCTTGTCGGCCGACGGCGAAGGAGCGGCCTGGGTGCCCGGGGGACATACCTGGGGCGAGTACGTGTATCGTGCGAATACGCGCCTGGACCAGGGCAGCCTGGTACTGAGTTTCCACGTGTCGCAAAGCGGCCGCTACCTGCTCCACATCCGTTCGGATGGGCTTTTCCTGGTGAAAGAACAACCGGTGGGCGAATATTCGACCCTGGCTCAAACCGGTCCTTTCCCGACCGCCGGATGGCATTATCTTGCCATGGGCAGCCAGGGGGGACACATCCAGGTATACGTGGATCGAATCTTATGGATGGACGTAAGCGACAGCAGCCCACTGCCGAACGGCACAATAGGAGTCTCGACCCCGTCTGGTTCGCGAGGGGCGGTAGATGACGTGTTGGTCACTGCGCTGCGGAACCCACTGCCATCAGGCGTCGTCCAGGCACCGGCGGCGGTGGCGAACGCTGCCGCTCCTGAGCCGCCAAGCGATCTCGACCTGGGTGATGTCGATCTGGGGAATGAACTGCCACCCGCGCCTGAAGTCGAATCAGTCAGCCCAACGGTGAGTTTCCTAGTGGAAGGCGGTCCATCGGTATCGATCTCTGCGGGAGAATGCATCACGGTGGAATGGTCGGTCTTCGACGCCATGGCGGTATTTTTCAGGGGGGCACCCGTCGCCATGCAAGAATTCTTCGACGACTGCCCCGGCACGGATACGACCTATTCATTGGAAGTGGTCGCATTTGACGGAAGCACGAGCGAGCACACGGTCGGTGTATCAGTTGCTGGCGCTTACCAATCCGGGAAACCCGACTTAATCGTTACCGGCGCGTACTTCGAACCCGATCCGGCCATCAGCGGAGAGCGCTTCACCGCCCATTACGCCATCCAGAACCAGGGGGACGCTGCATCAGGCCCATTCACCCTGCGCTGGAATTTCTCTCCCGGCGTGGGAGTACCGGATTGCAACTGGGATAATGACGGCCTCAGCGCGGGACAAGCAGCATGGGGAACCTGCACGCTGACAACGAATATGGCAGCCGGATGGGCTTCGACTACACTCACGGTCGACGCGGAGGGGGAGATCGACGAGAGCGATGAAGGCAACAACGTGGCCAGCCCCACCTTCTTCGTCGAAGGAGGTGCGCAGGGCGGGCAACCTGAAGCCGGCGATCCTGAGCTTCACATCTCAGGGGTCGAGATCGATCCGAGTTCCCCTGAGACCGGCCAGGCGGTGACGGTGATGGTGACCATCTATAACGGCGGTGATGGGAATGCGGGGGCTTTCAACGTGATCTGGCAGCCGCAGGCGAGCTTCGTGGGATGCAGTTGGGATGTGGCCGGGTTAGCTGCCGGGGCAGGGGATACACTTACCTGCAGCTATGAAGGCTATCCTTTTGCAGCCCTGCACCTGTGGCGGGCCGAGATCGACGTGGATGGTGAGGTGGGAGAATCTATCGAGACCAACAATACCATGCAGGGAGAAGTCAAAGTAAACGATCCCTGATAGAATGAATCGTTATATTTGGTTATATATATATTGGAAAACTCCTCTCCATGAAAGTGGGGAGGAGCTTTTTGTATAGCTATTGGGTCTCTCTCCCCAAACTTCTCCATGGTCACGGATGGCTTGATGTTGAGGGCAGGCAAGGTTTATTGATTGGCTAAATGTTTGTGGAGAGATGTGTGGTTTATGGAGTGAATTCAAAATTGTTGGTTATTGGTGTTTGATGGGGAGACAGTTGAGGATGTTTTTTTGATTCGTTATGTATTTGTGGGGGACAAGCCTTTTGCTTGCTTGGGAGAATGTTTCACATTCTCCACATGCCGCTGGAGAACCGAAGGTTCTCCAAGGTCAGCGAAGCTGACCAATCCCCCACACCCCACCGCCGGAGGAGGAACCCTCCCCGGACCCCTGGAATCAAATGCATAGTAGCGATATTTAATTCTCTGGTTTATATCAAGGTGTTTGAGCCAATTGGCCGCAAAGATGGGGGTGGATGATTGAAAAATGATATAGTGGAGCGGCTTTGATGCTGGAAAACACTTTATACTACTCTCTTTCTATTAAGATGGTGACAGGACCGTCGTTGATGATTTTCACGACCATTTTTGCACCGAACTGACCGGTCTGGGTGGGGATGCCCTGGTCTGCCAAGAGGGCGGCGAAACGTTCCACCAGGGGTTCGGCGGTCTCCGGTGGGGCAGCGTTCACAAAAGAGGGACGCCGTCCCTTGCGGGTATCGGCGTAGAGGGTGAATTGTGAGACCACGATGGCCTCACCGCCAACGTCCAACAAGGATAGGTTCATCTTACCGTCCTGGTCTTCGAAGATACGCAGGTTGACAATTTTCTCAGCGATGTATGCGGCTTGCTCTTCGCTGTCCTCCGGGCCCACCCCGACGAGGATAACGACACCGCGATCTATCTCTGCTATGGATTTTCCTTCGACGGTGACCACTCCCCGTGACACGCGTTGGATGACGACACGCAACTCAATCCCCCCCTTTGGCCGATTTCTTTCCGAATTTCTCCGCCTTGCGCCGGATGCGGTTCCATACACCGGTAAGGCCCATGGCTTTTTTCATGGCGAACAAGGTCTGTTGGGTTTCCTCACGCGCCCGCTGGGTGCCTTTGAAGATGATTTCTTCCACCAGACCAGAGACCTCATATTTCTGTCGCCGCTCGTGGATGGGTTCGAGGAAGTGGTTGAGGGCAGCGGTCAGCTTCTCCTTTACCTCCACGTCCCCGACTTTCCCGGCGCGGTAGCGGGTCTTGAGGTCTTCTATCTCTTCCTTGTCCGGATTGAAAGCGTCATGGTAGATGAAGACGGGGTTCCCCTCCACCGTCCCGGGCACGTCTGCGCTGATCCGGTTGGGGTCGGTATACATCCCCCTGACCTTCTTCTCGACTTCCTTGGGTGTATCGCTGAGGAAGATGGCATTGTCCAGGCTCTTACTCATCTTGGCCTGCCCATCGGTCCCTACGAGGGTGGGCACTTCGCCGACCATCCCCTCCGGCACCGGCAGCGTCTCGCCGTAGAGGAAATTGAAGCGGCGGGCGATCTCGCGGGTCACCTCGACGTGGGCGATATTGTCTCTGCCCACCGGCACCAACTCCCCACGGACGCAGAGGATATCGGCGGCCTGCAGTACGGGGTAGCCCAACAATCCAAAGGGCATTTCGATGTTGGCTGCCCGGGCCATATCCTTGAGGCTGGGCATGCGTTCGAGGCGAGAAACGGTCACGAGGCTTTGAAAGAGCGTATACATCTCGTGGATCTCGGGGATGCCGGATTGGAGATAGAAGGTGGCTACCTCGGGATCGATGCCGGAAGCGATGGAATCGAGCACCAACTGGCGGGCGTTCTTGTCGATCTGCTCGATGTCTTCCGGGCTGTTCTTGGTGGTGAGCATGTGCAGGTCAGCGATGATGAAGAAACTCTCGTATTCGTGCTGCAGGCTGACCCGGTTCTTCAATGAGCCGACGTAGTGGCCGAGGTGCAGCTTCCCGGTCGGCCGGTCTCCGGTGAGCAGGCGTTTCTTTTGCGGCATCAAGCAACTCCCAGGTGTTTCTTGAATAATCCTATCACTTCGCCTTCATCAGCATGGCGACCGAGCTGCAATTTCGAAAAGACCAACTCGCCATCCACGCTGAACTCGAACCTTCCCCCATCTGAAGGTATCAGTGTAAAAGATTCGATCTTACTCTCGAGCATTCTATCTCCCATTACATCCGCTATCAGACTGATAGCCATGGGTGTATAGTTTCAGGGTACACAGTACATCAACTCGATTTTAACCATTACAACCTCCGATGTTCAATATCAGGATGAAACGAGTATATCATAGGGGGAAAAGGCGGGTAAAATCGATTACGCTTATAATGCAATCATATCGATTGGCAACTTGCTTGGAGATAAGTTTCTTAACATTTCCTTGCCAGAAGCCTTGGTAGAATATCGCCAGGAATTGATTATGGAGAAGGTATAACTATCGGATGGACACTTTTGATTTCGACGAGAGCAGGGAAGCATTGAGAGGAAAACACCGCCACAGCCTATGACCACGCCGCTACTTTTATCTATCATCATCCCCGCCTACAATGAGGAGAACCGCCTTCCAGGAACAATCGAGCGAATGGCGGCATTCCTGCAAACACAAAGCTATGATCATGAGGTCATCATCGTGGAAAATGGCAGCAGGGATAGAACACTCGAAATCGCCAAGACCTGTGCCGCCGAGTACCCTGCTTTCCGGGTGGTGAAACTGGAGGAGAGGGGCAAAGGGCTGGCCGTACGCCACGGGATGCTGGCTGCACAAGGGCAGTTCAGGTTCATGTGTGATGCAGACCTGTCCATGCCGATCGAAGAGCTGCCCCGCTTCCTCCCACCAAACTTCCCGGATGCGGAAATCGTCATCGCCTCCAGGGAAGCGCCGGGCGCGGTGCGCTACAACGAGCCGCAGCACCGCCACATTGGGGGACGCCTCGTCAACTGGGTCATCCGCCTGTTTGCCATTCCGGGGATACAAGACACACAGTGCGGCTTCAAAAGCTTCAAGGCTGATGCAGCGGAGGACTTATTTTCCTGCCAGGTGATGAACGGCTGGTCATTCGACATCGAACTGCTGTATATCGCTCGTAGAAAAGGATACCGGATCGAGGAACTGCCCATCCCCTGGTATTACTCGGACCAAAGCCACGTCAGCCCGATGAAAGACGCCCTGCGGATGGCCTGGGATATCTACAAAATCCACATGAATGCCCGCCGCGGGGTGTATGGCTAGGAAATTCGACCGCTCCCTGCTGCCGCCTTTCCCTGATTTGCAATTCGAGTGGGAACTGTGGGAAGCGGGGATCGTGTACGTGGCAGGGATCGACGAGGCCGGACGCGGCGCACTAGCTGGGCCGGTAGCAGCAGGCGTGGTGATTCTCCCCAAAATGATTGAAATCCAAGACACTTTACGGGGCGTGAGGGATTCGAAACAGCTCACTCCCAAAGCACGCGACCACTGGCTTGGAGTGATCGAGGGATGCGCGGTAAGCTGCCAGGTGGGATATGCTTCAGCGGAAGAAATCGATGCGTTGGGGATTGCACCCGCCACCCGGCTGGCGGCGAGGCGAGCCCTGGAAGGGACCAAGCCAGGCCCCCAACACCTGCTCATCGATTGGATATCACTCCCGGAGGTGGAACTGCCGGGAACTTCCCTGGTGAAGGGGGATGCCCGATCGCTGAGCATCGCCTGCGCTTCGATCGCGGCGAAGGTGAGGCGAGACGAGATCCTCATTGAGCTGGACGAAAGCTACCCCGGCTACGGCTTTACCGACAATAAGGGTTATGGGACGGCAAAACATCTCGACGCTATTCGAGAGTTGGGGGCGTGTCCCGTCCACCGGCGGAGCTTCTCGCCTTTGCGGGAGGCGCAGTAGAAGAACTATCGTCTCAAGAAAAAACTTTATGAGAAAGAAACTCTCCCTCCAAGTGGCTGCCTTCACATTTGCCCGGGTCGTCATCGACACCCTTTTCCGGATGGTCTACCCTTTTGCCACTGTCTTTGGGAACGGGTTGGGGATTGGCTATGCAGAAGTCGTGCGTGCCCTTTCCTGGCGATTCGTGCCGGGGATGTTCGGCCCTTTGTTCGCATCCCTATCTGACAATCGGGGACGGAGAACCGGAATGCTCTTTGGTGTCATGGTCTTATTCCTTGGTTTGGTCGTGGTGGTTGTGTGGCCGACATTTACCGGTTTCATCGTGATGCTGGTCTTGACGGCGACAGGGAAGTATATCTTCGACCCAGCCATGCGGGCCTACCTGGGCGACCATGTCCCCTATGGACGGCGCGGGTCTTTCATCGCCATTACCGAAATGGGCTGGTCGTGGTCATTCCTTTTCGGTGTTCCCGTGGTGGGGTTCTTCATCAGCCGGTGGGGATGGCTCTCGCCTTTTCCCTTGTTATTGGCTCTCAGTCTGGTGTTGGGATTGGTCATCTTCAAACTTATCCCCCAGGATTCTCCGACCAATAACGTATCAATGAGTTACTATAAGCGTTTCAAAGCCGTGTTTTCTTACCCGACGGCAACCGTTACGCTGGTCGTTTCTTTGTTGTCGACCTTAGCCAATGAGATCGTTACGCTGGTGTTCGGCGTGTGGCTGGAAAATTCGTTCGGGCTGCAGATCATGGCGCTGGGGGGTGCGGCGGCCGTGATCGGCTTTGCAGAATTGGGCGGAGAGAGCTTAGTTGTCGTAATTACCGACAAGCTGGGCAAGGTGCAGGCGGTCACTTATGGCTTAATTGGCAGCACACTGATGTCATTTCTATTGCCGGTATTAGGGAAGAGCGTCACCGGAGCCTTGGTCGGCTTGTTTCTCTTTTATCTATGCTTCGAGTTCACCTTTGTCAGCTTGATGCCGTTGATGACAGAAGTGTTGCCAGGGGCCAGGGCGACGTTGATGGCTTTAGGGGTGACGAGTTATTCTGTCGGGCGGTGGGTGGCAACAATGATTACCCCGCAGCTGTTTGCTATCGGTTTTGCGGCTGCTGCTGGGGTTGCAGGGGCTATCAATTTGCTTTCCTGGTTGGCTTTGAAGTGGGTGAAAATGGATGTAGATGAATGAATCCCTCACTCAACTGACCTTCCCCCGTACTTCTCCCTCACGTTTGTTTGCCCAGGGGTAGATCTCTGTTCCTTCAGCAGCCTCCCGAATAGCCGGGTCGTCGGAATAGTGGCCCCGCTTTTGGGGAGGGATCAGTGCGGCGATACGGCGCATGATCTCGTGGCCGATCTCGTCGATCTGTTTCCGCCGTTCACGACCTTTTGCGGTGATTCTAAAGGGGCCAAAAGGCTTTCCGATCCGGAAGGTGACCTTGGGCCGCCGTCCCCGGAAGAGGGTGGGAAATGCCTGATCCATTCCGTGCAAACCGATGGGCAGCAGTTTGGCGTTTGTGTGGGCGGCCAGGAAGGCTGCCCCCGGCCGGGCAGGGCGGAGGACCTGGGCCCAGTTCCCACCTTCGGGGAACACGCCCAGCACCCCGCCCCTGTTGATAATCTTTTCGCCATCTCGCAGGGCAGTATGGGATCCCGTGCCGCGGTAGACGGGTAAATATCCCCATAGACGGGGGATGAAGGCGATGATCTTAGGGGCATGGGGCATGTGGGCACCCCCTACGAACTCCAACGGCCAGGGGGCAATTCGGACGACGGCCGCCGGGTCGACAAAACTGAAGTGGTTTGCCACGACGATCAAAGGCCCAGATGGGGGGAAGTTCTCCTGGCCGATGATTTCCTGGTCGGTCAGCAGCCAAAAGGCGACTTTTGCCAGCCATTGCATGAACCTACGCAGCGGTTTTCGCTGGGGGAAGCCTACTTGGGATCTTTCTTTACCCATCTATTTGCCTTCCCCTGGTTGGGCGATCTTGCGGCCTTCTTCTTCATTCACGCGGATAATCAACAACAACCCAACCACCAGAAACACAACAATGGAAATAATTGCCTGTTTATGACCGAGCTGTTCAGCCAACTTCTCAGGCAGACCTCTCGATGCCTGATAATATTTCGTCAGCTCGTTTGCCAGAAGTCCAAACACGAATGGGCCGATGAAGGAAGAGGTACGACCGACCACGGCGAAGAAACCGTAGAACTCGGCACTCTTCTTGGGAGGGGCGAAGGCCCCGATCATCGTCCGGCTGAGGGACTGCACCGCCGTGAGGGCAAAGCCGGCGACGGCCCCGATGACGAAATATCCTGTCAAGGTGGTGTTGAAATAGATGGCGACCACAGCGGCGATCATCAGCAATAATGACTGGATAATACCCCGTTTGAAGCCGTAACGCTCACCGATGACCCCGTAAATATATGCCCCTGCGATGCTGGTCACCTGGACGATAATCATAAAGATGATGAGGTTCTGCCCTACTAAACCGAACAAAACCATGCCAATGATGGCGGCGAAATCCAAGGCCATGAGGATGCCGTCGTTATAGATCAAGAAAGCCAGCATGAATTTGAGGAACTCTTTGTAATCCCGCACGGAAGCGAAAGTCGTTTTCAGACGGTTCACGGCGATGGATAGATAGTTATTGCCCTCGCCGACCTGTTGGGGTTGGGCCTTTTCTTTGATCCAGAAAACCAACGGCAGGGTGGAGAGGGCAAAGAAAATTGCTGTGACGACAAATGATAATCTGATGATGAATTCACCGCCAACGGCCAGGATCAAGGCCAACACAATCACCAAACAGAGGATCCCACCGGCAGACCCAATGGCCCAGCCTTTACCGGATACGATGCCAATCTCATCCTGGCCGGCGATCTCCGGCAGCAGCGAGTTGTAAAATACCTGCCCACCACGGTACCCAATCTCGGCGAGGATAAAGAAGACCATGCCCATAACAACGTCGCCTTCGTGAACGAAGAAGAGGGCGGCGGTGAATACGATGGAAATGGAAGTCATGAAGAGGAGGAATTGTTTTTTCTTGCCGGAGAAATCAGCGATGGTGCCTAACACCGGCCCGATGAGGGCAACGACCAACATGGCGATCCCAACAGACAGCCCCCACTTGGCAGACCCCTCGGAGCCGCCAACGACCTGGTCTTTGAAATAAGTAGAATAAATAGCCAATAAAACCACAGCGGCGTAAGCCGAGTTGCCGAAATCATATAAATACCAGGCCCACTGTTCTCTTCTCTTTGTGGATGCGTCTTGCGACATGGGATTGTGCCTCCTATAGGATCAAAAATTATTACCGGGAATGAACTAAAGTGGTCGAATTGTACCATTTCGACTGGGAATGCAGAGGGCATTCAAACAACAATGAAATGTTTTTGGCCATTCCCCTCTATCAGTACAATCCCCTAAACGGCTATTCGTCGCTATGTTTTTGTGGGGAGAAAAGGCATCTCCGGGCCGTCGATACCCAGGTGTACGGCCAAGGCTGCCCGCATAGCTGTACGGTCGTCCCAGGAGTATTCAGTCTCGCCGAAGCACATGGACTGCTCGTGCCCTTTGCCCATGGCGATGACGAGATCGCCCGCTCTGGCGTTTTGGACTCCAAAGCGGATGGCTTCCCGCCGGTCGGGAACCCGGAAAAAGGTCTTGCCTTCCACCCCTCCCCGGCTCTCAGCCCCGGAAGCCATCTCAGTGAGGATGTCGTCGAGCGATTCGGTGCGGGGGTCTTCGGCTGTCAGGATGGTCAGGTCGGCAAGCTGTGCGGAGGTCTCAGCCATCATGCGGCGTTTTTCCTTGTCGCGCAGTCCAGCGGAACCGAAGATGGCGATGACGCGCCCGCCGGTGATACGCCGACCTGCCTCCAGGGCAACTTTTAGGGCATTGGGTGTGTGAGCGAAATCAACCACGGCGAGGAAATCCTGCCCCATGGAAATGCGTTCCATCCGTCCAGGTATGCCTTGAAGATTTTTAATCCCCTCCTGGATCGCTTCAGGCGGGAGATTCAGGCCTACCAGCGCCGTTGTGATGGCCGCAAGACAATTGGAGACGTTGTAAGCACCGATAAGCTTGCAGGCTATGGGAAATTCAAAACCAGAGCCAAAGGCAGTGAATTGTAAGGCTTCTGGGGTGTCGTGGATATCTTTGGCACGTACATCTGCTTCCGATCCCAAGCCGTAACTCACGTGCCTGGTTTTGGTCAATCCCGCCAGGAAATCGTAAGACTGATCATCCCGGTTGAGAACGGCCAGGCGCGGGATGGGGTTGTCTTTGCGGTGCAGTTCTGAAAGGCCGGTGAATAGCCGGGCTTTAGTTTTTTGGTATTCTTCAAAAGTGCGGTGATAGAAAAGGTGTTCATGCTGGATGTTGGTGACCACGGCGACGTCGAATTCATGCACCATGGCTCCCCGCCGCTGAGAGAGGCTGTGTGAGGTCATCTCGAGGACGGCGTGTGTGGCTCCCCCCTCCACCATCTGGGAAAGGTAACGCTGGGTGTCCATGGCTTCTGGTGTGGTCACGTGCAAGCCAGTGTCCAGCACCCGATCGCCGATGACGGCGTTGACGGTGGATATCAACCCTGCGTTCAAACCAGCCGCTTTGAGGATTTGATAGAGGAAATTAACGGTCGTGGTCTTCCCATCCGTCCCTGTCACCCCGACCATGGTCAGTTTGCGGCTGGGGAACCCATAGAACGCCGCTGAAGCGTACGCCATCGCTTCCCGGTCATCTGCCACCTGTACGTAGGGGATATCCTGTTCTATGGAGGGACGTTCGCCCACCACGGCTGCAGCGCGGCGTTCGACGACCTCATCGAGGAAGCGGTAGCGGTCCACGCCCTCGACCACGGCGAAGTACACATCTCCGGGCTGCACGAGACGGGAGTCGATGGCGATCCCCGTTACAGTCACATCAGGCAGAGGGGATAAAGGGGGATAATCCGCAAACAGGTCAGATAGTTTCACATTCGGCATCGTCCAGGTATACAAAAGACGCCCGCGATAATATCAGGGCGTCTCTATGATATCAATCGTAGCGGCTTATTTCAAGCTTTGGCGCATGGATTCTAACTTGCCTGCCACCGAGCCATCCAAGACTTTATCACCGACCTGCACGACCAAGCCCCCAAGGATACGGGGGTCCACTTTAAAATCGATCGTGCCCTTGCTGCCCAACACAGATTTCTTGATGGTATCCTGTTCTTTTTTAGTGAGGGGCAGGGCGCTGGTCACCACGGCCGAATCGCCTTCGGCGGGTTCGACGACGGTCACTTTCCCGGCTTTCACGCCTGAGAAGAACTCGTCGATGAGGGCGCGCTGGCGCTTGGCGTCCAGGGACTCGCCGATGAGCTTTTGGGTAGCAGCCATGGAGAGAGCGGCGATCTGGCCTCTGACTTCACCAAGGATGGTTTCGCGTTCCTCCTCAGCATTAACGAGAGCCTCTTTACGAATTTCTTCTGCCTCTTTTTCCGCAGCAACTCTAATCTCGCGGGCGGTATCCTCTGCCCGTACAGTGGTTTCACGCATCATCTCAGAAGCCTTCGAGTGCGCTTCGCCGATTATCTTTTCTGCTTCCGCTTCCGCATTGGAGCGAGCTTCCGCAGCCACGCGAGCGTCTTCCACGCCTTGATTGATTGTATTGCGGCGTTTCTCGAGCATCTTCACAACCGGATCGTAAGCCCAGGCTTTAAGAATGATCAACATGAGCCAGAAGCTAAAGAAATGAACGAGAAAGTATCCCAGGTTAATACCAAGTTTATCGAGTATTTCCAAGGTACACTCCTATCTTGATTTAATTAAGCCGAATCTTCTAACCAACGAAAATAATCAACAAGGCCACAACCAGACAATAGATAGCGACGGCCTCGGCAAATGCGATTGCGAGGATCATGTTGGTCTGTACATCACTGGCCGAGTCAGGGTTGCGAGCGATGCCCTGGAGGGCGCCCATGCCCAACAGGCCAATCCCCAGCCCAGCGCCAATGGTGCCAAGCATAGCAATTCCGGCTCCGATAAGTTTCGCTGCAGCAGCATCCATAATATGTAGGTACCTCCTAAAAAAGGATCAAAATTGATTGGATGCACCGATAAACGGCGCATCGGTGATCGTTAACAAGATCAATGGTGACTTTCTTCGGCGTGATCGTCGTGCGATTGCGTGGCCATAGACATAAAGACCATGGTCAGCACACCGAAGACGAAAGCTTGAATCAGGCCAACAATCAGTTCGAGCAATAAGAAGGGCGTCTGGAGAAAATATCCCAGCGCGCCCATGACGAACAATACAATCGCGCCGGCGAAGATATTGCCGAACAAACGAAAGGCGAAAGAGATAATTTTGGATATCTCCGCCACAATTTCCAGCGGGCCAACGACGACGGCCTGCACAAAACCCATGATCAACCCCAATGGGCCGCCACAACCCGGCTTCTTCCAGGCATCTACCAGGCCGCTTAAATCCAGGTATTTCCTGGTATATTTCATCCCAAGGGCTTTTAGCCCTATCCATTGGATAGCCAATACGGCCACAATGGCCAAAGCCACCGTAAAACTCAGATCGGTGGATGCCACGCGTACGAAGGGGTAGAGCCCATACAACTCAGCGCTACCGTGTTCAGCATGTTCCCCTGCGGCAGCGGTATCTGTGGGCGTTTCACCCTTCACAATCGTCGAAAAGCCCGGCAGCAACTCCTGCACGGGGTTGCCATGTTCGGAAGGGTGCAGAAGACCGATGCTGTCGACACCGGGGATCAATTCCATCAGGTTGACGGCGAACAACAGCATGGTAATGGTGGCAAAAATGGGGAATATTTTCTTGGTCCATTTACCGGCTGTGGACTCGGTCAGGCCGTAGATCCCTTCCAGCAATAGCGCAAATACGCCGGAAATTCCTTCGACGACCATTTTGCCTTGCTTGATCTGCCGGTTGATTAAAAAGGCGATCAAGATCAAGAATAATTCGGCGATGACAGCCGCCACGAAGGTGTTGGTGATCGTAAAAGGCTGCCCGGCAAATTCAAATAAAGTTGGTGAGAGCGGCTCGGCGGGCAACTGGACATGGGGGCGAATGGGGGGGTACATGGTCGCCAGCCAGATCATAAGTCCGATTACGACGATCGCCAGCGTGCGGTATAGACCTGGACGGCGTTTACGAGTTTTTTCCAAGATCTGCGTCCTCCTGTGGTGTCTGCTTCTGGGGCGCCTCATCTACAGCATTTTTCTTCCGGGAAGTAAGCAATCGCACGACCCAGAGAATGGCCACGAACGTGACCGGCACACTTAGAAGAATGGATCCGATTGTAAAAATGTGATTGGCGCTTTCGAACTTCGCATCCAGCCAAAACCCGATAACAAGCGCCATAGCCACAATGAGTAAGATGATACATCCTGTAACGCCACCTCCTACGAGGATATTCTGATAGAAACCGAAGAGGGAGCTGTTACCTCGTGATTGATGTTCGTTCTGACTCACGGTTTGGGAATTATATCACAACGCTAATTTGCGTCAACGAACGATGATAAAGTACACTAAAACAAGCCTTTGACCGCTTCAGTGGTGAGGGCAAACCAGGGGGCCATCACCGTTCCCATCAAGACCACCCCGATGACGCATACGGTAAGCACGAGACCGTGCACGCGGGCAACCGGCAGAGGCACTTCATCGCCTTCCTGGCGGTGGAGGTAGACTACTTTGAGAACGACCAGATAGTAGTATAGGCCGACGACGGCGTTGAGCACACCGAAGACTGCCAGCCAAACCAAACCGGATTGCACCGCTGCAGAGAATACCAATACTTTGGCGAAGAAACCACCCATGGGAGGAATGCCGCCCAATGAAAGGAAGGTAAACAACATTCCGAAAGCAAGGGCGGGGTGCCGGCGGCTCAACCCGGCGTAATCTTTGATCTCATCCGACCCCACCTGGCGGTAGTAGACGATGACGAAGCCGAAAGCGGCCAGGTTGGTGAGCAGGTAGGTGATGATGTAGTACAACATGGCGTTGACCCCGAATTGGGAGGCTGAAGCTATACCCATGAGGATGTATCCGGCGTGGGCGATGGAAGAATAAGCCAGCATACGTTTGATGTTCGTCTGCCGCATGGCGACCAGGTTGCCCAGGCTCATGGTGACCGCCGAGAGAACCGCAATGAAGGGGACCCAGTTGGTGGTTTCCAGGGGGAAGACGGCCAGCAGGACGCGGACGAGTACAGAGAACCCCGCCGCTTTGGAGGCCGTGGACAGGAAACCTGTCACCGGCGTGGGGGCGCCTTCATACACGTCCGGGGCCCAAAAATGGAAGGGCACCATCGAGACCTTGAAGCCAAATCCCACCAGGACCAATACAAGGCTGGCCAGCAAAGCGACGGTGGGCACGTCTCCAGCGGCGATACGGGCGGCCAGTTCGTAGATGTTCGTCGTGCCGGAGAAACCGAATAATAAGCTGAAACCATAGAGCATCACAGAGGAGGTCATGGCGCCGAACAGCAGGTATTTAAATCCTGATTCGGTGGATTTATCGTCTCCGGTCATGAAACCAGCCATCACGTACAGGGGTATCGAAGCCGTCTCGATCGACAGCAGCAGCATGATGAGGTTCCCTGAAGCGGACATGAGGGTCATGCCGAGGGTGGAGATCACGAGGAGGATGTAGAATTCGCCTCGTTTGCCAATCTCTTCCCACTCGATGGCGAGCAGGGCCGTTACCCCGGCGCCGAAAATGAACAGTAAGCGGAAGATGAAGGCCAACAGGTCGTGCCGAAGCGTTCCGCCCCAGATGGGGCCGGGATGCGTGGGGCGGGAGAATAAAATCGAAATAATGAAGATGACCAGTAAGCCGAAGAAGGTCAGCCAGGGCAGCGCGCCTTTGTGCTCTTTGGACAATCTCAAATCGACGAATAAGATGATCCCGGCTAAAACGATCAAACTAATTTCGGGCAGAACTGCCAGATAATCAGCCATAATTTATATACCTCCCAGCAGGAGCAGGATTCTGTCCACGCCAGTTTCGACCATCGGCACTATCACCGAGGGGAAAATGCCTATCCCTACCATGACCACGCACAGCACCAGCAGGGCGATCTTTTCGCTGGGGTTCACGTCTTTCATGTGGCCTTCGAACTCTTTAGGGAATTCGCCGAAGAAAACCCGCCGGATGAGACGGATGATGTAGGCGGCCGTGATAACGATGGAGATGGCCGCCACGATGGCGATCCAGTTCTTATAGCCAGCGCCCGCCCAGGCAGGTGGGTTCCAGAGGGGTTTCTCGCCCCACACGCCCATGAAGATGGGGAATTCGGCGATGAAACCTGAAAATCCGGGCATACCCATAGAGACCAGGCCGCCGATGATAAAGGCTATCGTTACAGTGGGGATGTATTTCACCATCCCCCCCAGCTTGGATATCTCGCGGGTATGCACCTGGTCGTAAATCATCCCGACGACAGCAAAGAAGAGAGCCGTCATGATACCGTGCGAGACCATCTGGACACCCGCGCCGACCATGCCGTCGTGGTTGAGGGTGGAGAAGCCCATCACCACCAGGCCCATGTGGGAAACAGAAGAGAAACCGATGACGTATTTGAAGTCGGTTTGAACCATGGCGATGTAGGCCCCGTAGACCACATTCACTAACGAGAGGAGGATGATCCACGGCAGGTGGACTTTGGCACCTTCCGGCAGGAGCATGATGCCCACGCGCAAAGCGGCGAAAGCGCCCAACTTCATCAGCACGCCTGCATGGAACATAGACACCGCCGTTGGTGCGGCCACGTGACCATCAGGCGACCAGTTGTGGAAGGGGAAGATGCCGCCCAGGATGGCGAAGCCGATAAAGACGAAGGGGAACCATAAAGTTTGGAATTCTACTGAGAAACCAGCCCCCTCTAGAGCAAGCATGTCGAAAGTGCCCAACCCGGCCTGGAAATACATTGCCAGTGCGCCGACCAGGGCAACAACCGACCCGATGACGAGGTAAAGGGTCAGTTTCATGGCAGCGTATTCCCTAGTCTGCTTCCACCCCCAGATGGCGATGAGGAGGTACATGGGGAAGACGGCGATCTCGTAGAAGAAGAACAGGATGAACATATCCAGGGAGACGAAGACCCCAAAGACGCCCGTCGCCAGGATAAAGAGGAAGGCGAAGAACTCGCGCTTGCGCTCTTCGATACGCTGGGAGATGATAACGCCGGTAAACATGACGATGCCGGTGAGCATCACGAGGGGGGCGGAGATGCCATCCACGCCGATGTGGAGGCTGATGCCCAGGGCCGGTAGCCAGTGATACTGCTCCTCGAATTGATACAAGACCTCGTGGGCGGCATTGGCTGCGTTGGCGGCAGCAAGGTCGAAGCCGAAATACACCGCCAGAGTCAGTAAAAAGGTCACAAGCCCCACACCCAGGGCGATGCGGTAAATCGTCTTCTCTTTGTCGCCGGGGATCAACATCAGCAACAATCCAGCCGCCGCCGGTAAGAAAACGATGATGCTCAGTGTAGGGATGGTTTGAAAGAATTCAAAAAATTGCATACTCACCTCTTATCCGAGGATTGCATTCTGTAAGGCGATCATGGCCTTGTTTATCACGTCCAACATCCAGGCAGGCCACACGCCTAGCCACAGCATCAAGACCATCAAGGGAGCCATGACGACCAGCTCGCGCTTGTTGATCTCGCTCAGGTGGTCGATGTGGGTCTCGTTCACCGGACCGTGCAGGGTCTTGCCGATCCCCTTGAGGATGTAAGCGCCGGTGAACAGCAGGCCAATCATCGACAGGGCTGTCAACACGGTGAAGATCGGCCAGGAACCCCGAACGACGAGGAACTCGGAGACGAAGCCGTTCAAACCCGGCAGGCCCAGCGAGGCCATGGACGTGAAGATGAGGATCCCGCCGTAAATTGGCACCTTGGGGAAGTAACCGCCCATTTCATCCAGGTCCCGGGAGTGGATGCGCTCGTAGACCACGCCGACGAGGAAGAACATCCCCGCGGCGGATAGACCGTGGTTGAACATCTGCAGGACTGCCCCGTTGAGGGCGATAGTGGCGTCCTCCGTGCCGATGGCGTGCGCCGCGGCGGCGATGCCGAGGACGACGAAGCCCATGTGGTTGACCGAAGAATAAGCCACCAGGCGTTTGAAGTCTCTCTGCCCAAAGGCGGCGAAAGCGCCGAAGATAATTGCCATTGTCGCCAGGATAGCTAATATTTCCGCCGAGTCGTGGGCCTGCTGCGGGTACAGCGGCAGCACGAGACGGAGGAAGCCGTATGCGCCCAGCTTTAGCAGCACACCCGCCAGGATCATCGACCCGGCCGTGGGCGCCTCTGTGTGCGCATCGGGGAGCCAGGTGTGGAAGGGCCACACCGGCACCTTGAGGGCGAAGGCGATGGTGAAGGCCCAGAACGCGACCTTCTTGGCCGTGCCCACGCTGACGAAACCTAACAAAACCTCACTGGCTTCTTTGGCGTTCCAGCCTGCCACGATGGTGGGCAGGTCGAAGGTGCCGAACACCGCTCCCAGCATCTGGATCGCCAGCAACAATCCCAATGACCCGGCCATGGTGTAAATCATGAACTTGAAGGAGGCATAGGTGCGGGATTTGACCTTCATCCCGCTCCACAGCTCGCGCTCGCCCTTCTCGCTGCCCCATTGGGCGATAAGGAAGTACATGGGGACGAGCCCGATCTCCCAGAACACGAAGAACAGCAGCAGGTCCAGGGAGAGGAAAACGCCCAGCATCCCCGTCTCCAGGAAGAGGAACAGGGCCATATACATATTGACCCGTTCTTCCACGTTGAAAGAAGCCAATATCGCCAGGGGGGTCAGCAGGGTGGTGAGGAGCATCATGGTCAGGGAGAGACCGTCCAGGCCGACGTGGTAGCGGGAGTTGATGGCCTCGTACCAGGGGACGTTGATGACGTATTTATACCCATCCGCATCTGCCGGGGCAGCCTCGAAGCCGACCCAGGCCACCAACGATAAGGCCAGAGGGATCAGGCTGAAGAGAAAAGCCAGCCAGCGGATGAGTTTCTTGTTCTCCTTCGGCAGCAACGCCATGAGGACGCCAGCCACGGCGGGAGTGAACAAGACCAAAGTGAGCAAGTTGTTTTCCATCGACTGCTCCTAATTAGCGATTCACAACGATGAGGTAGACGATGAGACCCCCAAACGCCACCAACATCGCAATACTCATATACTGCTGGACGACACCCGTCTGTATCTTGCGGAACTGCTTGCCGAACCATTGCGTGGTTGCGGCGGTGCCGTCCCCAATCAAGCCGTTGATGACGGGGAGATCGACGTAGTTGCGTAAAATGCCGCCGATGCTGTAGGTGATGCGGGCGACCAGATGGAGAGCGCCGTCGATCAATCCCCGGTCCAGGAACAGATAGGTGAACTTTTCCGATACCCAGAACGAGAAACGGATAAAAGTGGCTTCGTACAACTCATCGAAGTAGTATTTGTTCTGCAAGAGGGTGTAAACCGGTCCCAAGACCTTTTTCAAGGGGTCTGTTCCACGGGCGGGCACCTTGCGGTACACCAGCCAGCCAAAAGTCAGGCCGCCCAAGGCGACGACCAATGACACACCCAGAGGGAACCAGTTGAAATCCACCGGGTGGGGGTGCTCTGCCAGGGTCCCGGTAACAAAGTCGTGGAACCAGTTGGGGAGAATCCCGCCAATAATGGGGAAGTGCTCCGGGATACCCACCCAGCCAAGACCAACCGCAAAGACCGCCAGGATGATGAGGGGCACCGTCATCGAATTGACGGACTCGTGGGCGTGTTCAGCTTCTTTCGTGCGGGCTTTCCCCAGGAAGGTCAGGGTGATCTGCCGCCCGGTGTAGAAGGCTGTCAGGAGGGCGGCAACCGCCAAGGTCCAGAAAACGACCGTGTATCCGTGTCCCCATGCGTCCGCCAAAATCTCGTCCTTCGACCAGAAACCGGCGGTGATGAGGGGGACACCCGACAGCGCACAACCGCCTGCTAAGAATGTCCAGAAGGTGCGGGGCATTTTAGCTTTAAGGTTCCCCATATTGAACATATCCTGCGGGTCGACGTCGTGGTCTCCAGTGTGCAAGACGCCGTGTTCCATCCCATGGATGACCGAACCGGAACCGAGGAACAGCAGCGCCTTGAAGAAGGCATGCGTTATCAGATGGAAAGCCGCTGCCACGTAGGCGCCGATCCCCAAGGCCGCAATCATGTAACCCAGTTGGGAAATGGTGGAATAAGCCAGCACCCGTTTGACGTCGTTCTGCGCCACGGCAATCGTAGCCGCAAACAACGCCGTAAAAGCCCCGATGACGGCCATGGCCATCATCGCAGGGGTCAGCGCACCGCCTTCGTGCCAGCCTGCCGAGAGCAGAGGGAACATGCGGATGACCATGTAGACGCCCGCAGATACCATCGTGGCGGCATGGATCATAGCGGAAACGGGGGTGGGACCTTCCATGGCGTCGGGCAGCCACACGTGCAGGGGGAATTGGGCTGATTTGCCGATGGCGCCGATGAAGAGCAGCAATCCGATGAGACCGGCTGCAGAAAAGTCGAGGAAGCCGGAGGGAGTCTCGGCCAGGTGGTGGAGGAATTCAGCATTGAAGAAGATCTCGCGAAAGCTGAGCGTACCGGCTGCTTTGTAGAGATAGGCGATACCCAGGAGCATGAACACATCGCCCACACGAGTGGTGATGAAAGCCTTGACCCCGGCAGCGCGAGCGGACTCTTTCCCGAACCAGAAGCCGATGAGCAGGTAGGAGCACAAGCCCATGATCTCCCACCCGATGAAGAGGGTCAGCAGGTTGTCGGAGAGCACCAGCGTGTACATCCCGAAGGCGAACAGGCCGATAAAGGCGAAGAACCTGGCGTACATGGGTTCAATCGAGGGGACAGCCTTTCCATCAACGGTAGCCCCATGGGGTGGGAAGCCTTTTTTATCGTGGTCGCCTTTCGGCTGGCCGAAGTTATGATAGCCGATGCTGTAGATGAAAATCATTAAGATGGTCCAGGCTACGAAGAACAAGGAGACAGCCGAGAGCGGGTCGACGAGGACGCCGATCTTTAACACACCCTCGCCCAAAGGCAGCCAATCGAGGGTTGAGTGGAAGGGGTGTTCGCCGAGGTGCTCTGTTTGAACGGCCTGCCAGAAGACGAACATGCCGCCGAGCCAGGATAAGAAAGCGGCCCCAACTGCAAGTATGTGGCTCAGGCGGTTGTTCTTATTCGTGAAGAGAATAATCAAGAAAAATGCCAGCAGGGGGGGGAGTGGAAGCAGCCAGATGAGGGTTTCAGTTATTTCCATATTTATTACACACCTAGGTTGAGTTTTACCACTTGAGCATGTCGATCTCGTCTGCCGAGACGCTGTCGCGCCGCCGGTAAACCGAGATGACCAGCGCCAAGCCGACGGCAACCTCGGCGGCTGCCACAGCGAACACCATGGCAGCGAAGACCTGGCCTGCCGCCTGCTCGGGGGTGAAATAGCGCCAGAATGCCACCAGGTTGATGTTTGCCGAGTTGAGCAGCAGTTCGATACTCATCAAGATGGCAATGGTATTCTTGCGGGCCAACACCCCATACAGGCCGATGCTGAACAAAGCTGCTGATACGATCAAAAACCAGGAAAGTGGGATCATCAGTTTATTCCTCGCTTGTTTTTCTCGGCCAGGCGATCACGATAGCGCCGACGAGAGCGCCCAATAATAAAATCGACACGACAATAAAGGGGACCACGAATTGGTCTGCGCTGACCAGAGCGATACCGAAATTCTCGATCGTGGCGTCGAGGGTCTCGACATCGACCTCGGCAGCCGTTGCGTTGAACTGCGACCATTGGTTCACCGCCAAAAAGAGACTGGCAAATACCATCACAGCGATGACGATCGCCAAAGGGTAGCTTTTGTTGACCGTTTTTTCTTCGGTCCCGGTCACGTTGCGGGTAACCATCACGCCGATAATCAACAGGATAGCGATAGCGCCGATGTAGACGACCACCTGGACAGCTGCCAGGAAGCCTGCGTCCAGCAGGACGAACAATACCGCCACACCGAAGAGAGTCACCACGAGGTAAAGCGCCGCGTGCACCAGATTGCGGCTGGTGACGACCATCAGGGCGCCGCCCAGCACCAGCGCCGAACTAATCAAAAAAATCACTTGAATGGGGGTCATGAAGCACTCCTAAAGGGGCGGGATTAAGCCCCGGCCTCTTCATCTTTCGGGGGCACGGCCAGCGGGTGACCTTCGAATTTTACTCGCGGGCGTCGACGGCTTTTCACGGCACGCCGGGCATATTCCAAAGCCAGCAGCCCCAAAATGAGGTTGAAGGCCAGCAGCGGAGCCCACCGCCAGGGAGAATATTTGAAGTAATAATCGATGATGGGGATGCCCATCAATAACAGCAGGGAAAGCGGCACGAGGAACTTCCAGTTGAGACTCATGATTTGGTCGATGCGCACCCGCGGGAAGGTGAGACGGGACCAGACAGTGATGAAGTAAAAGAACATCGTCTTGACCAGGAAGTAGAACAGCCCCAGGATAGGATACTGGTCAACGAAGGGGCCCTGCCACCCACCGAAAAACATAAGAGATGCCAGCGCGCCGAAAGTGAAGGCGTGCAGCCATTCGGATGCCTGGAAGAAGCCGAACTTCATCCCCGAATATTCCACGTGGTATCCGGCCACGATCTCAGACTCCGCTTCCAGCAGGTCGAAGGGGGAACGACCCACCTCGGCCAGTGCGCTGATGGTATATACGACGAAAGCCAGTGGGGTGAAGAGAACGAACCACAGGTTGTCCTGCGCCTTTACGATATCGTTGACGCCCATCGAACGCGCCAGGAACACCGGCACGAGAAGAGAAAGGAACAGGGGCACTTCGTAAGAGATCAACTGCGCTACACCGCGGAAAGCGCCCAAGAGAGAATATTTGTTGTTCGACGACCACCCGGCCATCAAGATTGCCAAGACGCTGAATGAACCCACGGCGGCGATGTACAGCACGCCAACGTTCAGGTCTGTGCCGATCCAGTTTTGGGTAAATGGGATGACGGCCCACATCGAGAGGACCGCAAATACTCCCACGATAGGGGCCAAATTATAGGCGACCTTATCCGCTTTTGCGGGAGTGGTATCTTCTTTGGTCATCATCTTAAGGGCGTCGGCGATCGGTTGGAACAATCCCCAAGGTCCGACCCGGTTGGGGCCGATGCGGTCTTGGAAGCGAGCCGCAGCTTTTCGTTCGAACCATAATTGGAAAATGAAGACACACAATACCAGTAAACCGACAACCGCCGCACCGATGAACTTAAGGATGAATTCGGTCAATTCAGGCGACAGGTTCCAGGATAAGAATAAAGAACGAAGCCATTCCGCAATTATGAACACAGGATCGAAAGACTCAAGACCCATAGACACTCCTATTGTCTGTAAGTAGCACGATAGTGCCAGTGACTGTTGAAATCATTGGAGAGAAACAAAAAGCTGAGGAGAAGGCTCGTCAGCTTTATACCCATCTACGACCACTCAAGTGCGCCTTTTCGCCAGGCGTACAGCAATCCGTCTCCAAGTAGGAAGATGAACAGGACTCCAGCCAAGACTCCTAGAAGGGGGAGTTTGTTGAAGGCCACCGCCCATGGATACAAAAAAATGATCTCCACATCGAAGATCAAGAAAACGAGTGCGTAGATATAATACTGCATTTTAAACTGCACCCATGTATCCCCAACAGTTTCCATACCGCATTCGTAAGTTTCAAGCTTTTGGGGGGTGGGCTTTCTTGGTGCTATCAGTCTGGTTATGATGATGACCAAGGCCGGTAACCCGGCGGCAACGATAAACAATAGTCCAACAAACAACCAGTTGTCAAGCATATACGCTCCTAAGCGTAGAATTTATCCGGCATTTTTGCCGAGAATCAGCACATTTCAATATTTTTCCGGTACAAAAAATTCGTTCGGCCCAACAATCAAGCCAAACGGCACGATTTTACCATAAAACGAATTGAATGTGCATTCTACAACAATCGAGGAGCGCTGAATCTTTTTTAAAAAAAAACCGATTTGCGTTTATGGAGTACAATAAAATAGTCATTACACGCCAAGAGACACTCGATGTATAAGAGCCAAGATTCTGATGTATCACTCCCGCTTAACCAGCAGATCGATCAACTGGTAAAAATGGCTGCTGCCATTTCCGATCAGGTGAACACGGCAGGCAGGGATTTACCTGAAGCCATCCCTGAAAGGCTTTCTCAACTGGTCAGCAGCCTGACCCGCCTTAACCGCCAATTTGTCAAACAAGCGGAGGAACACGACAACCTCGTCGCCCTGGCGGATATCGGCCGGGTCATCAATTCATCTCTCGACCTCAACGAAGTCCTCCGCATTGTTATGGACACCATCGTCCGCCTGACAGGGGCCGAACGCGGTTTCTTGATGTTGCGGGATAAGGACGGTAAACTTACCATCCACCTGGCCCGCAATTGGGAGCAAGAGAGCCTTTCCCCACCTGAATTCGAGATCAGCCGGACGATTGTCGACCGTGTCACGTCGGAAGGGCAGCCTGTGTTAACCACCAATGCCCAGGAGGATCCCCGTTTCGTGGGACAGGAGAGTGTCGTCGCCTATAACCTCCGCTCGATCTTATGCGTTCCCCTGAAACTGAAAGACGAGCTCACCGGCGTGATTTACGCCGACAACCGAGTGCGCACCGGGCTTTTTACAGAGGCAGACCGCGACCTGCTGAACGCCTTTGCCAACCAGGCGGCTGTAGCGATTGAGAACGCTCGCTTGTTTGAGTCCGTACGGCGGACCCTGGCCGAAGTGACCGAATTGAAGAACTTGATGGACAATGTCTTTTCGTCCATTGCCAGCGGGGTCATTACGGCCGATCTGGAGGAAAAAATCACCCTGATTAACAAAGCGGCCGAATCGATCTTGGGCCGCTCTTCGGGGAACCTGGTCGGACAAGCCATCTCTGACTGCCTCCCCCCTGTCGGTTCGGAAATCTGCCAACACGTTGACGCAGTTAGCCGGACAGACCAACCGGTTATCGGCCTGGAGATAAACACCACTCTGCCGGACCGCGGCCAGGTCGACCTACGATTCAATCTCTCACCGTTGAAAGACGCCCGGCAAAACACCCAGGGTGTCGCCATCGTGGTGGACGACCTCACGGAGCAAAAGCGGCTCGAAGCCCAGCGAAGCCTGTTCGAAAAAATGGTTTCGCCGCGGGTGATCGACCAGTTGGACCCCAACAAAATTTCCCTGGGTGGGAAACACGCCGAGATCACAACCTTATTTGCGGATATCCGCGGATTCACCACCTACAGCGAAATGCTCTCGCCTGAAGATCTGGTCTCTGTGCTGAACCGTTATCTCAAGGCTTCCGCCGATGCTGTACTGGAGCAGGAGGGGACGATCGATAAATTCATGGGAGATGGGATGATGGCCTGGTTCAACGCCCCTATACCGCAAAAAGACCATACCCTCCGGGCGGTCAGGGCAGCCCTCAAAATCCGGGATAGTATCAGCTACCTGCATAAGGAACTGCCCAAAGAGGCCCATCTCTCCTTTGGTGTGGGGATTCATTTTGGCGATGCTGTTTTGGGCCTGGTGGGCACAGAGCAGCGGGTGGATTACACGGCTATTGGCGACAGCATCAATACAGCCAAGCGTATCCAGGAGAATTCAGAGGCAGGACAGATTTTAATCAGTGAGGATGCTTATAAAAAGGTTTCTAAACGAATCCAAACGAATCCCGTCGATCCCATTCGGGCAAAAGGCAAACGGGAACCTCTCAAGGTCTATGAGGTTGTTGGATTGATATAAGAGAATTGGATACTCACTTTCATAAAAGTGAAAACGCCCACCTGGAGAGCGTGGGCGTTTTGTTATGTGAAAGGAAATATTTCACGCCTGGCGGGATCTCAACCAGCGGATCAATTCCATCGCACCGCCGGCAAAGAGGAACAAAACTGCCAGGCCAATGAATACCCATAACAGAATACTCAAACCGCCGCCACCATCGTCCTCGCCCCCTCCGTCATCCACGGCTGACGCGTCAGCGGTTGCTGTCAGATCCGCACTTGAAAGGCCAAACTCTGATGTTGCCGAGGAAGTAACCATAAGGGTCAGCTCCTCGGATTCACCGCCGCTGGCATCCTCTGTCATTATCGCTGCCATTGTGGGGTCGATTGTACCCGTAATGGTTCCGGTGGGAGTTATCCACCAGGGAGTCGCTGTCACCGTGATTGAAGGGTCTTGAGTAGGCGTGGATGTGTCGGCCATAGCCGTTAGAGTTTGTGCGGGTCCTACGGGGGTGTATGTATTTGTCGGTCCGGATGGCGTGTTTGTCGTTGTCGATGTTACGGGAGTGTTTGTCGACGATGAACCGGATCCTGAACTTGTGTTTGTTGCTGTGTTGGCAGAAGTGTTTGTACTCGTGGGTGGCGATGAAGTATTCGTGGGTGTGTTTGTAAGGACAGGTGCACCGGTCACAACCAGCACCGAGCCGCAGAATTGAGACGTGTTGTTGCTCAAATCTGATGCGGTGGCATAGACTTGGTCTAAAAGCGCCAAGCTTATCGTGAAGGAATTCGAGAAGGCCACATATCCAGCTCCATCCGTAATTACAAAGAAGGATTTTTGATATGTTTTTACCGGTGGACCGGGAGCCGTCGGCGGGCTGGAATAGAGGTCGATGATGTAAATCGTACTCGGAGCTGCATTGAGAAAACCCTCCACGTAGGTGTAACTGGGGCCTTGAAAAGCGCCAGTCAGTCCGGGTGCAGCCTGTGAATTGTTGCCGCCGCTGGCCAGTTCGATATCCAGGGTGGTATTGCTGTAGATCGAACTACTGGTGATGAGGTTGCCGGTGCTCGAACCATTAATCACGTAGACTCCCGAGTTGCCGTTATAAGCGATGACGTTGTCGTTCGTGATGCGGTTGTTGCTGCCGCCGTTGATGTTCAAACCGTAAGCGCCATTGGGCAAGCTGCCGCTGCCGCTTCCCCGGGCGCCGATATAATTTCCATAAACCAGGTTGCTGGTGGCGCCACCGGTGATCTCAATGCCGTCTCCGTTATTGCCTGAGATGGTGTTTCCCTGACCGCTGCCGGTACCACCGATGAGGTTCCCGCTCCCCCCTTCGACGCTGATCCCGTCATCAGTGTTCCCGTAGTCGAGGGTGCCGCCCAGGTCGGTGCCAATCATATTCCCCTGGATGACGTTCGTATTGGATAATGCGCCGACCAAGCGGATACCGTCGCCGTTCCCCGAGATCAGGTTGTCGAGAATCAAGGCCGAATCGATGTTGTTTACGTAGATGCCGGTCTGGTTGCCACTTAAGGTAGACCCATCAGTTTCTACGCCGATGTAGCTATCTTCAACGGTCGCGTTCGTATTTGTGATGTAGACTCCTGCACCACTGCTGAAATTGATAATAGATAGGGAACGAATTTCCACATCGTCTGAATATACTCTTAGTCCATGCCCTGAGCCCAGAGCCGAGCCGTCGATCGTCACGATAGGGGAGCCGCTGTAGCCAGGTTGTGATCTGCCGTCGATGATAACGGGTGTATAGATAGGTGTGAGGGCTGAAGTAGGTGTGATGGTATATGGGCTGGATAATGCGAAGGCGATGGTGTAAGGCGGTGCCGTTCCGGCGTTGGCTTCCTGGATGGCCGCCCTGAGCGTGCAGTTCCCCACACCAGCAGTGACCTCACAGATTTCATCCCCTGGAGTTGCATCTGCACCGTTACCTGTGTTGTTGACAACGAACACGCCGGAGGAGCCGGAAGACGATTCGGGCTGAACCACCGCACAGGCGGAGAATTCAGATGTATCTTTCAGGCCGCCCGCGCCTTCATCGTATGTGGCAGTGGCAGTGATGAACTGCCCTTCAGTGACGCCGGCTGAAGAGATTAAATAGTTGATGGTTGCCTGATCGCTGGTGTTCAACTGTACATTATTGAGTGTACCGATGTGAGTCTCCCCTTCTCCGTGTCCCATGCCATCACAATAATCACTCACAAAGAACTGCAAATCATAGGTCAAGCGGGAGGCGTAAGGGCCGCTTTCGAAGATCCCGCTAATACGGACACCCGATCCTTCGATCTGGGCAGTGAATACGGGGAAGTTCTGAAGGGTGTTCGGGCCGGCATCCGGGTCGCCAGGCCCGTCATTAACCGTCACATCGGAGCCGCCGTCGATGAGATCGATCCCCAAACCACCATTGGAATAAATCGAGTTGCTGGTGATGGGGTTCGATATTGAGGTTGCTCCTTCTATGCCAATGCCATCCCCGTTGTTGTATGCAATCGTATTCGAATCGATGGCGTTGCTGGGGCTGTCCAGAATGTAAACACCGCTCCCGCCGTTGCCCAGAGCGACCGAGCCGCTTTGGCTGAGGCCGATCCTGTTCGATTGGATCGAGTTGCTGCTGGCGGTATTGGAGATTCTGATCCCATGGGAGGAGTTTTCAGAAATGGTGTTGTACAAGACGATTGTGTTCGTCGATCCGTTGATGTATAAACCAACGCCCGTATTCCCTAAGTCTGTATCCCCATTGACGTCCAGGCCGATGATATTATTTATGATTGTGTTGTTATCTGCGCCGTTATAGACATAGACACCGATGGATCCGTTCCCCGAGATGATGTTCCCCTCTGAGGAGGAATTCCCACCGACTGTTACATTCACTGTCCCGTTGAGTCTCACACCGCTGAGTGTGTTGGGGATGGTTGCTTCTCCCTCCCAATCGGTGCCGATGAGGTTGCCTTGGATCATTGTGCCCGCGCTGTCCGTCCCACTGACGTACACGCCGCTTGAAGTATTGCCTGAAATAAGGTTTTCTTCAACCGAGGTATTTCCACCAATTTGGGTGTTGGGTGCATTGGAGACCTGGATACCCTGCCCGCTGTTGCCGACGGCTACGGTACCGGTGTAATCCGTACCGATGTAGTTGCCGGTGATCGTCGTCCCGTCTGAAGAGGTCCCTGAGATGAGGATCCCTCCGTCGTCGTTCCCGGAGATAAGGTTATCAGTAATCGTAGCAGAAGGAGAGCTGGAAATCCGGATACCCCTGAGTGTATTGCCGTCGTCTGTGGTTCCATCTGCTTGGATACCGATGTAGTTATTGTCGATATCCACCCCGGTCGATCCCCCGGCAATGTTGATTCCATATTCAGTAAAACCGTAAATGAATGAATCCTCAATGGTCACATTCGTGGCGGCGTTCATGTGGATGCCGTCGTCGGCGTCACCTGTGCCTACCAGAAGCATATCTTTAATGAGGATATTGCTATCGCCACTGGCATAGATACCATCACCTTGTGGATCGTCCAATTCCAGACCTTGTATGGTCACATTATCGGCGTTTATCGTAAAACCGTTCCCGGCGGCAGCATTTGCGTCAACCACGATGTCATAGCCTGTCCCATCGATGGTGACCGGCTCTGTAATCGTCGGCAGCGTAGAACCAAGGGTGATGGTCATATTCCCTGAAAACTGGATTAAATCCGTGTCGTTGACGTAGTTTGCCTGTTCCATCGCTGCTCTGAGCGTGCAATTTCCCCCTCCGTCATCACAATTTCCATCCAGGAGATTTGAGTCACCGGCGTCTCCGGAGTCATCGACAACAAAGGTGGCTGCATGAGCGACTTGAACCGGGGAGACAGCGAGCATTACGCTCACGATCATGAGTGCCGCCATGAAGACTCTCAAGTGTCTTTTGGGGGTTTTCACGTGATTGTTCATAAGTTACCCTTTAGTCATGTACTAGATGACAATTAAATACATATAGTGTCAGCATTGTACTCACACTTTACTATACAATTAAACGCTTTATCTTGCATATTCAGTCCATTACCAATTCTGAAAGGTATTTCAATGAAACTACTATAGAGGTGGGCACTCCGCCAGTAAGGCGGATGGGTCAATCTCACTCCCGAATCCCAGGTTCCGTGAGATAAATTTCAGCACCTTTTATACACTTCGAAGCATTTCATTGATGGATTACAGGACGCCAGCAGACTCGTCTTCCTGATTGGATAAGGTTGAAGTCTATCGTGCAAGCTTTATGCCGGGTCCCACATCTTGGCCGTTATATGGAGAGTATTTGCTATGCTTAGAAAACAGCTGGGATGGCTTGGTTCGGGATGACGATCTGCCCCTCTCCTTCATCCCCCACAAAGCTTACTTCGTTGGGGCGTTGGACCACCGCCCAGGCCACGTAAGCCGATGCGATTGCATTCAATTCTGCGGAGGAGTAAAGCCCTTCTTCGACCAGGATCCCCTTTAGCAGACGGTATCGTGTGATCTCTTCGAAGAAATTCATCGGGTCAGGGATATCCATGCCCAGGGCGTAGAGGGACAACTGCCGCTGGATACGGCCCTCCAGGCTGTCGGCGTCCATCAAATTCCCCTGCAACCACAGCCAAAAGCAGGTCTCTGGCGGTGTCTCAACCCAGCGGTTCTTTTCGGTTTTTTCTTCATAGGGGCTGAATCCCAATTCCTTGAGGCCGGTATAGATTTTGAAACCCGTCAGCATCCAATCTTTGGCTTTCGCCATCTGGGAGGGGGTCCGGTAGATATCCACGCCCTGTAGCAAGATTTTATATTCCGCCACCCGGCAGTCCATCGGCCGGCCTCTCTTAACTGGGAGGCCTAAATCGGCCCGTTTGTCTGGGTCTGCAACGATTCTATGGTTGAGGTTGGGGGGCGCGCCAACACCAACGGTTTTGGGCTGCTGCTCAGCGGCCGACGCCAAGGCCCTCTCCAGATTGTCTATGCTGACGAAGAGAGGATGCAAGTGCTCGTCGATTACGGCGAAAGCGAGTGATTCCCCTTGTATGGATGGAGCTATTCCCATAAATCGGGTCTGGCGGTTTATCATATTTCTGGTCCCTTTCACCATTAACCATAGCCTAAAAACTGGGCGTATGCAACAAAAGTCTGGCTTGATTCATTGAACCTCTTTGCGGCATTATCTTCTTGTCTTATAATTACTGCGATTGCCTTATCTCGAGGCGTTATAATAATATAATAGTGGGGTTTGTCTGATCCCCCCCGTCTTCGTTCTCTATTGAATGAAGAATCAACATCCAATCTTTCAAGGAGAGAAAACCCATGAGTAAACAAGCATTCAGGCTGACCTATGCTACGATGTACAATCCTCCCGAAGAACTGCACACGAAATATGAAGCCGCACTTGAGGAACTACGCACACATTTTGGGGAGGAATACGGCATGTTCATCGATGGGAAAGATGTGTTTACCGATGACAAATTTGAGAACCATTCACCCATCGACACCGAACTTCTTCTCGGTGTTTTCCAGAAAGGGGATGAATCTCACGCACAGGCGGCTTTAGCTGCCGCACGAAAAGCAGCCAAGACATGGAATGTGACCCCCTGGCAGGAACGCGTCGACCTCTTGCGCAAGGCTGCCGGAATGATTGATGAACGCGTCTACACAATTGGGGCAGCCATTTCTTTGGATGTTGGGAAGAACCGCATGGAAGCCATCGCCGATATCGCTGAGACTGCTGACCTCATGCGCTACGCCTGTGACCAGATGGAAAAGAATAATGGATTTATCGTCAAGATGGGAGATGATCCCATTGTTGGCTACAAAGCTGTTAATTACTCCATCCTAAAACCTCACGGTGTCTGGCTGGTCATCGTCCCCTTCAACTTCCCCGCCGCGCTTGCCGGGGGGCCCGTTGGCGCAGCACTTGTAACGGGGAACACGGTTGTCTTGAAGCCCTCCTCAGACACCCCCTGGACTTCTCGCTTCCTTGCTGAAGTTTACCGCGATGCCGGTTTCCCCAATGGAGTCGTCAATTACGTCACCGGCCCTGGTTCTACCCTCGGGCAGGCGCTCATCGAGAGTGACGAGTTGGATGGCATCACCTTCACCGGATCCTATGATGTGGGGATGAAAATTTACCGCACGATGGCGAACGGAAAATATCCGCGGCCTACCATCCTGGAGATGGGGGGGAAGAACCCCGCTGTCGTCTCCAGGAACGCCGATTTGGATCGCGCCACACAAGGCATCGTCCGTTCGGCTTTCGGTATGGGCGGGCAGAAATGTTCGGCAACTTCCCGCGTCCTCGTCGAGGAGCCGGTATACGATGAGTTGGTAGCAAAACTCGTAGAAAAGATCAAAGAGCTTGTGCTCGGCGACCCCTGCGAAAAAGGGACTTTCCTGGGGCCGGTCATCAACGAAAAGGCTTTCAACGACTACCAGAAATATATCAAGGATTTAACGAAGGCGGGCGAGCTGCTCACCGGCGGCAGAGTGGCTGTTGAGGACGACTTCGAAAAAGGCTTTTTTGTTGAACCGACGATCGTTGTGGACGTTCCGGGCGATCACTATCTGTGGAAACATGAGATGTTCCTGCCTATCGTCATGATCCGAAAGGTCAAGAGTCTGGAGGAGGCCATGGACATCGCCAACGATGTGGACTATGGTCTCACAGCCGGTATCTACGGCACGGAAAAAGAAGTCGAGTGGTACTTCCAAAACATCCAGGCCGGGGTCATCTATGCCAACCGTCCCCACGGCGCAACCACGGGTGCCTGGCCTGGCTTCCAGCCCTTTGGCGGTTGGAAGGGTTCTGGCTCTACCGGGAAGAATGCCGGCGGCTTATATTACCTTCAGAACTACATGCGCGAACAAATCAACAACTTGATCAAGTAATCCTATCTTCTGGAAAGGAAGTCGGGGTATCTCAGGTATACAGCCAGGGTCTGCAAGCAAGTTTTCGCAGACCCTGGTTTATAATACCCATACAATGAAACACTTTATAAACCGTACCGGCCTCTTCTTGGTCGTCGTCGGCATCGCCGTATTGGCCCTGTTCTTTACCTCGGACTTCGTCCAGGAGCCAAGTATTGAGTTTCTGTTTTGGGGAGTGGTCATTATATTGTTTGGTATGGCTCTGATGCGCATCTCTCGACCCGCCAGGGAAGAAAGCAGGCGTTTCCGTTTGGTCCGTAAACTATTCTCCCGGAAGAAAAAGGAAGAAGAACAGAAAGACACTTCCCATTGATCCTTCAATTATTGGGATAAAAATGAATTCTATGTCACGTATACGCAATATCTTATCGAATATCTTTCTCTCCCCCGAAGAGCGCCGCCTTCGGGCTGGTTGGCGGGTGCTGGTTCAATACATCCTTCTTTCCCTGATTGCTTTCTTCATAGGGATCCCCTTTTCTATTATTTTAATACTCATTCCGGATTTCGATTTCTTTCTTCTTAATTTTATCGTTTCGGTGATTGTCGTTCCCCTTTCTGTCTTTATCGCTCGCCGCTTCATCGACCGCCGGTCTTTCGTCAGCCTGGGTTTTCGTTGGGATGTGGATGCTCTCAAAGATCTCTGGGCTGGCTTTTTTATTGCCGGGGGAATGATGGCTCTGGTTTATTTGATAGAGCTTGCTGCTGGATGGCTCCAATACAAGGGGCCAGGATGGGAGAAGGTGATTTACTCGGACTACCTTTTCATGATCTTGATGTGGAGTGTGGCCTTTTTAGCTGTGGGATTTTACGAAGAGTTGATGAGCCGTGGATACTACCTTCAGAACCTCGAAGAGGGGGCAGGTACACCCATCGCCGTGCTGGTCTCGTCAATCCTTTTTGCGGTAGGACATTTGCTGAATCCGAATATGTGGTGGGCAGCTGTGGTTGGCCTCATATTCTCTGGGATTTTCCTGGCTTATGCTTATGTCCGCACCCGTCGGCTGTGGCTGTCCATTGGTTTGCACATCGGTTGGAATATCTTCGAGGGATTGGTTTTTGGTTTCCCTGTCAGCGGGATGAATTTCCCCAGCCTTATCACCATCCGTGTCGATGGTCCGCGATACTTTACCGGCGGCGCTTTCGGGCCAGAAGCAGGACTGGTGCTGCTCCCCGCCCTTCTTTTTGGATCCTTGTTGGTCTTCTGGTATACACGAAATCGGAAGAAGAGTGAAATCAATTAATGGCAATAAATGATACAAATAGAAAGAGAAATGTAAATAAATATGCAAGTAAGCCTCGTCACGAGGTCAGGCGGAAGGAATATGCCGTCGACGATGACGTCTGGATTGAATCTCTACTCACCCGCAGCCTGTACGGCACACTGGGGACCGTGTATGAAACCCAGCCTTTCCTGACACCTCTCCTTTTTGTGTATGCTGCAGAAGAACATGCCATCTATTTTCACGGTGCACAGATGGGGCGGTTGCGTGCCAATATCGAAATGAACCCCAATGTATGTTTCAACGTGACCGAGGTCGGCAGGGTCCTGCCACGCGAAAAAGCCGTGAATTTCAACATTGAATATGACAGCGTCATTATCTTCGGAAAGGCGCAGCCAATCCGTGATAAAAAAGAGGTCGGACGCCTGTTGCAGCGGATCATGAATAAATATACTCCCCAGCTTAAACCAAATGTTGGTTATATCCCTGCCCAGCCCGAGGACATCGACCGCACACTCGTGGTCAAGATTACGATTGAAGATTGGACCGGTAAACAGCAGCGTGACGACGGAGAAGCAATCAACCCTTATTATTACGATCCCATGCCGGTCATCCGTCGCACTGAAGAATGAACTCGAATGATTGATTTACTGTAAAATATGGATATGGTGATATCCCACATTTTCCAATAAACATTCCACATGATATCCCATGATTATCCACCGCTTATCCACAGATTTATCCACATGAAATAGCCGATGACAGAAATTCTGATTACAATTCCACTTGAAGAAGCCCTGGTCGAAGAGATTCGGCAAGTCTCTAAAGATCTCTCGATTAATGTTTTCCATGCGAAGCAGGGCGATGAAGTTCCCGTTGACCTGTGGGAAAAGGCAGAAGTCCTCTACACCATGTATGCCCTGCCGGATGAAGAGCAGGCGCCCGATCTCAAATGGGTGCAGTTCTTCCTCGCCGGAGTTGATAAGGTCGTTGGTGGCTCGATCCTCAAGCGTGACAATATCTGGGCGACGACGTTGAGTGGGGCCAGTGCGCCCCAGGTTGCTGAGCACATCCTCACCATGATGCTTTCCTTGGGGCACAATCTCCCTGACTTTATCCTCCGCCAAAGCCGTATAGAATGGATGGCCGATAAGGACGAAAAGTACCAGCCGCTTGAATTGTGCGACAGCACCATCGGAGTTGTCGGCTATGGCAGCGTTGGCCGTCAGGTCGCCCGTCTCGTGCATGGTTTCGGTGCCACCGTCTTGGGGACAAAGCGAGATGTCATGGATCCGGAAGATAAGGGCTATTCTATTGAGGACAAAGGAGACCCTCAAGGGGATTTCTTTACCCGTCTCTACCCCCCGCAGGCTCTCCGCTCGATGCTTGCCGAGTGTGATTACGTCGTCGTGACTGTTCCCCTTACACCAGAGACCAGAGGGATGATTGGCGCAGAGCAGCTTGCTGCGTTGAAATCCTCCGCCTATCTCGTCGATGCTTCACGTGGTGGGGTCGTGGATCATAGTGCATTGGTCGAAGCTCTCAAAGAAAAGCGTTTGGCAGGAGCAGCGCTGGATGTCTTCGAAGAGGAACCGCTGCCTGAAGACCACCCTCTATGGGCGATGCCGAACGTGATTGTCACCCCGCACATTGCCAGTTCCAGCGCCCAATACCAGCAGCGTGCCAACACGCTGTTCATCGAAAACCTGAAACGCTTCTTGGCTGGCGAACCTTTATTGAACCAGATCGATCTGGAAAAGGGATATTGATCCCCCAGAACCTATCAACCCAATTTTATTTCACGATTAACACAGCGCAGCCTGCCCTGTTGACCACCTGTTGGGTCACGTTCCCCAGCAGCATACCTGCGAATGTGTTGCTCCCTGAGGTGCCTAAAACGACAAGATCGTAATCTCCGTTTTGTGCCTCGAGTATGATGTTTTCGGCGACATCGCCGTGGCGGAATTCGACCTGTGCCTCAATGTTATTCTTTGCCAGCATCTCTGCACTCATACGCAGATGTTTTGCCAATGGCGTGTCCGTTTCTAAAATATCGTCCAACCTCTCTTCGATCTCACCCATTCCAGTATACATACTGGGGACAGCCCCGGAGACATACATTAGAGTTGCTTTCAGGTTCGCTTCCCGTGCAAGGTTTGCGCTTAACTTCACCACCGGTTCTGAAATTTCCTGCCCGCCGGTGCAGATGAGGATTCTTTCCAACTTTTGATTAGCATCGCGCACCAACATGATAGGAATGGGTGAGTGTTTGATGACTTTTTGGGATAAGAGGCGGTAAGCGGAGGGCACCAGCCTGCGGCGCTGGCGGATGCCCAGCACGGCGATGTCGTAATCTCCAGTCTCGATCTCATCCAGGATGAGTGGGATTGGGTCTCCAGTCTCCATCTTGATCTCTAGCGGGGATTTCATTTTCTTCTCAATTTTTAAAATACGTTCTTGCATCTTTTTTCGATGTTTTTCATGGTCGATGACAACAAACAAAGTCACAGAAGACCCTGCGCGACCGACCATGTCCGAGACGAATGCAGCTACCTTGTCGGAAATTATTTGATCCATTGAGAGATACAGAAATTTCATGCCGTCACCTTTATACCAATAGATACACTGAGTGAATGTGCGAAAGTAGTGTATATTTTCATTGCAATCCTTATACATTCACCAAGTGACTAACCGAATAGAGTGTTTGTTCCTATTCAAAAACTGAACGGTTAGTCATCTACATCGGTCCGCCGCTCAGCAGCCTGATAAGGACCACGGCTGCGCCGATTAGCGGCAGCACCGAAAAGAACAAACGAATTCGAGGGCCGGTAAAGAATTGTGTGGATACAGCCCCAATCTGTGCGCCGATCGCCGCGCCGGTTTGCATAATCAAAGCCATGATGATATCGACGTTGCCTTTGAGTGCGTGGGTTAGCGTGCCGAACCCGGCAGAGAAGATAATTTCAAACAGGTCTGTGCCTACAGCCACGTGTGTGGGTATTCCCAGCAAATATACCAGCATCGGCATGCGGATGAACCCCCCGCCAACGCCCAGCATACCTGCGAAAATTCCCGTGATGAAACCCACACCAACGACACTCCATAGGGAGATCGATTCGATACCGGAAGCGGGAAAAGAGACCATAGGGGGGATTTTGATGCTCTTTACTCTCCTGGTGACACCCTGGAAACCCATGACTTCTTTTACGTCCATTTTATTGGTCTGGATCATACGGAGAGACCGGATGCTTTCATAGGCAGTGAAAGCGCTGACGAGCAAGAGGATAACCACGTAAACAGTCCCGATGACGGTGTCTACCGATTGGTTTGCTTCTAATGCTTCGATCACACGGGCGCCGATCTCGACACCGATGAACGTACCGGCGATCATGGTAAGGCCTAATTTCACGTCCACGTGGCCTAAAGCCCGGTGGCGCTTGAACGCCACGATGGACTTTCCCGTCATGTGGGCAAGGTCGGTCCCGACGACGAAATTCATCGGCACGCCGATCCAGAACATGAACGGTGTGGCGATGAACCCACCACCAACGCCAAAAAAACCTCCCAGGATTCCAACCAGGAAGCCGATGATGACCAGGGCGATGGGGTCAACATTTACGCCAGCAATAGGGAATTCCACACAAATCTCCTATTTCGTCAAACGGTGTAGACCCAAAAAGTCGAACAAAAGGGAGGTAACGAATTCTAGAACGACTGCCTGTACGACGATGAGGCTTAATCCGATAAATGCGTATGCAACCAGGTTGCTCCCAAACAATAGTGTGAGTGGCTCACTCAGATAGCGCAAAGCAACAAAGAAATAAACCACCAACAATATCCCATAGACAATGATTTCGACCAGAAAATTACGGACTAGAATCCCAAAGGGTACTTTAGATTTCTTTTGCATCAAACCGGCCTTTCACTATTCGGTTTATATTTACAAAAAAACTTCTCTGATTGTACTCGATTTATTTGAGAAAAGTGTGGAAGTAGAAATTATTTACTTTGATGGATTACAGTTAGATCGCGACCAAAAACGACGAAGTACAGTGTACCGATAACGCCAAATCCGAAGGCTACCAGGAAATTCGTCTCCGGCGACACCTCCCACAGAAGAGCGCCTCCGAAAGCGGCGAAAGATACTACCACGTCACGGATCAGATAATATAAACCGAACACACTGGCCTTCTTTCCCTCTGGCGCAAGATCCATGATGAGTGACTTGCGGGTCGGTTCGCCAAATTCCTTAAATCCACGGACGATGAAGGCGATCACGAACCAGGTGAATGACCGGGAATATAAAAGCACGAGGGGAAACGCGGTGAAGAAGCCGAAGGTTATCGCCACGAAGGGTTTCTTGCTGCTCTTGCCCACGAGATATGCCACGGGAATATAAATCAACATCGCCGTGAACATTTCTATAGCAGTCAGAAACCCAAACTGGGTAGGTGTGATCCCGTTGAGTTTCACCGCCCACACGACCATGAATGCATAAGGGATCTGCTCGCAAAACCGTACGAGGATATCCGAGACCAGCAAGTTACGCAGGTCGGTTGATAAATACCCGAACACTCGTAATGGGTTGGTCTCGCCCTTTTGTGTATATTTCACCTCTTCGATCATCACTTGCTGCAGCACCAATGCGACCAACCCCAACAATAAGGCGACCACAAAAGACAGCCGTACGCCGTCTCGCTCTCCATATGCAGTGATCAATATACCCCCAACGACAGGCCCCAAGGCCATCGGGATACGCCGCACGAGGGAGTGCATCGATACGCCCATCGTTCGCTTGCTAACGGGCAGGGCTGCAGCCACGAGACTCATCGTTGCTGGTAAAGATATCGCTGACCAAGAGAGGAAGAATATCGCCCCCACCAACACCGCCTGCCAGGTGGGGATGAGAATGACGATGACATACCCGAACATGGCAACCAGGTTGAAGACCAGCAGGGCACGTTTATAGCCCAATCTGTCGCTTAAATAGCCCCCTGGGAAGGAGTACAGCGCGCTGAAGAGGTTGTCCATCCCGTTCAGCAGCCCGATGGATAGGGTGCTGCCCCCTAAAGCGATGAGATACAGCGGCAGGAAACGTTCGGCTAGCCGTTCCCCCATCCCCACCAGCACAGCCATGAATAAGACTGCCACCACACTTTTCCGCAGGGCCAGGAAATCGATGATGCGGTGTGAGGGGGAATCCTTCTTTAGCGTTCTATCTTCGTTGACTTTCATGGAGTGCTTCAGGTTCTCGGGCGCTTGATTTCCCTCCCGCTGTCTCTGTGGATGAACACAAAAGCCGATGCTTTCTCTTCCCCTTCGGTCACAAAACGGGCGTTGTATTCCTCATCCACCGCAAACAGGGACTCGGTGATGGGGGTCATCTTCCAGTCGTCCCTGGGGTCATCACCTTTCATAGATAGAATCCCATCTTTGAGTTCTACTTTATAGTCCCGGTATTGCCCTACGCAGCGGGATAATATCTTTTCATCGATATGTAGCGGCGTGTAGTTTACCCTCATCCTCTCCAAGGCCCATGCCAAACGGCGTCGCCTTTCTTCATCTTCTGTTCGTTCGATAAGATATTCAAGTGCATAGAGGTGGGCGGTCTTCAACGCTTCTTCTTCAGGTACGGGGATGTGGGGTTCCACTCCGCTCCCCTCCCAGTCCCCACCGGTAACAGGGTGGACAGGATAGCCTGTGGGGAGGCAAATCACAAACCCCTCGTGGATCACCTTGAAATCAATCGTATGTGCGCCACCGCCGGTCGATTCTCCCACGATTGTAGCCCGATTGTGATGTTTCATGGTGTACGCAAAATCTTCGCCTCCGGAAAACGTCCGCTTGCTGGTTAGGATGTAAACAGGAATGTTCGGAAGGCACCGACCGGGGATGTGGGGGAGTGTCCAGATTTGTTGGTGTTTATTGTTGGGGCGGTCGTGCAGGGTCAGGAGATGTTTGGGTTCCCCTTCGAACAAATAGCTTTCAATCAATTGGACCGTAAAAGGGTCGCCGCCCCCGTTGTTGCGCAGGTCGAAGATCAGGGCATCACAGTTCGCCAGGAAGTTCATCGCCGAATTAGCTGCCTTTCCGCTCAAAGAAACCGGGGCGAACACACGCAGATCGAGGTACCCGATATTCCCCGCCAGATACTCTACTCGTTTAAACCCGAAATTGTCTTCGCTGTGCCCCGTCCACCAGTGTTCGGGATTGTCTTTATCGTAGTCCTCTGTCTCCTCTCTTCTCTTGATGTCCCTGGCTGCTTCGAGATTGTAATAGACCAAAAGGTGCAAGTCATTACACACCGCCCGCAGGTCTTCGGTCAACGTTTGACATAAACTTGTATTACTGGTGATATTCGCATAACCCCCTTCTTCCATCTTTCCCTGGACTTTCGCAGCCATTTTTTCTGCCACATCCGGAAAAGCATAATTCTCGCTGATGATTTTCATCGTCGATTTGAGGACGGTATCACGAGTTTTCGCAGTCAGCTTTTCAGCCATATTTCTCCTTGTTACTCCCTTCCATTTTATACTAACCCATGGACATTACTACGCCATTGAATCGATAAATGCTCTCCTGCAGGACAGGGATATCTACGATACAGTAATTGGTAGAATGTAATTTTTTCCAGAGACGTTGTAAGGTTATGAGGGCGTCGTCATACCTCTCAGTTATCATAAGTTTGGTATTGAAAATTTTCGATATCGAATCCATTTAGGCTTGTGCTTGTTTCAGCGCCTGTATTTGGCAGATAGCCTATCAGGACGACTTCATCCTCGGGATTCACCGCCGTGACGATGATATTGTTGGGTGTGGGGTGTAGGCAATCAAGCTCCATGGCAATATTCAAGAGTGATGGAAGCGAATCTGAAAATGCGGATTCTGCGGACAGTACGTAAATATTCGCCCATACGTTGTTCCCCAACGAATCCCGAACGAAATAGAAAGCGGCGTTCACGAGGGTAGGTGAGTAGTGCTGTTGGATTTTCTCGTGTGTCGTGACCCAATCACAAGAATTGGATGGGGCTTTGCCAGCGGAGTCGGGGATTTCATCCCGGAGATATCCAATTTCGGCTGCGTCGAATAAATCTGTCAGGGCTGAATCATATGGCGTATCGGGGATATCTTCGGGGTTGATAGCCCCTGAGAACCACCCGTGGTAATTGCTATCGACAACGACGAGTTCGATGGTGTCGAAATATTCCACACACGGATATCCTCGCTTCAGTTGCGCCGCAGATACCAGGGCATTAGCAACGGCAATTTCTTGGTTTTCATAAAGTTCGTCTATCGTAGAAATTTCGGTTTCCAACTCGGGCTCGACGTACCAGACAATCAGTGTATGGCCGCCATCGATGAAATGACGGTATATCACGACTTCATCGATGGGCAGCTCGGCCCTCAATGTTGTAAAGAAATCCGCGTCGTACTCGCATAGTGACATCGGATCTGTCGTTGGCGTGGGTGTATCTGTAGGCCGCGGCGTATCGGTTGCGGTCGGCGTCTGCGTGGATGTTGGTGTCGGTTCGGGGAACACCGATGCGCATCCACTGATGAGTAAACTTATCGTGAGTAAGAGAATGAGTTTTGATTTCATGGTAACCTCCCATTGATTACGACATGAATGTTGGATACAAGGGACAACACTATGTGTTATTGAAGCAAGGTGCACAACTTGTTATATTCAAAACATTTGTTCTTATTTTACCATACGATGGTAAAATATGGTGATATGTCCGACATGTTCGACTACTCAATGAAAAAAGCCCTGGCAAAAGAGGCCCCCCTGGCCGCCCGTATGCGCCCGCGCAGCCTCGCCGAGTTCGTCGGCCAGGAGGATATCTTGGGCGAGGGCAAGCTCCTCCGCCGGGCCATCGAGGCCGACCGGCTCTTCTCCTCTATCATCCTCTGGGGGCCGCCCGGCACAGGCAAGACCACCCTGGCGATGGTCATCGCCAACATGACCGAGTCCCATTTCGTGACCCTCTCTGCCGTCCTCGATGGGAAACCACGTCTTCGTGAGGTCGTCGACCTGGCGACTGAACGCCGCAGGCTCTACAACACCCGCACGATTCTCTTCGTCGATGAAGTCCACCGCTGGAACAGGGCCCAGCAGGATGCCCTCCTCCCCCACGTGGAGAACGGCACCGTCACCCTCATCGGCGCCACCACCGAGAATCCCTATTTCGAGGTCATCGGCGCCCTTGTCTCCCGTTCGCGTATATTCCAGTTGCACTCGCTAGAAGATGACGAGGTTAGGATTATCTTGGAGAACGCCCTGGAAGATAAGGAGCGCGGCCTGGGGCAGTACACGGTAGAGATGGACGAGGATGCCGTCCAGCACCTCATCCGCGTGGCGGGGGGTGATGCCCGCAACGCCCTCAACGCCCTCGAACTGGCGGTCGAGTCCACCCCGCCGGGGAAAAATGGTACCGTTGAGATCACCCTGGAAATCGCCCAGGAATCGATCCAGCGGCGGGCTGTCCTCTACGACAAGGATGGCGACGCCCACTACGACACCATCTCGGCCTTCATAAAATCCGTTCGCGGCTCAGACCCCGACGCCGCCCTCTACTGGCTGGCGAAGATGCTCTATGCGGGAGAGGATCCCCGCTACATCCTCCGCCGCCTGATTGTCCTCGCCAGTGAAGATATCGGCCTGGCCGATCCGATGGGCTTGGTTGTCGCCAACTCCGCTGCCCAGGCCTTCGATTACATTGGGCTGCCCGAGGGCGTTTATCCTATGGTCGAAGCCACTCTTTACCTGGCGACGGCTTCCAAGTCCAACTCGGCTGGCGCTTACTTCAAGGCCTATCAGTTGATCGAGGAGGAGGGCAAGGTCGAAGTCCCCGATCACCTCAAAGATGGCAACCGCGATGCTGAAGCCCTTGGCCATGGCAAGGGCTATGAATACCCGCACGACGTACCCGACCATTTCTTGCCTCAGCAGTATTTACCCAAAGAAGTCTTGGGCACCTATTTCTACCGCCCCTCTAACCAGGGCCACGAGCAGGATGTCTCCAGCAGGCTGGAACGCTGGCGCGCCGCCCAACGCCAGGCCCTGGGGATCACCGAAACACAGGAGATTCCCGACCTCTCGGAACAAACCATTATGGAGATCAGGCGCCGGCACAGACCCACAGGAGCCAAAAGCGACCGGTAAGCTTATCTATTGTCCTGGTAAAATAATCTCTCCTCAGTCAATCTATATCATGGAAGTGTCCCCATGCCTATCGTGATGCTTATCCGCCACGGAGAAAACGACTACGTGAAGAAAGCCCGCCTTGCCGGGCGTATACCAGGCGTACACCTCAATGAAAAGGGGCGCGCCCAGGCGAAAAACGCCGCCAAAGCACTTGCCGGGATGAAGCTAAAAGCTGTTTACGCCAGCCCCCTGGACCGCACGATGGAAACCGCCCAGCCCATCGCCGAGGTGCACGGCCTCGAAGTTATCCCGCGGGAGGGCTTGCTGGAGGTTGATTACGGGAAATGGCAGGATAAGACTCTCAAACAGGTCGCCCGCCAAAAATTGTGGAAGCTCGTGCAGCACCACCCCTCCCGGGCCCGTTTCCCCGAAGGTGAATCTTTTGCCGATGCCCAGCACCGCATCATCAATGAGATCGAGACCCTGTGCGAAATGCACAAAGCCAAAGACATGTTCGTCTGTGTCGGCCACAGCGATATGATTAAGCTGGCTGTGGCCTATTACCTGGGGCCCCCCCTGGATTTGTTCCAGAGGATCATCGTTCAGCCTGGGTCGATCACTACCCTCCACATTGCCACAGGCGTCATCCGGGTGGTGAATGTGAATCACATGCCGCCTGTGGTGAACGAATAAATCCTGCACCACAAAAATGGTATACTTACAAATACACACGATTGGTATCCAAAATGGATGAAAACGAATCTATCGAAATCGATCTCAATCCGGTCACGCACATCACAACCGACGCGATTGGCCCGCCCGGTCAACGCGTTTTCTATATCCAGGGGCAGAAAGATGACCAGGTCGTATGCCTTATCATAGAAAAATTCCAGCTTCAGACACTCACGATTGGGGTGGAGCAGTTCCTGGCGGAGGTCCGGCAGCGGATGCCTGATTTAGAAGAAGCGCCAATTTCCTTCAGCGAAGAAGAAATGCATATCCAACCACCCGTCGAACCTCTTTTTCGGGTAGCCGAGTTCGGCTTGAGTTATGATAGCGAAAAGGATTTAATCGCCCTGATCGCTCGTGAGATTCCCTCCCAGGCCGAAGAGGAGGGGCAGGTGGTGCGCTATTGGTGTACCCGCGCCCAAATTCGCGCTATGATCCATTGGGGTTTAGAGATTACCAGCCGGGGGCGTCCTTTGTGTCCGCAGTGCGGTCAGCCCATGGATCCAGAAGGGCACTTTTGTTCCCGCAAGAACGGCCATAAACACTGATTCTTCCCCACATACCTTCGCACATTTTTGATTATCCCGACCTCGAACATGATATCTTTTCAAGAGAAAGAACTTATTCTCAAATGCCTTCAATCCGGCGAAATCACGGTGGAAGGTCGTTTTATGTGGGGATCGAACTATACCTTCCTTTGTCACGTGCAGCATGATGATCACAACCTCCAGGCAGTCTACAAGCCCAGACGGGGGGAACGCCCGTTGTGGGACTTCCCCGAAGAATCCCTGGCCGGACGAGAGGTCGCTGCCTACATCGTGAGTGAAGCGGGTGGTTGGGGAATGGTACCCCCCACTGTCTTGCGGGAGGATGGCCCCGCCGGGCCGGGTTCTTTTCAATTCTTCATCGACCACGACCCCGAACGCCATTATTTCAATCTCACCCCGGAGGAAAGGGAACGACTCAGGCCGGTCGCCCTCTTCGACATCATTATCAACAACACAGACAGAAAGGGAGGGCACGTCATCTTGGATGCCGATGACCACATCTGGTTGATCGACCACGGTGTGTGCTTCCACATCCAACCCAAACTGCGTACCGTCATCTGGGATTTTGCCGGTCAACCGATCCCGCAGGAATCCCTTCAGCAGATCCTGGCCCTTAAAGGAAAATTGGCTCCCGGGCAGGACACTTACAATCAGTTATGCCGCTATCTTACTCCACAGGAGATTCAGGCGGTGGTCGATCGTATCGACCGCCTGGTGCGAATTCCTTTTTTCCCCCATCCCTCCCACGAACGTTATTCTTACCCTTGGCCGCCGGTGTAACTGCCTTATTACTCCCCCATTAACATATCCGCAATACGTCTTTGCATTTCATTCCGGTTTTCCGGCGTAACCTCCATCACCTCAACCCCCTCCATGTTTTTGATTCCATCCGTAAACGGGATACTTCGCATCACGATGGTCCCTAAGACCTTGGCTTCGCTTTCGATGGCCTGCATCACTACTCCCCTGAATCTCTTTGATTGGATTTCCATCGGCCCGATCTCGTCGATCACCACCAGCGCACCCCGCTCCACTGCCCCTTGGATGGCGGGGATCGCCAGCCGCTCGAAAGCCTCTAGATCGAGCCTGTACTTTCCCACCCGTTGCTTACCCGGGATATCCACGTGGGCCAAGATACCCCGTTCCCCGTCCAGCGTGACGATTTCAAAGCCTTTCCGTACCCCGCCCTCACGGATTTCCTGGGTGTAGAACCCGCCTGCATCGCCGGGATATTTCTCCAAGACCCGCCGGATGGTTGTGGTCTTCCCACAGCCCGGTCTGCCTGTTAGCAAGATGACACGGCTCATCTTATGTTTTCCCCATTTTGTGGGTTTTCCATTCTGTTTCTCGTATTCCTTCTAATGGCCAATCTTCTAAGATGGAGTTATAAATTGTTCAGTATTTCATCCTTTTTCTTTTGATAATCATCCTCATTGATCGAATTGGACTCCCGGAGTTTTTTTAACTTTCTCAGTCTTTTCTCCACGCTGCTCGGTCTTTCATTCCTCACGACTTGTCCGCTTATCCCCTTCGACATGGCGATTTTGCTTTCTATCGTATCCCGATACTTGATAATTAATCTTGTAAAAATAACAAATAGAATGATGCTGTAAATCAACCCTGCAGCAAGTTGCACTGAATTGGTAACCTCCCTTTTATCTCCTGTTATGCTGTCCACACAATATGCACTGATCGAATAGTATGTTTCACCAGGTGTAAAGCGGTCGACATGCTGCATCACATCTAAATCGCCTTCACTGCAAACGATTGGTCCGGCAATTTGATTTAACTGGAGAAGAACGCTTCCAAAACCGATTTCAATCACAAAAATACCACAAATCAAGCTCATTAATATATTTGAAGTGAAGAGAACAATGAGTAACTTTTTATTCATACATTGGCTCCCGGGAACGATTTGCCTTCATCTTCCCGTTAATCTCTAATGATTGCCGCATGAACGATGTACGCAGCCAAATGAGCAACAAGATTGTCTGAACGATTTGAAAAGTACCTTTTATTTAATTTGTCTGGCGATCGATTTTCGAAAATTTGATAGCCAAGATGGGATACATCATCCGGGAATGAGTCAGGATTAAAATAAGATCTAACAGGTTCTCCCCAGCGCTCAATGATGCGCATTCCCTTGCGTAAAGCCTGATGATCTTCATGCGTCATCTTAGATGTAGGAATTAAGTAATCAAATACAATTTCGCTATCACGTGCCGCAAAATCAGCAAGATCGCGCAATACCGCGAAAACTGCATCTTCTGAGAGATACGGGATCGTTCCAAGCCAGGAAAAAAACGCTTTCTCGTCTTTCGAGAAGGAGGAATCAGAGAGTGCATCGGATATTGTCCGCTTTTCAAGGTCTACGGCGATGAATTCAACTCCCCCCAAAGAGGAATCAGAAACCTCCTTCAGACGTTGTCTTTTAATCCGTTGAGTAGCGGGATGATCGACCTCGAAAATCATAAGATCGGATGAGAAATCTGGTCGACGAAGGCAGAATGAGTCGAATCCCGCCCCGATGAGAATATACTGTGAAATCCCATCTGACACCGCTTGTTCAAGCTTTTCCTCAACGTATTTCGCCCGAGATAAAACCTGTCCGGCAATAGGTCGATATGTTTCAGCGATGAATTTCCTACCTAATATCCATTGAAAAAACCGGCTTTGGCAAATACGGCGCAAGGCAGGGCTGGTTAATTGAAGCGCGTATGGATCATTGAAGACCACCGGTTGATCATATAGTAAGTGCATCGCTCGAATTGCCGCTGTGGTTTCAGCAGTCGAATACCGTTGTTTATTTTTCATTGCCTATGAGTTTTCTCCTCGATTTCTGCCATTTAACTTACTCACGAGTTGATAACCTAATATCATAATGCGCGAAATTCACTGATTTATTATACGAATCAAAATCGGTAAAAGATTTCGGTAATATTTTAGAACTATTTTATCAACTGCCTGCTCTGTTATAGGAATTCTATATCCATGTTAGTTGTCTAATGTTATACTTCACCATTAAATATATCGCTGGATTCGAGGTAAATATGTCCCATTATAAACTCGCCTTGCTTGGATTTGGCAACGTCGGGAAGGCCTTCGCCGAACTGCTCCTGCGAAAGCAGGATGAATTGCTGGCACGCTACGACCTGACCTTTTCCGTTACGGCTATCGCCACCGGTAGCCATGGGTCTGTTATTGACCTTAACGGCATCGATCTCAAAAAAGCACTTACGATGCTCGATGCGGGCGGCTCTCTAAATGAATTGTCTGCCTCACCTTCGCCATCTGACCGCCGTGAATTCATCGCCGCTACCGGTGCTGATGTTCTTTTCGAGATTACACCGGTGAGCTACGAAGATGGCCAGCCTGCCCTGGATCACATACGGACAGCCCTGGAAAATGGCATGCACGCCGTGACCGCCAACAAGGGACCGGTCGTGCACGGTTATCGTGAGCTCAAACAGCTTGCCGCGCAAAAGGGGCGTAAATTCTATTTCGAATCCGCCGTGATGGATGGAGCGCCTGTGTTTGCTATCTTCCGTGAGACCTTGCCCGCCGCCCAGGTGCGCGCCTTCAAGGGGATATTGAACTCCACCACCAACCTGATTCTCACTCGTATGGAATCTGGAGAAAGTTTTGCCGATGCCGTAGCCTATGCCCAATCCGTCGGCATCGCCGAGACCGACCCCAGCGGCGATGTGGATGGGTGGGACGCGGCCATCAAGGTCGCTGCACTGGTGACCGTGATGATGGATACCCCCCTCAAGCCGGATGAGGTCGACCGGACAGGGATACGGGATTTGACCCCTGAGCAGATGGCGGATGCCAGAGCTGAAGGGAAGCGCTGGAAGCTGGTCTGTTCCGCTAAAAAGGAAAAGGGACAGGTGTCGGCCAGGGTCGCCCCGGAGTTGGTCGACCCTGAGACCCCCTTCTACACCGTCGAGGGCACCACCTCGATCCTCGAAGTCCAAACCGACGTGTTAGGGGACCTCTCGATCATCGAAACCGATCCCGGCCCCCATACGACTGCCTATGGGTTGCTGGCGGATTTCCTCAACGCCGTCATCAACCTTCATTGATTGAGGAATAACTTCACTCGTTTTTCTTTCTCCGGCATATCGCTGGCAAGTAAGGCTTCTATCTCCATTTTTAAACCGTAATCCACGTAGTGTCGTTCCACACCCCATTTTCCTGTTTCCCAGGTGAAGATGGTGAATCGCGCCCGGTGGTCGCCGTCGTATGGCGATATGCTGCATGGCGACACATTGACGAGCAGCTTTTGCCGCCATTGTCGCAGGGACGTGTAATGCAGGTGCCCGAAAGCGATCACCGCTGCGCGCGCGTCTGCCAACATTTCCACCAATTTCGGGTCGTCGTCGGGTTGGACGATTTTCCCCCGCAGCCTGGCCTGTTCTTCGACGGGTGGGCCGATGTAGTCGTGGACGTTCTTGGGGTTGGCGTGCACCACGAGCAGGTCGTCTGAGGGGTTCTCGGTGGGGGAGTAGCGCAGGTCGAAGGGCAAACTTGCCAGCCATTCCACCTGTTCGGGTCGCATTTGTTCACTCGCCAACAAAGCCATTGCCTGGTACGAATCCCACTCACTCATGTGCTCTTCATCCGGTGGGGGTTTATACGGCGCAAAGATGAACTCATCCGTGTTGCCGTATACCGCCGACACACCAGCATCCCGCAGCATATCCACACACGCCGCCGGATCGCTGCCCCCGAAGCATAAGTCGCCCGCTGCTACGATGGAGTCGAACGCCCCCTGTCTTTCGATCTCATGCAGGACTGCCCGGCAGGCGTAGGGGTTCCCGTGGAGGTCGGAGAAAACCGCGATTCGCATCTTCACATCCTTACTACTTATTCGTTATTCCTTCACCAAAGAATTTTACTTGATATGACATGCTAACAATAATCTTCACACCTATCACCAGGACAAATGGATATATCCCGGACCTCTGAATTGTCTTATAGTAATAGAGGCCAGGTATGCCTGGCCCAGGTGGAGGCAAGCGCTATAAAGCCTTGCCGGTGGTTTATAGAACCAACATGAGGAGAAATCAATGGGAATACTTGACAAGCGCCGCCGGGTAAAAGCCATCATCGTTCGCATCTGGAACCAACCCCCGCCGGGCGCTCCCTGGTATTACTGGACCTACGTGCTCTTCGACAGCAATGGCGAACGCATCAAGATTCACCTTAAAAAAGGCCAGGCGAAGAAGTTCATTGATGTGTCGGCTGAAGGGGATGTCGGTTATTTAGATTTCAAGGGGAATCGTTTGTATACTTGGGAGCGGACAAAAGCATGATTGGCTGATTCTGGGGGAAGTTGCTTGGTGCGAGTTTATCCCTGTGGGTCTACTGCTTACTTTTTTTGCCTGATCCCCTCGCGGGCTTGCTGCATGAGATCCTTGTCCGCTGCTATGATCGTGGGGTAAGATTCTTCTTCGTAGTCCTTATTAGGAGATAGGGGGAAGGGCATTATGCCATCATGTGTCTTGACTATCCCCCCGGCTTCCTCCACCACCAGCCATCCGGCTGCTATATCCCATATCTTGGGTTTCGCCAGGAAACCGATGATGGCTGCCCCACGCGCCACCAGGCACAGGTCGTAGCAGGCTGATCCGATGACACGGGGTTTATACCGCATCTTGACTTCATAATGCTTGAACGTGTGGGAGCTGAGGGCTAGGAAAGCCGCCGGCTGGTCCTTTTCTAGTGGTTTGACCTGTATAGGTTTATCGTTCAAAATAGCGCCCTGCCCGCTTTGGGCTGTATATAACTCCCCCAGAAGTGGGAAGTAGATCGCCGCGCTGTCGGGCATCCCATCCACCAACCGACCGATAGAGACCCCCCACACGTGCAGCCCCAGGCTGAAGTTCGTCGTGCCGTCTAGCGGATCGATCACCCATACGGGCTTGTCACTCCTCTCTACAATCGTATTGCTTTCTTCGCTGATGATCCCATCTTCAGGATAGGCTTCTTGGATAGCGTCGCAAATCAATTGGTTGGCGGCCAGGTCGGCTTCCGTGACAACCGTCCGGTCTGGCTTCAGGGTGCCCCGTGTCCCCTGGAGTTGGAACCGGTCTGATAATAAATTTCCGGCTTTTTGAGCGAGTTGCGTGGCGAATTGGAGTGGTCTGTCCATGGCGGCAGTATATCACGGCTTTGTCGTGCCTGATGATTGACAGTATAATCCTTTCATCGGATGATGTTCTTGTTATGGTTTTTTTGCCTGGGAGAATATTACTGAAAAGGAAGTAGACGATTTGAATTGGAAAAGACTGCGTGCCTGGCTGCCTGCTTTTGTGATCTTGGAGGTTGGCTCGGCGATTATATCTTTATCGGCGATGGGAAAGAGGAGCGCTACCACGCCTGGTGAGGGAAAAAATCGCCCGTATGCTGTTGGATAATCCCACTGATTTGGAATCCTTCGTTTTTTATTTTGTGTCAGCGCACGTACTCATCCTTTTTTTTCTTTTCCTTGGATGGCTCGCAGCGAAGCGAAAAAAGGGGTAGAGGATAATTATCAAAAAAAATCTACCGCCCAAGAAATACATAATAGTAAAAGACCGACCCAAACCGCCCCGATAAAGATCGCCGCGGCCCAGTTGACCGGTTTTCCCTCTAGCATATCGTTTTTTGCCCTTGTCCGGCATTCGTCCATCACTGTCGCAGGGATCATCTTGAATGCGAACGCAACCCCCATCGGGACCAGGATGAGGTCATCTACATATCCGAGGACTGGAATGAAATCCGGCACCAGGTCGATGGGACTGAAGGCGTAAGCCACCACCATCCCTGCAAAGACCTTGGCGTACCAGGGGGTGTCGGGGTGTTTATACGCCAGGTACAGCGCCTGGGTTTCGGCTTTGAGTTTATTTGCGGTTTGTTTCCATGTATCGATGGTTGTTTTCAATCCTTGTTTCATCAAAAAACCTTTTCCTTTATTCGTCCGGCTTGTTGCTTGGGTTGATACCCTGGTGTTCGTAGACTTTGTCCGCGAAGACTTGGTGGGCGTTTTCGCAGCGCTCCAGATTTTCGCTTGCTTCATCCTGCTTATGTCCGCCAAAAAAGTCACGGGCGTTTATTTTTTTCAGCCATTTGCTGAGTTTCCGGAGGTCCTCTTCGGTCTCTTCCAGTTCTGCAAAAGTGAATTTCTCTTGCTTGCTTTCTCTTTCCAATTCTGCCAATAACGCATCACCCCGCTCGCAAAACTCGCTGTATTCTTCATCGCGCTCGCCTCGCAGCTGCTCGATGATCTCGTCTTCGATGGATTGATTCAGGGCATTGACCTCGAAGATATAGCTGCTTGCCTCGTGTTCTTGGAGGTATACCGAAAGTTCTTCGAGCAGTTCAATTTGTTCGGGCTTTTGTGGCAGGAGCCATACACCGTTTTGTATTCCCAGTGCGCCTGCCGTGCGCATACGGCGCCAGACCATCACTCTTAGCGTGGAAGGCGAAGCGGGGAGTTGGGGTAGGAAGAGCAGCCATTTCATATTCTTACTCATGAAGTTACTGTAACACTTGTTTCAAATATTATAGTCGAGAATTAATAAAAATGCAACACTTGTTACACCATAGATATTATGATATCAATTTTCGAATGAGAATAAATTACGATATTGAAGGATCCATCAAGACAAAAGCCATTCGAGGGCTTCGTCATAATCCGAGAATATACGCAGGTTGAAACCTCGATTAAGAGAGACGGTTTCCAGGAACCAGCTTCTAGGAGAAGGCAGTTGTGGGTCCACGATAGCCGCTGCGCTGATTCCCTTCCTGTGCAGCTTCTGGAACACTTCTGTAACGAGCTTATAACTGTCGAGCACCCCCAAACGTCCTTTTAACTCCCTCACGTCGATGAGGACGATCGAGCGGTGAACGGACCGGGCGACGTCGAAGATCTCCAGGGTCATCGCTTTCACTGTGTCGAAGTTACGCATTCCCTTCGGGCGCGCCACCATATACTTGCTTTTGATCTCGATAACAAGTGTGTAATCCTCCTGACTCATTGCTTCCTCCCTTCACAACGAACTCGATCCTCACACTACCAAATAAAAATACTTTTTCGACAACCCGCCAATGTCTTGAAGTGAGAATTCTATGTATATAATGAATGGAGGGGATAGGTTAATCCCCCAGAAAGGTGGGGAAAAGTATTGTTAATAGATAATTAGGTCAGTTGGCTTTCCCGAAGCTGCAAATTTGTATTGCGGAGCTTGAAACACAGGTCCGCCGCCAGGTTTCGCATCACGATGAAACCCATTTCCAGGTCCAATGCGGTCAGCCGCATGAGATCCGAGCGTGAGATCATCAGTAATTTACAGAACGGGCTGCCGGCAATTGCTGAAGCAGAACGTACCCCTTCGTCTACCAAGGCTACCTCGCCAAAGGATTGTCCTCTGCCCAGGGTGGCGATGATTTGAGGTTCGTGACGTTCGTTCCCTGCCGCGATTAAATCCGGGTTCAACGTGATGTACACTTGTCCCTTGACAATGATGTAGAATTCTTTACTCGGGCTGTTCTCTTTGAAAATTAAGTCCCCTTGCTTGAAATTTTTCTCCGTGCATACGCTCTCGATTTTCTCGATCTGCATCGGATTGAGTTCGGTAAAAATTTCAACAGATGATAACAGCTGTTCGTACCTCACGCCGTGCCTCCCAGGTAATTAAATCCTCTGCTTTCAGTGTATCACGTTGAAAAGTCGAGGTCAATATGACAATACAACTATAGAATATAAATCGCAAAGTTTGGAGCTAAACCACAGAGACACATATAAATTATTTGGAATCTTACTAATCTATATTTGTAAATTACAGGGCCTCGAACTTGATTTCCGATTTTTTCTGTAAGTTCCCCCCCCTCTTTCCTTTGTGCCTTCGTGACTTTGTGGTGGAAAGAAAATATTTTTTCCATTTTACATCTGCACTGCAACTATGGCGGATTTTTTATTGTATGCATAATAGATAGGATGACTGCGGAGGCCTGTATGAATCGATCCCGTATAATCTCTGTTTTATTGGTTTTGGTCCTGGTTGGATTGGCCTGCGAGTTGGAAACCCCACCTGCCCCCACACCTCAGTGGCCTCCGCCAACGCTGCTGCCTGTGCTTCCCGGCTCAGAAACCCCATCTTCGCCTGGTTCTCGAGTTGATCTCCTGCAGGACGACCTCACCGGAGATGAATCGCTCTGGGTAGCCTGGACTGAAGAGCCGTCTTTTGCGGAGTTGGTCCCTTCACCCGGTCGGGTGCGGGTTGAACTGGACGTAAAGCCTCAAACTGCCGCCCTCCTCCTCCGCCACCTATATGACCTCCCTGACCATGCAGACGGGGTGACCTTGACCCTTTCTGTTGAAGGTCGCCCTTTCCATCTCGTCGTAGGCGTCAAAGAGGAGGATGAATCATGGTATTACACTTTTCTTCCTCTAGATCCGGTCGAAGGGCTTCGGACGGTGGAGATAGATTTCGATTGGCTTCGGCTCGACTCGAATGGTGAAGATGAGAACGGCGTCCTCGATCTCGATCAGGTGGCCGAACTCTACATCGTGGATATTTCAGGTTTTATCGGCCCGCTGGGCCCGGGTGCAGTGGAGGTCCATTCCCTGGCCTTTTGGCAGGGTGATGCCGATCCGCCTGTTACCCAATGTGTAGCTGATGGAGGTTTGGCAGGGGATTTCCTTGTCGGTGTGGACGCCAATTACATCCCCGAAGGGGAAAACAAGGGAACAATGTGGTATGTCGGCGAGACCCGGGTCGATCCCCTGGCACTCTTTGCCGGACAAGGGGTCGACTCGCTTCGTTTGCGGGTCTGGGTGGGGGAGAAGGGCCTTTATTCTTTGGATGATGCAGTTGAGTTGGCGGGTCGTGCCCATGGATTAGGGATGCAGGTCTATCCCGTCTTGTTCCTCTCGGATGATTGGGTCGACGTGAACAAGCAGTTCGCTCCTTCGGAGTGGGCGGATTTGTCCTTGGATCGACGCGCCGAAGCTGTCCGGACCTATGCCGAAGAGACCGTATCGGTCCTCCTGGAAACCGGTATCCAGATGCCTTACTATGCTGTGGGCAACGAGATCGACTACGGGATTTCTGGCGTTTTCGCCGGGGTCGAACAGCGCGACCTCGCAACCCTGCAAACGACCATCTGGCCCCAGGCTGCCAAACTCATCCGCGCCGCTGTTAAAGGAATCCAATTGGCAGACCCGCAGGCGCGCATCCTCCTTCACGTTGCCCAGGCTTATCGCCCTGATTTCGCCCTCGCTTTTTACACCGCCATGCAAGAGCTGGGCGTCGATTTCGATATCGCCGGTCTTTCTTATTACCCCACTGCCTTCGGCCCCCTGGTCGTGCCGGGCGTTTGTAAGACCATCGACCGACTCTCAAGCGAGTTGGGTCTTCAGGTCGTCATTGCCGAGTTCGCCTATCCCGGCGAGGTGCCCACCGGTGGCATGTTCGAATCCTGGTACAACGACCTCCCCGGCTACCCCCTTACCCACAATGGGCAGGCTGCCTGGCTGGCCGCCTTTCTGTCGTCGATGCGCGCACACCCTGCCGTCATCGGTGCCTATTATTTTAGCCCCGCCTTCCATTGGAGTGGGGAGCTGTGGGGTCCCTTCGCCCTCTTCGACGCCGAAGGAAGCGCCCGCCCTGCCATTGGGGCATTTACTCTTCCCTAAAAGGATTGTTTTCCCTACCACATATGCGTTGCACAGCTGTTGCCATGTAGAAGATGAATTTCTTACGAAGGCTTTAGGCATCGAAAATTCCCATCCCTCCAGACGAGGCGATGGCGTGATCGAACTCTCATTACCCTCTCCCAAAAATTGGGAGAGGGTCTTCGATTCATTGGCATAAAATCATCCTCGCGGGTGAGGGCGAATATAACAGTCCCACGTGGAACTGAAAAAATCAGATCCCCGGTTCCTGAGAAACTGAGTAACGAATAACTTGCCATACGTTATAATCTACTCATGGCTAAAGACACTCCCGCAGCTGAGCTGACCTATGAAAAAGCCTTAGAAGAATTGGAAACCATTGTCACTGCCCTCGAATCGGGCGAACACCCACTCGACGAAGCCCTAGCCTTGTTCGAGCGCGGCCAGTCCTTGTATCTGCGCTGTACCGAACTGCTCGACCATGCCGAGTTGAAAGTCCGGCAGTTGACCGAAGAAGGGGAACTCAAGGATTTCGACGGCTAACCCATTCACCCCTACACATAGAACCATGACCACCCGGCTTGAAAATACGCGCCTCTTTCCCTTCCTCTTCGGTCTCTATCCCGTGCTTGCTCTCCTGGCTTATAACGTCGATGAGATCGAGCTTTCTTCTGCCATTCGCCCTCTCCTTCTCTCCTTGCTCCTTGTCGGGCTTTTGCTCTGGTTGGGCGGCCACTTGGTAGCAGACCGCATACGGGTGTCCATGCTGGTCTCTGCCTATGTACTCCTCTTCTTTTCTTATGGGCATTTATATTTCTATTTTCAGGATCATAACTCATTTGATATTGATCTTACCCGCATACGTTATCTCGTCCCTCTCTATATCCTCATCCTCGCTGGACTCACGTTGTGGGTATTACGTACCAAACGGGATTTCCAGTCTTTCGTCCTCCCCCTCAACCTGGCTGCCTTCGCCGCCATCCTCCTGCCCCTTGTCCAGATTGGGACCTATGTTGTCGAGGTCAATTTGAGGGGGATGGAAGAGATCGGCCTTTCCACGGAGTTCGATTCCATCGAGCTCCCCTCTGATGGGGCGGCTCCCGATATCTATTATATAGTCCTCGATGGTTACTCGCGTGGTGACCTGCTTGCCCAGGTATTTGATTACGACAATTCGGGTTTTCTAGATGCCCTCACTCAACGAGGTTTTTACGTTGCCAATTGCAGCCAGGCCAACTATTCCTGGACCCTTCCCTCCATCGCCTCGACCTTTAAAATGGACTATCTCGATGCGGTGACGGAGCAGACCCGTGTGGCCGTCAGGTTCAACGATCTTCGTAAGTTGATCCTCTACGGGCCAGTACGGCAGCTTGTTGAGGGTTTGGGCTACACCACCGTGGCTTTCGAGACGGGCTACAAATGGCAGCATTGGGTCGATGCAGATGTCTACATCGTACCCCAGGGAGTAGGGCCGTCCTTGAACGAGTTTGAGTGGATGCTCTTCGACACCTCAGCCTTGCGTATCCTCTCGGATGCTCACATCGTCAAAGATACCTATGCCGATCACCGCCAGCATGTCCTCAACGCTTTTGCCTCGCTTGAGGCTCTCCCCATAGATATTCCTGGCCCCAAATTCGTATACGCCCACATCATCGCTCCCCACGAGCCTTTCGTCTTCGGGCCGGAGGGGGAATGGTTGCAGAACCTCCCCGAGAACCAGTTGGTCGGCTACCGGGACCAGGTCAACTACGTCAATATCCGCATGATCGAGATCGTCGATATCCTCATAGAGCAGTCCCCCACGCCGCCCATTATCATCATCCAGGGCGACCATGGTGCGCCCATCAATTGGGAGGCTTACGGCTACCCCAATGAGAATAAACTCGCCATCCTCAGCGCTTACTATCTCCCCGGCGTGGAAGCATCTGATGTTCTCTACGACTCTATCACCCCTGTCAATTCTTTCCGCCTTATCTTCGACAAGTATTTCAATGGGGACCTCGACTTGCTGGAAGACCTGAGTTATTTTGGGCGTCAAAGCCCCCCTATCCTCCTCCCCTGCGAATAACATCTTCCTAAATATAAACCATATCAAGTCCCTATTTATATCGATATAGGGGCGAGGTATGTCTCACCTTTGACCAGCCTTTTCCGTTCTCCAAGGCCCTGTACGCTTGCCTGCAAATCCTGGTGATATTCATCATTCCTGAATTTTTCTGTACTCACACTGCGAAATCAGTTTTCCTATAATCTGATAAGATATATCCACAGATGAGGAGGATGCTCATGCGCAATCGAAAATTGTGTTTGGTCTTGTTTACATTCGCATTGCTCGCCGCTTTGAGCTGCAATCTGCCGGAATCCCCGTCCTTCTCCAACGACATCGATGTCCCCTTGGATGACCAGGGTATTGCCCTGGCTCAACTCCAAGAAGAATCCCAGACCCCGCTTGACGCCGCCTTCCGTAACGGCTTCCCCTCTTTCATTGGCGGGCGTATCCCCACAACCGGAAGCGACCCGATGGCCCACGCTGTCAATTATCTAAATACATACAAAGATCTCTACAAATTAGATTTATCCTGACCTGGATCTTGATGTTCGACGCCTCGGCAGGCTGCAGAACGAAGATGTCGTTTTTTACCAGACCTATAAAGGTCTGCCCATCTATGGGAGTGAGTTGGTCGTCAGCCTGGATGGGGAGGTTGTCTATGCCACGCTTGGGGCCTTACTGACCGAGATCGATCTTGATGTAACGCCTGATATCCCCATTGCGCAGGCTGAAGACATTGCCCGCCTAATCATCAACTTGCCCCAAACAGCTCAGGTTACCGGAAAGACCACTCTGATGGTCTTTGACCTCAGCTTGTATGAAGACATTCCCTCCGGCCCCCATCTCGCCTGGCGTGTGAACTATACTGAGCCCGATGCCGAGCGTGTCTTTATAGATGCCCACACCGGGGAGGTATTGCTTGAATATCCCTTGGTGGTGTCCGAAGAAACGACCTTATTCGAATTGCCTATTACCACCTTCTCGATAAGCGACAACGATGCCTGGAGGTCCTTGCAGATCGATGAGCATTCTTCCCAGTATGGCACCTTAGATTGTTGGAACGAGACGATCTCTCTTGAATACTATGTTGGATCGAATAAATATTTCAACACCGCTTATCAGATTGATCTTGATGCTATAGGGTCATGGTACTATATTTACCACACTCTCCAGCTCTACCGCAACACTTTTGCTTATCACCCACCGGTTAACACCCTTGCATCGATTTTCTCGGGTCGTAACCACATTAAGGTGCTCATCCATTTGCCTGATAACAATGCCTATTTCGAAGATGGATGTTATGCCATCAGGCTGGGTGATGGCTGGGTAGGCTACGACACCATAGTGCATGAATACACTTATGGGATCTTTTCACGGACCTCTGAATTGGATATCTGGGGTAGGCCCGGCGCTTTGAATGAGAGTTACGCCGATGTTATGGCTGCCCTGGCGGACGGTAACTGGACTGTCGGGGAAAACCGCACATGTATCTCCGATATCTTGCGAAGTATAAGCAACCCCTTGTTATATGGCGATCCAGATCATTATTCCAATTATTGTAGCTCGTGTGACGTGCACTCCAATAACGGTATTCCCAATAAAGTCGCATACCTCATCGCTGAGGGTGGAGTCCATTACGGCACAACGATTACAGGCATCGGCACGGGAAAGTTATGTACCTTGTATTACGCCGCCATGACCACTCTCCGTTACAATGCGGATTTAATGACAGCGCGCAACGCTACCGTTTCCCGCGTCGATGATTGGGCCGCCGCATCCATAAACGGCTTTACCGAGTTCGACGCCTGCCAGGTGCAGAACGCCTTCTACGCTGCTGGCATGGGGCTTTCCGACCTCAACTGTGATGGGACCGATGAGTACCAGGCTGTTGGATTGATCAATGCCGACTTTGATTTTATCCACGAATTCGTCGATAACTGCGCCTCGGCCTTCAATCCCGATCAGAAGAATACCGACGGTGATGCTTTCGGGGATGTCTGTGATGATGACGATGATGCTGATGGCTTTAGGCATGACGTCTATACCTGCCCCTTTCTCTTCAACCTCAACCAAACGGATAGTAATGGGGATGGGATCGGGGATGACTATGAAGATGGCGACGGCGACAAGGTGGTAAACGCCCTCGACCTTTGCCCCGGACACCCTGACCTTCTCCAGCTTGACACAGACTCTGACAAACAGGGGGATGACTGTGAAGATGACGATAACGATTCCATCCCGGATTTGGAAGACAACTGCCCTCTATTGCGTATTGCAGATCAGACCGATTCCGATAAAGATGGGATTGGCGACGCCTGCGACAACTGCCCTGATACACAGAATGACGACCAGGTGGATATCGATAGTGACGGCAAAGGAGATGCCTGTGATGGGGACGACGATGGGGATCGCATCCCTGATGATACTGATTTGCCCCATGACTAAATACCCTAACCAGGTTGATTGGGACAATGATGGTGCGGGGAACGCCTGTGACCCGGATGAGAATGAATATCTCAAGACGCTTCTATACAATTTCGAGGGGGCTATTCGGATGAACCGGGATGAGCCTTTCTTGATACCCTTACCCTCCTGTCTACCTGACTGTCTGGACCCGGCTAACCCAAACTTTATCCTCAAAGTAATCGTCACTAACCTCCGGGACGAGGTGCGGGTTCACCTCGTTGACGCCCGCGGCTGCTTGATTGCTGCTGCCCTCGATGAAGACGGGACACGTGTTTTCATGTTCCGCTCCCTGGGCGGCGAGCTGTATTTCCTACTCTTTTCATTCCCACTTGATGTCCCCCTGGGTGCGGAAGTGACCTTTGGCTTGTCTGTCTCCCCTGATGAGATGGGCGAACTGCCCCCGCTTGATCTCGATACCCTGCCTTCCAATCTCCCGCCACTGCCGGATAGTTTCGAACTCGGCCCGTCGGATGCCCCGACAGTTGCACCCGATTCGACCTCGACTCCTACACCCACCGCTACGCCTACACCCACTCTCACTCTCACGCCTACCCCTACTCCCACGGAGGCTTTGGGCTACACCGCTGTGCCTGAGATAACCACGCTTTGCTGGCATAGCCCCCATCCATATTATGGGGTTGTCAGTTCCTTGAAAGAAGGGGAAGAGGTGGTCTTTCTGGGCATCAGTGAGGATAAAAGTCATGCCGTCCTCGATAACCCCCTCTACCCCGGCGCGATGTGCTGGTCCCTCCTAGAATATCTGGATATCGACCTCGCTGTCATGCCCTTACTTCCCACCATCGACGACCCATACTAGCTCACCTTTACACCTACCTCCAAGCCCACAAAAGCGCCTACACCCACCTTTGACTATCGGTACCAGCAGTGCCCGTAATTTTTTACTCTTTTGAATTTCCGTAAGGAGGAGTGATCCTAGTATAAATTACCCGATACTCAATAACTATATACGTTGACCATTGCCGCATATGGACATGCTTTGTGTGTCTGTCTACAGATACCAATACTGGATAAGGTACATTGTCTGTTATCTTGGCGTAGAAAATTACCAGAAATTTGGAACAAAAACGGGGTTAAATACGTCAAGATATATGCTTCAAAAATTCTAAATAGAATAAGGTATCCAAAATGAAAGTCTTGAAAGTATTAGTATTATTCATATCCCTATCTTTCCTGTTCCTTAGCGGCTGTACTTCCACTAACACAGCCGCCTCGCTTTTAGCCACGGATGATATTGGGTCCACAGCAGCAGACCTTCCACTCAGCCCTACCGATTCGCCTGATGATCCAGATCCTGGCTGGCAGACCTACGATAATACCGCTGTCGGCTTGGGCTTCCAGTTCCCTTCGTCTTGGTTTGGCCCAGATGAATATCTGGTCGAAGATGATATCCGACTCGAGATTGGCTCAGACGTCGTCTACTCATATGGGACGGATAGGACCGAACAAATCTATACACTTCCGGATTCCTACTACATCCTCATCCAGTATCGGCCCAATACCGATAACCTGACGATGGATGATTACCAGAATTCATCCTGGATTTCCCCACCCCTTGGCATGTTCGATCTCGAAGATGGCGACACCAGGACAACCGCCAGGTCCTTGGAGATCAAAGTGAGGGACCTCGAACTCGGTCGCTTCAAGGGAGTGGAATATATCGCCACTCTCTCAGAGACAGCCCAAACTGAGCGCGTCTATTCCCGTCAGATTTTCTTATTGGATGAGCAGCTCAACATCCTCATGATTTCTGCTTCCCCCAACAACGTCGAGGTCGCCGACCCCGCCAACTGGAAGGCCGATTTTCAGCGGGTGGATGAAGCCAATCTCGAGACCTTTTACCACGTCATCGAATCAATTGTGATCGAGTGATAACACAATCTGTTTTTTGTACGGGCGAGGCATGCCTCGCCCGTGTAGGTTCACAAAAAATACGCGCTACGGCGCCGGAAAATCGAAATCTCCCTGCGCGCCAAAATTTATGCCAAAATGCAGTGTGTCATCTGATGGAAAATGAGCAGTAGTAAAATAAAGGTCACAATAATCTAAATTCCCCCACCCCCAACAGGTTGCGGCCTCAGGCGAATAGAGATACCCGGACACTTTGATCTCTGTTTGTTTGCTGGTTTGATCATTAACATCCACATAGACATTCTCTAAACTTGTATCATCCCAATAGTAACACGTCAGCAACCCCCCCAAAGCGGCGTCCGCTGTGCCCGTTCCTTCATATGTATACAAGACATCCGCCGAATCTAGTACCGGGGTGAGTGGGAGGTCTTCAAAGGTGACTTTGAACCAGCCGTTCACATCGTTGAAGAATTCAAGCTTTCCCTCAGGGGCATAAACAACCTTATAATTTCCCACCGCCTGGGCTTCTACCCAACCCGAGACGACCATACGCTCGAAGTCAAGCTCGATGTGGAGTGTGGCCGTCGAAAGAGGATACGATCCACTGTTGCAGTGATAATCAGATTTCTCTCCCATATCTGACCAAGTCATATTGCCAATCCTCATCATATTTTCTTGATCGAGGATTGGCTCGTTGTAAAACACGTTGTCCGTCGTGGTGAATTCGTAAACCTGAACTGTTTCAGGTTGACCGTCGTCTCCATCGTCATCTTGAGCGCTTTCCGGCGCCTGCGTTTCTTCGATTACAGGTTGGGGTTCAGGTTGGCCATCGTCTCCATCATCATCTTGAGCGATTTGCGGTTCCTGCGTTTCTTCGGTCACAGGTTGGGTTTCATCTATTTCAGCCGCCTCACTCGCCGCTTCAAGTGAAGTTATGATCCTGGAAATCCGCATTTCTATTTCCCGGCCGAGAGTGTTTCTTACTCTTTGTAGAAGAATGTTCCCTGTGATTTTTTTAACCACCGCGCTGGTGACCGGTTGTCCCGCCAGAATGACGTCGTGGAAAACTCGAGGAGCAACCTCCTCGACCCCAAACCGGATGATCTCCTTGCCCCCATCCATGACCCTGCCGAGTACCCGACCGATAAAGTTTGTCAGCCGCCCCAACCAGGTTCTTCTTCCTCGGAGGCGCAGGCTGGGGGTCTGGCGGCGTTCCTCCTTGGCCTTTAAAGCATCGATCTTAACCTCGAGTTCCTTTCTCAATGTTTCTTGGATAGCCGGTACCAGCCCTCTTTCTTGTGCTTTCTTGGCCTCGTCGGCATACAGCTTGATCAAAATTTCCAATGGGCTTTGAATCGGGGTTTGGCGGAGGGGGACAGCCTTTCGATTTTCTGCCATTGCTACTTCAAACGGTTCGAGATACGCATGGCTGGACAACATCAGCAGAACGGTATCGTCGAAGCTGTGGGGTAGGGCAGGTTCAGCAGCAGTAGTTTGAACCGGCAGCACAGTGGATAAAATAAGAAGTACAGCAAATGAGCCTAAAATTATCTCTTTTCTTTTCTTCTTCATATTCCTCTTATTCCTCGACCGCCAAAGACTCGACATAGATTAATTCCTCATCTTGCAGCCCAAATGTCAGTTGGTCGGCAAAGTAGATTTGAGCCTTCTCGACGATGACCTTATCGACTGGAACGATCAACCACTCCTCCAGATCAAGGCTAGATGCAATCTCTTCGCGAGTCATAAAGGCCGAAAACTGGGCCGGCGTATACGGGCTGGGGATCACGGTTTCAGGTGGGATTGTCTCTTGAGACAATAATTCCCCATTTTCGAACACCAACTTGATACCCTCTGAATAATATACCCATTCCTCGTAGCGAACTTCTTCAATATCTCCGTTGGGCGCTTCTCGATTGAAAAATAAGATGTAAAACCCTTCAGGAGCTTGTTCTGCCCAGTCCATCTGCTCTGGCGAATACGTATAAGCTTCCGCTGGGGGGTCAGAAAAAGATAAGCCGCTCACCAGCCTGGGCGTAAGTGCATAATCCTCTACGCCCAAGGCAAAGACACCAACAACAAGCATGCACATGGTAGTGCCGACGAGGAGTAAAAAAGCAGCGCCAATACAACGGATGGTCTTCATATCTACCCTTTCACATCAATTACGCCATTTATAGATTATGTTCCTGGCGATTTCTTTTGACAGGCAGGGAGGTGAATCTTCCTCCTCGAAGCATATCGGAAACTTCTAAATGATAAAACACTTTGAAATTTTTAAGACTTTCGCTTTCCCACAATATTATATCGTAATCGGAAGTCAGTTGGACCACATTGCTTCCATCTGCATCCATGATGAATATATGGTGTATCCCAGTTCGATCCGCGGAAAACGCGATTCTTTCTCCATCAGGTGACCATGCAGGTCTTGAGACCCAGGAGGTAGAATCCGTGAGTTTTGTTAAATTACTGCCGTCTGAACAGATGGAGTAAATATCTGTATAGTCCTCCTTTCCGAGGATAAAAGCAATTTCCTTGCAGGGGTCGTTATTTGCATAATCATTTTGCCCACATCCAGACAATAAAAGACTGATGAGTATGACAGACCATACGCATAATTATCTGTTTGTGTTCACTCTTTCTCCTGTTATTTAGCAAGTGATCCATTTGCATTACTCGCAAGTGGACAGATATTGGTTCTGTCCTAGGATCAGAGAAAGCCCGAAACCAGAAAAATCTGCGAAAATTACGACGAGTCCAATCTGTTGAGCGCAGTACTTTTCCTTACCGTCAACCAGAATTCATTCTTACATATTTAGAGATTTCTTAATAAATCCCCGGAAATAACCGGTATCGTACACGCTGCGCATATTCCTGATATCCTGGCAATTCTTCCTGCAGCGTCCGGTCTTCCAGCGTGGTTCTGATCACTGCGATGACCAGGGCAAACGCTGCCGGTATGAGTGTCCATGTCGAACCCAAGGCCAGCGGAATGCCCAATAATGGCAGAATATTTCCGCCATAACCTGGATGCCGCACGATTCGGTATGGTCCGCTGTCACACACCTCATGCTCTCGATCTAATTGGATGCGCACCACGCTGGAGAAGAAGGGGTTTTCTGTGATTGCCCACACACCGAACGTGTATCCGGGCACGATTAAGATGAAGCCGAGTACGATCAGCCATAGCGGGAATTCAGGTGACCAGTCAAAGCGGTGGTCCAGCCCTGCCACAATGACCAGTGGGAAGCTTATGCTCACTGCCATCAATGGGGCAAGCACTTTATCCCATGCTTTTGCAGCTTGGACGTTCTCCATATTTTGCCGTTCTGCCGACAATCCCGGGTGCCGTCGTTCTGCTAAAATGCGTCCCCCAATACCAGCGGTTAAAAACACCAAGGAATAGACCCACGCCTGCCACCAACCGAAATCTCCTCCGCACACGAATAAAACCAGTAGTATGAAGAGATACACAACAATCAAACGAATCCACTGGCGTGGAGATGTAGTTTGATCCACTTTCTGATCGACTATCTTCGCCATCATGACAACCTCCAATATACATGAGATTTAGTCTGTGATTCTATCATACTGATATTTAAGTTCACCGTAATCAATTCCATCCTCGTCAACTCCCAATCTCCCCCTCTTAATTATTCGCCTGGGGCCTGTGTGCCAGACGTGGCGCCCATCGAGTACAATCTCCCGATCGGCGCTACCGTTACAGGATGTGAGTAAGAGGCTAACGTTTTTGGGTGACAAACTCACCTCAACCGCACTGGCCTTCACCTCACGAGGGGAGGGAGTTTAGTATTCGCACGTCTCCTGCACTTGGGCCATTGGCAATCATGTCGACCGTCTGTCCAACACTCGCTTCGATTTTTTGGATCACTTCCTCTTCATTTGCGTTACAAGTTTCGAGTGCTGGCGTCACTGCAGATAGTGCTTGCGTGAAACGCGCCCGTTGCGTAAGCGAAAGTGAACGTGCGGGATAGAAATTTTTCAGAACCCCATCCGTTACATCAGGGTTAACAGACATCTCATCGAGACTGTCGTATCCTCCATATCCCTGGCAGTATTTCCACGCCCTCATCTGTGACAGCACGTCCAGATACGTCACCAGTAAAGAATCCACTCCCCCCGTGACGTTCAGCGCATATCGTGCCAGAACCGCATCGAACCATCCATACCGCACCTTCCCCTGCCATTCATTGTGTTGGTTATGCTCCGACACAAGAGAGGTCAACTCATCCGTTTCTGTGGGCAGTGGGCCCGGTCCGTGGCGTACGGCGTAGCATCGTAGCACGCCGATCTGGAATACACGCGAATCCGGTACCATTTCAGCGATGAGGTCCAGCGCATTTTCTGCCGTGCAGCGTGACCATGTTGTATATGGGTGAAAACCTACCTCTGCATCAAGCAAAACCCCCTGGGCGCCTTCGAATACTACCGTCTCCGTCTGGTGGAACCAGCGCCCCAATTCTTCATCTGGCACGACCAAGCCGAGATCGCCGATCCTTGAGACAGTGGATACCCATCTATCGATGACATCATCCCTTTTGAAAGTCTCCCATTCTCTGGCGAGCGAAGCATTGGGTGATTTTTCTTTGATAAGATCGACAAGCACTTCATATTTCCGCTCTCGGATAGATTGTAATTTTCGTTTGAGTATTGTCGGATTTGAGAGGTCGCCTGCCAACACGCTGTCATCGATGTTCGAAATCGAATCTTCGACCGCTTCACCCACCCCCACACCGCAGCTCCCATGCCGTTTCTCACCCCGCACGATTTCTCGGATCCGGTTGGCCGCCTGGTGGAAAGGCGTGATGACAAGCGCCTGATCGCTCATCCGCAGCCGCGAAAAAGCATCTTTGATACCCTTCCCTATCAAGGCATCTCCCTCGACCAACAACCCTCCGGGATGGATCACCACATCGCTTGAAAGAAATGTCTTTACGTTAGGGACGAATGTCCCTGCCCCGAATTGAGAAAATGTGTGCTGGCGTCCATCAGGGGTAACGACGTTGTGACCGGCTTGGGCGCCGCCGTTGTAGCGCACAACCAAGCCAGCCTTAAAATGTCGGACGAGGAAGTCGGTCAGCAGGCCTTTTCCTGCATCTCCGAACCCCAGATCGACAATGATGTATGCACGCAAAGAAAGACTACTCCAAACAGCCTTGCTATACTGGCTGTGATATGTTCGTACGCCACCAGGATTGTCGAGCGTTCAACAGGCTTTGATAGCTGTCAAAGAGTGAGTGTTTCAGCTGGGTTTGTGTTTGCCGTGTAAAACGACATCGGCAAAAGGTGTCAGCGACCTAACGACTTCCCCTCGCCGTTTGGATGGCATGTCTGCGCTGTCTAAAAGTTCTGTGAGTTCCTTGATATCCGAGGCTCGCTTTTCGTTTAATAAAAGAGCGCCTGCCGCAACGTAGCAAACATCGACAGGAGATTCCAACACAAGCACGTGATCGCCAAGCACATCTCGCCAGGCGCGCTCGCACTGTCTCGCCCGGGTGCGGTCGGGGATAATGAAAAATGGGACGTACGTTTTTTGTAGCTCGGCAACGACCTCTTCGAGGGAGATATCTTCATCTATGTTGTCCCCGACGATTCCTTCCACGATGTGCTTCGAGAGGGCGGGAAAAGGCGTCTCGTCGCCTGTCATAAATAAATAACCCCGTTTATTTCGCTTTACCATACAGTCCATTTCGGTATGTGTCGCCAGGAAGTAAAATCCGAGGTCGTAGCTTTCTCCCTGCCCCCCACCATGACCTTCCAGATAGGTCCACGTCAGCCATTGGTCCATTAATTCAGCGGTTGTTTCGAACTGCCCCACTTGGAGTGGCGCGGCATCGGAAGTTGCATTGCCAATTGCCATAAACAGGACTTGCGGGTCACGAATCTTGCAACCCGTTAAAACTTTCATGAAATTGGGAAGTTGCTGGGTTGCCATGATGTGAGGGATTTCGCCCATGGACCCGGAAACGTCCAAAGCAAATACGATTCCCTGTGATTCCGGGTGGTCGGAACTGTCACGGCTCTCTCGCAGTTTGACACCCTTGGGGTTCATGAGTGGATGGCATTGTCTCTGCCTGAATACCTCTTCCGCAGGAATATTGACGCGTCCGCGCAGGAGCGCTTTATGAGCGGCCTGGCTGTAGTTTCCGTATCCCATTTTTAAATCTCCTTTCTCATAGAAAACAGTAGATTTTTTGCTTGATTCGGATTCAAGATGGCATCACGATAGGGATGAATTGGGGCGGGCCATAGACTTGTTCCGCCATCTCCCCAAGTTCTTCCCGGATATTCCAGGCGTCTTCACCCGGTGCGCCCGTTGGCTTGATTTGGGCGACTCTTTGTACGATCTTGGCTAAAAGCGCCGGAACCTCCTTTGGCAGCGACCCACTTTCCGGGTCGCCACCCAGCGCGGTGGCGATACATCTCGCGCTCATCGCCAGGTCCAACTGTTTTGATAATTTCAATTTGGAACATTTCTCTTGAGGATAGAAGGATTCGAAACCTTTTGAAATCGCCCGCACCTTTTTACCTGTCCGCCCACAGCAGCTGTAGCCCACAAGACGCATGCCGTGTTCGTTCTCTTGGACGAGTAAATGCGGTGGCAAGACCGCACCGTGGATCATGCCGGAAGCATGGATGAAAGTCAGGACCTCCAAGATTCGCCGCCACATCCAGATCGAAGCCCTCGGTGGTATCCCCTTCGGGTAAGCCTGGATGACTTCATCCAGCGTGTGGTGAAATCCACCGATCCAGCGGAATATGCTCACGCGTTTGCCTTTTTGCGATCCACTAGAAATATCCCCCTGGATGATAGGTTGTGGGATCAGCGTCGTGAATTCATCTGCGCCCGGCGCGTCGCTGCCGTGGAGTGCTTGTATGGCATCCCATTCATTCTCGAACAGGTCGATGTCCTTGTGGTCGCGCAGGAATTTCAAGAGAACGAGTTCCGTTGGCCATCGCGCGCGTTGGCCGGTATACACGTCTGAGAAGTCCCCATGCGCAATACATTCATCCAACGCCCAATGGCGGTCGCCAATCGAGACCCAGGATGAAAATTGATAGGTCTCTGGGGAATTCCAGATGCGGAATTCCTCGTGGAATGTTTTCGCAGAGATTGCCTCTTCATCCAACTGGACCGTCGCCCCACAATAGGCGCACACAACGCTACGCGCGAAACGCTTTGGTGTAAGCGCAGCGTTGCATTGGGGGCACATGATTGCACGTTCCATTCTTTGACCAATCCTTATTTTTGATTATATCAATAAATATATATCTGATCCCAAAAGTTGATCCTTGAACGTAAACAACTGGTAATAGTAAGAATGCACCTATTTACCCTCATTACATAAACCTATACTTTATATCTTGCTGCCTTCACTGTTTTTTAATAAGGTCGTCATTGAAGAACATTCGTAGGGGCGTCCCTTGTGTACGCCCGTGTGCATACTTATGTCTCTCCATTGTCGCGTAGGGGCGTATGCAATGCATTGCTGCGTAGGCATGCGCCCGTATGTACTTTTATGCTTTGTCATTCTGAACCCACGTAGTGGGTGAAGAATCTGGCTAGAGGCTTGCATCATCCAACAACCTAATCTTGGAAATGATTTATATTTTGTCCCTCTATAGACCTTTACTTCGTGCCTTGGTGTCTTCGCGGTTTTCTCAATTTCGTGCACAGATATTTCCCAACGATACCCCTTCTTATTTGAAGAAGGGTAATTCAAAGTAGATTGGCTCGTAGTCTGTGGGGATCTTAAGCTCAGTATTGGTGCTGTAGAGTTCCCTTACCTCCCGGAATCGATCTGGGTGAGTGCATAGTGCTGTGAGAATCCCCGCCATCTTTTCCAGCAGGGTTTCATCATCTTCAGAGAGTTTGTTATCACTGATTCTCTCACAGATACCCCAACCCTCCCACGCCAATATCTCTACACGATTGACACAAGCCAGGTCACTCACCAGCTTGTAGTGAACATAAGGCCATCCCCTGAATTCAAAGATACCTATTTTCTCTGGTTTCACTTTTTCTGATTTCAGTTTGATATATGATTCGCCAGCATCGAGGAACTGATTGGGTGGCAGGTCTGTCATATCCATAGTGATTTGCAGCACTTTACGTTGTACATCATCGATCTGTGGGTCGGTACGTTGCCATCGATCCTCTCCTTCATTCCAGAACTCGCAGATGAAGTGGTCCTCCAACATTTCTTCCTCTGGGGGATAGAAGTATCTACCAACACCGCTTCTCACTCTGGCAGGAATTCCTTGTTGTCTTAGCATGGAAACCAGCAGTAGCGAATAATCTCGACAGTTTCCTACCACTCTTTTGTTCGCCTCTCTGGCTGTGGTCAATGCTTGGTCTTCCATCTTGATGAGAAACTCGAGTATCTCCTCGACGGATCGAAGGTTGATCTCATCATTCAGGTTGCGCCCACTCTCCATTAATGATTTTGCACTGATGCCGTAATTCTGTTCTTCCTGGATCCAGAACTGGTGAAGTAGTAGATTCTGGATGACCTTGCATAGGTCATCGATATCGGTAGGCAAGTTCTCAAACAAGGGTTCATACTTCCCTGGCGAACTAATCTCGCTTTGCTGCCGATAGAAATCTAATTCATTATCACGTTGTATATTTTGATCTGTCATTACGATTCATCTCCCTCGAAGTCTGTGTGGATAATCTTTTCTTCGTGCCTTCGCGTCTTTGTGGTAAAAAAAGCTGTGGGTTATTCGTTTATGGATGATTCCTGATACCTGATCACCAATCCCAAGTCACCACATCAGTGTTCATCTGTGTGTATCTGTGGTTAATTAAAGAAGACTATTGCATAATTTCCAACCGCGCCAGCGACGCCACCAGCTTCTTCATCCCGATTTCCTCGAAGTGCACCTCCACGATCTCCTCCCCGTCCTCGATCCCTGAATTCAACACCATCCCCTCTCCCCATGTGGGATGCCGCACGTTCTGCCCCGCTTTGAATTCCGGCTCGATGATCGCTGCGTGGCTCTCTCCCCGCTCCCATAGGGATTCTGAATACGCCTGTCGCTGGCGATAAGTGTTTCCCATCCTCCACGGGTTGCCCCCCTCCACCAGCTCGTCTGGGATATCGTCCAAAAAGCGGGAGGGGTCGGTCGGTTCCTGGTAGCCGTAGGTGCTGCGGTTAAGCGCCCGCACCAGGTACAATCGATCTTTCGCCCGGGTGATACCCACGTAGAGTAGGCGGCGTTCCTCTGCCATCCCTTCCGGGTCGTCAAACGAGCGGGAGTGCGGTAGTGTCCCGTCCTCCAATCCTGTGATGAACACAATGGGGAACTCCAGTCCCTTGGCCGCGTGCAGGGTCATCAGCGTGGGCACCCTGGCTCTGCGGTCGTAGGTGTCCTGGTCGGAGACGAGAGCCACCGCCTCCAGGAAATCGGAGAGGCCCCGCTGTTCGTATTCCGCCGCCAGCCGCCTCAGCTCCATCACGTTCTCCCATCGGTCGAGGCCCTCTTCCGTCCCGTCGTCTAGGTAGCTCTGGTAGTCCACGTCGTTCAAGACCTGGTCCATCAGCTTGAGGGGCGTCAAGTCAGTGGTGGCCTTGATCCAACTGAAGAGCAGTTTTCCGAATCCTGACAAAGCTCTCGCAGCCGCCGCACTGAAAGCGCCGTAATATTTGCTCTCTGTTCCCCTGGCCAGATCCAACACCACCGCCCCAAGTTTCGCCTTCTCGTTGTTGGCCAGTGTCCGCAGGTCATTGATGGTCTTATTACCGATTTTTCGCCGGGGCGTGTTGATCACCCGTATCAGGCTGGCTTCGTCGTTTGGGTTGTGGATCAGCCGTAGATAAGCGATCACGTCCTTGACCTCGCGCCGCCCGTAGAAACGCTGCGCTCCCACCAGCTTGTAGGGCATGTTGAAATGCAGGAAGGCCTCTTCCAGCAAGCGCGATTGGGCGTTGGTGCGGTACATCAGGGCAAAGTCGCCCATGTCCGCCTGCTTGCTGTGGCTCATCTCCACGATGGTCTCCACGATCCACTCGCCTTCCTCCTGCCCGTTGAAGGCTTCGTGCAGGATGACCTTTTCGCCTGCTCCTTTATCGGTGAAGAGGTCTTTATGTGTCCGGTGGGGGTTGCCTTCGATCACCGCCATGGCGGTGTCCAGGATGTTCTGGGTGGAGCGGTAGTTCTGCTCCAGCAGGATCACCTGGGCGTCGGGGAAATCCTCTTCGAAGCGCTGGATGTTGCGGTAGTCGGCCCCCCGCCAGCGGTAGATGGATTGGTCGCTGTCGCCCACCACGAAGATATTCCGGTGGAAGGAAGCCAGGTGTTTGAGTAGGATGTACTGCGCCATGTTCGTATCCTGGAATTCGTCCACCAGGATGTGTTCGTAGCGGCGGGCGTATTTATCCCGCACCTCGGTGTTTTGCTCCAGCAGATAGGCCACCCATAGGAGCAGGTCGTCGAAATCCACAGCGTTGGAGTTGAGCAGCATCTCCTGGTAGCGGGCATACACCCGCTGGACGATCTCATCCCGGTAGGTTTGGATGGGGTAGTCATCCGGCAGTATCAATTCGTTCTTGGCGCGGGAGATGCTTCCCTGTAGGCTGGCAGGCCGGTAGCGTTTTTCGTCCAGGTTCTGCTCCCTGACAGCCGCCTTGACCAGGCTGTGCTGGTCGTCATCGTCGAAGATGACGTAGTTGGCGTCGAAGGGCAGCAGTTCCGCTTCCCGCCTTAATATCCGCGCACATGTCGCGTGGAAGGTACCCAGGCTGAGGCCCCTGGCCTCTCCGCCGAGGAGTTCGTCCACCCGCTCTTTCATCTCTGCCGAAGCCTTGTTGGTGAAGGTCACCGCAAGGATGTTGTAGGGGCGTACGCCCATTCGGTCGATGAGGTAGGCGATCCGGGTGGTGAGGACGCGCGTCTTCCCCGAACCGGGGCCCGCCAGCACCTGTACGGGCCCCAGACCGGCGGTCATGGCCTGCTGTTGTTGGGGGTTCAATCCCGCCGATAAGTCCATAGAACAATTGTACCAGGGGTCGCGGGCGATGGGGAGGGTTTACTAATGGTCATAATTTTAATAATATTTATATGATTTTTGATTTGACTCCCTAATATTAGATGTATATTATATAAATTATAAATTAGGGAAGACATTGTTCTAAACTTTCAAGAAATCCCCATAATTTATCTAAATAACTTGTGATAGGGAGTGATCATGAGCATAGAGCAGAAAGATATCCAGCAACTCAATGGAAAACTGGATGACATAAAGAAGCTTTTGCAACAAATGGTTGCAATACAGTTGTACAACTCTGGTGTGTCGCAAGATGAAATCCGCCAGAAATTAGGTATTAATATGAATACGGTGAATAGTATGTTAAAAGGTGTGAAGAAGGAAGGATGAGCGAAAAAAATGAGTGCTCCATTGGATAAAAAGATTCTCACCTATTTAGCCAAAAAAACCGGGAAAAAAGAAAAAACTATAAGGAATAATTTATCCAAATTAAGCGCAAATTTTCCAAGTACTACTCAAAATGGACTCGCACAGATATATGCTCAGCAGAATGGCTTTAGCATCCTAAATAGGCTGAGTAAGGAAGATAAACAATCAATTCCTAATAATAAAGTAATAAATGCTGCAGTTACTATAAAAAGAAAGCAGTTCACAACAAAAAGAAAAATAATTGAACTCATAAAATATGATACTGATAATTACTTTGTTAGTGGGCATATCAAGGAAATAAATAAAACATATACAAATGGATGCTATACGTCAGTTCACATTCTTGCTCGAAAAATAATTGAGAATAAAATAAGGGAAGTTCTCTCCAATAAATTTCCACCAACCACTAAAGAAAACAAAGAATTATACTTTAATATTTCCCAAAATAGATTTAAGGATTTTAGCGTAATTCTCAAAACTCTATATGACAAACGAAAGGAATTTGAACCCAAAAAGATAAAAGTTATCGAAAGCCTTTATAAAAAGGCAAAGAAATTTAAGGACGAATCTAATGACGCAACTCACTCATGGTATTCCTTAATTGAAAGAAAATCTGAAATTGATGATCTAAATTTGCAATCAATGATTGAGTTAATAAAACAATTGGAATCATGAGGTGTGATTATGGCTAAGAAAAAAAACGATGAAGAAAAAAACGAATTAGAAATATTGTTCGAAATAAGGGATAAATTAAATGATGTTATAACTCTATTCTCCGTCAATGATAAAGAAAGGGATGAGAAAATTAAAATTATGGCATCCAAAGGGTATTCAAATAGGCAAATCTCTGAATTGCTAGGAATTCAGAAGGGTACAGTTGATGGTATTTGAGCAGGTTTTAATTAGTTTATTGATATTGACTATTTTTAAGGAAGAGGAACAACTAAAATGAGTGATAAAGATGAAATAATAATTAAAAAGCTTAATTCCCTTGAAGGATTATTATTGCTTATAGTTTTACAAAATAAGGGTGTGAAATTTAACGAAATTTTTAAGAGTGATTCTCAGAAAAAGGCTTTTAATCTTTCAGATGGAGAACTAAGTTCCAGGGAAATTGCTAAGGAAGTTGATACTAGTCATACAACTATTACCAACTGGTGGAATGAGTGGGAAGAGAAATATGGAATTGTGGAAAAAAATGATTCTGGAAAGTATCAGCAAACCATAACTTTGGAAAACCTTATATTACTAAAGGGAAAAGGAGGAGAAAAGAATGAATGAGGAAAAATTAGATACCTTGCGCAATATTGAAAAATATCTAAAAATCTTAGTTGCAATTCAATTAAGTCCATTTCTTGAAGAAGAGTTGAAGGATAAAGACAACAAAAAGATTTATGGAATGACTGGAGAGAAAACCGTAACGGAAATTTCTGAAGCTGTAGGATTATCCACAGGAAAAATTTCAGGCCTCTGGAAGCGATGGGAATCGCTTGGACTATTGGTTAAAGAGGGTCAATCTTACAAGAAGTTTATTTCGAATTAGTATCAAATGGTTGATTTACAAGAATTGATTACACGAGGTCGATTTATTTTTGCCAAAGCTCCTGCAAAGCTAGAAGTATTTAAATTAGTAAATGGAAAAAGAAACTCATTAGAAATTGCACATGAATTAAGTAGGCATCCCAATAATGTTCGGAGAGACCTAGTTTCAATTTTAAATATGGGTCTAATTCAACCCGTAATTGTTAATGGTGAACCTTTAACGAAGGATCGATCTTTTGTGTATGAACAAGTACCTTTAGTGAGAGAAGTGCCAAGTAGCTATTTCAAAGAGCCATCAAGTTTTCCAAAACCCAGACAGGTGGTTGAAATCAAACCAGGCTCAGGGAAGTCATCTAAATCCAGACCTGCTAAATTACCAGCGCCATCTGAGAACGAGATTTTAGATATTGCGAACGCGGGTGAAGATCAGTTGTATGAATATAAAGCGCAGGGGACTGCTCTCAAAACAATTTCACGAGAAATATGTGCTATGTTAAATACGAGCACTGGTGGGATAGTTCTATACGGGATAGACGATGATGGCACAATAGAGGGTAGCGATGTTACTCGGCAAGTATTTGATCAATCCCTACAAAATTCTGTCAGAAATATGATTTCTCCCGCTGCATCAGTGGAGTTACATTCTGTAAATGTTATGGGAAGTTACATTTTAGTTATTATCGTGCCACCTTGGAATAAGAAGGACGTTTATCAGTTCGGAGGGAAAATACTGATTAGACGAGGTACAAATGTATTTTCTGCTAGTCCAGAAGAAATTAAACAGTTACATAAGGGGGATTATGTGATTTAGAGGGGATATGTAGATTTCTTCTTTCATCTCTTTCATAGAACAGATATTCTGGTATAATTCCACCCACAAGGGGTATTTAGCTGTTCGAACACAGCTAATAGTTAACGACTCACAGCCCCAGCCAAGTTGTCCCAAGTTCTACGCCTCTACGGGGTACCTCTCCCTCCGCGCGTAGGTTTACTTTAACCGAGTTTTACCAGGTTTTACCGGTTTTCCCGGGCACCCCTCTCTCCCCCGGTAAAACTTCTTCCTCGCTAGCCGTTCACCCACCGGAACCCCAACGCCGCATCCAGCTGCAGGCTCGCCCCTGTGCCTTTGTGGAAAAACAATTGAGTTAGTTGAGTACGTCTAAGAAATTTTAATTTTTTCCTCGCTTTCCCCCCTTGACAATTTATGAAAAAGAGTTATAGTATAATAAGAGAACTCTGGAAAAGATAGTACACTGTAATAACTAGTATACAGGAGAATAGGATGAGTAATGAATTCAACCTGAAACGAGCAGAAAGAAAGGCGATGAGCCTGCAGTTCAAAGATGGGCTTTTAGAGATCAACCTGGGTATTTATTTTGCTTTATTGTCCCTGGTCGGACCTTTAGAAGAAAGCGGTATTTCACGCTTTATTGGCTACCTGGTTGTTCTTGGAGTATTTGCTGCCGGGTTAGTTGTCTATTTCATCTTGAAGGGGAGGGTCGTTGGGCCGCGCTTGGGGAATGTGAAACTCAGCCCGCGCAGCAACGCGCCCAAGCGGAACCTGCTCATCGTCGCAATTGCTTTCGTGTTGATCACCCTGGTCGTCTACCTCATAGCCGCAGCCGGAAGCTTAAGCGATATACTGAATGGTGCGCCTTCATGGATCGTGGATGCAGGCTTTGGCCTTGCCGTTTTCGCGTTCTTTGCTTTGATTGGCTATTCCGCGCAAGCGCCGCGATATTACCTCTACGGACTCTTGCTGGGCGCTGCTATGCCGATCAAACAGATTTTTTGGCCGGATGATCCGGGCTTGGTCCCCAGTCCCAACATGATTGCTGGCATCATTATGGCGGCGGGAGGACTGCTGGTGTTTGCCCGTTTCATCCGCCGATATCCTGTGATGTCAGACGAGGCAGCCGATGGATAAGATGAACGCCGGCGAACTTCATCCACTGGCGGATATTGACCGAGTCGTTCATGCCCCCGCACGCTTGATGGTCTTGACTTACCTGTATGTGGTGGAAAAGGCCGATTATGTCTCAATGACGCACCTCACCGGTCTGTCCTGGGGGAACCTCTCGACCCATGTCAACAAGCTGGAAGAAGCTGGCTACGTGGAGATTGAGAAGAAGTTCGTGGGCAAGAAACCGCATTCGATCCTCATGCTTACAAAAGAGGGCCGGACGGCTTTCAAAGCCTACAAGAAACGCCTCAGCCAGGTACTCGATGATTTGCCCGACTGAGACTGCTGTTTGAAGGAGGGGGGGCTTTCTCCCCTCTCCTGGTTAACCCTGCCAGACAGGCATACGAAAACCAGCGATGTTGGCTTGCTCTCTCTCAAACTTTACATGGACAAAGTGATTTCCTTGGTAAGCCCTGTTTATCCAGCTTGTCATTCCGAACGCAGTGAGGAATCCCCTAAGGGTAAATCTATAATAATCTATTGCCCATAAAGCATTCACCCATGGAAATATCTTCCCCTTACGTAATATGCAATTACCCCATCGCCCCACCTCCTCCCCGCTTCCCTAATTCCTGATCCCCGATTATCTGTTCCCTTTTTTCTCTTCCATCCTGCTCATGGCGTACTCCGACAGGGCCGTGATGGTCAGGCTGGGGTTGACCCCCGGGTTGGCCGGGACGATAGAGCCGTCCACCACGTACAGGCCGGGGTAGTTGAAAACCTGGCAGTCCATGTCCACGACGCCCTCCTCCTTGCTGCGCCCGATCAGGCAGCCGCCCAGCATGTGGGCCGTGGAGGGCATGTTGAACAGTCCCTCAGAAACCGCCCCAAACACGCCCCCGTTGATCTTCTGCGCCAGGCGCTTGGTCACCTGGTGCCCGATCCCGATCTTGGCGGAGATGTGGTGTTCGCTGTCCTCTTCGGCCACGAGGTTCTTGCGGAACAGCGTCCACATGTCCCGCCCGTGCCTGACCGTCATGCGGTTGTCCTCCGTCTGCATAAGCAGCAAGATGACGGTGCGTTCGGCCCATCCGGGGAAGAACATGCTGCTGATGAAATCCAGCGGTCGGCGGAGGATGCGCCAGGCCATCTGGATGAAGCGGCCGATCCCTCTCTTTTCTTTGTCAAGCAGCGGCCAGGCCAAAATCCGGGTGAAGCCGCTTTTGGCGGAGAAGTGGAAGGGTTCGATGTGGGTGACCTCGTCGGGCTGGAAGATCGAACCGATGGCCACGCCCTTCGAGTAATCGACGTCGAATTTCTTCGTGATTGCGCCGGTCATGGATTCGCTGTTCGTCCGCACGATCTTTCCCAGGCGGGGGGAAAGGTTCGGGAGGGTCTTGGTGGTATCCCGGCAGCGGAAGAGGAGTTCGAGGGTGCCCAGCACCCCGGCGGAGAGCACCACGTTGCGGGCGCGCACCCGTTTATGCGGTCGGTACAGCCAGTTGGTAGAACTCCGGTAAACGACCTCGTATCGGGCGCCGTCGGATTGTCCCTCCGGCAGTGGTTGGATGTCCCGCACCATCACCTCGGGCAGGACCTCCGCTCCCCCTTTCTCGGCGAAATACAGGTAGTTCTTCAGGAGGGTGTTCTTGGCGTTGTAGCGGCACCCGACCATGCAGCCCCCGCAGAAGTTGCAGGCGTTGCGCGGCGGGCCTTCGCCGTTGAAATAGGGGTCCGGGTATTCCTGCTCCTCCGTCCCCGGCTCGCCGAAGAAAACGCCCACGTCGGTCGGGCCGAAAGTGTCCCCACAGCCCATCTCCTTGGCCACCTCCCGGATGGCCTTATCGCCGGGGTAGAGCCTGGGGTTCTTGGTGACCCCCAGCATACGCTTGGCAGTGTCGTAGTGTGGGCGCAGGGTGGTCTTCCAATCGGCCAGGTCTTTCCAGGCGGGGGATTCGAAGAGCTTCTCGTCGGGTTCGATCAAGACGTTGCCGTAGGTGAGGCTGCCGCCGCCCACGCCTGCCCCACGGTAAACGAGCGTGCCGCTCAAGAAATACATTTCGAAGATGCCGAAACAGCGCAGGGCAGGGCTCCACAGGTATTTCCACAGGTTCCAGTTCGATTTGGGGTGGTCTTCGTCCCGGTAGCGTTTCCCCCGCTCGAGCACCAGCACTTTGTATCCTTTTTCCGTCAAACGCATGGCGGAGACGCTCCCCCCGAATCCTGAACCGATGATGACAAAATCGTAGACTTCGGCGTTCATAGTTACCTCCTCGAATCTCTCCTCAGATAATGGGTTTATGGATAGTCGTAAAAGCCTTTGCCGGATTTACGGCCCAGGTAACCGGCGTCCACCATGCGGCGCAGCAGGGGGGCGGGGCGGAATTTGTCGTCGCCCAGGTCCCGGTGCAGTACCTCCATCACGAACAGGATCACGTCCAGGCCGATGAGGTCGGCCAGGGTCAGCGGCCCCATGGGGTGGGCCATCCCCAACTGCATGACCGTATCGATGCCTTCCTTGGTTGCCAGCCCCTCATCGTAGGCGTAGATGGCTTCGTTGATCATCGGGCACAGGATGCGGTTGGAGACGAAGCCGGGCGAATCTTTCACCACGATAGGGGTCTTGCCCATCTTTTCGGATACCGCCACGGTGGTGTCGGTGGTCTCGTCGGAGGTCTGCAGGCCGCGCACCACTTCCACCAGGCGCATCATCGGTACGGGGTTGAAGAAGTGCATGCCGACAACCTGGTCGGGCCGCTGGGTGGCCCCGGCGATCTTCGTCAGGCTGATGGAAGAGGTGTTGGAAGCCAGGATGACGCCGGGCTTGGCGGTCTCGTCCAGCTCCTTGAAGATTTTCAGCTTCAGCTCGGGGTTCTCCGTGGCCGCTTCGATGACCAGGTCGGCGTCCTTGACGCCAGCCAAGGTGGACGTGGTCTGGATGTTGAGGGCCGCGTCTCTCTGCTCCTCGCTGATTTTCTCCTTCTCGAACAACTTCCCCACGGATTTCTCGATCGTCCCTTTGACGCGTTCCAGGGCTTTTTCATCCACGTCCATCATGGTCACGCGGTAGCCCGAAACCGCGCCGGTCTGGGCGATGCCGTTGCCCATCGTCCCCGCCCCGACGACGAAAATATGCTTAATGGTCATTTATGGCCTCCTGATAAGGTGAATACGCAATACGCAATCAACGATATTCCGTATTGCGTAATTGTTTGTTATTTGAGTATTTGTTCAATCCTCTATCTCTATCGCCATCGCCACGGCTTCTGCGCCGCCCAGACACAGCGAGGCGATGCCCCGCTTCAAGCCGCGATCCTTGAGGGCGTAGATCAGTGTGGTGAGGACCCGCGCTCCGCTGGCCCCGACGGGATGCCCCAGGGCAATCGCCCCCCCGTGGACGTTGACCTTCTCCCAATCCCAGCCGATGTCTTTCATATCGTAGCCGTCGGCCAGCACCTGGGCGGCGAAGGCCTCGTTGAGTTCGATCAGGTCGGCGTCCGCCAGTGTCCAGCTTGTCTTCTCCAGCAGGATCGGGATGGCTCTGGCGGGGGCAATGAAGAGGTATTTGGGTTCCACGGCGGCCTGGCTGTAGTCGATGATGCGGGCCAGTGGCTTCACGCCTAGCTCTTCGGCCTTCTTCCGGCTGGCGACGACCGTAGCTGAAGCGCCATCGTTCAAGCCGGGTGCGTTCCCGGCGGTCACCTTGCCGCCTTCCTGGAAGGCTGGTGGCAGTTTGGCGAGTGCTTCCAGGGAGGTATCGCAGCGGGGGCTTTCGTCTGTGTCCACCACCGTGACCTGCCCTTTGCGCCCTTTGACCTCGACGGGAATGATTTCCTCAGCGAACTTTCCGCCGTTTATGGCGGCCAATGCTTTTTTGTGGCTGTTGAGGGCGAATTCGTCCATCGCCTCGCGGGTGACCCCGTATTCGTTGGCGATGAACTCGGCTGCGTCCCCCATCATCCATTTCTCAAAGGGGTCCAGTAAGCCGTCGTGGATCATGGCGTCTTTCAAGGTGGTATCGCCGTAGCGGAGGGGGGTGGCGCGTGCCTCGAGGATGTAGGGGATCCGGCTCATGGTCTCCATCCCGCCGGCGACGAACAGGTCCCCGTCCCCTGCCCGGATCGCCTGGGCGGCGAACATGACGGCCTTCAAGCCCGAACCGCACACCTTGTTCACCGTGGTCGCCCCCACGGTGGCGGGGAGGCCGCCGAAGATGGCCGTCTGGCGAGCCGGACTTTGCCCCAGGCCGGTGGAGACGACGTTGCCCATGATGACCTCGTCGATCTCTGCCAGGTCCTTTAGTTTGGCACGTGCTACGGCGGCTCTGACGACCAGGGCACCCAGCTCGGTAGCCGGGACGCTGCTCAGCGCACCTTGAAACCGTCCCATCGGTGTGCGTACAGCGCTGAGGATGACGGCTTCTTTGGATTTATCATTTTCCATTCAATATCTCCGTTTTGTGTGATGTGTGGCAAATAAAAATCGCCGGAGTGCGCTCACCATTCAGCTTTGATCCGGCGATAAGATTCGAGGATGTCTTCAGGAAGCATGCGGGTCTCACCCACAGCTGCCATGAAGTTGCTGTCCCCAACCCAGCGCGGGACGACGTGCAGGTGGATGTGCTCTTCGATCCCCGCTCCGGCGGCTGCTCCCAGGTTGATCCCCACGTTGAAGCCCTGGGGGTCGTAAACCTTTTTCAGCACCTGGGTGCCTTTAGCCGCCAGTTCCATCATTTCAGACCGGGTATCAGTATCCAGATCGGTTAAAGAGGGGACGTGTACGAAAGGCAGCACCATGATGTGCCCGCTGGTATAGGGGAAACGGTTGAGGGTCACGAAGCAGGTTTTCCCCCGATAGATGATGAGGTTGTCTGGCCCGTCTTCGCTTTCCAAAGCTTTACAGAACACACAGCTCTTTGCTTTTCGGGATCGGATGTATTTCATACGCCAGGGTGTCCACAGCCTTTTCATTGCCTTGTCCGGGGATATTTTAGCAGAGAATCTTTGGAGCAGGTAACTAGTTGATCAGATAATCAGGAATCAGGGAAAATCAATGCGCAATTTAATTGTAATCTCCACTGCGACCAACTGAAACAATCGAAAGGGCGAAATGTTTTTTCACCATAAAGTCACGAAGACACGAAGGAAGGGGAACTCTCTTTCGAATAAAACTATAAGCCAAGTACCATTTTAAATAGTTGTAAATTCAAGATTTGAAAGACATCCTTTACATATTCTTTGTGCCTTTGTGTCTTCGTGGTTATATTTATAGAAGACCACTAATTTGCAGTTTCACTGTACGACAAACTACATAATGTTGACAATCCCCCCCATCCCGATTATCCTCAATAATAATGGATCAGCTGCCTCTGTTCACCCAACCCCAAACGCCCTACACCGTCGCTGAGATCAACGCCTACCTGCGCGACCTGATGGAATCCGACCGTGTCCTGCAGGATCTATGGGTGCAGGGCGAGGTCTCCAACCTCTCCCGCCCCAAGTCTGGTCACATGTATTTCACCATCAAAGACAGCCAGGCCTCCCTACGCTGCGTCATGTGGCGCAGCCAGGTCGCCGCGTTGAGTTATGTCCCCCAAGATGGGGACTCCATCGAAGTCCACGGGAGCATCAGTGTGTATGAGGCCGGGGGGCAGTACCAGTTGTACGCCGACCGGATTCGCCCGTTGGGAGAGGGACTGCTCTATCAGGAGTTCAATCGCCTGAAGCAGAAACTGGAAGCGGAGGGGTTGTTCGACCCGGATCGGAAACGCCTCATTCCTGAGGTGCCCCGCATTATCGGTATCGTCACCTCGCCGACGGGAGCCGCCCTGCGGGATATGCTCGACACCCTCCGCCGCCGCTACCCTTTGGTGGAGGTCGTCTTGGCCCCGGTCGCCGTGCAGGGGGATGCCGCGCCTGGAGAGATCATCCAGGCGCTCAACAATCTGAATGAATTCGTCCACCCTGACGTCATCCTGGTGGCCCGCGGCGGCGGGTCTATCGAAGACCTGTGGGCCTTCAACGATGAGACCGTCGCCCGGACGATTGCCGCCTCGGACGTCCCCGTTATCAGCGGCGTGGGGCACGAGACCGATTTCACCATTGCTGATTTCGTCGCTGACCTGCGCGCCCCCACCCCCACAGCCGCGGCGGAACTGGCCGTGCCTGACAAAGTCGAGTTGCGAAGCGGGTTATTGGAAACCTTCAGTGCCCTCGCCCGTGCTGTCTTGAGTTTGACCCAAGAACGAAAGTGGAACCTGCAGGAGTTGAACCGCCGCCTGGATCGCTCCTCCCCTGAGGGGCGCCTGCGCACCGACCGCCAGCGCCTCGACGAACTCATCCGACGGGTGGGGCTGGTGTTGGGCCACCGCGTCCAGCTCCAGCGTACCCGGTTAGCGGGCATGCAGCAGCAGCTCGCTGCCCTCAGCCCCCAGGGGGTCTTGGAGCGGGGCTATGCCGTGCTGACCAAAGAAGAAGGGGGCGTCGTCAGGCGGGTGAAAGACGTGGAGGTGGGCGATGCCCTCAACGTCCGCGTATCCGATGGCGACTTCAGCGCGGAGGTGAAGGGGAAGTGAACCTAGCTTATAATACTATCAACACTTGAACCGTCAACATAGAAAAAACAAGGAGTATGTTGTGGCTATAGAACCAGAACCCTATCAATGGACGAGGAAAGATAAGCAACTGTACGCGCTGTCCATGCTTCCCTTCGTCATCGTTTTTATTGGCACAGCTTATTTGCTGTCCACCTACTCGATCTACCTGGCACTCATCTTGGTAGGTTTGTATCTCCTCACGAACGTTTTTCAAGCAGGCTGCTGTGTGGGTTGCCCCTATCGAGGGAAATACTGCCCCGCGCTGTGCGGCGTTTATCTAGGCAACCTGTTGTCAGGGTTCCTCTACAAAAACAGGGAATTCGATCAAAAATTTTTCGACCGAAATGCCGCTGCTGGGGAGACGATGGTGCTCCTAACCGCACTTTACCCACTGTATTGGGTCGCCCGCACGAGTTGGATTCTCGTTCCAATTTATTTACTTCTCCTTGCGGCGCACTTCGCCATATTCATGCCCACGCAATGTGACAAGTGTGCTTACAACACCACCTGCCCCGGGGGCCAGACCTGGTTGAAGTTCCGCACAAATATTTACGGGAGAAAATAAAAAAATTAGCTCAAGACGAAATTGAATAGTTACAGTTTGACCTACCGATTCGAATTATAAGGAAATTGATTCCATACGTTCTGGGTAGATATTTCCAGTTCATCCTAGTCTATAAAACTTTGAATACTGTGCGTTCGCGCCATAGGATACACTGTGTTTATTCTGTTATGAATTTTTCACATTACTCTGATCTGACTTTATACTTGAATCAGTTTATACGAGTCAGGTCAGGGAAGTATTGAAATATCAGTGAAATCTGATGTATTAAGGTATGACTTCAGAAAGTACGCTAATGCCATTGTCAGCGATTACTTGGAGATTAAGCTCTAACTCCCTATCAAGAATTTCCGATTTTAATGGGATGATAGTTGGGTCTTTCTTCGGTTGTTCTAGATTTATTATTTTGATTGTAATTCCTTCATCCCAAGGCCAATTTAGCGCTTCGTTCTCTTTTATATGTATTCCTTCCAAATATAGATTTAATTCTGGTTTCTCTACATCGATAATTAGTTGATTTACCCATACATCTTTTTGGTTGTTTATTGCGATCCAATCCGATCCTCCAGGTGGGACGATAACCTCAAATTCTGCTTCATTCAAGCTGCCATCACTATATTTAATATCCAATATCTCTTCCTGGTTTCCTGGGTTTATCAGGAGGAGTTCAACCTCAGAAAGATTGAATTTAGAATCACTTTCGATAATGAGTTCCTTGCCATTTAAGAAGCGTGGCAAAATGGTCTTCCCTACTCTGGAACTTGGATTGGGTTCGCTGAAAATTGGATTTACAGCGACCACATATCGTATTTTTTCATTACCATCTATCCATTTTTCTTGCTCCGGTGTTCCATAGAGCGAAGTAAAATAAACAGCGTGGTTTTCTATTGCGCCATGAAATAAATAGAAAAACATGGGGCCTTCATCCATATAGAGAATGACGTCATCATTTTTTATTTGAGACTGGAGCAATTCAGGTTGGCTAGTATCTAGCCAATATGATAAGTTAATTAGCCTTTCTTTTTCCTCCTGATATTGGACTCCATTCAATGTTTCATTGTAGACATAAGTATTGCCAATATAAACGAAAACAATGACCGTATAGATCACTATATCTCTAAATAGAAATGACATGATTGGATTAGTTTTATCCACGTGATTATTTTTTGGGCGATTGATCTCAAGCAGTTCTCCCAACAAATTTTTCGCCCAAACCCATATCGCATAACCCATTGCTCCTAACAAAAAGATTCTAAAAGGCGTCCAAACTCTTCTGGTAATTACGCCTGGATACCAGGGATCAATATAAAATGCACTTATGAAGTATAAACCTGCTAACAATACTCCAATTGCTATAATTTCATTCCTTCTTATTGAATTTTTACACACCCCAAATAAGATTAGAAGAATCGCACTTATGAATCCTATTTTTGTGGTTCCAAAAAATTTTAAGTTATTGATCGCGAGTTTAAAAGATTTTAGAAGAACCTCTTTTGAACTCCACTCACCAGTAAAAAAGCTCATGGGATCATACATATCAAAATCAGGTCTGGATATAAATGGAAGGATGAAGAAAAAAGTTAGAATGATAATCAAACTAACTCCTGTAATCATCCATATTCTTTTCTTATATGGCCATATAGAAAGCAGTAAGAATAGTGCTATTGCCACGAATGAATATATAAGTCCGATAGTGTGCATAGCACTCATAGCTAATACAAACAAAGGAATAGTAAAAAATTTCCTTTCTGGTTTTAAAATGATAATTGCCCAACTGATAATTGCTATCCCTGTAGCAATATCGCTTGGTGAATGTCCGGCGATAGCCGTAGGCGGGGAAATTGCCAAGATACCTAGAGCAATTCCAGCAGAACCTGGTCCCCATAATGAATAGAGGAAAAAAATGATGGCTAAGTTTGTAAAGATAATGCCAAGAATAGAAAGAATCGTGTAAGTGATCTCTGGCGTAAAACCAATAGAATGAATTCCGGCGAAAAGGAAAGTATGGAGTGGATAGTAATAAGTAAACAGTCTGTGGTATTGACGATTACGCAGTTCGGCAATCTTTGACTCAGGGGAAGGGATTCTTAGCTGCCCGCGTAAATCTTCCAAAGCAACACAATCCTGCAAAAAACAAGTTCCAGGTTGGATACCTTTAACAATATCGGGATATGCATCACCCGGTTCTAAAAAAATGGATGAATTCTCGATAATTGGTGCTGCAACGAGATTTATACGTGAAATTATATAGAATACTAATCCAATAATGAATACGAAATGTTTAATGCTGGAAAAATCCTTTTTATTTATTTGCTTTAGAATATTACGGAATCCAGATTTACTCTTTTTAAAAATTATTTCTATGAACATTCAAGCTCTCTCCTCTAAAATTATTTTTGCATACATAATGATTGATTATACCAATGTAGTAATTGGTCATCAATTGTGTCCCAAATACAGGCGTGTCAGAATAGATGAGTGATTTGAGTTATCTTTCCAAATGAATAACAAAAGGGAAAATTTAGTTAATTCTCTTTGTGTATTCGGCAATCCATTTGGCAGTCCACCTAGGGAGATAAACACTGCGAAAGTTCTTCAGGGAACTCAATAGTTACTTCCTTATATGGCCGCCCAATATCATTGGCGAAACTGACGTTGTCCTTATAGGAGAAATCTGCACCGAAGTAGAGATTGAAAATCAACCGGAAGGTATTCACCGGTGTGATTGTTGAGGGGATTTCCACATCTTCTTTCCCCGGCAGGTAATAGGTATTCAAAATGAAATACCTGCGTTCTTTGAGAAAGGCTGTCCCATGATCGGCCTGGATTACGATGACGGGAGGATTTTCCGATTCTTGGATAACCTTTCTGATGACAGGCACCAAAGCTGAATTGATGAATTTAACGTTGTTAATATACCCCTCCTCATCCGTCCACTCCAGGCTGTCCACGTCCGGGTTGATCGAGCCGTCGGGTAAAAATACGTAAGGAGTATGGGGAATTATCAAGTGCGCATAAGTAAATTTTGGCCCGGGAAGTGCGGCGACCTCCGGTAAGGTATCCAACACGTAATGCACCCGTTCGTAGTGTTCCCCATAGCGTATGTAGGGATCATTGATAAAAGGAAGCCACTTCAAATCTATTGGAATTTTTATTGCGGTGGATTCAAGGAACAGCATTTCAAAAGGAGTCAGGTATCTTGCAAATAGGTAATTAGCATCAGGTTTGAAGAAAATATCCGCATCTCTCCACTCTCCCCACCGGTATCCCGATTGGAAAGCAAAAATCTTATAACCCAGGTTTTTCAGTTCTCGCCTTACTCGGTTGTTTTTAATGGAGTTGTAGACCGGTTTGGCGTTATCGTCTTTTGGCCCATCATTGGGGATGGCGTTAAAGATATAGTCCATGTTCAGTGAAGAGGATAGCGATAGGGCTGTTCTTTGGTAATTCGATTGGCTGCAGTCGGCCACAAAGAAACCTATCTCGCGAAGCTCGTCTAAGAATGGCGAATTATCGTAGCCAAGCAAAAGCAGGTTATCGGCGCGGTTGTAAGCATCGAGGATGATGTAATAAATATCTGGATTGGAATCAGAATGCAACTGTGGATCGGTTGTTTCATTTGGATCGCCGGACTGCGTTGAAAGAGTATATTGCCCGATTTGAAAGAAAGGAATGATGAGTAAGATCAAACTCACCAGGTTGATGGCTGATGTCTGGCTGAAAAGGAATTTCCTCAAGTAGCGGCCGAGTACATAAACGAGTACAAAAACAATGAGGAGTGGGATATGCACATACAGGCCAAACCGGTGGGCGAATTCGTAATTTGCAATGTAAGTATACACATGGCCGTAGCTGAAAAACAAGACCAGGAAAACGGCTGTTTGTATGTATGCATCCCCCTTGGTTCTTACGAATATCGAGTGCAGCAGGAATATTATCAGCGCGAATAGAAGGGATGCAAACAAGGGCCGTACTGTTACGGATAGATCCACTTCTTTTATATTCAACGCCAACAAGGAGATGCTGGGATAAAGGGCAAGTAGAATCAGGTAGATCGGTCTATCGATAATTTTTTCTTTTTTTTCCATTTGTTGGTCCCTTTTTATGATTGCCTTGCGTCAAGGGTATATTCCTGGTCAGCTTGTTCCATGACACTCACCAACTCGTCATACAGGTCACCTGCTAGTTTCTTTTCACTGGAATATAAATTATCAAGCTCTTCTGGGTCATTATTTATATCATAGAGTTCCACAAGTGAATCTTCTTGTCCAAGGTTCTCAAAACCAAAAGAATAAATCAGCTTATAGCCGTTCTTGATGATGGCGGCGGTCCCTTCCGATAAGGGTTTACTGGATGTTGAATGCCCTGGGTGAAAAGCAAAGATACTGCGATTGGGGTCAGGAGCGGCTTTCCCGAACGGGAACAGGGATTCCCCTTCGAGCGTGGAGGGATTTGGCAGGCCCAATAGCTCTAGGAGGGTGGGGAAAATGTCTACCGCGCTGGTGCTGGTATATATGTCGACTCGTGCTTCCTGGCCTGGAGGGAAAATAATGAGCGGGATGTGGATGACCGGTTCGTAGGCAACCGTCGTCTCATGGCCGATGATCCCGCGTTCGAACATTTCACCATGGTCAGAAGTGAGGATTATCCAGGTGTTGGCCAGTTGTCCGGATTTTTCGAGTTCGTCGTAAAGCCGGGCGAATTCCGCGTCTACATAGGCGACAAATTCATCGTAATTCCGCCGCGCTCTGGATATTTTTGCCGCTGAATTGCCTCCAGAAAATATCGAATCGGGTTTTGGCGGTGCTTCCCATCCATCGTCAAACTTACCCACGAATTCCTTTCGCGGCGAATAGGGCGCGTGAGGCGGGTAGAGGTGGTAGTATCCCAAAAAGGGCTTCGGATTGGACCTAAGCGAATCGAGGATGAAATCGATGCTGTCTTCGAGCCGGTAGAAGTATTCCGGTCCGGCAATCGATGGAATACCTTTGGGGTATGCATCTGCATATTTTTTGGTGAGTTGGTCGATTCTTTCTTCCGAAAATGGCTTGAGTAGCCCTGAGAGGAACAGCGAGCTGAAAACATTGTCCTCGTTGAAGAAGATGTTTTTAAGCGTCAGTGCGGCCGCGTCTGGGTCTTTGGGTAAAAGGGAAATCGGGAACAGGGGGGATTTTAAGAACAGATCCTTGAGAGGTGTGTGGCGGTCGAGATACTTTCCGAACTGGTAGAGGAACAGGTTGGCGTACGGGTTGTGGGAATAGCCGTCGGTGAAATAGCCACCTCCATGAGATTGGGCGAAAACATTCTTATCGACCAATCCTTTTATCGTTTGGTTTTCGGTGATGGTGAAGGCCCGGTGCGTCCAGGGATGGGTGCCTGTCAATAGGGAGGCTGTTCCGGGAATCGTCCAGGGGGCGCTGGCGTAGTGTTTGTGAAATACAATCGCCCGTTCGGCCAGCCGCGTGAGGTGGGGTGTGGTTTCCCGCTGATATCCGTAAAGTGAAATGTTTTTCGCCGACCAGGCATCGAAAAGCACGATGACGATGTTGGGCTGCGGGGTTTGGCTGGCGCTTCTCTCTTGATGGATGAGAGAAGATAGCGCAAGCAGGGAAGAGATGTTGAGGAATTCTCGACGGTTAAGGATCATATCTTAGCCAATATTTCGAAGGACAGAGGCTGTAATGCCCAATAGATCGATGATGAGGTAAAAAATGGATAGGAGGCCGATCCGTTCTATCAGGACGTTTACAATGTTCTGCCCTTTGTTTGATTTATGGATCACAATAACTGGAATAACGAAGGACGCGATGATGACCAACAGGAGGGTGGTGAGTACAAGGGTCTGGTGATAAGGTATTCGCAGCATGATCCACGAGAAGAATGGCAGTGGGTGTTTTATTAATAAATAAAAAATTTGGTTGGCAATTGCCCAAAACGGGAAAATGAGTGACAGAGCACAGGTGATGGTGAAGGCTTTCCCGTTCTGTTTTAATCTTTGTGGAAACAGGTAGCTGAGGAAAAATATGAAAAGAAAATAAAGACAGCTTTCGAATAGTGCAAATGCGAGAATATATCCTGCATAACCGGCTGCGTACCAAAGGTTTCGTTCTGCAATGATGTATTCCAGATCGTGGAAGATGATGATAATGGCCCAAAGGTGAATCGGAAAAACACAAGCCAGGAACAGACTCCACAGTTCTTTTTTAGATAAATAAGTTATTTTTTGCAGCATGGATTCAAATGATACATCATTTTAATGAAAACCTATTCCGATCCCTGGATGGCTTTCATATTATAGATATATGCGTATTCGATACCGTTGATTGTAACCGTGTGTTCGATGGATTTATCGGCAAGATATTCCAATATACGCCCAGATGAGTTTCGCTGCCATTGACAGATGTAGGTGACGATGTAGTCTGCTTGAAGCATTTCTCCGAATTCCTCATCGCTGATTGGCCCGCTGATAGGCAGTCCTCTCGGCAGCGTATCGAACTTCGACCAATAGACGTAATTGATTTTTAGCGTGTTCGCATACCAGGAATAGATGACCAATTTATTTGCTCTGGGCTGCTTGCTGAGGTAGCGGGCAGCCTGGTCGAGTCCCTCCCCCCACCCGACCATCATGACCTCTTGTGCTTTTAGCGCCCCACCCAGAAGTGGGTTGTAGTAGCTGTGGTAATAAGGATACACAGATGCTGTCATCCATAGTTGCCCGGCAACCACCAATACGGTCGCGGTTGGTATCAGGGCTTTGATTTTTTCCGGGATCCAATTCCTCAACCACGTTAAGAATCCGATCCATCCTAATCCCGCCAGCAGGTCGATGATTGTATGTGCGGGCAGCAGGTAGCGGTCGAACTTCTTTTTACTGATACTCATCACGATGAAGAAAATCACCACGAAGCTTAGCAAAGCGAGGATCGAACTCCGCCAACTTGCTTGCTCTCGTCTCGTTTGTTTCCATACAAGAGGGATCAAGCCCAGGATCAACCCGAACACGACCAGCGGCGTCGTCCGCCACAGCCATGTGACGAGGTAAAAATACCAGTACGATAGCCCAAACTCTCCCTCAGGGTTGATATGGCCGTTGAAGAAGACCGGGGAGTTCACCTCTCCACTCAGCGCAAAGGTGGACTGCACCATTTCAGAGATAACTTCTACCGGTTTCACCCACATGGCAGGCCACAATGCCACGAAAATGACGATAGCCGCTGCGCCCCACATCAGGATATTTGCCCCGGATGATTTGATGGATATTTTTGGGGGTTTGGCTTGCCTCCGCTGATAGAACCAGTTCGCGGTTTCGAACAGTACAACAAAGAGGACTAAAACGATTCCGGTGGTTTTACTGAGCAGACTCAATCCGGCTGCAATCCCCGAAACGATGATGTCCCCTCGGCGTTTACTATGCCGGTAGCTGACGTAGGCGGTCACCGATAAGAATACACACGTGCTCAAAATCCCGTCTGGCTGGAGAATTCTGGAGTTGGCGAAATAGAAGGGGTCGAAGGCGACGAATAATATCCCCAGGATTGCCGGCCATCTGCCGAATACCCTCATTAAATAAAAAGTGGATAAAAGCAGTAGCCCCACTTGGAATGCGAGCGATACCGCTCTCCCCTGGGCGAGTAATTGTTCCAGGGTGGTTTCGTGGCCTGCGGTGATTTTAAAGAATAACAGGTCCGACAATGGGTACTGCGTGTACTCGGTAAAATCAGGGAACTTTAGAAAAAAGCCGATCGCGCCCGACCATAAACTCAGCACCCCCGGATGGATGATCAGGTCTGTATGGGAGAAATCCTTTTCGGTGAGTAAATAATAGAAAGACCCAGAATGCTTGAGGTATTGGTGTTCATCTGCCGTGGCGTAGTAGCCCAGTCGAGGCAGGCGCGGCAGCAAGATGACGCCTGCCAGCAGGATAAATATCACGATGTTTTGAAATATTTTTCTATCGAGAAGGATTTTCTTCATAGGTTTATACTTCCAAAGGCGAACCCGCTACTCACACGTTGATACCTCGCTCGGGGTCAGGATGTGGATTCGATAGGGTTTCAATAATTTCTTGGCATCATAATAACACTTAATCACCGTCGCCACCCGCTCGAGGTATACGTTGTTTTCTTTGGCGAACTGGTTGAGATAGATCTCCGCTTCCCCCATCGCCATCTCCGTCATGATCATCTTTTTATATTCGTTCACCAGAACACCACAGACCAATCCAAATAGTATTCCATCCCGGGTAATTTGTGAAGGGTGCTTCTTTCAGTATAATATCTGGAAACGGGCGATAGGAGTCCCGCCCTTTCTTGTGTGTATGTGCTGGCTGAATCGGCGATTGATTAGCTTTTTGTGAGGTTTACAAATGACCGCGAAAACATTGATGGTCCTTGGCACGATGTCCTCTGCCGGGAAAAGCCTGCTGGTCACCAGTCTGTGCCGTATCTTTGCACGCCGGGGTGTGCGTGTTGCGCCTTTCAAATCGCAAAATATGTCCAATAACGCCGCCGTGTGTGCCGATGGGTCTGAGATCGGCCGGGCGCAGTACACCCAGGCCTTGGCTTGCGGCGTCCAACCGTCTGCCAAACATAATCCCATCCTCGTGAAACCGGAGGCCGCTTCCCAATCACAAATCATCGTCATGGGCAAACCCTACACCCATCTCGCTGCCAGGGATTATTATCACCTCAAGGATGAGTTGTGGCGGATTGCCGCGCAGGCCCTGGATGATCTCCGGGGTGAATACGATCTCGTTATCATGGAGGGCGCTGGCAGCCCTGTAGAGCTGAACCTCACCCGTGGGGATATCGTCAACATGGCTGTCGCCGCATATGCAAACGCTCCCGTCTTGTTGGCAGGGGATATCGACCGGGGCGGGATATTTGCCCAGCTTTTGGGGACCCTCTGGCTTCTCGAACCCGGAGAGCGGGAACTGGTCAAGGGCCTCATCGTCAACAAGTTCCGCGGCGACATCGACCTCTTCTACGATGGCGTCGAGATTCTTGAGGAGAAGGGGGGCGTGCCCGTCGTCGGGGTTGTGCCCTTTGTGCGCCATCGCATCCCCGAAGAGGATGCTGTTGCTATCGAGTCCCACAACCTCGCACCCTCGCAGGATGCGGGAATTGACATCGTCGTCATCCGCCTGCCCACCATCTCGAACTTCGACGATTTCGACCCCCTCATCGACGAGGTTGGCGTTCGCCTCCGTTATGCCGTTTCGACTGGCGAGGTCGGCCGCCCCGCCGCGATTATCCTGCCGGGGTCCAAAAGCACCATGGCCGACCTGGAATTCTTGCGGGATACCGGCCTGTTCGAATATATCCAGGATTATCGCAAAGGCGGGGGCGCCGTGGTGGGGATTTGCGGCGGTTATCAGATGCTGGGAGTGGCCATCAGTGACCCCGCCGCCGTTGAATCCACCCAGAGTAGCATGCCGGGCCTGGGCTTGCTGCCGGTAACGACCATCTTCCAGCCCGAGAAGGCCACCCACCAGGTTCAGGCGGTTGTCCGGCTTGGGCGGGGATGGTTGACCGGGATACAGCATACCGACATCACCGGATATGAGATCCACATGGGGGTCACACAATTACACGGGGCTGAACCCTGGCTGTCCATCCAGCAGCGCAGCGGGGAAGCGGTTTCCGTCATGGATGGGGCTATCAGTGAGGATGGCAAAGTATGGGGTTGTTATATACACGGCATCTTCGCCAACCGTGACTTTCGGCGTGCCTGGCTGGGATACCTGGGGTGGCGCTCTCAAGCGGGCGGGGAAGAGGTTGGTTTGCAGGAGGCCCTCGACGAATTGGCCGACGTGATGGAAGAGTCGCTGGACATGGCCTATATTTATGGCTTACTCGATTTGTAGGGAAACTTATAGGTTTTCCCCCGTTATCTCCCAGGATAAGTGCATAGTATCGTACTGGGAATTAAACCTGGATTATTCAATTGAAAAAACCCGCACCCTCATCAGGTACGGGTTTTCGATAGTGAATGCTTGGTTGTTCGTCGGCTTTAGCGTTAGCCTCGCTTCAGCCCTCCCCGGGCAATGCCGTAGAGGTCGGATAGGATCACGGAACCGAGCCACCCGCCGACCACCGCAGAGAGCAGACTTGCATCTGCCATTTGGCTGATGGCCCAGCCACCTAGCAGGCCGCCCACGATGCCGATGACCTTGATAAGCCAGGGGTCGGGGTCCGGTTCGGGTCGTGGCCAGGGCCAGGGATGTGGCCATGGTGTGCCGCACCAGCCTACGAGTGCCGAGATGATAAGTAGTTGAGTATTCATTTTCTAGCCTCCTATAGAAAATAGTACTTGTTTTACCCTCGATGCTCAGCCTATGTAATAGTTAAAACACCTATCCCTGTTTTAGTTGCTGAAATTTCAGGGTTTAAATGATACCTTCTTTGTTCTGGGGAATGGTTTTACCCGTAGTTTCTCTTTCTTTTCTGTGTGGGATGACGGGTTTTTACTCCTTATTTAATAAGTCGAAGATACCCGCTGCCCTCACTTCGCTTTTGTGCACACTTTCTTGTGCCTATTTGGATTGGTTTGTCCAATAAGCAATCTGGTCGTAGTACTTGTCTGGGTGTTGAATAAGTGCTTATCAAATATCGATAGGATCCCTTCTAATGAAGATTTAATCGATAAGCGTCAGTATTTCGCTTTACACACAAAAGTTATGCTGATAATATTCTTCAGGGATATATTATTGGAATTATGTACCATATTTGATTTGGTTATTTTTTTATGTGGGTGATTTCGACTATTGTGATGTTGGCTTATCGACCAGTTAGCTTTTTCAAAAATTGAATCACTGAACAAATTGTTGGATTGGAGGAAGCCAGTGAAAGCCATTGTATACACGAAGTACGGACCACCAGATGTGCTTGAATTCAAGGATGTGGAGAAGCCCACTCCCCTCGACGATGAAGTCTTGGTAGAAGTTCACGCCGCATCCCTCAATGCCTATGACTGGCATTTCTTGACCGCAGATGTATTCCTTATCCGTTTGATGAGCGGCGGGTTGCTCAAGCCCAAAAAGCAGACCTTAGGAGCCGACATCTCCGGGAAGGTTGTTGCTGTCGGTAAAAACGTCACTCGGTTTCACCTGGGTGATGAAGTATTTGGGAGTGCAAAGGGTGGCAGTGGTGCTTTTGCCGAGTATGTTTGCGCCAGTGAAAAGTCTCTGGTGTTGAAGCCTGCCAATGTTTCCTTTGAAGAAGCCTCCACTGCGTCCATGGCGGCATTGACTGCGCTTCAGGCGCTTCGTGATGATGGGCACATCCAATCTGGGGACAAGGTTTTGATTTACGGCGCATCGGGGGGCGTAGGTACATTTGCCATCCAGATTGCGAAATCATTCGATACCGAAGTGACGGCTGTATGTAGTTCAAGGAATGTGGACATAGCACGCTCGATTGGTGCTGACCATGTGATTGACTATACCCGTGAAGATTTTTTGGAAAATGGGGTACTCTACGATCTGATACTGGTCGCGAATGGGGACCTTTCGGTTTTTGAGTTCAAGCGCGCATTGAAACCAAATGGTATTTGTGTTTTGTCTGGTGGAGGGAGCGGTTCGGTTCTCCAATTACTGATAGGCATGCTCCAGGGGTGGTGGATTTTAAAAACCGAGAATAAGAAAATCACTTCGTTTATGGCAAATATCAATCAAGGTGACTTGGCGGTCATGAAAGAACTTCTTGCCTCCGGCAAAATAAAGCCGGTTATTGATCGGCGGTACTCGCTAAACAACACGGCAGAAGCCCTTCGATATATTGGAGAAGGACATGCCCAGGGAAAAGTCGTTATAACTATGGAAAATGCAAGCAAAACCTGACACGGCCTGCACTTGGCTGGTGGGAGTATGCAGCATTTTTGGGCTTTTTCTTATGGGATGATTGGTTGTTCAATCCTTCGAAATGTAATGTAAATATTCGTCTCCAAAATCGGTCCGCAGTTCCACCCACATGGGGAGATGGTCAGACATTTGGTAAGTGCGCCAATCCTTGAATTCCCATTTGGGTTTCAGATGTTCCTGGTATGTTCCCTCGTCTCCGCCATTTGGGTTCTCTGGGTCGTAGCGGAATACTGTATTGAAGAAGTCGAAGATACCCGCTGCCGTCACTTCGAAGTTTGTGTATACTTTCTTGTGCTTGGCTTCTTTGGATTGGTCCGTCCAATAGGCGATTTGGTCGTAGTACATGGTTTTTGCGACGTTAGAGCCGCTCGGTATTTCTTTTAATTTCTTTGGCAATTTAAAGCCGTTTGAGATCAGTGACTTCATTGTAACGTGGTCTCTTCCCACAATGTTGAAATCTCCCAGGGCAACGAAAAAACTGTTCGGATCGTATCTCATCTCATTTTCTGCCCGCGTGGCCAGGAATTCTGTTAGTTTTGTGATTTCCTGGTTGCGCCGGTATAACCCCTCTTTCCCCTGGCCGTAATAGATGTGCACGGTGCACAGATTGAGTTTCAACCACGCCGACTGGAAGGAGACCAAAAATGGCGTCCTGGCGAATTGCAGGGCGTAGCTGGCGATATATTCATCCGGCAGGTTGATCATCGTATTGTTGCTGAAGTTGATCTCGCTTCCTTTAGGGAGAGAGATGTTGCCGCCGTTCGTTTTTTCGACGATGGTCCGCCGCGGGAAGACGATTTTCGCCCCCTTGGGCAGCTTGAGCCACGTGTTTTCAGGAAGGTCCACTGCTAGCTCTTCGCTTAAATATTCTTTTCCCTGGCGGCGGTAGGTGCCCACGTCTGAAGGAGATTTTAGGCTTGTACCGTTCGGAAGCCTTAGGTTCAAGTTTTTTTCGAAGCACAGGCGTTCGTTGAAGGGGGCGTTTACTTTTAGGTAGTCTGGTAGAACGACCTCGCCCGCGATGTCCTTGAAACTGACTTTGTTCTTGTTGAATACGAAAGCCATTCGCTCGCCGTTGCCGGAACGTCCCTCGGTTGCATCTGTTGCGATATAGTCCCACGATCCTTTCCCTAGAATGCTTGTAATTCTATTGAGATCGTATAGGTCCTCATTGACTTCTTGGACGGCGATGAGGTCGAAATGAGAGAGGATTTCAGAGATGTAGAAGAGGGATTCGTCTAAACGCTTCCCATACTTTCTATTTGCGCCCAGTTCTCTGATATTCCATGTCGCCAGCCGTATGAACATTTCGCTGTCGAGAGATTCATCCCTGTTTTCCTTTTTCCGTTGAAGGCGTAGGTGTGTTCGTAGGGCCTTACGTAATCGTATCAGGTTGTTGGCAATGCGTTTTTTCTCGAGGACGCGCTCGGCTTTGTCCCATTTCTTGGGTTCGAGGTTGTAATACATAGGCATAATAGAGTCCCTCCATATCGAATCTGGTTAAAAAAACCGCTGCTTGTTGGCAGCGGTCGTCGATAGAGCTTGAGTGATTTTCTTGTATAAACCGCCCTCAATGGAAACATTTTGATTGAGCTTATCGATATATTACATGATTTTAGGGAAGAAATCAACTTGTTTCATGCGGAAGAGGCTGGCCCCGGTTTGGTGGGTGGATCTTGCACACGAGGCTCTGCGCCGGTACCGAAATGATTGGGATGTCCTCTCGATTTCTACCCCTGGCTGGTAATCGATATGTCTCTTTTCCGAAAATTAGGACTTGATACGGTCTTGCTCTGTCATGATGAATGCGTAGCTTAACTCGTCTTGGGTCTTGATAAAAAATGGGCAGTTGATACATTCGAGGATTTTCTCAGCGAAAACCCCTTGAATTTCACCGTGGCAAAGTGTTCCAGCAACTGTCCAGCAAAACCGTCCTGCATTTTGCCCTCTGTTGACCCCATCGTGTTCGTCGCTCAAGGGGACGGGGCAGACGCCAAGCTCTGTTATATGTTCCCCGCCTGGTTCCCGGCCGCACTTCATAAATTCCCAACAATTAGTATTTTTTGTCATTGATTCGTTCCAGTCTATTGATAATTTGAAAAACGTGATAATTGCTACAGTAACCAGGAGGTTAAATATTATCATGTTCGTTGCCGACAGGAAATTACACTTTTGATAGCGAAAAAGCTTTGCCGTTGACTGACGCATTCGAAATTTCTTTGACCGCCATAGTTTTACGACACTTTCTCTCCTCGAATTACGGTAAAATATATCTTGCTCGAGGCATCAAAAGACTATGGCTTTACGTAAAATTTATACTGTTCCCCACGAGGTTTTGAAACGCAAGGCGCGAAAAGTTACCGATTTCGGCCCTGGCCTGCAAACCCTCATCGACGACATGATCGAGACCATGCGCGATGCTCCTGGTTCCGGCCTGGCTGCTCCCCAGGTTGGCGAATTACAGCGCCTCTTCATTGCTGAATTTGGGGATGAAGAGGATGAAGAAGTTCCCCGCAAACTCTACGTCTTCGTCAACCCGGAGATTACCCGTAGATCCAAAGACATCGTCAGCGGAATTGAGGGTTGTCTCTCCATCCCTGAAATGGTCGGGGAGGTGGAGCGCGCCCAGGCTGTGACCGTCAAAGCCCAGACCCGGCACGGGCAGAAGACCAAGTTCAAGGCTACCGGCTGGCTGGCTCGTATCTTCCAGCACGAGATCGACCACCTCGACGGCGTCCTCTTCACCGACCGCGCCGAGAAGATTTACCGCCTTGAAGATATCCAGCCCGAAGAGATGGAAGGCGTCAATCCCATAGAGATTGGGTAACCCGGTTTCTATCATCCATTACCTTTATTTATTTAAAATATCCCCAAATCTCGCCTCTTTCCGTACGCACTACCCAACTACCCAACTATCAAACTAAAAACTACACCACTACCAGACCACCGACCAACGACTAACGACTAAAGACTACCGGACTAACGACTACCCAACTACCCAACTATCAAACTAAGAACTACATCCCCCTTTCTCAGAATCGCAAAATTATCTGGGAAATAATCACCTTTCTCCATTTGACCTTTCAATAAATTAACCACAGATTAAGGTTATTAAAAGTAACTGCAGTTGATTTGTAAAGTTTCGCAAAAGGGAATACAATATTCTTTGCTGTGATGGCGCCCCGGAGGATCCCATCACGCCAAAGAAAACCATGCGCCTGACCCACCTTTCCCTCACCCACTTCCGCAACTTCGCCCGGCTCGACTTCGACCTCCCCGCCGGGACCGTCCTCGTCGTCGGCGGCAACGCCCAGGGAAAGACCAGCATCCTCGAGGCCATCTACTTCCTCGCCACCCTCACCTCCTTCCACGCCCAAAACGACCGCCAGCTCGTCAACCTCCTCGAAGGCCGTAAAGAACTCGCCGTTGCCCGCATCGTCGCCGAATACAAAAAGGGGGAGCGCGACCACCGCTTGGAAGTCCGCATCATCAAAGAGCAGACCCGCAACGGCGTCGACCGTACCCGCAAAGAAGTCCTCCTCGACCGCGGCAAGAAGCGCGCCAGGGAAGTCATCGGCCATTTCAACGCCGTCCTCTTCCTCCCCCAGATGATGCAGGTTATCGAGGGCTCCCCCCAGGACCGCCGTCACTACCTCAACCTGGCGCTCAGTCAGGTGGTCCCCCATTACGCCGAGAACCTTGCTGAATACCGCAAGGTCCTCACCCAGCGCAACGCCCTCCTCAAGCAGCTCGGCGAACAGGGCGGCGACCGTGAACAGCTCTCCTTCTGGGATGCCCGCCTGGTGGAACGCGGTGCCCAGCTCATCTACGACCGTATCCACGCCGTACAGGAGTTGGATGTTATCGCCGGTCGCATCCACCACGAACTCACCCGCAGCGGCGAGGTCCTCCGCCTCGATTACCTGCCCGCCTTCGATCCCATCCAGAAGAACGACGACCAGCCTGTCTTACTCGACGCGCCCATCGACCGCAGCGGCCTCAAAGTGGAGAAAATCCAGGAAGGCTTCCTCGAACGCCTGGCCCTCCTGCGCCGTGAGGAGATCGCCCGAGGCATGACCACCACTGGTCCCCACCGGGACGAACTGCGCTTCCTCAGCAACGGCATCGACCTCGGCACCTACGGCTCCCGCGGCCAGGTGCGCACCGCCATGATGACCATGAAGCTCGCCGAGGTGGCCTGGATGAAGGAGAAGACCGGCCACTGGCCCGTCCTCCTGCTCGATGAGGTCTTGGCCGAACTGGACGAAGACCGACGCGCCGACCTGCTCAAACGCCTCGTCCACAGCGAGCAGGCCCTCCTGACCACCACCGACCTCCAGTTGTTCGAACCCGCTTTGATCGAAAACTGGGGCATCTGGAATCTGGCCGATGGGGTTCTCAAAGATATTTCAACCTGAGTTGCTGTGAGTGATGGACAAAGGATTTTCATAGATGGATATTCGGTTCTATCCCCGCTTGATTGCTGACACAGTCTCCCTCCCCATGGCTATGGGGAGGACCGGGGTAGTGATTTCATAAAATGATAATTTTCTATGCTTTTTCTCGTTTATTTATTTCTAACCCTGGTCACCTGACTGTTTGGAATGAAGTCACAATGGGTAGCTTGCTGCTTATCGTCTTATATATATCCATACAGAAAATGGGGGATGGGATCGATATACCCTTGCATTAAAAATGTCTAGTGGCTTGTTATGTACTTAATAAAATTCTACAAGGAGAATTCATTATTATGACGAATGAAGAGAAAACGAAGCGGCCCGCTGGCATGGTTGGCTTCACCGTTGTATGGGTGGGGCAGATCGTCTCCGTACTCGCATCCTATATGAGCGGATTCGCCCTTACCATCTGGGCCTTCGAGAAGACCGGCAGCGCCACCATCCTGGGCGGGATGAATACCGCCTTCGTCCTTCCGATGCTGTTGGTCTCCCCCTTCGCCGGGGCATTGGTCGACCGTTACAACCGCAAGCTCATGATGATGGTCAGCGACCTCGGCGCAGTCCTCGCGACGGGCGCCATCTTCTTCCTCAACGCCGCTGATATGCTGGAGATCTGGCACCTCTACGTCGCCTCTGTCATTTATGGGGTCACCGGTTCCTTCCAGTGGCCGGCCTATTCGTCCGCCATCAGCACCATGGTGCCCAAAGAGCAGTACAGCCGGGCCAACGGGATGATGATGTTGATCGATTCGGGCCCGGGGGTGTTTTCACCCGTGGCCGCCGGCGCGCTCCTGCCCCTTATCGGACTGAGGGGCATCCTCATCCTGGACGTGGTCACTTTCTTCATCGCTATCGCCGCCCTACTCGTCGTCCATATCCCCCAACCCAAACTCACGGAAGAAGGTCAGGCCGGGAAGGGGAACCTCCTCCAGGAGGCCATCTACGGTTTCAGATACATCTTCGAGCGCAAGGGCCTCCTCGCCTTGCTGACCGCCATCCTCTTCCTCAACCTCACACAGGGTTTCGCCGGGACCTTGTTTTCGCCTTTCATCCTCACCCGTACGGGGAACGACACTATCGCCCTCGGATCGGTGCAGTCCGCTTTCGCCATCGGCGGCGTGGTGGGGGGATTGATTGTGACCGCCTGGGGGGGATTCAAGAAGAACCGTATCCGCGGGATGCTCCTCATGTGGGGACTGTACGCGGTCTTTGGCTTGATCCTCTTCGGACTTGGGCGGGGTCTGTCGGTTTGGATTCCGGTGGCGGTTTTGGCATCCATGACCTTCCCGGTGTCGCAGAGCGCCAGCAACGCCATCTGGCAGTCCAAGGTCGCCCCCGATATCCAGGGGCGGGTCTTCTCCGCCCGGCGTCTCATCGCCTGGCTGATGGATCCCATCATGCCCCTGGTGGCCGGCGCCACCGCCGACTTCATCACCGAACCGGCCATGGCCACCGGCGGGACCTTTGCCAGCCTCTTTGGCGGATTGGTGGGCACCGAACCCGGTTCCGGGATGGCCGTGCAGTACCTCTTTTCAGGCATCGGCTATCTCAGCGTGATCCTCATCGCCTGGTTCATCCCCCGCATCCGCAACGTCGAAACCGACCTCCCCGACCACGACCAGATGAAAGCAGCGGACGAAGAAGAAAGCGAGGCTTAGTTTTTTAACCACCAAGACACCGGAATATTTACAGAATAAATAATTATCTTGTAGGGACGGGGTTTCCCCGTCCTTTTTTTTCTCAACCACCAAGATACCAAGCCACAAATTTCGTAATTAAATCGGTGGCGAAGGCGAGGCCTTCGCCGAATCGAACGGAGTGTTTTTCTCCGTTCGATCAACGTAGGGGCGTCGGCAAAACTTTGCCGCGCACCGCTGCGACCGTTTCCACATTGCCGTGCATTTCTGTGCCCGTTATTAATGTTCCTGTAGGGGCGTCGGCAAGACTTTGCCGCGGCATGCCCCGCCCGCCTCACCCCACCGCCCTTACCAATCGATTGCAGGATCAAAACAATCTTCGCCCTAAATAAAACACACGTAGGGGCGTCGGCAAGACTTTGCCGCGCACCGCTGCGCCCGTTTCCACATTGCCGCGCATGTCTGTGTCCGTTACCAATGTTTCTGTAGGGGCGGGGCATGCCCCCCTCGCCTCACCCCATCGCCCATACCAATCGATTGCAGGATCAAAACAATCTTCGCCCTAAATAAAACACACGTAGGGGCGTCGGCAAAACTTTGCCGCGCACCGCTGCGCCCGTTTCCACATTGCCGCGGATTTCTGTGCCCGTTATTAATGTTCCTGTAGGGGCGTCGGCAAGACTTTGCCGCGGCATGCCCCGCCCGCCTCACCCCACCGCCCTTACTAATCGATTGCAGGAACAAAACATTCTTCGCCTTAACATAATCACAAGTAGGGGCGCAGCACTGCTGCGCCCGTTTCAATATAAGGGTGCAGCGTTGTAACCTTTTACGCTGTTTGAGGGGGGTATTTGTAACAGGCCGTAACAGGTGAGGGTACGAGGGAGGCTCGAGAGGGTTGGAAATCGCTACATGTCGTTATAACTCGTTAAGTAAAAAAGTTGCTGTATAATGTAAGAAAGCAAAAAGGAGGGCTTTGCTATGAACAAAGGGTTGCGGATTTTCCTTATCGTCCTAATCGTTTCAGCGGTTGCTTATATGGGGTATGTTTTGTACTCACAACACCTTGAAATTTCTAACCTTACACAAGAAAACCAAAATACGCAACAAGAACTATTAAGTGCACAAGATCAGATTGCAGAATTAGAAAATGAAAAAAGTTCACTTCAAGGCAGAAATGACGATCTATATTTCCAGTTGCGTGATAAAGAATCTGAGTTATCTACAATAAAAGACAGAATTGTTTGTACAGATCAACCAAGCATTGATCTGTCTTATACGTCTAATTCAAAGGCATCATCAATATTAAAATACTATGTTGGTGAAATTGTGGGTAGTGTTGATTCCGCTGAATGGGAAGTAATTTGGACTGATTCAAAAACAGCAATTCATTACTTGGCAAGTGATGAATATTTGGTTACATTTATAGTCTATTTCGATGAAAAAGAATTAAACAGTAAAAAAGGGATATTTTGGGTTGCCAGGCAATGCTGGCTAAATGGGAAGTAAATCCGTTACGTTCTATTATTCGTAAGGTGGTTTACTTCAGGGAACCTTTACCATTTCCTCTACAATAAGATGGTCCTCTCCCAGTCTTGATAGGGTTGGCGGTTTTTTATCCTTATTTCTTATCTGATCACAAGGATGGTTAAGGATAATTATTCCAAAAGTTTCCGTTGGTCTTATCCTAATGGGTGATTTTCTAAATATCTTTCTTCAGCAATTCTACGTTCGTCATTTGTCCATTCACCTGCCATTGGACGCTTAAGCATATAGGTCACTTGATTCCGACTTCTCCACCAGGTTGAAATTATTTCCCACCCATCATGGCCCAGTTTTGCTAGTTCAACCCCCAACCTTTTGTGTTGGCTGGGTCTATCAATATAATCTCCAGCTTCATCATAAAACCATACTCTGGTTACTGAGCCATCAAAATCCACTTCACAATATTCCCATTTCTGCATAGTTGCACCTCTTACAAGAAATTAGCTATTAGCTGAAAAATAAAACCGCCTATGACTAGCCAAATACCGATATTACTTAATAATTTATAGTGTTTGTACTTCTTTTTTTCCTCCTCATTGTCATACCCGTTTAAAAACAAATAGGATCTTCCTTCAGGGTCAATTCTCGGTGCTAGACCATAAAGAAATAGCATCACACCTCCAATAATATCCAGAATCAAACCAATGCTATTTACGATCTGTGAGCATGTCATAATATCACCTCCCAATAATATTTTACACTCGTTTTATGGCATAATTACGATATGGAGAAGGGAATAAAGAAAATAGCTTTGATTGGGGCAATACTTGCGAGTCTATATTTTTTTATTCAGATATTTTACGTCTTTTTAATGAACGATACCTGCAATCTACCGGACACACCCTGGTGGGCGGGTAAAATCATTGAAAAACTTTGTAGCTCGAAGGGTCGCAATGAATGCAGCGTTGTGGGTGGAGATTGGAACTGCAACTGCATTTCATCAGATTATTGGGTGCCATTTCCCGCTGATTATTACAGTATTCCAGACGATGGCTGTTGGGACCTTTCCTTTTGGGGATTGACCGCGCGGGAGGGCAGCTTATTGATTTTGGCATGGGATGAAGGAAGGTTATTCGATCCTTCCACATATTATGAAAGGGGTATTTTTACTCCTGTGAAGGAGAATATAAAAATATCCTTCGACGTAAACATCGATCTTATTTACACACAATTTAACGATTACCCTTCCTACCTTTCTTTTGGTATCGTCCCTTCAGACGCCTCCAACCTGACCACTACAGGTACTTTCCTGATGTATATGGTCGAAAGCCCTGATTCACCAGTATTTATAGAAATTTATGAAAGGGGGGCAATCCAGGAGGACATGAGTCAAGAATATACAAGAAGGGAAACCCAAGAGATAACAATAGAAATAACATACGATGAAATTTTTTCTTATGTGGATGGAGACCTGCTGTTTGGCCCATCCCCGCTGCCGGAAGACCCCATTTTTCTGATAGGATACGTAATACCAAGAGGGGGTGAAATTACCGCCACGATTTCAAATTTCTCAATCGATGAAGCTGATCTCCTGGTTAGCAGGTGAGGGCGAAAACCCAAACTACTTCTTTTGGTGTCATTTTTTAGTGTCATTCAAATTGGTAGCATAAAATTAAGTGCAGGTTGTTCGAAGGTGGGTCCCACCTTCCACATTTTGCCCTGCATTATCCTTCTTTGCGGCCGTTTGGCACAATCACCTTGTTATAAACGAAAGGATTAAATAATGCCTGTATGCCTTTGATCGCAGGGGTCCGGGGAGGGTTCCTCCTCCGGCAGTGGGGTGTGGGGGATGCTGCCATCCCCCGCAGATAAAGAATCTATCACCGAATAATAGCCAACTGTCTCCTCATCACACGCCAACCACCAACAATCCTGAATCCACTCCATAAACCTTGCCTGCCCTCAGATTCAGCCCATCCAAAACTTACCACTCATGCCTTCCCCCACCAATCTTTGCGGCCGTTTGGCCCAATCACCTCGTTATAAACCAGACAATAAAACATCGTCTGTATGCCTTTGATCGCAGGGGTACGGGGAGTCGCCACCCCCGGCAGTGGGGTGCGGGGGATGCTGCCATCCCCCGCAAATATACAACCAATCAAAAA
>JASFQL010000009.1:0-128059 GCA_050115475.1 Anaerolineales bacterium
CAATGTATTGATCATAAAATAATCGATTACTAAGTGTTTCTTCTTCTCCAAAACCTCGAGAAAAAATGTGCTCGGGTTTCTCGGGGATATTGATTTCATCGTTGCCAAATAAATAAGCAAATTCTCTGCGAGGTGAATATGGTTTATGTGGGGGGAAGAAATGGAAGTAACCCAGGAATGGCTCTTGAAATAAACCAATATTTTCTATGAGATAATCGATACCATCTTCAAGAAGAAAATATTCGCTCTCTAATAATTTTGGTACACCTCGTGGAAACTGGTCCAGATTTTTTTCTATGATTTTTTTATTTTCTCCTCCTTTCGATTTGAGGACGATTTCATTATAAATTTCTGGCAGGAAAAGGGAATTTTTTATAATTTCTTGGCTTGGGTTTTCTACAATTTGATTCCTGGAAAGTGCAGCGATATCGTAGTCATTCTTAAAAATCTCCAATACAAAATCCTTATTGAGAAAGAGTTGATTACGCGGGATCAGATCATCAATATCATTGAGAAACCCCATTATTAATCTTTCCGCTACAGGATTATGTGTATAAGAAAACCGGTAGTAATTTTCCTTGCCAAAAATATTAAAAATATTGTTCTTCCTCAAAGAATATTTAACTGTATCATTTTTTTCAAAAGCACGGTGAGTCCAAGGTAAGGTGCCGGTAAGCAGAGAACCCGTTCCTGGAGTTGTAAAATTTCCACCAGAATAATTGTTATGATATACAGTGGCTTTCTCAATGTAGTGAGAAAGTTTGGTCATTGTATTTCTGGGATACCCTAAAAACGAGATATTATTTGCTGTAAGGGCATCGAAAACAATAATCAAGACATTTTTCCGATTTGATGGATTTAGGAAATTTAGTCTCTTACCGACATTGAATTTCGGGAATGTCTTTGAGAATAGAAATAAGGAAGTAACCTTTAGAAAATCACGACGAGATAAGTTTTCATTCATATTAGATATACTTTATGTTGCGAATGATTACTACTACTATACTAACTAAGTTCAATACAAGATAAACATAAGAAAGCAATTCTATGCGATGAAATAATTCAATTGTAAAGGATTGTATTTTTTTATATTTGCGAACCAAAAATGGTGGCGCGAGCATCGATGCAACTACTGCTCCAATTGATAAAAAAAATATCGCCAGGAAATATCCGAAGCGAATATTATAGGTGGATTTTATTTTAAAAAGAAATCCAAATAAGGAAGTATCTTGGCTGATATTTATCCTTAAAATAATAATCCAGAGAGAAAGTATAATAAAGGTTATTCCTATCATGGCTTTGGATGTTTCAATATCATGATTCTTCCTCAATAATAAATATAACGGCGTGATTATTAATGTAATCAAAAGGGACTCAAACAATGTAAATGCTAGTGCATACGCCCCATAACCAAGCGCATCAGACATATTTGTTCGTTCGGCGACCCACTCAAAATTGTATAAAAAAACGTAAATGGACCAGGTATTTATTGGGAATGAAACAAGTAGGAATAAAGAGAGTAGCTCTTTTTTGAGAATATTCTTCACAGGAATTTCCACGAAAGATATTTATCAACCTCCTTTTTTTAATATTCGTAACAATATCAACTTACTAGAAATCAAATGTGAATGTAGTATTTTTTCTACATCGAAAAAAAGAATAAACCCCATCGACCAAGTAACTTAGGAGTTATCCATTATGGCATGCGATTACATACGAATGCCAAAAATAATAAGGAAAGTTAAGTATTAACAATGAGGTTATTAAAACAGTAGCGAGACAATTATATTATAGTATAGATACAGGAAAAATAAATTGAGTAGAATTCGAGTGGGTGAATAATCTGGTTATATATTACTTATCGTTGCTGAGTGATTTTTCGATATTACCTGCTCGCCATATTCTTCCCTCCGAAGTGATTAAATAAATAGATGAACGCCTCTCCGGTAGATGGTAAATGTATAAAAAATTGACTATACAGGGGCACTTTTATTGGTCTCTCAAACTAATTTTAACAACTAGAAGAACAAGCTGGGCACCTTAGATTATTTCACACACCGGAATCCCAAATACCCTGGCCCGTACTTCTTTTCTCGCGCCCATACCTGGCCGTGATAGACGATCATGTAGACATGGTCTTCGTCCACCTCTGTCGCCGTCCACCAGTAGATGACCTGCGAGTGCACCTGCCATAGGGGCGACTCTTTGTCTGGTGTCGTCTCGTATTCCGCCTCGCCCGTTTCCGCATCCCACACACCCCCGGAGTTCTCGCCGTGTCTGGCCATCGAACGTACTGCCTCATCCACGCTTGGCAGCCGCCAGATGTCCACCGACTCGGCTGCCAGGGTCAGGCCGTCCTCACTCAGGTGTTGGCAGGCAGCCTGGGCCTCAAACCAGTCCGCTCCTTCACGCGGCCACCCTGGGCCGTCCGGTGCCCACACCAGGTCGACGTCGTTCCCATGCACCAACCGCGCCCCGAGAACCCCATCGTCCACCCGCTGTGACACCCTAATAGCGGGTTCCACTCCGCACACCACTAAGACCAGCAGGGGAAGTCCAGCCGCTAAGAGAATGGCTCGTCTGCGTGGTTGTGGGTGCCCAAACCAATAAAGCGCTCCGATCCCCACCAGCGGCGTCAACAGGAAAAATATGACCGTGTTCGTGAAGGCGCTAAAGAACCACGCCATGAAGATAGCCAAGATGACGTGTAAGGCGCTTCCGATCCGCGGCCAGCGGATAGAGATGAGGGTCACAGCCATAAAAATGAGCATCGGGCTGAGGTACTGCAGGAACATCAAACCCAGGTTCGACCAGAACGACTCGTAATACCACCCCTCGTGGAAATTCTCAATGATGCCCCAGAACGCCCACACACAGGTGATGGCTATCGACAGACCCACCGCCACCCATCCCACGATTTGACGTTTATCCCGCTGTTTTCTCTCCAAGATGATCCTCCTCCTTCATGTAGCAGGTTTTCCTTACCGATACATTCTCGGTTTGATTCTACGACCCGCCGATCAACGCTTCGATAGCATCGTCGATCGGGGCAGCCGTACTCGACCCCTGCGCCTCGATCCAATCGATGATGGGATCGCGGTAGAGGACAGAGGTATCGTAGCCATTCGGATCGTACTGCCCAAACATGAAATTTCCACCGCCGCTGTAATTGTAGCTGTTCACCAGGACGACGTATGTTGCCTTGGGGTCGATCTCCTCACCCGTCTCCGACATCACCCATCGGCCGCTTACATTCTCCACTCCGGCGTAAGCCAGATCGTTTCTCCTCCCGATCATGGTGTTTTCGAGTTGCTCGCCGGTCATCTTTATCTGGATAATTGTGTTGTCGAAGGGCAAAACAGTAATAATGGTGCCTATCGTGATAGTGCCTTCTGGGATATCCTCGCGGATGCCGCCGGTATTGGTCAGCGCCACATCTGCCTGGGGAAAACTCCACAGCCAGGTCTTGGTGATGAAATCACTCATCTCCCCGCTGCCGTTGCGCATATTGTGGCCCACGTAGCCGATTTCCTGATCGAGAATCACTGCTGCCTCGGCTGCCCATTCCTCCACAATCTCCGATACGGCAGGGTCTGCTCCGCCGATTTGATTTTGTTGCATGCCGTAATCACCCAGCGTGGTGGTCCCGGTTTCATCGTCATAGATCAATTCCGCGTAGGTGAAGTTCCCCATATGCTCGCCGCTGCCCAGCAAGACCATGCCCCTCGTTTCTCTGGCGAACAGCTCGTGGCAGTGTCCCCCGCCGAACATACTGATCTCCAGGTCTGAGACGGCCGCAGCCAACCTGTTCAGCGCATCCCGGCAGATGTGGCCGGGGACGACGATGGTCTCTGCGCCGGCATCACGCACCTGCGGGACAATCTCCCGGAGGGTTTCTTCATAATCGACGAAGTCGAAGGGAGCGACGTAAGCCGGGGTGGTCACTTCAGGTGTATCCAGATACGCCAGCCCGATGATGCCGACCTTGACTCCATTTACTTCCACGATGGTGTAGGGTTGAATGCCGATGTCTGTGGGGATCTTGCCATCGCTCTTATAGCGCACGTTCGCCCCCAGCAGTGGGAACGCCATTTCATTCGTTCGTTTGGCCAGGATCTCCGACCCAAAATCGAACTCGTGGTTGCCCACAGCCGAAGCCTGGTAGCCCATCGCGTTCATCACCTCCACCATGCTGGCGCCTTCGAACCAGGTCGAAATCGCTGGACCGGTCCACATATCCCCGCCGCTCAAGACCAGGAAGGGGCCGTCAGGTGAATAACCAAATTCCTCTTTCCATAATCCAAGCATTTCCGCTGCGCCCGGTCCGTCGTCGAATCCTTCCATATACCCATGCTCGTCATTGGTGTACAGGATCGTGATTTTATGGAGGTTGTCCGAGAGGGTCTCTGTGGGTGATGCTTGGGTGGTGGATTCCGCCGTGGATTCTGCCGGCGGGGTTGCCGTTAACTGCGGGATTTCACTTGCCGGGACCGTCGGTGTTGTTACCGAGCAGGCAGCCAACAAGATCGCCAGGAATATTGTCAGTACGCGAAAATTAGGTATGTTTTTTTTCTTTTGCATCTTTCCTCCATTATTGACCTAAAGGTTCCCCAGGGGGGAAGCGGCTTTGATTTTTTTTGAGTTTTGCCGTGATGAGCGCGCCGATATCTAGGTCGGCACGGTTGGCAAAAGCCAGGCAGTAGATGAGGATGTCGGCCATTTCCTCCCCCACATGGGCTTTCATTTCCGGATCCAGCAATATGGCCTCCCCCGCTTCGCCGCTCTGCCATTGGAACAATTCCATCAGTTCCGCTGCTTCGATGGCGATGCTCATAGCGAGGTTCTTGCAGCTGTGATACTTCTCCCAATCCCGCTCGCTTACGAATTCGCCTACCGCCTTCTTCAGATCTACTACGCTTGTTTTCTCGTCCATTTTTTCCCTTATCCTGAGAAAGTAGGGTGCCTCTATTATAAAGGATGAAACGCCTGTAAATTATTTAGTGGGCTGTATATTCTTACATAACTTTTATACGGGATTTCCTAAAAACGCGTATAATATATACGCTATTTTGAATAAGCATATATTATCGGAGAGTTGATCCATGCCTTTGTATGGTTTTGAATGTGAGGACTGCCAAAAAGAATTTGAGGAGCTGGTCACCAGCCTCTCGAAAGTCGATGAGGTCGTCTGCCCCAAATGTGGGGGAGTGAACGTTACCCGCCAATTATCCCTCGTCGCCGCCATCAAGTCCAGCGGTTCGTCTGGCTTCAGTCTGGGCAGTTCGGCCTGCGCCCCCACCGGTTGAGGAATCACTAAAAATTAGCCAACCGTGCGTTGGTGCTTACCCCATTATGAAGATGAGGGAAATACGATGATTGAAGACATTTCATTCCAGGTACAACTAACTGACGATTTCGAGACCGCCATCATCAAAGTGACCGACGCCCTTCAAGAGGAAGGCTTCGGGGTCATTACCGAGATAGATGTGAAGGCCACGCTGAAAAAGATGTTAAACGAGGATTTCCACCCGTACATCATCCTGGGTGCCGCCAATCCGGCCCTGGTGAATAAAGCGTTGCAGGATGACCCCCTCATTGGCTTGTTTCTCCCCTATAACGTCACTATCGAAGAAACCGAGGGCGGCTCATTGGTCAATCTCCTCAACCCCAAAGCAATGCTCCTCGCCCACCCGATGATGGGCTATAACCCCAGCTTGATAGAAGTCGTCGAAGATGCCTATACTCGGCTCTCTCGTGTGGCAGACAACTTGAAAGCCGGGGATTAACGATCACTCAAACAAATATTTTAAGTTGATCGTAGGGACAGGTTTAGAAACCTGTCCCTGCTGTAAACCCCCAAAAAAGAAATGACCTGACTGGTTCTTGAGAAACCAATCAGGTCTCTTTTTTTATCGCACCATGAGATATCCGAGCAGGTCAGCGCTAATAACAAATATACTGCGCAAAACCGAATTGCCCGGCGTTTCCTCCCGCGTCGGGGTTCACCACCACTGTGCGTTTGGTGTCCGTCTTGGGGATGGAATACGTCCCGCAGGTCTGGGGCATCTCCACTATCACACAGTATTCACCAGGGGGCAGGTCATCGAACCGGAAGGCCCCGCTCGCATCCGTGACCGTGGTCGCGTATCCCGTTGAACTGCACGCGCCTTTCCCCAACTGGACAGTCACGCCGCTGTACCAATCTTCGAAGTCGTCCTTGCTGCCGGACGAATTCTGGTCTTTCCACACCTTCCCATAGATCCAGCCGTCATTGAGTGTCGGTGTATTGGTCCGGGTGGGGGGGATAGGAGTGTTGGTGTTGGTCGGGGGTTTCGGTGGTATTTGGGTGTTGGTTGGAACGAATGGCGCGTTCGTCTTGGTTGGTGGCGACGTCGTAATCGTGCTTGTCGGTGTAACCGTTGGCGCTTCTGTCGCAGGTGCAGGAGACTCACCCTCTTCAGACGCTGCGGTGATGCAGTTCGTCCGTAAATCGAACGTTACCTGCTCCGTCTTCGTCTGTTGGGGCGAAACGGCGAAGGTCAAGAAATAATCGTCCCCTCCCAGCGGGTCGAAACGCATCTCCCCATTTGAATCGAGATTGACCACCCGTTCCCCGTATTGGTTGGTCACCCACACACCCACGCTTTGCGGCAATCCGGCGACAGCCATCTGTATCTCTGGCCTTATAGAGGAGGTCGCTGGCTTGCTTTCCCCCAAACAGGCTTCCATGCTGAGGGTCAAATAGTCATTAGGGGAAGCCTCGAAGCTGCCGGCATAGGTGCCCTGGAACATGGGAAGCATCTCATCATCATCGCAGGCATGACCAATCCCATCGAAATCGAAATCGAACTGATCTGGGTTGTAGACCAGCGCACAATTATCATTCTGGTCCATGATGCTGTCCCCGTCGTCGTCTAAATCGCATGAATCACCAATCCCATCCGAATCGGTGTCCAGTTGCCCGGGGTTAACCGTTGTCACGCAGTTATCGCAGGCCCCCCCGATGCCATCGCCGTCCTCATCCCATTGCCCCCCGTTTGAATCCACGGGGCAGTTATCATCCACGTCTAGTATGAGGTCCCCGTCGTCATCGTCATCACACACATCCCCCATGCCGTCTCCGTCCGTATCGAGTTGGTCTGAGTTGGGGATCGCCGGACAATTGTCCACGAGGTCGGCTACGTTGTCGTAATCGCTATCTTCACATTCGTCCCCAATCCCATCCTGGTCTGCATCCTCCTGCCCACCGTTCCACACCCAGGGGCAGTTGTCCTGGTGATCTGGGACGCCGTCGTTATCATCGTCCGTGTCGCACATGTCCCCCTCCCCATCCCCATCGTTGTCTCTTTGATTGGGGTTGGCCGCTAATGGGCAGTTATCGTCCGGGTCATAGATGAAATCGCCGTCGGGGTCGCTGTCGGAAACGTCGGGCACCCCATCGCAATCCGCGTCGCCAAAATCGAGGATTCCCACAGAGGCGTAGGCATTTCGTATCTGGCAGACGTCCTGCTGCGTCCAACCGCTGTAGCCGGCCCACGATTGTGCCCGGGCCACGGTGGCGTTGGCAGCAGTCTCAAACGAGGCGTTCTCCGGCAGGCTGATCATCACCGCATAGAACAGATCGCTCATTTTCTGCGAGCCGATGCCGATAATATTGTAGCCTGAGTTTGCACCTCCGGACGCGATTAAAAATGCTGCATGGCTGGGAATCCGTCCATTCTTATGCACCATGCCGTTATCATCGCTCCCATGGTCGTAGCTCGAGATATGGTTCATATCCGAACTCCATAGGTCGCCCACCGTACTCGCTGCCGTTTCCCCCATCACATCTGCATAACTTTCATTGAGAGCCCCCGGCTGGTTGGCATAGGTGAGATCGGAAGTGAAATGGATCACGCCGTGGGTGTACTCGTGCACCATCGTATCGAGTTTGGTCCCTGCATCGGAGAGATCGATCGACCTGCAGAATGGGAAATACGCCGCGATACCGCCATCCACACTCGCGTGGATGTAGACTTCCAACTCATGGTCGTCATTGTCGAAACCGTACCGGCTGAATCGACTTACGTACCACCAATAAGCGTCGGTACCGTATTGCCAGGCTTCATAGGCAAGCGCATCGTCGAAATAATCGTCATCGAAGATACCGCTCTCGTCCCCGATGTCGTTCACACTTATCGTGCCCCAATGGCAGTCACCTTCCGCCGTATGGCCGGCCGCATCCGCCAGATCGAAATCGAATGTGCGCGTCGCAGCCATGTCGAATAAAAGCTCTCCCGTCTTAGCGTCGATGATGGCAGAATAACCGCTTGGGGATCCAAAACTAACGTGCCATCCCAATCGCGGGTCGGGAGTGAGAGTATCATCGAGCAGGCTGCCGGAAAATATCGTCAGGAATGTTTGCCCGATGGCTGTTGATTCCGGGGGAAGTCCGAGGGCCGTTCGAGTAAAATCCTCGGCCTGCTTTGCCGTGAATGCGGGTTCCGTATCGAGGTCCACCTCGTGAAGCAGGTTCCCGGCACTCGAAAATACTTGGTTGCCCTTCAAACTGACGACGAGCTGGCTGGCATACACCGGGAGTCCTTTGTAGGTCTGGTAGAAGACCACGTCCTCGTCGCTGCTCCCCCCTACCCGACGGACCGATAATCCCAGGTCTTCTTCTCCCAAGAGGTACAGGTCGGAATAAACGCTCAGGTAGTTTTCTGCTCTGGATATCGGGTCATCGCCTCCTACCTCGACAGAACCGCTGACCGAACGTGGGAAACCGTTCACGAAAGAGATTTCCACCGCCCTCTCGGATTGATTCTGCAGCTGGCGCATAGCGATGACCTGAGGGTCCTGCTCGCCCGGGGAATTGGAACCGGAGCTGAAAAGTCCGGGGATGTTGCAGCTTATACCAATACCCACGACGATTATCGAAACCAGAATCGACTTTTTGAGATTGTGTTTGCCCATCATGCCTCCTCTGCACATTTCCACTATCCCTGATCATATTGTATCTTAAACGCTTTGTCTCGAATTCCTCATGGGTAATTTGTCCCATAAATCAAATCGATTGTATGGTTTGCCCGCACTCCTAAATTCAGAATTATGCATAAAACGCAATACGCAATACGAAATATTCCTAATTCCGTATTGCGTATTTATTATTCAACTTCGCTATTCAATTGCCCGGTTCCCGAATACACCAGTGTCCTGGTTACCTGGTTGCCCGATTACCAATTACTGGTCACTGGTCACCGATCAACTATTATTATTACCCCCCATTCCCCTACACAGTCACCTCTACCCCGATCTGCTTCAAGATACCTGCCATACCGCTGCCTTCTTTAGCGTTGATGAAATAAGAGGTGATCTTCCCGTTTTGAACCGTCATCACACCGTCCTCTTTCGGGTTGGAAAAACTTTTCCCGCTGGCGGGGAGCACCCCAATCCCCATAGCAGACAGGTCCCATTCGCCCGTGTGTGTGCCGCTGAGTTGTGTCGTCGTCAAAACCTTCTCCCCTTGCACGCATGCAATCCTCCCGTTGTAGTTCAGGTCGGGGAATGCGGTTCGCATCCCCCTGATGATATCCATCCATTCGTCCGCGCTGATAGGCTCGGGCACCGGGCCGTTGAAGCTGAATTTGTCCGCCAGATATGAACGGCATTCTTTGATGTTTCCTGCGTTCAAAGCCGCCAGGAATTCCTCGGCGATTCGTTCTACATTCATTGAATACTTCCTTTCCTTCTGTTACTTTCGAAGACTTATATTATACCATATTGGTAAGATTTATCCAATATATACACTTTTCATCCTGTATAATATGCACACGTATAAAAAAGGAGATAAGTATATGGACCATCGTACACGAATGGAGACCTGCCTCGGCGGCGAAACCCCCGACCGCACCCCGGTCGCTTTATGGCGCCACTTCCCTGTCGACGACATGACCCCCCAGGGATTGGCAAACGCCCACCTCCATTTTCAAAAAACCTACGATTTCGATTTCCTCAAGGTCACCCCCCCATCGGCTTACTTCCTCTACGATTGGGGCGTGGAGGACGATTGGCAGGGGAATTTCGAGGGGACGCGTGTGTATACCAAACGGGTCGTCAACTCCCCCGGTGATTGGGAAAAATTGCCGCCCCTGGATCCCACCAAGGGGACATTGGGCGGGCAGCTCAAAGCCTTGAAGACCATCACAGCCGAACTGGGTCCCGACACCCCCGTCATCCACACGATTTTCAACCCCCTTTCCCTCGCTAAGAAGTTGGTGGGTGACGAGGTCTTATTGGAACACCTGCGTCAGTACCCCGATAAACTCCATAAGGGGCTGGAAATCCTGTTGGCCAACAGCCGGGAATTCGTCAAGATCGTCGCCAAAGAGACCGGTGTAGCCGGGTTTTTCTTCGCCACCCAACACGCCCAGGCGGGCTTACTCACCTGGGAGGAATACGAGGAATTCGGCCGCCAGTACGACCTCCCCCTTCTCGAAGAAGCCCAATCTCTCTGGTTGAACGTGCTCCACCTCCATGGGAAGGACGTCTTTTTCGAGCAGTTTGCCGACTACCCCGTGAACGTCGTCAACTGGCACGACCGCGAGACCCAACCAGATTTAGCCAAGGGAAAAGAAATCTTCTCCGGTGTGGTCTGCGGCGGCATCCGCCAGTGGGATGCGCTTGCCCTGGGCGCCCCCGAACAGATCGAGGCCGAAGCCCGCTCTGCCATCGAAGCCACCCAGGGGAATCGTTTCGTCTTGGGCACGGGATGCGTCTCACAAATCATCTCCCCCCACGGCAACCTCACCGCTGCCCGAAACGTGGTCGACAAAACCTAGAGAAATCTTCCTCCGCACAACCAAGAAGAACTGCGAATCCCGTTCCCGAAAAGTAGGGGCGGCCCTTGTGGCTGCCCGTCTCTTGGTGATGGCTGGTAAATAGAAATTCCATCGATACTATCAGGTCACCACACCAGCTGATATCCTGATCACTGGTCGCCTGATCGCCTGAGTGCCTGATTCTGTTTTTTACTCTTCCTCCGACTCCAACATCATACTGAATGTATAATCGTTGATGTCGAACCCGTTCACCGCATTCGCTGAACCTTCCTCTACCTCTGCGATAGTGCCCACAACCAGCACTTCACCCTCACCATCTACGATAATCGTATTGATCTTGTTGGCAGGCGGGTACAGGCAGTCCAGATCATCGATGATATCCCCGACCTTCAAAACCGCATACCCCGTCGTTCCTCCCTCGATCGGCCCAAGGAACTGCGCCCAAACCGTGCTGCCGAGGGCGTCGAACATGTAGAAGAAATCCACGTTCGGGTTGGATAATGCAAAATTATCGGCGATCTTTTCCCGGGTCTCTTTCCATGTACACGCGTCGCTGGGTGGTGGTGTGAACGCCTCCATGGGATCTCTCAACCGGTAATCCACTTCGAATGAAGTCGCCAGGGTCACGAGTTCATCTTCGCTGAGGCTTGCCGAGTCGGGCATGTTTTCCAGCGAGAGCACGCCCGAAAACACACCCACGTAGTCAGGGTCCACAATGATGACGTTGGCCCGGTCGAACAGCTCGCCGGTGCATTCATCCGCCTTGTACATCTGGTGCACGACGGCCGTGGCTTCGAGCAAAGCCAGGGCAATTCCGTCTCGCAGTCCCTCTTCCGTGTGGGAATCCACCTGGGGGTTCACCACCCACAGGGTTAACAGACTGCCCTCCTTGCTCGTATTGAAACTCAGGCTGTACTCCTCGTAAGGGACCACTTCCTCCAATTTCCGCAGCACCTCATTCCGGGAGGGACACGCATCCCCCTGAGGCCCGTTTGATGTGCAGGCGGCCAGGGTGAACAAAATGACAGCAAAAACGACAGGGATAGATTTCATAAAGGATTTCCTTGGTGGATGATATTGGGTCTTCACATCGGGGAAGTATACAGGATTTAGCCGATTATTACAACCGGACTGCCAGGCCCCCCGGACTTCATCCGCTTCCCCGCCAACCAGCCTGTCCTCCCCCTTCAACCCTTCCCCGCCAAACCCACCCTCATGGAGCCCCACTCTTATCTCCTCATGTAGGGGTGGGACTTAGTCCCATCCGTTCATGGAGAATGCACGGAGCGTTCTCCCAATCATTTACAGCGCCTAAGTGTTACCCTTGTTGATATATTGTACAGACCATCTTACAATCTTTACAGATGAATGCATATACAACACCCTCTCCCCGTCCCTCTGAGATATCATCATAGTGGATTTGTGCTAAGAATTTCATATAAGCGTTACATTTTGGGCATTTTGGATAATCAGCGTACTGTACCCAACCCGGATGCCCACCAATTTGGGAGCAAATATTCGGTAAATCATAATAAGCCCCTCTCAACGGATTATCTGTTTTTGGGCCAAGGACGAGTTGATCATAGGGTGGGATAGTGAAATCTTTAAAATTATCCGAAGCTATTTTCCAGGGCTCTTCGTACCTAATTTCATTGATTCCACTCCAACTTACAGTTCCATCCCAATCGATTTCATTGAAAATCTCTGTATAACACACACAAAAATCGCATGTCATGATTGTCAGTCTTTCTCCAGGAAACCCTAGATATTCAAATTCTGGGTAAGTGAGATCGATTTCTAATAGGGCAAATAGATTCCTTTCACACCAGGGGCAAACTTCTTCCTTTTCTACAAAAACTTTAACCGGACTCTCCTCGATATCCTGCTGGGTCTTCGGTTTTCTGAACTCATGCGCATACTCGTAATATAAATTTTTTCGTTTACTCTCTTTATCGAAATACCACCCTGCATCCAAAGTGAACTGGTCAGCAACAAATTTATATTTCCTTTTCCTTTTTATATCTAAGATAGGGTTTCCTTCTCGAGCGAGAAAATCCTTCTGTATAAATTCATCTCCGATCCATGCCAAAGCCTGAAAAATCCGCTTCTTTACTCCAACATCCTTCGTTTCGATAGCATACAACCGATCTCTTATTTCATTTCCCGCTTCCCGATACAAAAAACCATCTTGATACATACCTCGATCCAACAAAGCCTTGTAGATATTTTCCAGCATACCAGAGGATAAACAAGCTAAGTTTGTGATTATCATATCTGCATTTGAACTCTCCCTCCAGTTTTTAGAGGAAATCAATCCAATAGCATATTGGGCAATAGCCTTGCCTTCCTCAAGGGAAAGGTTTTGAAAAATATCTCTTATCCGCAAACCTTTCTCAAAGCGAGTCAACTCATTATTCGCTTTGATTTCATCAATAGTTTTTATGATGTTCATTTTATGATTCCACCTGATTATTAGTTTTATGAAACGATAGGAAGTCTACACCAAATCCCACCCACTAGCAATCCTACTCCATCTCCTTACATGGGGGCATCGGTAAAACCTCACTGCACATGTTTCACTCCTTGCCCTCGTTCATACCCTAAGCATATCTCCTCATTCCCGTACAACTTGATACTTCCTATCCCCTCTGCTATTCCGAGCGAAGTCGAGGAATCCCCTGAGAGAAAATTACTAAAACTCCTCATCTATCCTAAACCTTTCCTCATTCCAAAACCCTTGTAGGGGCGGGGCATGCCCCGCCCGCCAGATTCAGGTCTCTGGCCTGAATCATCATCCCGAGTGAAGTCGAGCGCCTACGCATATATTATTCCTGAAACCTAACCCTCTCCCGGCTGAAAGTCACCTTTCAAAACAACCCTGCGGGGCGATGAATCCCTAAAAAGTCAAGTAAATCTAGGCCTATGCCTATAAACCATTCACCCATAAAAAAGTCGCCGCTTTACGCAATACGAAATCCGCAATCTTCCTCCAACCTATTACGTTTTATCCACACCCTTGAACCCCTCCCGTAACCTACCTGTTACACCTGTAAAGACCTGTAACGACCTGTAAGACCTGTTGAATACCCCATACCCCTTCTACTTTACAGGTTACAATTTCCAATTCCTTGTATCCATCCGTGGAGAATGAGCTTGCCTCATTCTCCTGAATCCAAGGCTCCACCTTGGATCGCCCTCTCCCATATCTTAACAGACTAATTCATAAATTCTTCACATGCAACTCACCAAAAATTCAAAAATAAGCATTATTCTATGGACAGAAATTAATGGACAAAGGTCCGAAACTAACAATATTAGAGGTATAAAAACAATGAAGAAAGCCTTACTCGTACTCACAATATTAGCCGTTGGGATCGGCGCTTTTGTTTTCGCCGTCCCTGCAAGCGCAGCACAGCCGACGCCCGTCTACCCCGGTGGTCGGGGCGGAAACGGCCGCGGCGGATCCGGCGGAGACGGCACCGGTGTGCCCATCCAGCAGAACATCAACCTGGAAGGTCTCCTGGAAAACTACATGGCAGAATACTACACCAACTTCTTTGGGATCACCACTACAGAGTTAAAAGCCCGTGAGGATGCTGGTGAAACCCTGGTACAGATTGGTTTATCATTGGGCTACACCCAGGAAGCCATCTTTGATCTGATGGTCGACGCAAGAATCGCCGCCCTCAACCAGGCTGTGGCTGATGGTTTGATCACACAGGCTGAAGCAGATTGGATGATCTCCAGGCTGGATAACCGCCAGAACGGCGCCAGTGCAGGCACCTGTGTGGACGACTGCACCGTCGTACAACAACAGTCTCAGCGTGGACCTGTTGGTAGATACAACGGGCGAAGGTAATCCAGTTATTATCTTCGGAAGTATATTGAGAAAAGATGACAGGCAAACCCTGTCATTTTTTTATTCCAGCTACCCAGTTTCTGCCTTCCGGATATCACGAAGCGTAATCCATAAGGGTAGTGCAGCGCCAGGGGCAAAGGCAAAATCGATCCAGAACCAGGATGAAGGAAAAACCCGGGCAGGGATAGCAAAGATTGCCAAAACCAGAATGAGGGCGCAAATAATGAGGCCTGCCTGGACGATCCAAACATTGCGTACCGGATCTCGGATAGCCCCAGCGAATAGGATCGCCAGCATGATGTGGGCGAAGGCGAGCCAATTGTGCGCATACAGCAAAAAAGGGTAATTCTCCCCCACGTACTCAAGGCCTTCGATCGCCTCAAGAATAAAACTATGTAAGGCACTAGTTGGCGCTGCATCTCCCCATAAAATGCTGACGGCCAGCTTCAGCTCAAGAACCGCAGGCCACACCGTGACGCCGGACACAAAAAGCCCGAAAGCGACGATGGCCAACATCCACTTAGCTCTTTTCAGATTCATATTTGATTGATTCCCTCTATCTATCGTTTACGAGAAAATCGGTTGGATATCCATTTCCTCGATGAGTGCATCCATTTCTACATCCGGCGGTCGCGCTTCGAAGCGTTCCGCCGCATCCAGCACTTTCGGTAATATCTGTATGTCGCCAGCCGTGATAAGAAAGACCTGTGGATTCCCCAAGACCCAATGTACGGCTTTATCTACAGCCCCTTGGGTTTCCAGCGGCTGGTAGAAATAGGTATTGTGTGTTTTGGGGCGGTCCTCCCATTTCCGGCGGGCAACCGATTTGATGGTCTGCAGAGCCGCCTTCCGATCCCGGCACATGCCAGCCAATGTTTCGAAGTCGGCGGCATATTTGGTATCCACCATCTGCCAGTAGCTGTAAGGGAGCAGGACAGAATCGAAATCGAAACGCTCCAGGCTTTGGATGTGCATCCCTGGCACCTTGTTACCATGCCCGGTCACACCCAGGAAGCGGACCAGCCCCTTCTCACGTGCCTCGATAAAAGCTTCCAGCGTACCTCCCGGCCCCATGGCCTTTTCCCAACCCTTGGGATTGGTGAGGCCGTGCATCTGCCACAGGTCAATGTGGTCGACGCTCAACCGCTTCAGGGAACGCTGGAGGTCTTTGAGGGCCCGATCACAGCCACGATTTTGCGTCTTCGTGGCAAGGAAGAATTTATCGCGATGCTTCTCCATCCAGGGCCCGATGCGCTCTTCCGATTTTCCATAGATGGGCGCCGTGTCGATGTGGTTGATGCCGTGTTCCAACAAGATTTCAAGGACAGCATCCGCCTCCTTTTGGGTCGCCTCACTGAGGGCATATGCCCCGAAGATGACTCTCGTACTAAGGTGTCCGGTACGTCCAAATTCTTTTGAGGGAATCATTCGTCACGCCTCCTTTCCTTATAATTATACGATCATAACGCGTATACATAATTGATCAGACAAAAAAGACCTCCCTTTTCAAGGAGGTCTTCTCTAATAGGGTATTCATTCAAGGGAATAACGCTATTTGAATAAACAGATGGTCTTTTCATACCCAAACCAGGAGACGGATGTGTTTGCTCCAGGCGACACAGTGACTGTATGGCTTTCTGCTGTTGTATGTATCCACGCGCAAGCCTCGTCTCGGTTGACTGAAACACAGTAAGTACCCGGCTCGAGGTTCGAGAAAGAATACTGACCGCTGCTGTTCGTCGTCGTGGTTTGAAGGCCAGTTGAAGGGCAGGAGCCAGATCCCAGGCGAACCGTGACCCCAGCGAAACCGGGTTCTCCCCCATCTCTTGAGCCATTGCCGTTGTCATCCTCAAACACACCGCCGCTGATTGAACCGGGAGGGACGGGAGTGGGCGGCAGTTTGCACATTCCGGGAAGATTAGTCGTAGGAGTAAACCCATAGGCATAGCGGCAGGTGTTGTCCAGCGAATACAGGGCTTTAACGGGGTAGTGACTGCTGCCGGTATCCGGGGAACCAGCCTCGGCGAGGGTGAAGTGGTCGTTGTAATCGAACCAGGCGGGGTTCTTGGGACCTTCGTCACTCCACACGCCCCAGAGGAAATCGTTGGGGGAACCGATAAAAGCCATTTTAAAAGCCAACTGCACCCGGCTAGCGTTGGAGGGGTCGCGTCGGATCCAGGCGGCATCAGGGTCGGTGGTGTTATAACCCATATCAAATTTCATGTCATCGAAGCCGTTCAAACCCGCCCCACTGCCGTCTGCTTCGACAGGCGTGCCATCGCCGACGTCATTATCGCCATCGCTGTAGACACGCACTTCGGCGCTGGTCCAATCGCTGGCGGCAGGAACCTGCCCATAAACGAGCCAATCGCCGCGCCCATCCCGGTCGAGGTCAATCTCAACGCCGTAGAGAGCCGTGGAGTCTGCCGGTGGGGAGCCTTCCAAGAAAATGGTGACGTAAGCGAAGGGAGACCCAACGGAAAGCTCACCACGAGTGATATCCAGATGGGATTGATAGTCCATCACCTCTTGAGTGAAGGGGCGCTCAAAAAACAGGGTGGAGAAAAGGTCAGAAACCGTACGCCGTTCAGAGGCGTATGCTGCGGATGATGGATCGGTCAACCATGAGGACGTGGAACCCGGGTTGGTTGGATAAGTCGTGTGGGCTACTGTAGCCGTGGGGGACGATGACTCTGCAGGAGGCTCTTGTGTTGAAGAAGACCCGGTATCCGGCGGGGAGTCAGCAGGTGGTTGGTCAACGGGTTGGTCATCTGACTGGTTTGTCGTGAATGCCCAGGGATACGAGCAGGCCAAAACGGTCACCGCAACCACGATGAAGACTGCCAATAATCTTCGATCAGGGGATGTTTTCATAATCTCCTCCGTTTTAATATTTTATTTAATTCCATTTATTAGAATATCATGAAACAGGTGTTTTTCATATGTACACATCAAAAATGATTGAGACCTGTTCAAAAGCCTGATGGGATGAACATATGCCGTCTCGAGATAGATTTAACGTTTTTATTATTTTGCACATACATTTTTTTAACAAAAAACGGCTAAGATGTTAGTAGCTCTTAAGTAATAAATTTTTTAGGAGGTACATGCTATGTATCGTCGATTAAGAATACCAAGTATCTGGCGCGAAATGGATCAACTCCAGCGAGAGATGAACCGTCTCATGGATTCTTCCTATGGACGGCGAGCATTCAACTCTCCAGGTTTTCCAGCCATAAATATTTGGACCAGCGAAGATGGTCAGGTAATCACCGCAGAACTGCCTGGATTTACACCAGAAGACATAGACATCGATATTTCTGCCGATAAACTGACCCTATCGGGTGAACGCAACCCCGAGGATGTGGGGGATGATGTCCGTTACCATCGACAGGAACGAAATTACGGTAAGTTCGTCCGATCCATCCAACTACCCTTCATGGTGGATACGACCAAGGTGGATGCGAGTATGAAAGATGGTGTGTTGGAGATCGCCTTGCAACGAGCAGAAGCCGATAAACCCAAAAAGATCGCTGTAAAAAAGAAATAGACACTTAATGAGAAGCAATCAGAGGTGAATATTATGGCTAAAAAAGAAAAAGATGAAAAAGCGCTGATGAAGGCGCCTGAACAAGAAGTCGTTGCCAAAGAGGATATGGAGCGTACACGCGAACGCCAATGCTTCATCCCCAAAGCAGACATCTACGAGTTGGAAGGGAATATCATCATTGTTGCCGATGTTCCCGGCGCAAACCAGGACTCAGTTGAAATCACCCTGGATAAAAACGTCCTTACCATTGAAGCTTTCGTCGATCCAGACATCCCCGAAGGTTATTCACTAGCATGGGGAGAGTATGAAATCGGTGATTACCAACGCAGTTTTCGTCTATCCAGCGAGATCGACAGGGAAAAGATCGAGGCTATGGTAGCAAACGGCCAACTCCGACTGCAACTGCCGAAGGCCGAGGAAGCCAAAGCCAAGAAAATCACGGTCAAGGCGGGGTAATCTCATCCAACAACGCTTAATCCTCTGGTAATCTGAATTTACCAGAGGATTGAATACAATGAGATAAGGCTCTGGATAACCAGAGCCTTTTTGATTCGCCGGAATTGGTATAATATCCGTTGGGCTTGTTATTATATGTAAAGTCTTAATATTAACTATATTTTCCAAATAGAACGGATTAGATAAATAATATGAACAATATGTCAAATCTAAGTCGTCGAGACTTTATCAAATTACTTTCCCTACTACCATTTACTTATTTCCTTCCCGCCCAATCTAAGAAAACCATTAAGTTTGATAACAAATCTAGACCAATGAATGTATTGATTATCGTCTTTGACGCGCTTTCCGCCTCAAACGTCCCCCTCTTTGGATATCGCCGAAACACGACACCCAAATTACTCGAAATCGCAAAACAAGCTATTGTTTATCACCGACACTATGCTGGCGGCAACTACACCACACCTGGAACGGCTTCATTACTCACAGGAACTTACCCATGGACCCATCGAGCCATCAAGCTGGGTGATGGGGTCGTAAAAAACCGGGCAATACATAATATTTTTAATGTATTTCCAAACCATCAACGTTTCGCATACACTCACAACTATAATGTCGATCATTTGCTGTATCAATTCCAAAATGATATCGAGGAGAAAGAAAACCTTTGGGAATTATTTTTAGCGTCAGGTCGAGTGATCAGCCAGCTATTTTCAAAGGATATCGATGCGGTGAGTATCGTGGAAGGTGCAGTATTCGATACGAGTAATCCATCAACATATTCACTCCTTCTATCAAGATTTGTCAAAGAAATCATAGATAAAAGGAGTTTAAAGGTCACAAAAGACTACGAAGACCTTTTCCCCAGAGGTCTACCAAGTTTTAAAGAAAAAACATGGGAATTCTTTATACTTGAAAACGCGATAGATTGGCTCACAAATCAAATCGAAGGATGCAAACATCCCTTTTTAGGATATATCCATTTACTTCCCCCCCATGATCCCTATAGAACGCGTAAGGAATTTATCGATATATTTAATGATGGTTGGAAGCCAGATGAGAAACCAGGATTTTTTGCTCCCGATAAGTTTTATTCAAATGGGCGCGCCAATGAAGCACGAAGGTGGTACGATGAATATATCCTATACGTCGATTCTGAATTCCATCGTTTATTCAATTATTTGCAAAAATCGGGGGAGCTTGAGAACACGATCCTCATATTCACCAGCGATCACGGAGAAATGTTCGAGAGAGGAATAATCGGCCACGATACGCTATCCATGCACCAACCGGTTATTCATATCCCACTTGTTATTTTACACCCCGATCAAAAAGAAGGAATCGATGTGATCTCACCAACCAGTACGGTCGACCTCTTACCTACTCTTCTTTATTTAAATGGGCAACCGATCCCGGAGTGGTGCCAGGGTGAGGTTTTACCGCCATTCAAAGCAAAAGTGCCTAAGACAGAAAGAAGTATCTATGCCCTTGAAGCTAAAAAAAATCCAAAATCTACATCCCCACTGACTCGGGCGTCGGGGATGATCGTTCATGGTAGATACAAGCTAACGAAATATTATGGTTACGATGAGCTTCCTTCCGGAGAACCGTTGATCGAATTATTCGACTATGAAAACGACCCTGAGGAACTTGAAAACCTCTACCCAGAAAAAAGGACAACGGCGAACGACCTTCTCAACGAACTAGAAAAACAGATAGAAGAAGCCGATAGACCTTATCTCTAACTACCGAGCCACTCATCCCATCCCTATGAGAAACATTTCCCTTACGTATTGTATGGAGAATAGCCTTCCTGCCATCCGATAATTGAAAAGAACCAAAGGGATTTTTATCATTTTTCCAGGCAGAAATATCCCAATTTCAGGTTTGGTATAATCTCGGTCAGGTATGTTATTACAAGTTAATATCCCGATCTTACCGACCTTCTCTAAGACGTAACTATTAAAGGTAGCAAATGAGCAATAAATCAAAGTTAAACCGGCGAGAATTTGTCAAACTTTTCTCACTCCTTCCATTCACATATTTCCTCCCTGCTCAGGCGCAAACGCAATTAAGTCCAGATTCAAAGCAAAAAAACATATTAATCTTGGTGTTTGACGCGCTATCCGCCTCAAACATCCCCCTCTTTGGCTATCGCCGAAACACAACACCGAAATTACTTGAATTAACAAAACAAGCGATCGTATATCACCGGCACTATGCTGGCGGTAATTACACCACACCTGGAACAGCTTCTTTGCTCACGGGGACTTACCCATGGACGCATCGTGCCATCAAGATGAGGGATGAAGTGATAGAAAGTCTTCGTTCACGAAATATCTTTAATTTGTTCTCAAACCATCATCGCTTTGCTTACACGCACAACGGCTTGGCCGACGTTCTTTTAAATCAGTTTGTAGAGGCAATCGAGTACAAAGTAAACCGGTGGCAATTATATTTAATTACAGGGCGGGTGATGAATTATCTATTCTCAAATGATGCCGATATGGCAGCAATCGTAGATAATGCTGCATTCAGTAAAAGTAGTGGGCATTCTTACTCTCTATTCCTTTCGAGATATATTACAAAAATTCTACATGAGATAGAGGCAGGAGTCACTAAAAATTACACAGACCTCTTTCCAAGAGGTCTTCCAGGTTTTAGAGAGGGAACCTGGCAAGCTTATATCCTGGAAGACGCCATAGATTGGATCAAAAACACAATTGATGGACTCCCACGCCCCTTTCTTGGATATGTCCATGTACTTCCCCCCCACTTCCCATACAGAACACGAAGAGATTTTATCGATATTTTCGATGATGGATGGAAACCCCCAAAAAAGCCTAAACTTTTCTACAAAACCAAAGGATACTCAGAAGATAACGCAGGGGAATTTCGAAGACAATACGACGAATTTATTGCTTATGCTGATGCAGAATTCTACCGCTTATTCGATTTCCTTCGAGAATCAGGTTATCTTGAAAACACTATCGTCGTATTCACGACCGATCATGGGGAGATATTCGAGAGAGGACTGTATCGCCATGGGCATCCATTCTTATATGAACCTGCCATTCACATCCCATTGGTCATTTTCCACCCAGATCAAAAAGAAAGAATAGATGTATTTTCGCCAACCAGCGCAGTAGACCTTCTGCCTACGCTTCTCCACTCTATCGGACAGCCCATCCCGGAGTGGTGTGAAGGCAAAGTTTTACCTCCATTCAATGAGGAAACCTATTCTTCGGATAGAAACATATTTGCCCTGGAAGCTCGTGAGACTGCTAACCCCTCCTCGCCATTCAGATGCGCTTCAGGTATGATCGTAAAAGGAAGATATAAATTGACCAAGTATTTTGGCTACGAAGAGCTGCCAAACGGGGAACAGATCGTCGAATTGTTTGACATCGAAAACGACCCCGAAGAACTCAATAACCTTTCACAAAAAACGGATTCTCTAACTCAAGACCTATTGAATGAATTAGAAACGAGAATGAGTGAAGCAGACAAGCCTTACATGTGAATTTATTTCTCACAGCTATGATTTGATTTAAGTAATAACACGACTATATACTGGCGATAATTGGTCTCAGCAAACTTACCATAATGATTATAATCATAGGGGGTTAGCTATATATTTTGAATAAATGCAACACGCCAATCAAGATTATTATTAATGCAAGATGTATTTTTAGGAAAAGCCGCCCGCAAAACGAGTGCCATGACTTAGCTATTTGATGGAATTGGTATAATATCTCACAGGATTGTACATAATGGAAATTTACAGATTTCAGTAATCTAAGCAAAAGGATTTTATAGTGGTATCAAATGGATAATAATCAAAAAATCAACCGGCGAGAATTTGTAAAACTTTGCTCACTCCTCCCTTTCACATATTTCCTCCCTGCACAAGTACAGAAGTCAATTCATTCGAGTCCAGATGAAAATCCAAAAAACATCTTAATCCTTGTCTTTGATGCGCTGTCTGCCTCAAACGTCCCCCTTTTTGGATATCGCCGAAACACAACACCGAAATTATCTGAAATCCTAAATCAGGCCATTGTATACCACAGGCACTATGCCGGTGGTAGTTTCACAACCCCAGGAACAGCTTCTTTACTTACGGGGACTCATCCATGGACACATCGCGCCCTCAATAAAAGAGGAAGAGTAACTAATGATCTGGTATCACGGAATATCTTCAATTTATTCACAAACCACTATCGCTTTGCATACACGCACAACGGCTTAGTCGAAAGGCTCTTGGCACAGTTTGAAAATAAAATCGATTACAATGAAAATCGTTGGCAATTGTTTCTCGTGACAGGTCGGGTGTTGAATTACCTCTTTACAAAAGATGCCGATACGGTTGAACTCGTAGATAATGCAACATTCAATAAAAGTAGTGGATATTCATACTCTCTCTTCCTCTCAAGATATATTACAGAAATTTTACATGAGATAGAAGTGGGAATCACCAAGAACTACGTAGAATCCTTCCCAAGAGGCCTTCCCAGTTATGGGAGATACCAATGGCCAGCTTTTATCCTGGAAGACGTTATTGACTGGATACAAGACACAATTGAAGGACTATCACCTCCTTTTCTTGGATATGTCCATGTACTTCCCCCACACTTCCCATACAGAACACGAAAAGACTTCATTGACATTTTCGATGATGGATGGGAACCTGCTGAAAAACCAAGAACGGTACTAATTCCAGGACATTTAGAAGAAAAGGTCATTGAAAGTCGAAGGCATTATGATGAATTCGTCGCATACGCGGATGCAGAATTCTACCGACTATTCGATTCCCTTCGAGAATCGGGTTATCTTGAAAATACAATCGTCGTATTCACGACCGATCATGGAGAAATGTTCGAGAGGGGATTGGTTGGTCACATGTCCCCATTCTTCTACGAACCTGGAATTCACATCCCATTGGTCATTTTCCACCCAGATCAAAAGGAACGGATCGATATACACTCACCAACCAGCGCAGTAGACCTGCTACCTACCCTGCTACATGCTACCGAACAACCCATCCCGGAGTGGTGCGAGGGTGATATTTTACCCCCATTCAATCTGGAACCTTATCCTTCTGATAGAAGTATTTTTGCCGTGGATGCTAAAGATAATCCAAGCCCCACCTCTCCATTCACGCGTGCTTCAGGCATGATCGTAAAAGGCAAGTATAAATTAACCAAGTATTTTGGCTATGAAGGACTGCCAGACAATGAACCCATTATCGAATTATATGACCTTGAAAATGACCCTGAGGAACTCAATGACCTTAGCCTTGAAAAAAGATCTCTTGTCCAAGACATGCTGAATGAATTGGAAACGCGAATGAATGAGGCGGACGAACCTTACAGGTAATTTCGTTGCTTATGGCTAGGTCGATCGGCAAACTCAACAATACTAGGCTCTGGATAACCAGAGTCTTGTTGCTTCACCAGAATTGATTTAGTACTCAGTAAAGCTGTATTATAGTTACAGTCACGAACTTCAACGATTTACCATACATAGAGTGTAATTAACCCGATGTGCAAGTTTTCATGAAACAACCAAACTTGCACATCGGGTTAATTATTTATTTCCTAAGGTTGCCAATACGGTTTAAGTTTTAGACAATGCTGCATTCAATTCAATTAGAGGGTATTCTTACTCTCCCTTCATTTCAAGGTATATAACCAAAATCTTAGATCAATTAGAATTGAGAATGGCTAAAAACCATACAGACCTTTTTCCACGAGGTCTTCCCGGTTATAACAAAACCTCCTAACCTGCTTATCTCGTGGAAAATGCCATCGGTTGGATTCAAAATATCGTAGAGGAACTCCAGGTGCGGCTCCTCTGGGATAACCATGCGCTGCTTTGCCTTCCACTCATACCGCAGATCGGTGTTCTCGATCAAATATGCACATTTACTCTGATAGGCAGTAAGGATGGCATAACAAGTATCACAACCTCATTGTGAGGCATGTATTTCTCTACATAATCGAAATGTGGGAAAGAAGCAGCGAAATTAGCGTGGAATTCCCCATTTTCTTCAGGTCGGATAGCTTCTTGAGTTACAAAAAATAGGATACCAAAGAATTAGGTAACTATCTATCAAAGAATTTTTGTGGAACTTAATTTCTATTCATAATCCCATGGATGAATGCGCCCTCGTAAGAACAACAAAGGCCATAGGATACAGGCAATTGGTAAAATTATATAATGATAGCGGAATATACTGAACAGATTCCCAAAGGTAAATACAGCAAGATGAGCAAAAACAGCGACTCCGATAATTAGAAATCGCCAGTCTCTTTCGTATATCAACCCGCGAAAAATCAACCCGACAATAATGACATATATATAAGGAGCAGCGCGCCAAGGCGCAGAAAACAGGCTTCTACTCCTGTTTGTTTTTGTTACATATTCCCCAAGAATCCTTGCCAATGTGGGTATTTTTGAATCCTGAGAAACTCCAACGAGTTCAGCCAGTGCAGGTGTCACTTGATAGATCAGTTCCCCTGATTGAGGGTGTATTCGAATTGGAACCAACTGCTGGAATTCTTCAGCCCGTGGATATACACGGAAGAAAATCGAAAGATTACAAATCTGATGTCTCACCTCTACCCATGGGGATCGGAAAATAAGAGGAAAATAAGCGCGTACTAATTCATCCAAGTTCTCAGGGTCAAACAGCATAGATTTGTAATAATAGAAATACCGATAGCCAAGAGAATTATGGCAATTATATTTGTCAAACACAGCCATAGTGGGTAATGCCCTGGATAATAAATCCTGTTCTGCTCGTTGGATTTCAGTTCCAGAGTAAATATGCGCCCGTACTCGGTGTTCAATAATACGCGCTCCGGCGCCTTCTGTTGCCTTTCCGTGAAAAACGGCTGGTTTCGGTAAATACCGATCAAAGGAAAAATTCGCGAAGGACATCAAAACAACTGCCGATACGCCAATTAAAACCCATCTACGCCAGTAATTTCTGTAAACAATTATTAGAAAAAATATCAAAGCGATCATCTCAAACAAGCCGTTATATCGCAATAAGATAGCACAAGTAATCGTAAAGCCGAGTAAGATTATGTTCTTATTATTCATAATCCACCGACCGTTTGAATAATATATCTCGAACATAAAAACAGTAATCCAAAGGAATGTGATTGCGTATGGAATATCTTTACTCAGCGTTACTACATAAAACGCATTGGGAGGCACAAGTGCTGCAATGACTGCAGCAGTGGTAAGAACAAACTTGGGGAGGCCTGCTTTTTCAAGACGATACAATGCATATCCGGTGGTCAAACTTAATCCAAGGATCTGAGCAATTCCAACAGCAGCAGGACTCATCCATACACGTGTGATTAACCAATTTAACAGAGTATGAAAAATCGGGGTTGCTAGATCAAACTCAAACTCTGTTATTTGCCTCCATTGATCCAATGGAACTTGACTCATGACTCCCGGCCAAAACGCCAATAACATCACAAAACTCACGATTATCATGGGAAATGCGTATATAACAGTCCAATATCGAGAAAGGGTCGGGTTTGGTTGATAAATCTTTTGAGTATCTGTCAATAATATAAATAATGCCCACAAGATAAGATCGAAAACAGCCATTTTCGCCAAAAGACTAGAATTACTTAGAATATTAGATATCGTAGAGGGGGAGACGATTCCAAATAATCCATTTGGTTGAAGTGGGATAAACAGAGATAATATTATCGAAGTGCAAAAGGCGAAAATAACCACCTTTCCTAGGATCTTCGTATCTTCTAAGGTAGATATGATTCGGTCGGAAATGGCTCCAAGCGCCAGCCAGAACAAAATTGTAATAACAGGCCAAGTAAGTAAAGTTAGGAAAAGACTCAAATCGAGACATTGCGTAATCCACCCAGCGATCACCATGGATTGAATCATTATTAATAGCGATTGAGTAGAAGAAGCTTTTATTTTTAGGAATCTATCCAGTAGCTGAAGGGCGCGATGAATCAAAGACAAAGAATACAAAGAAAACACCACCGCTAAAACAATAAGAATAAACCACCTAACAATATATTGGAATATCGTCGCCCAGGTTAGGTTATACCCTGAAGCAGGGGTCAGTACGATTTTAGCTTGAATTTCATCCCCGGCATCCATATCAAGCACCGCGCCAGAATCATTGGCAGTGACTTGCACAGGCAAATATTCCTTCCCACCTATAAATTGAAAGGATATCTTTTTTAATTTTTCAGAATCGGTATAACGATAATATACACAGTCACGTATCTCTAACTCTTTCTCCTCCAACACCCAATGTTGTTCCCCATTTATTTCAAAAAAATTTGAAATTTGGATATCCTCTTTCGTTACCCGATTGGTTACTTTCACAAGGATGGGATAGCTAGTCTTCTCCTTATCGTTTGACCAACCAGGGCAAATCCCAATTTCATGTTGAACCTCAAATATCCATAAGGATCGTCCAGAAGCTAAAACAACCCCCCAGACAGCGATTAAATAGACAATAGTCTTAATCGTGTATGCTTTTCGTAAATTCTTTGATACCAATTGGTTTTTAACAAAGGTGAAGATTAATCCAATAGAAAAATAGAAGATCAAACATCCAACTACAAAAATCACCCCATGTAAAAATAAGGAAGTATTCCACCGCAAATATGTATATAGGGCTATGACTATACTGATGAACATGGCCACGGCAATCTTAAGTAGGAACTCCGACCGGTTGGGATGATTATCTTTACAAGATATGGCCATACGACTCCTCGAATATCAGTGTTTACCGCACAATTATAAACAAAAATAAGAATAATCAAAACAAGACTTTAAGTGTCCAGAGCCTTTATTTATTTGCCTCAAACCGTCATGTCTAAAATGCATAGTAAAAGGGTTAGGTATAATATTAGACCAACGAAAAATACCATTCATGCCTCCTGAATAACAACCCAAACAGGAGAATGCTCTTATAGATTTTTGTCGAAAAAATTATGGACCGATCAACTCATAACAACTTTGCACAATTAATGGAAACCCTCACCAGTACTTCACCCCACAATTGGGGGGAAATCGCTGAATTACTCGAAAGCCTACGAAATTCTGTCTCCCGCACTCCTTCTACGTGGGAAACCTTCCTCAAAAATTGTACAGGGGGGACAGCCTTCTTGACCTTCGATTACGGTGTGGATGGGGTCTCTATCGAGATCGCCAAATACGCCCAATCTCTGGAAGATTTGTACGCAGAGGTCGGGGAACCCGCCATCCACCTTATCGGTGGGGATTTCTACTCCCAGGCAGATACGGTGATGGATCCCGGATGGCAGCGCTTCAAGATCGAGGGGATCAACGGCTGGTCGAAGTGGGCGGAGGGGAAATGGTTCGGGAAGCTATTCTATGAAGAGATGCCGGAGGGAAGTCAGCTCTCAGACGAGTTGGCGGTCGAGATGTATGCCCTGGCAGTGAGTATCGCTGAAAAATTAGGAGGGTATATCGTTGAGAATAACATCGGTCTGCTCATCCCCGTGAACGTGTCCTCCAACCCGGGCAACCTCGCCCTGGGTCTGGCGACAGCCATCGTGAGTGAAGGTCTGGGGATGTACGTTTTCAACTCGAACCACGACTTCTTCTGGGATGGCGGGAAACCACCCTCTGAGCGAGAACCCGGAGAAGAACCCGGGGTGAGAGACCACTTTTTCAAGAATGCAGACAACCACTCGTTTTTCAGTCTATTCGAATCACTCTTCCCCTGGAATGGGCGGCGTTGGCTGCAGGTGAACATCAACCGCCTCCAGTCGGCTACCTTGATAGAAAAGTACGGCTTCTCCCCTAATCAGATCTATGAGTTATCTACAGCTGTGAGTAAACGCTTCTTCGAAGAATACGGACAGGCTGAAGTCAAGGTTGCCCGCCTGCGTATGGGCCACATCCTATCGGACGGAAAAGCCGTCATCCACCCCACTCCCATTGAAGAGTACCTGCAGGAGTTGGGAGAATGGATGCAGAATCAGATACCTCGTGTTGTAGGACGGCAGGATGGGTTGACATTGGACCCACAATCAGACAATCTCATCTATCTCCTGCAACCAACACGTGTGGTTGCTCGAAAACGGATCGAACGGGACTTCGAGCTATTGGAAGCCCTGCTGCAAAAAGGGTCACTGCGTGAAGCTTTCGAAGCAGATAAGGCCCTTCAGCTCGTGATGCACATCACCGGCCCGACCCCCATCGAACACCAGGCGGATCTCGAAAACGTGCTAAACGCTTATGTGGACGTCCTCGCCTCCGTTCCGGATGAGATCGGGGACAGGCTCTTTACGGCTTTTTCGGTTGGAAACGAAGACCACCCCTCCTTCCGGGAGAAAGGTTTCAAACGCCTGACCATCGAGGAGATTTACCGGATGGCGACGGTTATCCTATTCCCCAGCGAAACGGAGGGGCGCGGCCTGCCCATCGTGGAGAGCAGCGCCAGCGGCGTGCCTATCGTTTGCAGCCGCTACCAGCCAGAGGAAGTTTTCGCCGGCGTGGTCGGGGAGGAGCTGCCGGAGGATAAACAAATCCAATACACGTTGTTTCCCGAAGGAGCCTTTACGGAAAACTTCCTCAATGAAGTGGCCGATTTACTCTTACAACCTGAAAAATTCCAAGCGCGGCGAGAACACAACCGGAACGCTGTACGTTTGCGTTACAGCCGAGAGTCGCTAACACGGCGGTTCGAGGAGTTATTGAAAATCCTCCACGGACTAGTCCATTAATCAAAAAGGAGACCATCGTGCGGATTGGATTCATCGAAGACACTCATTTACATGGAGGCACCCAGATATGGGTTGCTGAGGCGACACGCGCTTTCATGGACCGGGGCGAGGACGTGACCGTGATCACGCCACACCAAAGCTGGGTAGCACAACGCTGTGAGGAGGCCGGAGCACAGATCGCCGGATATGATTGGGATGAGGTGGTGGAAGAAAACGAAACGGACCAGGATATCTGGACGGAGGCCTTGGAGGAATGCGACGTGGCGGTGTGCACTGTCCACCCACCAAGGGAAGGCTTCCACTGCTCGGTGTTCGCGGCGAAATGTATACGGAAAGCGGGCTTGAAGACCCATTTGATCCCTAAAACCGGCACCATCGTACCCGAATACGTCCGTGAGTTCTACCTGCCAGATGAACGCATCAAGTCCTCGGTGATCGCCATCGCCGATTTCACCCGCCGATACCTGATTGAGACATATAAGATCCCATCGGAGAAGGTCACGCTTATCTACCAGGGCACAGAAGTCGAACGTTTCTATTCTACGCCAGGGGGGAAGGCTGAAGCGCTGAAACGCTATCCCCTACCGGAAAAGGCTACCCCCATCCTGGCAAGCGTGGGCTCTTTCGAACACCGCAAGGGTCACCCGGTCCTGTTCGAGGCGCTGGCTCAACTGGCATCCGGACCTTTGCCTAACATTCACCTAATGATGGTAGGAGATGGGCCGGACGAGGCTATGCTGAAAGAGATGGTCAAGCGGATGGCGATAGAAAACCAGGTGACTTTCTTCCCCTTCACGAATGAGCCGAAGTATGTGTTCGAACGCATCGACGCTACAGTTTTGCCCAGTTTGTATAAAGAGGGGCTGCCGAACGTTTTACTCGAGTCGATGTCGATGGATGTGCCGGTGGTGGCCTCAGATCTAGGGGGGGTAGGAGAGGTCGTAGTAGATGGGGAGACAGGCTACAAGGTCGAGCCGGGGGATATCCAGGGACTGGCAGAGGCTATCACTAAATTGTGGGAAGACCAGGAAGCCTATACGCGCATGCGCGCCAACGTACGAAAGCTGATGGTGGAGAATTTCGACAAGGAGAAGCAGTTCGACGCGTTTTTGGAATATTTCAGGAAGGTAGTGAGTTAACCTTTTTAACCACGAAAGTACAAAAACACGAAGATAATAACGGAAAAACTTAAGACATTATTCCATGAGTAAGAGAATACTGTAGGGGAGGGTCTAAGACCCTCCCCTACATTTTATGGTTTGTATAAATGAATTTTCTTCTTTACTTCTACCAACAATAGTGTGATAAATCCTTCGTGTTTTGGTGGTTCTAATGGTTATGGGAATGGGGGATGCACCCACCCATCTGGGTGCCCGTTTTCTTCCACCTTTTCTTCGTTTGAGGTCTCCAGCTGCGGCTGGGTTTTATGATTGAAGCGGAAGGGGTTCAACCACTTCAAAGGAATACGCCAGTTGGTTTCCTTCTCTGGCATTGCCCCATCGCTACCGACAATTTCAATCTTGATCTTCATCATACCGGCGACCTCCGACAATACAATTGTATCAGAACATTTGTTCTTAGTCAAGGAAATATCACCTCACGGAGATAATAATCAAGACAAGTACCTACAAAGTCAAAATCTTATGGATGTCATCCAAATGCCCATCCAGGTGATGGCACTGCATATCCACCACCCACCCAACACTCACCTCTTGTTCCTCTCCATTCGGCCAGCGGACATGTAGACACTTCCCCCATGCCTCCGGTATACATTCCAATAATTGGACGATGTGATGACGACCAGCGCGATACAACGCCAGCGATGCATCTATTTCGCGCTCTCCATAAGCCCATAGTTTGACCCACTCATCTTGCAGGAACTGCCCATACCACTCTAAGGAAAAAATACTCCCGGGATTGCCGATGGCTTGTTTTAAGAAAATCCGCCAAATTTCATCACCATCTGCGAGGTGATGCACAATCTGCCGGATTGACCAGCTATCGCCACTCAGAGAAGCATTGAGATCATTTTCCGATAAGCCAGCCACAGCTGCCTCTAACCGGCGGGGGTCATCAGTATATTTCGTGATAATCTCTTTACTATCGTTCAAAGACTCACTCATTTTTCCTCCTTCACTTCAGTTAGTATTCAATACCCTCACTCATAGAAAATCTATCTAATACCTTATTCTCCCTCGTAATACTAATAATTACATTAAGAACCATCAATTATCTACATATTGTCCCACTCTTAGAATGCGATTTTAGCATCCGGACTTATTATTCAGCCAGTAGAAACGAGATGACGTACGCGTGTATACGACCCATCTACGACCGCATCCCGTACAATGCTTGGTCGAAGGTCGACTTCACCTAAACCATCAAGCGGCAGCCAATGGTATTCCAAAGCAGGATTGGTCGAACGCAGGTCTTCAAGATCAAGAGTGACCTCGAAGTAATGCCCCAGGCCGTGCCGGATCTCTCCCTCATAGTGAAAGAAGTTTTCTACGACGAAAAGATACTCGGCCTGGAGGACCTCAGTTCCTATCTCTTCACGTATTTCCCGCCGGATACAATCCAGCATGGTCTCACCAACCTGAAGGCCACCTCCTAAGAAGTAGTAGAACGGATTCTCGATCTCTATATTCTTTTCTAATAGAATACACTCTCGATCTTTATTGAAGATAATCGCCCGTACGCCGGTGCGAATACTCCCCCCAGCCGCTAACCATTCGAAATATTCATTATCGTCACCCATAGAGTACTCCATAATTTATTATCACCGAAACGAAAGAAATCCGCCATACAATCTCACGAAAAGAGGCTGCCTTTTCAGACAGCCTCTTCATCATAGTCCTGTTAGATTTCAGATAAACTCGATGGAACTGATTTATATTTTTTCCCTATTCTTCCTTCTTTTGTTTATCAGCCTTCTTTGATTTACGCCAGCGGACAAGGGCCACAACACCCCAGATAATGAGGCCGAAGAAGACCAACCACGGAAGGGTGGAGATACCGAAGAAGATCAGGAAGTCCACGAAGTCTTGGCCGCTATCAATCAAGCGTTCAATCGCATAGCGAACAGTCTCCGAAGGGTTCCATTTCGTATCGATGGGCTCATAGAGGATATTGGGTTCCAGTGTGACGCTGATGCGGGAGAGTTTGGCCGATTCACTCAAGAAACTGCGCCGTGCTTTCAACGCCTCGATTTCCGATTCCCTGATCGTCAATTGGGCTTCTGCCTGCAGAAGGTCTTCGGTGGTGTCGGCTTCTTCCATGATGGTCAATAAACGATCACGGGCAGATTCCAGGGATTCGATCCGGCTAGTGACGTCCACGTATTCTTCAGTTACGTCCTCTGACCATTCATTCGCATAGGTCACCTCAACAGCCATATCGGCGATTTTATCCATTACTATGTCGAACTCTTCGACAGGTACGCGGATGACCATCGAAATGTTGGGTGAAAGATCTTCCCCACGGCTGTTTTCTGTGCTGCTGACGACGAAAGCTCCCTTGTCCATCATGGTAACAATCAAGCTTTCGATATTGTCTCGGGCCTGGCGTGTATCCTCTACCTGCACCTGGATGTTACCCTCGCGGACAATCAGGCGTTCAGCGGGAATTACTACGGACGTTGACGCAGAAGCATTATCCATATCGACGGCGAGAAGTGAAGGCGCAGGCGCGTATGCCTTGTCTTCAGCAACCCCGTATTCCTCAACCCACTCGCCGTCATCATAGTAGTTTCCCCCGCCATAACCGATATCTGGCGCGGCCATGGAATATTCAGATCTCATTGACAACGGTGAAATGAAAACTATCAACAAGAATCCGACGATGCAGAGGGCAGGCACGCCAATAACGACGCCCCAAAACACCGGCTTCTTTACCTTCCAACGATTGAAAAGATTGATTTCAGACATGATTTTCTCCATTCCTTTCTTTAGACGATTCAATTGAGTATATCGGATTTCAAGATGGGATGCAACGAGTGCGGCAGTGTAATCCTAGCAGACGTTCCAACCTCTCTTTCAATCCATATCTGGTGATATAACGACGCAAAGACGAAAAATGTTCCCACTAACGAACATCAGATGAAGGGAATATAGGTTTATCAGTTTTCTTTTATCTTGGATCAACGCCTAAGGAAGCGGTTATCATAGCGGGGTTTTAATGGACCGGTGTCTGTGAGACTACGATCTAAAGCCCAATGTCCAATATCAGAAACGGGCTGGTAAAGATTTGGTCGTAAGGCTGAAAGGATATCTACGGCAAAGTCGCGGCGCCAATCGTTTGGCGCATTTATCGAGATGTAAATCATATAATACAGATGGGGAAGATGGGCGCGGTCTTCCCAATTCTTAATCGTCTGGTAGGAAACACCTTCCCCCAAATCAGCAAGGATTTGATTGAGGGCAACAGCAAAATCACGAAGGGAAAGTGGATGACCGTTTTCTCCCAGAATTTGCCGGTAAGCGTAAACGATGTCGGCAACAGCTCGTCTGATCGGCAGTGTGTGATCAATCATCAGTCTATTTATTTCATCAGAACGTTTGTTCTATTATACATTGGTTTTTATCCCTTGGCAAGAGTTTCGATTGAAAATCGAAAGGCAAATATGAAGTGAATGACCCCTTATTATTTCACCACAAAGTCACATGGGAAAGAAGTCATTCAGTTGAATAGTGGTCATTAATCAGGGATCAGGTAATCAGGGACTAGTAATCAGGTAATTAGGTGATTCGGTAACTACGTTACTATCCTTTTTACATATCCGTGATTTCTATATTTAATTACGCTATTGAAAAGGAAACGAAAAAATACCAGTGACACGAAATACGGAATACGCAATACTCTTTCCCCAATTCTCTACTTAAATTTTTGGATTATTTGCCCGCAAACTGGTTTGATATTTAAAAGTAAGTCACCCATCAGGAGGAGGGCTAATGCTTCGCATTCGCTTGGGAGAATGGGGAAAAAGGCAGTTTGAAAATTAATTGTATTTTTTCCGAAGCTCTTCAATAGATGCTATCTTCTCCCATTCTCCACTTAATAATAATGGTATTCGCCTAATGGGATTCTTTGCGGTTAAAAGTAAGTCGCCCATCAGGAGGAGGGCTAATGCTTCGCATTCGCTTGGGAGAATGGGGAAAAAGGCAGTTTGAAAATTAATTGTATTTTTTCCGAAGCTCTTCAATAGATGCTATCTTCTCCCATTCTCCACTTAATAATAATGGTATTCGCCTGATGGGATTCTTTGCGGTTAAAAGTAAGTCGCCCATCAGGAGGAGGGCTAATGCTTCGCATTCGCTTGGGAGAATGGGGAAAAAGGCAGTTTGAAAATTAATTGTATTTTTTCCGAAGATCTTCAATAGATGCTATCTTCTCCCATTCTCCACTTAATAATAATGGTATTCGCCTGATGGGATTCTTTGCGATTAAAAGTAAGTCGCCCATCAGGAGGAGGGCTATTGCTTCGCATTCGCTTGGGAGAATGGGGAAAAAAGCAGTTTGAAAATTAATTGTATTTTTTCCGAAGCTCTTCAATAGATGCTATCTTCTCCAATTCTCCACTTAATAATAATGGTATTCGCCTGATGGGATTCTTTGCGGTTAAAAGTAAGTCGCCCATCAGGAGGAGGGCTATTGCTTCGCATTCGCTTGGGAGAATGGGGAAAAAGGTAATTTGGAAATCGGTTGTTTTTTTATGAAGCTCTTCAATAGATAGTATTTTTCCCCATTCTCCACTTAATATTTGGATTATTTGCCCGCAAACTGGTTTGATTTTTAAAAGTAAGTCACCCATTAGGAGGAGGGCTAATGCTTCGCATTCGCTTGGGAGAATGGGGAAAAAAGCAGTTTGAAAATTAATTGTATTTTTTCCGAAGCTCTTCAATAGATGCTATCTTCTCCAATTCTCTACTTAAATATTTGGATTATTTGCCCGCAAACTGGTTTGATTTTTAAAAGCAAGTCGCCCATCAGGAGGAGGGCTGACGGGCGACTCAGCACAAGGAGGAGATGTGCACTACGGAGTTGTCATTTGGATGACTCAGCGATGCAACATCTTACACATATTATACTGATAATTAAGAGAAAGATTGTTAGAAAATTGTAAGAATCCCATGAAGATATCTATTTTTCTAGTCATGAAAGAGAGTAAGAAACAGTTATCCACTCTTACCTAAATCGCTGGTTTCGCGATAATCAACATGAAGTTCGTCACAAAATCGTTTAACTTTTTCTTCAGGTATCTGTTTGGAGATAAACATGGGATCATCGAAGAAAGCATCGTGCCATTCCAAGAGGACCTGGTCTTGTTTATAGACATGCAGGTGGATGGCCACCTCAGGTGAAGCCCGATTTTCTGTTAATTTAGACAAGGTTTCAATATGCGCAGGCGTCATGCGTATGTGGAAGATATTCGGCCGGGGCCAGATGGTCCCTACTGCGACCTTCACCGGATTTTCAATGGTATGCTGTTCCAGGAAAGCTGATAGCTCTTTGTCCGGGTACCCCCCTTCTAAATACAGAATCACCTCTTGAGAAAAGATGAACTCCAGGGCACGCAGAAATATGGGAAAATCTTGAATGGGAGACACCTTCCAAGCAGGAGGATGTAAAGAGATTCCATCAGGATTCAACACCCATTCCAGCCCTAATAATTTAAGCAGCCATGGCTTCATCAGAACAGTGTACGACTTCGCCCTTGAACGGTTAAATAACTTTGACCCGCTAAAATGGCAAACAAAAGCGCCATATACATACTATTTAGTAGAAATAGTCCGACGATTGATGCGAGTGCGCCAAATATCACAGAAAGCCAGAGGGAATTTCTCACGCCATCCCATGGATCAGCTTTCAAGAAAAGGTGACGGGCGACATTCCCACCGTCCAAGGGATAGACCGGAAGCAGGTTGATAATCCCCCAGAAAATACTCACCCAAAGGAAAGTACTCACAAAGGAATATACAAGGGAATATCCGCCGGGGAGAATCACCACGGGCATGGGGATAAAACCAAAAACCCAATTTATCCAGACCGCACCACCCGTAGCAAAGACCACAATACTAATGACCACCGCCGAAAAAAAGCCTGCAAAAGGTCCCGCCAGCGAGACCAGGATTTCTTGGTTCGAAGTAAAGGATTCGCTGATTGTAGTCCCTCCCCATCGTGAAGGTATGGGGATCGTCAAACCACCAAAATGATATAGGAGAATATACGAAGGCTGCCCATACATCCACATGACAAGGGCATGTCCCAGTTCATGAATGAGAATGGCAATAAAGATAACCAAAATCCATACTAATAAAACTAGAATATCGGGAGAGTTGAGTCCGAAGAGGAGGGCCATGAGCCAAAATAAGGGGTGGACTTGCACAGGGATCTTTCCGAGATTGAAAACGAGATCGTAGCGTGTTTGAGGTGGGGGTTGGAAAAATGTCATCAATTATCCTTTAGGGGTGGTTATTGCACCTAATAATAACCATTTGCGTGGGATTTTTCGAATAAATCAATCCATTGGTGATATTACCACACCAACAAATATCCATATGAAAATTGGTATGAAAAAAGACGCAGTTCGCTGCGTCTTTTCATATAAGCAGATTGATTTATTTACAAATACTCCCGCAACTGTCGGGCGCGCATGGGGTGGCGCAGGCGGCGGAGAGCTTTACCTTCGATCTGGCGGATACGTTCGCGAGTCAAGCCGAACTTCTCGCCAACCTCCTCCAGGGTGTATGAACGTCCATTCTCCAGGCCGAAGCGCAGCCGCAGAATACGGGCTTCACGCGGTGTGAGTGAAGCCAGCACTTCTTCAATCTTTTCGCTGAGCAGCTTTTGATAAGTGGTTTGGCTTGGGAGTGGGGTCGTTTCATCCTCCACGAACATCCCCAATTCCGAATCCTCATCGTCACCGATGGGGCTTTCCAGCGACAGTGGCAGCCAAGAGACCTGCAGCATCCATTGCACCTTGCGGATGTCCATTTCCATTTCTTCTGAGAGTTCCTCGACCTTAGGCGGGCGACCGAGCTGCTGCTCCAAACGGCGAGCAGACTTATACAGTTGGCGGATACGGTCGATCATATGGACGGGAACACGGATCGTACGGCCCTGGTCGGCAATGGAGCGTGTGATGGTCTGCCGGATCCACCAGGTAGCGTAGGTGGAAAAGCGGAAGCCCCGCCGGTAATCGTATTTCTTTACAGCTTTCATCAAACCGAGGTTACCTTCCTGGATCAAGTCGAGGAAGGGGACGCCCCTTCCGAGGTACTTCTTGGCGATACTGACGACCAGGCGCGTATTTGCCTGGATGAGGTGATCGCGGGCGGCGCGCCCATCATCAATTAGGGCCCGCAAAGCTTCTTTTTCTTCAACCGGTGTAGTGCCGTTTAGTTTGGCGAGTTTCCTCTCGGCTTTCCTGGCTTTCTCGATCCTTTGCGCCAGGGATACTTCCTCTTCATTGTTCAACAGCGGGACTCGAGACATCTCTTTGAGATATAAACCCACGGCGTCAATCGCCTCTCCGCGGAGAGGATCGAGTTGTGGAATGATTTCTTTAATTTTCGGGGCAGTCCCATTCCCGTTGGATTTTTCTTTCTTCAGCTCTTCTTCGTCCGGCTCCTCCTCCATTATCTCCATATAGTGAAGGCGCAGACGTTCCATGGCGTTATCTCCCTTAGGGAAAAGTTCCACCAGGCTGTCGAGTTTCTCCTCATCGAAGAGGAGAGCGACGGTATCGGGATCTGAAATTTTACTTGATGGGTAAGCCATACTCTTCTCCTTTTCACACGTTCAAAGTGTGGCTATTCTTCCTCATCCAATAAATCCTTTAGTATCGATAATCGTGGGTCGATATCCTCTGGCTTGCAATCGCATTGGGTGTGATTGCGGTTAACCCCACATTCTGGACAGAGACCTGCGCAATCTTCTTTACACAAGGGATTACGGGGCATGTCCAAGAGCAGGTATTCACGGATGATGGGTGCGAAATCAATATTGCCATCTTCTGGTATGATTAACTCCACATCGCTTTCTAATATTTCACCGAAGGAAAATAATTCGGTAAAATTGGACGTGATAGAGGTAAGGATCGGATCGAGACAACGGGCGCATTCCAAAGGGAAGGTTGCAGTGACGGTTGCTTCAGTAAGGATACCTTTTTGCGTGCGGCTGAATGTGATTCTGCCTTTGAAATCCTTGACCGAAAGGTCTTCCGAAAACTCAAGGTGAGGGAAGTCAAACTCGAAATCCCTGGTATATCCCAGGTCTTCGTGGATGATAAATCCAACATTGAGCCGGAGTGGGTTTTGACGTTTGTTCACAATCGATCAAACCCGGATTTTCGCATTTTGATCTCGCCTCGATATCAAATTATGCAAAAGTTTTTATTAAATATGGAGATATTATAACAAAAATTGCAAAACAGGTCAATCATATATTGGAATAATTTGACATAATATATATTCCTTATTCTTATCTATTCACCATATATATGGGTAAGTAATTTATATGACCCCCGTATATACGGCCAGGGGCTATGCGGATAGTACTTAAGTGCGAGTGAGGTACAAATGCAAACTCAATTGCAAAAAGTTTTGTTAATTGCAACAAATAATCCAGGAAAGGGGAAAGAACTACGCCAATTACTGGCGGAACTTCCCCAAATCGAACTAGTTAACCCGAAAGAAATGGACATTATTCTCCAGATCAAGGAGACCGGGACCACCTATCGAGCCAATGCAGCGCTTAAAGCCCAAGCATATGTGCAGGCGAGTGGACTGGTTACCCTAGCCGATGACAGCGGTTTGGAGGTGGATGCCCTGGATGGCGCCCCCGGCCTACACTCCGCCCGCTATTCAGATAAGCCCGATGCAACAGATGGCGACCGCAGGGCCTTGTTATTGCAAAATCTGAAGGAACTCCCCCACCCCTGGACAGCCCGTTTCCAATCGGTCGTTGCCATAGCTGTGCCTGGTGAGGAGATCTATTTTACCGAGGGCGTTTGCAGTGGGGTGATCATCCCAACAGAGCATGGGGAGAATGGTTTTGGCTACGATCCCATCTTCTACATGCCCGAGTTGGAACGCACGATGGCGGAGTTGAGTGACGAGTGGAAGAACAAAATCAGCCACAGAGGAAAGGCTGTGAGGGCGGCCTTGCCGGCAATACAGGAAGTGTTTGGATTGGATACCCCGTAAGGTAGGGCAACCCTATCCTTACTACAGCTTGAACAGCACTTCCAAAGCCATAGAAGGAATTCTCACTATTCACTCATATAAATCCCTTGACAATCCTCCAGACTCAATATATACTTAAGGAAAGTTCTTTATAATGGAAAGTTCTTTCCGCCTATACAAACAAATAATCTGGAGGTTGTTGTGTCAAAAAATAATACACTCAAAGCCGCAGATCGCAAAATCTTCGCCACTTACTTCGAAGACGGGCTGATAGACTTTGGTCTTGTGGCCTTTGTCCTCATGTTCGTCGCTGCGCCGTTCCTCTCCGTCCCGCTGGGCGATTTTTGGGCCTCGGCGGTCTTCATCCCCTTCTGGGGTCTAGTCTACCTCATCCTGCGTTCCATCCGGAACCGAGTGGTCAAACCCCGGATGGGCAGCGTGGAATGGGGCGCGGCTCGAAAGAAAAGGCTGCGTATAGGAAGCACTGTCCTGCTCATCATTAACGTCATATTCCTGGTCTTGGGGTTTGTGACGATGTTCATGCCGATCGGGTCCGGTATGGTTGTTTCGATCCGGTTTTCTGTCATGATGCTGATCCTTTTCAGCGCAGCAGGTTATATCATGGATTTCCCTATTCTATACGTATACGGCGTATTACTTGCCCTGGCCATACCGGTCGGAGAGTGGTTGTACCAGAACCACGGCTTCTCCCACCACGGCTATCCGATCGCCTTCGGGTTGATGGCCGTTATCATGTTCGCTCGAGGGTTATACAAGTTCATCACATTCATAAAGGACACGCCTCATCCTGCCGAAGAACAGATGGGATGACGGGAGCCGCTCATGGATAAAGAACTCAAAGAAGACCAGGCGATCAAACAGCTCGAGGAGATCGACCCCCTGATCCACTCCCCGGCCCGCCTGAAGGTCATGACCTATTTGTACGTGGTCGAAAAGATCGACTTCGTCTACCTGCAGCGTGTCACCGCCCTCACCTGGGGCAACCTCTCTAAACACGTCACCAAGCTGGAAGAAGCCGGTTACCTCGAGACGGAAAAGGCCTTCGAGAACAAGAAACCGAAAACGACCCTGTGGCTCACCACTCAAGGCCGGGAGGCATTTCAGAAATATAAAGATAATCTACAGGAGATTTTCGATCAACTAGAGGATTAATCTCCAAATTACATTGAACGCAATTGTTACTTTATTAAAGTTCATTATGCTACATATCTCAAGTAAATATCAAAATTGATGATCTTTTATAAAGCATATGGTTGAAGGATTATTTTTCGGTTTTTCGCTAATCAACACTTTGGGCGGCCAAGGCTGCCCAAAGTGTATCTTTCATAATGGAGGAATGCAGTGACCAGCATAAATCAAACCCAATACAATTCAAAGTTGGCCAACTTTCCAAGACCAGCTATTGCTATAACGGCTGTAACCTACTTGTTGTTAGGCTACCTGGAACACCTACCAGGGACCGATATTCCCGCCCTGCTCTACTTCTTTGCCTTGGGGGTTCTGGCATTGTATCTTATGCCCTATGTTATTGGGCTTCCCAATGGCCGCAAATCGTTACATGATTACTGCCAAGATATTCGCCTAATACCTGTAACGCCTCTAGGCCGAAACATTTTGCTTGGCTTGTTGATGGCTGCACTTACCTTGTCCAGCATCTATTTGGCATCGCTGCTGACAGGACACTTCGTACTTGATTGGAGTACGGTGCCTGCGTTGCGGTGGGTGAAATGGCTCACCAGAGGAATCTGGGAAGAGGTCTTCTTTCGCGGAATAATCTTGGTCTTGTTCATGAGAGTATTTCCACTACGCAAGGCTGTGTTACGATCAACATTTCTGTTTGCTGTTGTGCATCTAAACCCAATGGCAATAAACCTAGAAATGATAGTCGATGTGGTCAGCATTTTCTTTATAGGATTGCTCTTCACTTATCTCATACTCAAAACAGGATCGCTCTTGCCAGCTATGGTTTTTCACTATGTACACGACATCTTTGTGCTGTTGTTGCAGAACACGCCAGGGGCAGATGAAACGCTCGCTTCAACCCTGTTGTATGCGTTTCTTTGGATTGCTCTTGTTATTGGAGCAATTCTTACAAAGTACATTGTTGAGCGTTGGCCCACGAAGGGGTCAAAGACATTGGCAGCTCAAGTATAAGCACATCGGATACCGCCCAACCACCGCAGCAATTGCCCCCCCATTGGCGCTCCAGAATAGCTCTCGTTTGCGACATTGAGAGCTTGACCAATGTTTATTGGTTAGCGAATGATGGGACGGGCGGCGGGGCTTTTTCGTTGGGCCGAATTCGCCGTTTTAATAAAATCCAAAGTAATGTGTGAGGAAAAGGAAAAATGATTATGAAGCCAATCCTCAGTGCTCTAGCTAAAGTAATTGGATATTTTGCTGCTGTTTTCACCAGTTTAGTTTTCGCATTAATACCTATGCAGTTGATTTTTGGTGATACAGAATCTTTTGAGACGAGGCTTGAGCTCTTGTGGTTCACAATTCCCGTCTTGGTTGGTGCAGCTGTTGTAAATTTGGGAATGGCGTGGTTCGGAAAATCAATATTTGTAAGGTTGGGTTGGCCAGATCGTCGGGCGTTTTTACGGTGGTTTGGTATTGGCACTCTCATTGGATTGGTAATGGCGGGAGGTATTCTTATCTTCATTCGGGCGTTATGGGGTGGTCAATTCATCATCGAAAATGGAGAATTATCTCAATACTTGGGCTATGTATTACCGCTTTTGGGGTGTTTATTTATTTTGGCATTGTGCGAAGAGTGGATCTTTCGGGGATACCCATTATCCGTTCTCTCTCCAGTTATAGGTCGAGGATGGGCAAATCTGTTTGTGGCATTGTTCTTTACATTATCGCACTGGGGCGACGATGGATGGAACCTGCTCGTGGTAGTCAACCTAATATTATTCTCTCTTATCAATGGTGCGCTTCGCTATTCACAAGGTGGAATCGTTGCAGCTTGGGCATTTCATTTTTCCTGGAATAGCATCCAGGTTTTGGCAGGCGCGATCATGAGCGGAGATGACTTCGAAGTGCCGTTCGTACATTTCTCCAGCCAAGGGCCATCCTGGTTATCGGGTGGCGCTTTCGGACCTGAAGGAAGTATCATCACAACTGTGGTCGGGGTCTTTAGCTTTGTTCTAATATGGAAATTCTTACAGCTTAAGAATAACAATGTTGATTCTGCTTGATATTAACTCCACAGCCTTTTAGCAGCTATACCAGCAGGTTTGTACGCATAAAGCCATCCACTTCTGATACAGCCCACATCGAGGAAATGTAAAAACCCATGAGTGAATAGCCTTTCCTAAACAGACCTGTCAGCAAACAGGCGCCATCCGTTTGCTCAATACCTGACAGGTTTAATTATTTTCCCTAAACAAACAATTAAACCGAATAAAAATCGCGCCCAATGCGTTATAGTGGTAGAGTATATCGAGGACACGTGGCCGAGCAAAACCTATTCTTGGAAAACGGTGAAGCCGAGTTGATCGCCCTGGCGCAGGGTGGCGACCGGCGCGCCTTTGGTGAACTGGTCTTGCGGCACCAAAAGGGCGTAGTGAACGTTGCCTACCGCATGTGCGGGGATACACAACTGGCCGAGGATATGGCCCAAGAAGCTTTCATCCGCGCCTGGCAGAAACTCCCTGGCTACAAACTGCGTTCCCCTTTCCGCAACTGGCTGTACCGTATCGTCACGAACGCCACACTGGACGTCCTCCGGCGCGAGCGGGAGATCGTGGATATCGAGGCGTTCCCTCTAGCGGGACCGGGAAAAGGGCTGGAAGCTTCCATCGAAGCCAAAGACCGGGCGGTAAGTGTCCGGCAAGCTGTACTCGCCCTGCCGCCCTCCAGCCGGGGGGTGTTGGTCTTGCGTGAGTATGAAGGGCTATCTTATAAGGAAATCAGCGAAACACTCGACATCCCCATCGGCACGGTCATGTCTCGCCTGAACTACGCCCGTCAACGTTTGAGTGTAGATTTAGAATCCCTGATAAAGGAAAAAGACGATGAGTGAACACATCAATGGATGGCTGGCCGCATACTTCGACGGCCAATTGGGGGAACAGCGTACCCGAAAGGTAGAGGAACATTTAGAGGAATGCGAAGAATGCCGACGGGAACTGGCAAGACTCGATCGCCTGAGAAATGTGCTGCAAGAGAACCCCGAGGCCAGCGACCTGACGGCGCCAGACCGATTCGCCTCCCAAGTAGGATTACGCCTGCAAGCACGACCTGAACGCCCGTTTTCCCAAAGGGCGCTTTCTGCGGTGTGGCTCTCAATTCCTGTGGTGATGTTTGGGATTTGGGCGTTTTCCCGAACTTTGTTCTCCCTGACCGGCCTCACAGAACTAGCGATAAAAGCAGGTCTGTGGAGTGATATCGCCAGGCGCTTTTCAACTGCCCCACAAACCGATCTGTTAGACATCATTACCTGGAGAATCGTGATCTCACTATTCATCGGTTTGATCTCGTTGAGCTGGCTGGCCAGCTGGTGGATCAACCAGCAGAACCAGCTACGTTATAAGGAGACCGAATAAAAAGCCTCCCTCATCCGTTGATTAGTTAATGACAGCAATCATTCCCACACATTTAGTGGACTGTTAAGGAGATTTGAAATGGATTACACAAAGGTATTGAAACAAGCGTGGAAAAATGTCGTCAATTACCGGGCGCTGTGGATCTTCGGGATCATCCTCGCTTTGACCACCGCATCCACGACCAACACGGCGGTTTCCCAGAGCAGCAAACAACGAACCGAATCCAGGGAAGGCATCATGGGCACAGGCGTAAGCATACAGCCGTTGGAAGGAGAAAGCATCTGGGATGCTGCCCAGCGCGCCTTCAGGGAGACCGGGGAAGTGCTTGGGCAAGAATTCGAGCAAGCCGATGAAGAGATGACCCACTTCTACCAGGAAGACTTGGGCCTGGATATCACCAGCAACGTCATCAAACTCATCACCACCCTGATATGGGTCTTTATCGTTTTCCTGATATTCGGCACGTTCCTCCGATACATCAGCGAGACAGCCCTCATCTCAATGGTGGATGACAGAGAGGAAAGCGGAGAACAGCTTCGAGTACGTGACGGCTTCCGTTTGGGCTGGTCACGGACCTCCTGGCGGCTGTTCCTCATCGACGTCATCATCTTCGTCCCCGTCGCTTTGGTCTTCATCCTACTTTTCGCCATCATCTTTGCTCCCCTACTTCTACTAGCCTTTGGCATCAAAGAAGTGAGTATTTTCAGCGGGGTGCTTACGGCCGGATTGTTCTTCATTTTCGTCTTCCTGGCCATCATCGCCGACCAACTCATCCGGGTGTTGAAACAATTTGCCCGGCGGGAATGCGTGGTGAACAAACAAACCCCAATCGACGCCATCCGCAACGGTTTCAATTTAGCGAAGAGCAACATCAAAGATGTGGGGATCATCTGGCTGGTTCTCGTCGGTGTGAACGTCGGCTGGCCGATCGTTATGGCCCTATGCACCATCCTGATTGTCGCTTTGGACATCGTCATCAGCGGCATCTTGGGGCTGCTTGTCGGATTGACGGCCAGTCTGGCAGGGGCTGCCGAACCGGTTGTGACGGGCTTCCTCGTCGGGGTCCCCCTGTTCCTGCTGCTCTTAGGCATTCCTATGGCAATCCTGGCGGGGTTGAAGGAAGTGTTCACATCCAGCACCTGGACGTTGACCTACCGGGAACTCCTTGCCCTATCCGGCATGAAAGCTGAAGCCCTCCCGGAACCTGAAGAAGCCTAGGCGAACGACACAAGTAAATTAAATCAGTCTTACCGGAAAAGTGCCCTGTCCCGTTAGTAATGGGAAGGGCACTTTTATATTTACACGAATATCGAGGGACGAAAACTTAAAGCGCGATCAACGCTTTCCAGGTATCCGGTCCAACGATGCCATCTGCAGGTAGACCATAAGTGGTTTGGAAATCTATGACCGCCTGCTTCGTACTTGAGCCAAAGACTCCATCGATGGTGAGGCTGTAGCCAAACTTATTTACCAAAAGGTATTGAGCGGCTCTTACGGCATCACTCGAGTCGCCCTTTTTCACGGTTTTCCCGCTGATTAGGGTGTTCCAGGTGGTTGGGCCGACAATGCCATCCGCCGATAGGCTTTTTGAGGATTGGAAATTCAAGACAGTGCTACGAGTTCCTGGCCCAAAAATGCCATCAGCAGTCAATGCATATCCATGGGATCTCAATAGGTATTGGAGTGCGGCAACCTCGTCACCGCTATTCCCTTGTTTCAGTGTCGGCCAGCCGGGGATCACCACCGTTGTGGACGATGGGGATTTGACTTTCACCTCCACCCAAAAGGGATTACCGCCCGCCAGCGCAAATATAACATTCTCTGCATTGCGGAGTTTGAAGTAACCTTTGTACGTGCCGTCAGAATTAGGGGCAGTGAGGTCTACGGAAAGGTCCACTTCGGCGCCGGGTAAGACAGTCCCATTCGTGAATTGGACGGCAGCAGGTGCGCTCATCTGGTCGCCACTCGAGAACACAAGGCGGTAATCCGCCGTCCAGGTACAGCTCCCAACGTTCTTCAAGCGCCAGGTTTTCGTGAAGTTCTGCCCAGGATCGACTTTGGAGCCATCCGGTACGGTGATATCATCGATGAAGCCTGCCAGATCGCAGGTTGTTGTGGCGCCTGGCTCAATAGTATCAGTGGGTATATCGGTATCGGCTGGCAATGAGGATGTGTCGGTTTGGATAAGAGAAGATTGGGAGGTATTTGTCGGCGCTGATGGTTCGGTTTCCAATGGAGATGCCACCTCCGTCCCTGGAAAACTGCAAGCCAGGGAGACAATAAGAATAATTACGAAGAAAAGTAAAACTTTATATTGTTTGATTTGTCTCATGATCATCGATTTCTCTTATTTGCGGATGTAAAAGGTTTTATAAATTAGGTGCATTATACAGTAATTATTATCACCGAGTGAGACTACTCTACAGAAAAAACGATAGCCATATTTCCTATTAGTCCGTTATGGATATATATGGTATGATTAGTGGGAATATATTTCGCTACACCCATTAAGGATAAAAATATTCCCATGCAATCCGAAGCTGAAACCATCGAGCAGTATATCAAGGAACTGCCTGAAGACCGCCGAGAAGCCATCAAAGCCGTCCGTAAGGTCATCCTGGAGAATTTGACGGAGGGCTACGAAGAAGTCATGAACTGGGGGATGATCACCTACCAGGTGCCTCTGACGACCTACCCAGATACCTATAACGGTAAGCCCCTCATGTACGCCGCCCTCGCTTCCCAGAAAAACCATATGGCCGTTTACCTCTCAGGAATCTATTCATCCGAAGTAAGACGGGGTGCTTTCGAAAGCGCCTACAAAGCCTCCGGGAAGCGCTACGACGTCGGAAAGTCCTGTATACGATTCCGGAAATTGGACGATCTCCCCCTCCCCCTCATCGGCGAGACAATCGCTTCCATGGACGTTGACGACTTCATCCGCCAATATGAGGACGCTCGGGGGATTAGGAAATAATACGTATAAAATCCTGATAACTTCCAGTTATCGGTACTCTATCGCCTTACAAAATCCTTAATCTCCTATCATAGTTACCAGGATACTCCTGTCTTACCCCAAGATTATAATTAAAAGCCTGTGGTTATTTTTCTCAGGGTTCGGCTTAACCACTAGGACAAGCCGGTACCATTACACAGAAAGTAATATAACTTTCCGTGGAGACACAATGATTCTAAAAAATCTGCTTCGCAGAAAAGGGCGCACCGTCCTCACAATACTGAGTATTGCCATCGGAGTATTTGCCATTGTGATTATCAGCGCGTTGGCCGATGGGCTGGCCAGCGGTTACGACGCGCTCATTACCGGCAGCAAAGCGGATTTAGTCCTTAACCAACCCGATGCCTTAGACATCAGTATGGCAGGGATAGAAGAATCGGCCATCGATCAACTGGAAAATATGCCGGAGGTTTATCAGGTCAGCGGAATGGTCGAGGGAATCGTAACCGCAGATGAATCCCCATACTTCTTCATATTTGGATATCCGACAGATAGTTTTGTCCTCGAACGTTTTCAGATAGTCGAAGGCTATGAATTGGACAGTAGAGAGGCCAAACGAGCCAAAGGAAAGCCCATCATCCTGGGGAAAGCCGCTGCAGAGGCATTGAACAAAAAGGTGGGGGATTCGATCCGCATCACAGCAACTGCCTTCCGAATTGTCGGCATCTATGAAACTGGTTCCACCTTCGAGGACGGCGGTGGCGTTATTCCACTCGACGAAGCCCAACTGCTGTTGGGCCGCCAGCGGCAGGTCAACATCGTCTACATTCAATTGAAAGATCCCAACCTGGCCGACCGGATCATCACTCGAGCAGAGCGTCTATGGCCCGACCTTAAAATAAGCCCGACCGGCGAGTTCGCCGACAACCAGATCATGGGTGATGCCATGGAAGTCTACGTGGTCATGATCGCCGGGATGGCGATTGTGATCGGCGGGGTCGCCATTACCAATTCACAGCTCATGGCGGTTTACGAACGCACCCGCGAGATCGGCGTACTGCGTGCCATCGGGTGGTCGAGTCAACGAGTGATGTATCTGATTTTCAGCGAATCGGTCCTCGTCAGTCTGATGGGAGGCGTTCTCGGCGTACTCCTCGGTTTTATGACACTCTCGTCATTATCTGCCGCTCTGATCGCTTTCGGCGCTTCTGCCGATAATATCGACGTGGCCTTATTATTTAAAGCGTTTTTCGTCGTCGTCATCTTGGGCATTGGCGGCGGTATCTTGCCTGCTCGTAGAGCAGCCCAATTGGAACCCATCGAAGCTTTACGTTATGAAGGAGGGAGCACCGGCTCAACTCCCAAACGCCTTCCCTTCGGCGGGATGCCCGTCCAAAGCCTTTACCAGCGAACAACCCGCACCCTGCTTACCGCCGGGATGATCGCCATCACGATTGCCTCCATCATGACCCTAGAGGGATTCATCGAAGGCGCTAAAGAGATATTCAACAGCATGGTCGCAAGCACCGGAGCGGAAATCGTCCTGCGGCAGGCCAATTTATCAGATACCTCCCAAAGTGTTATCGATGAAATTATGCTCAACCGAATCGAAGCCCTCCCAGAAGTCGAGGCGACCAGCGGTTTCATCTTCACAGCTGTTGGGATGCCTGAGACTTTATTCTTCATCGTGCAGGGGTTAGAGCCAAACAATTTTGGCATCCGGCGTTTCAAGATCGTGGAAGGGGGACCGTTACGCACCAACCGGCAGATTATCATTGGAAGCACTGCGGCGGAAGCATTTAATAAAGGACCCGGCGACACATTGGAGGTCGGCGGCAGCCGCTTCAAGATCGTTGGAATCTACGATATGGCCACCGAGTGGGAAAATGTCGGTGGGGTTGTTTCCCTTCGTGATGGGCAGATTCTCGCCGGACGGCCGCGCAAAGTCACCATGGCTTACGTCAAACTCGTCGACCCACGATCGGCCAATGAAGTCGTAGACTTAATCAACACTCGTTTCGAAGACGTACATGCTGCCTTGAGTGGTGAATTTGCCGACCAGATGCCGGATATGGAAGCCGCCAACCAGATGCTGATGACAATCTCTATGATGGCTTTACTCATTGGCGGGTTCGGTATCATGAACACGATGTTGATGGCCGTTCACGAACGCACCAAAGAGATCGGCGCGCTGCGCGCACTCGGCTGGCGCCAGCGGGAAGTAATAAAATTAATCATGAAAGAAGCCCTTATCCTAGGGATATTTGGCGGCCTCCTCGGAATCCCCCTGGCAATCTTTTTCATGGTGGTCGTCAACAACCTGCCCATTATGGAAGATTTTGGTGTATTGACATTGAATTTCGGGATCTACTTACGGGCTATCTTTGTCGCTTTATTCTTAGGCGCCGTCGGCGGGATCTACCCCGCCTGGCGAGCAACCAAAATGCAGCCCGTGGAGGCCCTCAGGTATGAATAATGGACATTGACCAGTAGCCTGGTCAATGTTTAAGAGAATGCCTGCAGTATTCTCTACTAGTAAAACAAGGAGTACGAAGACATGAAAATTACCCTGGACAAGAAAATCAGATTCTTAGCGATGTGGATGATAGTCATTGCGATCGTCATCTCAGGCTGCAGCAACGACAATGCAAATGCTGCCGCTACTCAGACAGAAGACCCTTTTGAAGACTTTATCCCCATCATTGCTGCCACCGGGAAAATCGTGCCCCACGATCGGGCTACTTTAAGTGTGCCCACAGGTGGTATCGTGGACGAATTGCTTGTCGAGGAAAACGACAAGGTGAAATCCGGCACCATTTTACTTGTACTCAGTGGAGTCAAACAGATGGAAGCCGCCGTTGCTGCTGCTAAACTGGAGCTTCTCTCGGCACAACAAGCCCTCGACGACCTTCTGCTATACAGCGACGTGACCTCGGCAGAAGCACAGCAAACGCTTGCCCGGGCGAATAATGAGGTCAGAGATGCCGAAGTCACCGTTAGCAGCTTGAAGAACCCGGGGACAAAAGATGAAGTCAACGCCGCATACGCCAGTTTGATCCTCGCCGCAGATAAACTGGACAAAGTAGAAAACCTATATAAAAGGGTCAAAAACAAACCCAAAGACAATCTTAAACGCGCTGAGGCTGAAGTTGCCCTGGATGCTGCCAGCGACGTATACGACGCTGCACTACGCAGGTACAATTACCTCAGTGGGTCGGCAAACGAATACGATATCGCCATTGGTGAAGCCGACCTGGTCTGGGCGCAGGCCATGGCTGAGGTAGCGCAAGCCGAGTTGGAGAAAATTGGGGATGGGCCAGACCCGGACGAACTGGCAATTGCGCAAGCCCGTCTCGAAAACGCCCAGGCGCAGTTCGATTCTGCATCGGCGGCATTAGAAGACATGCGGTTGAAAGCGCCTTTCAACGGGATTGTGAGCCAGATCTTCGTGAGGGAAAACGAGTGGGTCACCCCAGGCACACCGGTCATTGCATTTGGCGACTTCACCAATCTACATGTAGAGACGACCGATTTGAATGAGATCGACGTCACCCGTATCGAAGTAGGCAGCCGGGCGACGATCACCTTCGACGCCCTCCCAGAAATCGTCGTGGATGCCACTGTCGTCAGTATCGCCAGCAAATCTTCACCCGGCTCCGGTGTGAACTACACTGTCATCCTAGAATTCGATGAAATTCCCGAAGGCTTGCTGTGGGACATGACTGCCTTCGTCGACATACAAATTGAAGAATAGCCACTGAGGTATGCTGATGAGTGAATGGCTGATTGAAACCCAAGACCTGACGAAGATATACGATGAGGGGGCGGTCGTCGCCTTGAAGGATGTGAACATCAAGATTGCCTCCGGAGAATTGGTCTCCATCATGGGGCCTTCTGGCAGCGGCAAGAGCACCCTCTTGAACATGATTGGCGCTCTCGACCAACCCACGGAGGGGAAAGTGATTATCAACGGAGAAGACCTCTCCGAGATCGAAGACGTGGACACCTTCCGGGCAAAGATGGTTGGGTTCGTGTTCCAGATGCACAACCTGCTGCCCACACTCAACGCCCGTGAGAACGTAGAGATTCCCATGATGGGCCATGCCCACGCCAAAGAGCGTAAAGAACGGGCTGAACATCTCCTCGGACTGGTCGGGCTTGCTGATCGAGCCGACCACCTCCCCAGCCAGCTTTCCGGCGGGCAGCGCCAACGCGTGGCCGTTGCCAGGGGGTTGGCAAACAATCCACCTTTGGTTTTGGCGGATGAACCAACCGGCAACCTGGATACTGAAGCCGGCAGGGAGCTTATCCTCCTCCTGCACGAACTCAACGAAACACAGGGGACGACCTTCATCGTCGTGACCCACGATGCCGCCGTTGCCCGCCAAACCAACCGGGTCATGGCGATGAAAGACGGTGAAATCGTTCGGGAAGACATTATCGGTTCTCCCATCGAAGAAGACCTGAAGATGTGGCAGCATTCCGGCCTGGGACGAAGGATACTCGCCGGTGAGAAGAAAGAACTCGAGCCTCTCAAAATCAGCACCCAACAGATCAAGGCTATCAAGAAGCTGCTGGATAATCACAATCAAAAATCATAAAAAGAAAAAGCAGGACTGGTCGGTCCTGCTTTTTCTTTTTTCCCTTGTAAGGGTATAGATTCGTTACATTAGAGTCGAACGATAGGGGTTAATCATGAAATCATGTCAGACATTTACTTTTTCGCCGGTGCACCTTTATCAGATTTTCCTGTGCCCTTTGCCTTATTATCTGGAACCTGTTTAGGTGCTGGACCATCCGACTGATTATCCTTTACTTTTCCCAGATATTCCGGCAACTCGAATCCCGCCATCTCAGAGATTTCTTGTAAGGGTGGAAGACTCTTGAACAGATTGGAGATGAAATTTGATGTAGAGGAGCCGTGGCTATTGTTGCCTGAATCCCACACGGTGATTTTATCGATCTTCAAGTTGCTGATCGCTTCAACCTGCCGTGATACTAACTCTTCTAACTTCTCAATCATGAGCAGCGTGGCAGCCGCTTGCGGGTCGCCGTCGACACTTTGAACCAATTTCTTATATCCCTCTGCCTTTGAGCTTAACAGCTTCTGTACACCTTCAGCTTCTGCCTCATATTTTGCCAGGATACCATCTGCAATACCTTTGGCTTCCCGCCTGACTCGTTCAGCTTCCGCCTCGGCGGCGATTTCGATCTTATTTTTTTCAATTTCTTGGCGGACGATCTCCTCTGCCCGTAAACGTTCTTGCTCTGACTGGTAGAATGCTTTCTGGATATCCACCTGGGCTTCGAATCTGGCAACTTCGCCTTTTTTCAATGCATCTGCACGTTTCACTTCTAACTCAGCATTGTACTTGGCGATGTTGGCATTGGCGACATTCTCACCTTGTACAGCTTCCGCTTCTTGCTCTTGAACCTTCTTGCGCTGGTTCGCCTGTGCGGTTTTTCGGCCGATCTCTGCTTCGGCCAATGCCTCTGCAACCCTGATCTCTTGTTCCCGCAGGGCTTGTGCTTCACCGATCTCACCGTGTTTAGTCTGTTCGGCCACGTCGATTTTTGCTTGATTGATGGCTTCAGCTGCAGCTTTCTTCCCGATACTCTCGATATAATCCGATTCATCTGTAATGTCTGTGATGTTCACATTGATCAAGTGAAGCCCTATCTTATTCAATTCGGGTTCAACGTTGTGCCTGATCGCTTCCAAGAAGCTTTCTCGGTCTTGGTTAATCTGCTCGATGGTCAGCGATGCTACCGTTAAACGCAGCTGACCAAAGATGATTTCTTTGGCCATTTCCTCTATGGCTGGCTGTTGTAAATGGAGGATACGTTCTGCTGCATTACTCATAATTTCAGGCGAAGTGCTGACCCCAACAGTAAATGTACTCGGCACGTGGATGCGGATATTTTGTAATGATAATGCATTTTCTAAGGGAATATTGATTGTGATAGGTGTGAGACTCAGAAAAGAAAAATCTTGTATGAGAGGCCAAATAAAAGCGCCTCCGCCGTGCAAGGTCTTACTCGATCGTCCTTTCTCCACTCGCCCAAAAACCACAAGAACCTTATCAGATGGGCAGCGCTTATAACGACTCGCCATGAACACAATCGTAAAGAATACAAGTACGACCAAGGCAACAAGCGCCAGCATGCCGAATTCAAAAGCTTCCATTTCATTCCTCCATTGAGCAGTGCGTTTATATTTCTTCTACGACCAAGGTTTTATTGTCAACGATTCCTGTGACTCGAACCTTCTTTCCGGTTTTTATATTTTTCCCGTCTTTCGAGACCGCGTCGAATATTCTTAACGCGCCTTGAACCGGGACTTGAACCTGACCACTTCCTTTCGGGGGAATAACCAAATACACTGAACCGTTTTGACCAATTGCATTCTTAATATTTACAGTGCCATCAGATTGAAGGCGTTTTAATTGAGAAAACACCACACTGATGACCCATACTGCAAACAGTCCAGCCAAGCCTCCCCCCATAATTGTTATCAGGATTGCAAAATTCGCCTTTAACAATGCCAAACCCACCAAACCAAACAACATGAAGAAACCTGTCAATCCCTGCATCGATAGGAGCTTGAAATCGAAATCGGAATCCGAATACGTATCTGTATAGTCTGCGTCGAACTGAAGATCATGTTCGACATGTAAATCGCCTTCGACATGGAGATCAAAATCATCGTGATCAACGCCTCCCCCCACAAGAAGCAGTATAGTTCGCAGGATAAAGAGTGTGCCACCAATAATCGTCGCCCCCCAATAGATTGTCTCGATCCACGTAGTATCGCCCATGGTTTCCCTTACCTATTTCGATGATCGTCAAATTCTACCCTAGTTTTCGTGAAAAATGACATATTACTAAGTACTATGATAGTTTTTCGTACTCATATCCTAAAGTATAATAATGCCGCCCGAATTTCCGACCAGCATACCCATTCCAAGGGCGAAGTAATTTTTTAATGAAATATATCCTATCCGGAAAAATCTAGATATGAAAACCATTTATCTCGCAGTCGAGTCTATAATCGATTTCCTCCGGCAAACAATCAAGAGAGATTCGTGGTTGTGGAAAATGCTGAGATCTATCCATGAAGCCTTCGAAATACTCCAGAACAATCCCGTCAATAAACTCATCTGGAAGATCAATCACAAAAGATTTGAAAACCTCATCGAGAAGTATTCACGAGAAAGAGAGGATTTTTTCGTTCTCCAAATCGGCGCTTGTGATGGCGTTACTTACGATCCAATCCATAATTGGATCAAGAAATGCGGATGGCACGGCATCCTCGTTGAGCCGCAGAAGGAAATGTTTGAAAAACTGAAAGAGAATTACGCCAATAACCATAATCTTGTATTCGAAAACCTGGCAATCGCAGAAGACGACCAGGACCGAATTTTATACACGATCAGAGGAGAGAACATAAATGAGGAATGGCAATACGCCGTTGGGTCTCTCGTCCCTGACTTTTACGGCAACAACGGCCAGAAAAAATTGAAAACCGAGATGGTGCACTGCACCACCTTCGATGCCCTCCTGGATCGCCACCAAGTCTCTCGCATCGACTTGCTGCAGATGGACGTTGATGGTTATGACCTTGAACTTATCAGATTATTCGACTTTGAGCGGATAAAACCACAGTTACTTCGCTACGAACACCTCCACTTAAAACCATCTGAGAAACTGGTATGTAAAAAGCAATTAGCGCAATTAGGCTATAAAACCATGGAAATGGAATGGGATACCGGGGCTGTCCTTCAGCAAAACTAGTCATTGGAGGGCAGTTCGGAGTCTGATTTTTAGTGATTATCCAGCAGAAAATTCCTGCATTCGGATTGAACGAATAGGATTGATTTCCTATTAATATTGTTATACTATTCTAAAAATATAATGCTAAAATGTGGTTAGGTATTTTAAGTCAATCTTTTCGAGGAGATAAGGTAATGGATGAAAAACAAAAGAAACTTAATCTAATGAAGTATTGGCTGTTTGGCTCGTATGCGATTATAGCCGCAGCAATTTCAACTTTTCTTTTCATTCTCTTTGTGGGGCTGGGGGGATCCGCTGCTGACATCTTAAAACTGCCGGTATTCTGGATATTCCTGGTTGGATTAGCCCTTCTGTTCGTCATCGTCTATCTTATCTATAAAGCAATTGTCGACAAAAAAGAATAAAGCCAATACAGAACAAGCGCAGCGGATAGGAAAAATTTCATCGCTCCGGGAAAATATAACTAAGCCATCAGCACCCACAATCGCTGATATAAAACCAGGGTGGAGTTAATTTCAATCACCCTGATAATAAATTGATTCTATATAGATGATGACTTTCCCTCCAGGTTCAAGTCATCATCTAGTTTTGAATCCACTTGTCAGTATGACTCACATTTCTGGAAAGTCTGAAATAAACCAAAAAATGGGGAATATGGAACTGATTAGGATAAAGTAAACCAAATTTCATCACAATTCAGATCGCCATATTTACAACATGTAATATGATATAATCCTCTAGAACAATTGTGCTGAAAATTAAGTATCAATTTGTCGAGGAGGAAGCGATAACTTGACTGGTGAACACAGAAATCACAGCGATGGTATTGGCGACATTATCATACGCGGTGCGCGGCAGCATAATTTAAAGAATGTTGATCTGGTCATCCCAAGGCAGAAATTTGTCGTTATCACAGGCGTCAGTGGAAGCGGGAAGTCTTCCCTGGCCTTCGATACTATCTATGCAGAGGGCCAGCGTCGCTACGTCGAGAGCCTTTCTTCCTTCGCCAAGCAGTTCATGGAGATGATGGAAAAACCCCAGGTCGACCAGATATCTGGCCTCAGCCCTGCGATCGCCATCGAACAGAAGACGATCAGCCGAAATCCCCGCTCTACAGTCGGGACTGTCACAGAAATATTGGATTACTTGCGAGTCCTGTACGCCCGCGTTGGTACAGCACACTGCCCAAATTGCGGTCGTGAAGTGATTCCCCAATCTGCCCATCAAATCACCAGGCAGCTCATGGAACTAAGTCCAGGAAAACGCTTCCAACTACTCGCCCCCATTGCCCGGAATCGGAAAGGGACTCACCTCAAGACTATGCAGAAAGCATCCAGGGATGGTTTCACCCGTGCTCGCGTGGATGGGGAAATCGCAGACCTGAGCGACGTCAATTCAATTCCAGAATTGGACAAAAAGAAAAAACACAATATCGAGCTTGTCGTCGACCGCATGGTCGTCCCACAAGAAGATGATGCCGGTGAGTTCCAAACCCGTCTATTTGATTCCGTTGAGACCGCACTGCGTTCAGGAGAGGGAACGCTTATCGTGAAACTCGATGATGAAGAGATTATCTTGAGCGAACACAACGCCTGCCCAGATTGTGAGGTCAGCTTTCACGAACTCCAGCCCCCATTATTTAGCTTCAACTCTCCACTGGGGATGTGCCCGGAGTGCAACGGATTGGGTATCAAACTCCAGGTCGATCCAGACTTGATCATAAGCAAACCAAACCTGTCCCTGATGGATGGCGCTTCTGCATACTATGGAAACCTGAGGAAGAAAAGCAAGGGCTGGTCTATCCAACAGCTTCAAGTTATTGCGGACCACTATCACGCCGACCTGGAACAACCCTGGAGCGTACTACCAAAAGACTTCCGCCATGCACTCCTTCATGGGTCCGGGGAAGAGAAATTACATTTTTCCTATAAATCCGAAGATGGTTCCTGGGCGGGACAAAGCCACCGGCCTGTGCGGGGGATGATTTATCACATCAACCGCCTCTTCAGACAAACAAAATCTGAAAGCGCCAAACGCTACTACATGCAGTTTATGAGTAGGCTCCCCTGCCCCGCTTGCGAGGGAGAACGATTGAATCCTGAAGCGCGTTTCGTAACCCTTGATGGGAAACGCCTCCCTGAACTCACCTCCTGGAACATCGAAGCCATTCACGATTGGGTCGGGCAGTTATCCGACAAGCTGAACGAAGAACAACGACAGATCGCAGATGAACTCATTGATGAAATCTACCAACGGTTGAACTTCATCCGCAATGTGGGTCTGCATTACCTCAACCTGGACCGGTCTGCACCAACCCTATCAGGCGGCGAAGGACAGCGAATCCGACTGGCCAGCCAGATCGGCAGTGGGCTGGTAGGCGTCATTTATATCCTGGATGAACCATCCATCGGTCTGCATACCCGCGACCATCGAGCCTTGCTGGAAACCCTCATGCACCTCAGGGATATCGGGAACACTGTATTGGTCGTCGAACACGACGAAGCCACCATGCGCGCTGCAGATTGGATCATCGACCTGGGTCCGGGGGCAGGCGTGTTAGGCGGGGATATCGTGGCAGCAGGTTCCCCCGCTGAAGTCATGGCCCACGCCGATTCCCTCACCGGGCAATATCTCTCCGGTAAATTGGAAGTTACAGCCCCTAATGGACGGGAACGGCGAAAATCCCAAGGGGAATTGATCATCCATAGCGCTTCTTTGCACAACCTGAAAAATATCGACGTACATTTCCCCCTCGGCACGCTGACCTGTGTCACCGGCGTAAGCGGATCAGGCAAGAGCAGCCTGATCGCCCAGACACTCCACCCGGCTTTAGCTCGCGCCCTGCATAATGCCCAGTCGATCCCCGGAAAACACGAATCGATTGAGGGGATCGAACAAATCAACAAAGTGATCAATATCACACAGTCACCCATCGGGCGCAACCCGCGTTCCAATCCGGGCACCTACGTAGGTGTGCTCGGCGAGATCCGCAAAGTCTTCGCCATGACAAAAGAAGCCAAAGCGTTGGGATACAAAGCAGGGCGTTTTAGTTTCAACGTTAAAGGCGGGCGATGTGAAGCATGCAAAGGCTACGGATATAAAAAAGTAGAACTGCACTTCCTGGCGGATGTGTGGGTGAAATGTAAAGAATGTGATGGACAACGGTTCAACCACCAAACCCTCGAAATCAAATACAAAGAAAAGAACATCGCCGATGTCCTCGACATGGACATTCAAGAAGCGATGATCTTCTTCGAGAACCATCCCAAGATCCACCGCATCTTGAAGACCCTCCACGATGTCGGGCTGGATTACATCAAATTAGGGCAAAGCGCACTCACACTCAGCGGGGGGGAGGCGCAGCGAGTCAAACTGGCTAAGGAACTCAGCCGGGTTGCCACCGGAAAGACCATCTACTTCCTGGACGAGCCCACTACCGGCTTACACTTCGCAGATATCCAGCGATTACTCGACGTCCTCCATCGATTGGTGGACGCGGGGAATACTGTCATCATCATCGAGCACAACCTGGATGTGATTAAGACAGCCGACTGGATCATCGATTTGGGGCCTGAAGGCGGAGAAAAGGGCGGATATGTGGTGGCGGCAGGCACACCCGAAGAGGTTGCCCTCGTCGAGGAAAGCCATACGGGTAAATACCTAAAAAACATGGTTCAAGCCAAAGCATAAATATGATATCGAAGTCCCTTCTATCTTCTTGAGAGGAAGCACTTATGGGCAAGTTGATTACGGTCGTTGGGAATAGCGGGATAGGGAAAACAACGCTGGCAACAAAGCTGTGTGAAGCTGCTCCTTTCATCGCATTTCTTGAGAAAACGGACGAGAGACCGTTTCAAAGGAAATTTCAAGATGACTTAAAAAGTTACTCCCTCCCGAATCAGGTGGACTTTCTCTTATTTCGAGCCGAACAGGAAATATATATAAGGGAGCACGATATCGTTGGTGTTCAGGATGGCGGGTTAGACCAGGATTTTCACGTTTTCACCAAACACTTTCATCGCAAAACTTTTCTGGATGCCGAAGAGTATCGCTTATGTGGTCGTTTGTATTCAACCTTACGCCGGTCTCTGCCCCCGCCTGATCTCATCATTCATCTCACTGCGCCAGTTCCTATTCTCACTGCAAGAATGGCAAAAAGGGAACGCAATATAGAAATCGCAAAATCAAAAGACCTGGCTGCACTTCAAAACCTGATCGAAGAGTGGCTGTCGAAAAACTCGTCAATCCCCGCCATCCACGTCGATGCGACTGGGGATGATCCCTCTTATTCAAGTATCATAGAAGACCTGATTGTTGAAATTAATTCCCATCTCAAATAAACAACTCCGTGAATTATGAGGAAACAATAATTGCGTAATTTCCCTCCAAGCTGACAATGCAATCGAGAGGAGATTTTTATTAACGCAGAAATTATCTATACAGGTTTGTCTTTATTCAAATTTGATTAATCAGACGCGGTTATTGACTTATCTGATACCTGATTGCTACTTTCGCCTCTACCATAAAAGAGAGGGAAGAGAGTCTCTAGAGAACATACGTTGTCCCGACGATGCCCTCAATGAATTCATCAGGCATTTCCTGCGCAAATCTACTAATCGCTTGAAAACCCGTGCAGTGGCTGGGCACGACATACATTGGTTTCTCTTTTTTGATGAAATCGATGGTTTTCTTAATTTCATCTGCACTAGCCCGCGCCAGATGGAAGCCGCCGACAATGGCATAGATTGTGTCGATTCCCGTAAACTCTTTTGCGTGATTAATAGTGTTCACGATACCTGAATGGGCACAGCCAGACAGCACAACCAACCCCTTGTCTTTTACATTGATGACAATGGCTTGGTCTTCATCCAAATCATCGGGCAGGAAATCAGATCCATTCCGGTAAAATAACCGGGTCGGCCTGCCGATTTTCTCAAAACTTTTCCTGGGAACATATCCGGTTGTCCAACAACCATGACCCAGTCGATACGGTTCGGGTGATAAGATAATTTTCGCGCCCACTGCCTCCCACTCTTGTGTCGGGGGGGATGGAAAAGGTCCCTCAAGTACACCATCGTCTTTTTTACTCCAGCGTTCCCGAAATGCAGCAGGATGAGCCACGATGGGGATTTTACTATCCTCAATATAGTCCTCGATCTCTTTTTGGGAGGCTTTTTTCCCCCACTCTTTTGCCTCGGGGGTCAGGTCCATTTCCTTCAACAAGGTAGTCATACCGGCGAAATGGTCAAAGTGACCATGACTGAGCGCAATGATCGAAATATCCCGAGGGTCCAACCGCATACGGTGCATATTCTCTATGAGCGCTTTTTCAGACACGCCCGCATCCCAGAGTATTTTCTCGTTTGCCCTATCAAGCTGTATCAAAGCAGAAAAGCCATGTTCGGCCAACAATGGCTTTTCTGTAAAGTACACGACGGTATCATTTGATTTCACGATAATATCAGCCTTGTTATCTATCAGGATAGTTATCGATACATTCTCAACATAATCCTTGTCTTTCGTCATGATTTTCCTGCCTTTCTATATTAAATTATCAGCATAATAAATGTTCGAACAATATTTTACCTGAAGACGATTTGTTCAGTAGATTTGTTTGTTGATATGCTTGCCCGAGTGGATAATGGCTCCATGGAGTATGAGACCAGAAAAGGATGGGAAATCATAGGAATATCTACTGATGAAGGATTTACTTGAAATCACTCTATCCTTTTTCAGGTAATAATTATTCTTTGGATTTCCTTTTTTATAAATTTCCCAAAAATTGTTGAAATTCTCAATTTATTCTATATACATCCATGAAATTGTATCTCAATGGTAAATTAGGAGATCATTAGAACCCACTTATCGCACGATTATGGTCTGTATTCTAAAAAACAACATTAGAATTGTTGAATTGAAATGATGTAGAAGCGCTAATATCATATATAATAGAAAAAACAAATATCGACAATCGAACAGGTTTAGCAGAACAGAATTCACAGTGCCTGTGGGGGGTGGTTTCGCCATGTAGGAAGTGTGAAAATGTCACTGTTAGAAAGATTGGGAAAAAACCAGGAACCAGAAAAGCGTTCTGAATCAAGTGGTCAGCAAGGGGAAACACGACTTGGTGACGGATCGGGGGGTTCGCGCCTTTCGTCATTGCAGTCTCGAAGGTCTGCTTCACAAAGGAAAGACACGAAACTGGATCTTTATTCTGACCTGAAAACTCGCATTCAAAACAGACTCTATGGAGAGGTGGACTTAGAGACGGACGTGACTCGTGTGGATGAGATACGGAAGACTATCCTCAATATCTTCGAGGAAACGTTATCAAGAGAGAGAATTGTACTAAGCCGGCAAGAAAAACACCGTCTCTTTGAAGCGATCGCCGCTGAGATTATTGGCTATGGTCCTTTGCAGCCCTTCCTTGAGGATGAGTCAATAACGGAGATAATGGTCAACGGGGCGAAGAATATTTATATTGAACGTAAAGGTAAACTGGTCCGTGTGCCAACATCTTTTGATAGCGATGATCATGTAAAACGGATTATCAGCCGGATCGTATCTCCTTTGGGACGCCGGATTGATGAATCCAGCCCATTTGTGGACGCTCGTTTGCCTGATGGCTCCCGTGTAAACGCAGTGATACCACCCATATCCCTGGTTGGACCATCGCTTACCATACGAATATTCTCCAAAGTGCCAATTACATTCGAACAGCTAGTAGAATGGGGTTCTATCACACCAGAATGTTTGGAATTCCTCAAGGCCTGTGTTAAAAACCGCCTGAACATAATTATTTCGGGGGGCACCGGCTCTGGTAAGACCACTTTTCTCAATATTTTATCCAGCTTCATCCCTAGTGAGGAAAGAATCGTCACTATTGAGAATGCAGCTGAGCTTCAATTGCGGCAGGAGCATGTGATTACTCTTGAATCTCGACCACCCAATATCGAAGAAGAAGGTGAAGTTACCATCCAGGACCTGGTGGTAAATTCACTACATATGCGTCCCGACCGAATCGTGGTCGGTGAGATCCGTGATGGCGCTGCTTTGGCCATGCTCCAGGCGATGAACACCGGCCATGATGGCTCAATGACGACTGCCCACTCCAACTCGCCCCGCGATACTATTGCGCGCATCGAGACGATGACCCTTATGGCCGGGGTTGACCTTCCCATGCGAGCCATTCGCGAACAAATCGCATCAGCAATCGATTTGATCTGCCACACAGACCGGCTGCAGGATGGCACACGGAAGGTCACATATGTTACTGAAGTTGAAGGTATGGAAGGCGATGTCATTACCCTGACCGATATTTTCGCTTTCGAGCAGACAGGGTACGAGGACGGCAAGGTGATGGGGCGCCTACGCCCAACGGGGTTGCGGCCCAAGTGCATGGATGTCATTGAAGCTGCCGGCACCCGCCTTTCCCCAAAAATCTTCGGGCTTGGCAGCCGCCAATAAGTAATTTGTTTGGGGGTAAATGACAAGAACTCCTTGAAAAACTAAAAGAAACACTTCCTCCCCCCTTTCCTTCATATACATCTCTATCCTTTACGATCAAATCAGAATCCTTATCAGGGGCAGTAAACCTCTTGGCCAGGTTTGCAATATTCTGTATTCCCACCCACCATCGTCATCAAGACCACATTATCCATGAGGTCGTCAGGATCGGCTAAGAGCGGGTTTTTATCTATGATAATCAAATCCGCAAATTTGTCCGGTTCAATGCTGCCCAGATATTCTTCCTGAGAAACCGCGTAAGCCGGTTCAATCGTCATCATTGCCAGCGCCAATTTAGTCGAGATAGCATGGTCTGAAGATACAACCGGAGGGGGATCACAGATGTTACCGATGTTGTTTTGATCACGTTGCTTGAGTGTGACCAGACCCCACAAATTGACAAAGGGATCGAACGGCTTGTAAATCCACCGACCCCAGCCAAAATCGGTTTCCAGGTATGTATGGACACCCAGCCCCGGTAGTGCATATCTGTTGAGAAACATTTCCCAATCGTATCCATAAGAATAGCATGAATGGAAATGCCCCCGAATGGAACTCAACACGCCCATTTCTACGTATCGATTCAACATAGCCTCGTCCCGGATCAAGGTGCTGTGCTGTATCTGGTGGCGGAAGTGATCGTTCGACTGACCGTCCAGCGCGTATTCGATCGCATCAAGCGTATCTTCGATAGCCTGATCTCCCACGGCGTGGAAAGCGACGCGGTATCCCGCCGCCTGGGCATCCGCCACAACTTGGTTGAGTGTCAACCCATGATAAAGAAAAGTATGTTCTCCATGGATGTGATTAAAATACAAATCACCATACTCGCTAAAACAACATTCTTGGAACCATTCTTCCTGCTGGCGTTCCTCGGAATAGGGTTCGCTCATGGCAGCGCAGCCGCGCCCGGGAGAATTTCCCCCATCCACAAAGACCTTGATTCCGGGAATCCGTACCATACGGTCATGGTCGAGAATGGGATTATTTGCTGGATACCATTCCTCGGTGATCAAAGTCTCGCCATCTTCGTTCAGTACCCCTTCGTTATACATAGGGAAAATATTCAGTCGAATACGAAGTTCGCCATTCGACTCTGCCGTTAGCATATCGTCGATATACTCCTCATATCCGGCCATCTCGGTCATTGAAGTATAGCCATACATGAGGGCAAACTCTTGTGCTCCCTCCAGGTTCACACGTCCCATATTTTGCGACAAAAAATGATTATGCCCATCGGCAAATCCCGGCATAAGTGTTTTCCCCTGGAGGTCGATCGTGATGGTATTCTCCCATTGATGGTCGAGGATTTCTTCATCGGATCCAACCGCCAAGATTTTGTTCCCCTTGATTGCCACAGCTTCCGCCATGGAGAAGTTATCATCGATGGTCAAGACTGTGCCGTTGTAGAAGATGATCGAGGCAGCCTGTGCAATTGGTTGAAGTTCTAATTGCGCTGAATTTGCATCAGGGGTGGGTGCGCCCCATTCAAAATCTTCATAAGGGGCGGTTGTTGCCTCTCCAGGGCCGCATCCTGTAAAGGACAGGACGCATAGGATAGATAAAACACAAAGATAAACGAGCTTATTCATAGGTTTTCCTCCACAAAGACAGCATAAGTTACCCACCAAACAAAAGCTCACTAAACCTGTTAGTGAGCTTCAATGACTTCACGCTATGATATTGCTATAAGGTTGCCGTGAGAAAAAAGAATCGTGACTAATTTGCATTATACAGCGAAATACTTATTTTGCGATATCAGTTCCTTCTTGCCGACCTTATATATCCATGATTCCTCAAAATAAATCCACCTCCCAAATGTGATATCCTTGAGTCATGCCTGTGCAGAAAACTTTCACCGCCCCGCGTTGGGAGAGCTACGCACTCCTCGACAGCGGGAAAGGGCGCAAACTGGAGCAGTTTGGGCCATACCGCCTGGTGCGTCCCGAGCCGCGGGCCGTCTGGCGCCCCGCCCTACCTGAGAGTGAGTGGACAAAAACAGAAGCAGAGTATATCCCCAATGAAGTGGGCGGTGGGGGTGAATGGGTCTTCAGGGAGGAGATCGAAACCAAATGGGCGATGAATTACCGGGGACTGCGGTTCTGGTGCCAGGTGGATGTCTCCAAGCAGGTGGGCGTCTTCCCGGAGAATGCCGTCCATTGGGACTGGATCGAGGAATTGGTCTGGGGTGCAGGGCAGCGAATCCGTGTCCTAAACCTGTTCGGGTATACCGGGTTAGCGAGTCTGGCTTCTGCCCGCGCCGGCGCGGCGGTGACCCACGTTGACGCATCCCAAAGGGCTGTCCGATTGGGACGGGAAAATCAGGTTTTGAATGGTCTCGAAGATCGCCCCATTCGCTGGATCGTCGAAGACGCCTTTACATACACCCGCCGGGAGGTGAAGCGCGGCAGCCGCTACGAAGGGCTAATCCTTGACCCGCCCAAGTACGGGCTAGGACCCAAGAAGGAGCGCTGGGAGTTCTTTAAAGGTTTTGGGACGCTGTGCGAAACCCTAGGGGAAGTGCTGAGTGATTCTCCACTATTCATGGTCGTAACCGCTTACGCCCTGGAACGATCACCCGAAGTCCTTGTTCCTTATATCGAAGCGATGATGAAAGGCTTCGGTGGGAAATTGGAATACGGGGATTTAGTCAGTACCGAAGTGAGTGCCGGCAGAAAGATCAGCCAGGCTATCACGGCACGCTGGAAGGCTGGATAAATCTTGGGTGAAAAAGTCGAATTTGTGGTGAAGGGATTGGGGGCATCAACTCGCCTGGATAAAGTCCTGAGGGCGCAGTTCCCCCATTGGGGACGACGGGCAATAAAAACCACCCTGAACGCCCGGAAAGTGAAGGTCAACAGGAAAACCGTCTGGCTGGGCTCATGGGAGGTGATGGATGGAGATCAGATCACCGTCACCGACCCACCCAAAGACAAGCCCCGTATCCTAAAGACCTTCGATAGTGCCTGGATCGTGGCCGAAGAAGAAGACCTCATCATCGTGAACAAACCCGCCGGGCTGCGCTCTCAGGCGACCCGCGCCGGGGGTGGTGGGAACCTTCTTTCTCTGGCGGAAACACGTTTCGGGGAAGTGCACCTCTTTCACCGCCTGGACCGGGACACGTCCGGGATATGTCTGCTGACCCGCCCCGGCCCCATGAACGCTTATCTCGACCGGGCTTTCAAGGAAGGAACGGTTGAAAAGGAATACCTGGCTGTGGTGAAGGGAGGTAATCGCCTGGATATACAAGGCGTTATCTCCACCCGTATGGACACTGACCCCAAACGCCGGGACAGGATGGTGGTAGTCGAAAAGGGAGGGAAACACGCCGAGACCCGTTATAAGGTCATCGAAAGCCGGGATAAGAGGACATTGGTAGGATTGTGGCCGGTGACCGGCCGCACACACCAGTTGCGCGTCCACATGCAATACTTAGGTACGCCTATCCTGGGAGACCTTTTGTACGGCGGCGGGGAAGAAGAAGCCCCCCGATTGATACTCCACGCCTACAAGATTGTTTTACCGGAAGGGGATGGCTTTCCAAAGAGGAAGTATCAGGCGGAAGTGCCGGATGATTTTCCGGGGGAATTCAAGCATATATACGTAGACAGATAATAGACATTTATCTATTCTAAATAAGCCTTCTCTTTTGAAATGTTAGCTTTCTTTTCCCAACCGGAAAAGGTCCCGGGCGACCAATATGAACCAAATCAAATACAGCGTCCCGGCGATCATCATAATGATTTCCCCGGCCTGTGGGGAAAAAGCGCCAACGATAAAGTGAGAGATATCAAGCCCATACGTGATAATACCCACAACGGCAGTTCCCTTGCTGAAGACACCGCTGTACAACATGATGACCGACAAAGCCAACTCAGCGATAAACAAAAGGATACCGCCAAGCATGGCCCCGGTGCCATGCCACATATCTGAAGCGAGAAGCACCTCTCCGGCCGCCAACAACTGCGATTGTTCGGCAGCTGTCGTCGCTGCTGCATATTGATCGCTCAGTGGGATCAAAGAAAAGACAGATGGGGTCGCCAGAAAAAGTGTAATACCTGCAAAAGCGAGAAGGGCGGCAAGCGTCGTGTATGATACGTGGTTTTTCCTAAGTGCAATACATATACTCAAGAACAGTGGATAGTATAGGGGGATGAAGATGACTGTTAACACATCCATGCGCAGCAGGCCGATGATCCTATTCTCCTGCAATAGATCGAAAATTTCAGAGACGGTTTCAGGTTGAAATCCAATCGAAAAGGCGATTATCAAGGTAGTCAATGAATACACGATGAAGATCAAGGCGGCGATACCGCCGATACGATAAAGGGGTTTCCAATTTGTATCCATATTAGTTTTCATTTCTCCTCTGGTTATTTTTGAGGGGCAGCCCAAATTTAGGGGTTTTATAGCAGCTTGCCTATATCTTCCACTGTACTAAATATGGTAATAAAGCCAATCAATGCCTATCCTTTTCGCGTCCGAGTGGTTATTTCTAGAAAAACCTCACCTCTACCCTTCAGTTTCCTTTTCTCCCTCCAAGCGCCAATAGATGCCTTTCTCCCTGGCCATCAGTTTGTGGTCGATCAACATTCGGCGCAGTGAAGCCACGTCTTCGTGGAACTCTAATAACATCTGGTTGACCTGCTTCTCCGTGTACCGCTGGTCGGGTTCGAACTCATCCGCCAGCTTCTCCAGGATTATCAACTGCTTCTTATACTGCGCCGGGATCTGGACGAGCTGCCCATGCTTGAAAAAGCTCCGCAGCACTTTCTTGCGGTAGGCATCCTCTTCCACCCCCACGGATAAATCCATTTGGGGGATGTGGACGACTTCCTGCAACGACCTGTCCAGCACGCGCCTGACGAGGGAATAGGTCTGGTAATATTGGTCCTTTTTGGCGGTCAGCAGTCCTGCTTCGGTGAGTTTGCCGAGGTGATGGGAGATAGTCGCCGGTTTGAGGCGCAGGATCTCGGCAAGCTCTTCCCCGTGCCTGGGCTTCATCTTGATCAGGTTGAGGATCAGCAGACGGGCAGGGTGCCCCAATGCTTTAAAGAGCTGCGCTCTGGCTTCCAGATTCTCTTCGGACGTGGTTTTACTCATCCCAGGCGCTCCTTCCCATCACTCGAGTATAGGCCTGGTTGAAGACGCCCCGCGCAAACCGGATGGTCTCCAGCTTGATCTGTTCTTTGACCAGCGACTCCTTATCGCTCATGGCTTTGTACATCTCCAGGTCCTTTTGTCCACTTTCCAGGACTTGCCCTGTGACCATGTCGAAAGCCCTGGCGACCTTCTCGAGCTCCGATAAATCAGATTCAAAGATGTGCATATACTGCTCATGTTCGCTGCAAAATTCCGTGTTGCCTCTTCCTTCCATTTGAAATACCTCGAATTAATATTGATTTTCTATTTTGATATCCTGCTAATCAGATTGTATCCTCTATTTTGACATTTGTCAAATCATTTTTAGAGGAATTAAAGGGTAGGCTTTCACATTCCATACCTGTTTATGATTGACGCAAAAGAAATTCGTCTTTACAATCAAGAGGAACAATCAGGATGCCAAAAGTTAGGGCATCGAAAAACCCGCAGACGGGTGTAACGTTTCCCCCAAACCCCCGTCATAACTACTAGAAAATATCGAACACAGAATGACCATCCCAGACGCAAAATTAGTCGATCAGGCTGCCAAAGGTGATAAAGGCGCTTTTGGAAATTTGTACGAACGTTATCTGGATGAAATTTACCGTTATGTTTTTTTCCGGCTGTTCAACCACCAGGAGGCTGAAGACCTGACCGAAATGACTTTCCTCAAAGCCTGGGAAGCACTGCCCAAGAGCCGGAAGAAGATAAAAAATTTCCGGGCATGGATTTACAGGATCGCACACAACCTTATCGTTGATGAGATTCGGAAAAATCACCCGGAAATGCTGGAAGACAATGCCGTGTTTCAAGATAACAATTTCAACATTGAAAACCTCGTAGAGAGGGAACAGGAGAACCAGACTTTGGTACGTGCAATCGCCCAATTGGAGAATAATTACCGCCAGGTCATCGTATTGAGATTCTTCAACCAGATCAGCCATGCAGAAGCGGCTGAAATCCTCGACATCGATGAAGGCCACGTGAGAGTACTCCAATACCGCGGCTTGAAAAGACTGCGAAAATTATTGGAAAAGGGATCGGCCGATGACGGATAAACAGATTTCAAAACTATTCGCTGAATGCCTGGAAGCGATTGAAAAACGAGGGGCCACCGTCGAACAGTGTCTGGCCCGTTATCCCGCGCACCGAGACGAACTGCGTGAACTGCTCTCCACATTCCAAACGATTCAAGACTCCCCTCCCATCTCCCCCCGCCCGGTTTTTCGACAAGTCGCCCGGATAAGATTGGAAAACCTTTTACCCGATCACCCCCAACCTGTAACGTTTTCACGTTCTATCCGTCGTAAGGGTCGTAAGGAACGAACCGGAAAACAATCTTATCGAAGGAGATTATCAATGAATTGGTTACTTATCATAGCATTTACGGCTTCTTTATTTGCCGGGGGGACCGGCGTTGCCTATGCTTCTGAAGATTCTCTGCCTGGCGACACCCTCTATGGGGTTAAAAACGCCGTGGAGGATTTACAGTTGGCTTTGTCCGGAGACGAAGGCGACGTCGACCTCTTATTGGATTTCATGGGAGAGGACATCAAAGAAATCGAAGCCCTGACCGAGATGGGCAATTACAAATGGATTGAGACGGCACTGGACGAATATAACGAGGACATGGATCAACTCACCCAGACCCGGTCACGGATCAGCTACGAGGATGCAGGCTCCGAGGAGTCCCTCAACACTCGCATTCAAACACAGATTAGCTCTCAACTACAAGACCTGCTGCAGCTTCAAACACGTCTACAGGACCAAACCCAGATCCAGGATAAGCTGCAAGAGACCATCTGCGTCGCAGAGAACGGCGCCGGATACGGACCTGGTGAGGGTGGACCCAATGAGGAGCCCGGCAGCCCCAACGGTGCCGGCCCAGGAGAACCGCAGGGTGAAGGTCAGCAGGACCAAGATCAGCCCGGTAAGCCCGAAGACGCTGGTGGACAGAACCAGGACCCCGGCAGCGGGGGACAGGGGGAAGGTCAAGGCGCTGGACAGGGTGCTGGTCAAGGTGACGGACAGGGAGCGGGAACAGGCGATGGCGTTCCCCAGCTCGGAGGCACCTGTGATCCCACATTGGCAGGGGAAGTCGTTGAAGGCCAGAACGAAGACGGCAGCGGAGACGGCGTATACTGGACCTGTGATGGCGGGTACTGGCAGTATTACCAGGGACAGGGTGGGAACGGACAAGGACAAGGGCAAGGGCAGGGACAGGGAGGCAAGCCCTAATCTTATCGGTAAATTCCTTCCCTTTATATTCAAAAAACTCTAAGACCTGACGGGTTACCGTCAGGTCTTTTTTAATATTGTGTGCTATCAAATCATTATTGTGGAAGCAATATCCTGTGCTAAAATCCATCCTTAGTAAACGAAAGGAAACTCAGGGAGTTTAGCATGGAACAAAAATTCACATGGCCCGACCAGATCCAGGGCGCTGTTACACTTTCATACGATGACGGCCTTCCCGTTCATTACACATTCGTCGAACCGCTCCTGCGCCGTCACGACCTGCACGCCAGTTTCTTTCCCATGACACTGAGTGACCTGTGCCAGCAACCCGACGAGTGGAAGCGCCTTGCGGAAGCCGGCCACGAACTCGGCAACCATTCGATCTTCCATCCCTGCCGCCAGGGGGTCCCCGAGCCTTACCCCTGGCTGGACGACCGCTACGACCTCAGCCGCTACACACTCGAACACATGCGCGCCGAACTGGAAGTGGCCAATCTTGCCCTGCACCTGCTGGATGGGCGAAGGACCCGCAGTTATGCCAGCACCTGCGGAGACATGTCCGTTGGACGGGGTGATGAGGAAGAATCTATTGAACCCCTGCTGCAAGAGTTGTTTTTCGCCGTGCGCGGGGTGATGACAAACCGGATCGTGCAGCCGGATCACGAACTAAATTTCTTCAACGTAGGGTGCATCATGGGTGACAGGCGTCCGCTGGAAGGTTTGAAGCAGATTGTAGAACAGGCCCGTGAGAGCGGGGGATGGGCGGCCCTGGTATTCCACGGCGTGGGGGCAGGAACGCACGAACTGTACTCGGATACAGAGGTACATAAGCAGTTTATCGAGTGGTTGGCTCGACAGCAGGAAATCTGGACGGCCCCCTTCCGGACAATCGTGCAATACATCAAGGATAACTTGCCAGCCAACACTTAGACTAACAGTGCAATCTGGGAGAAAAAGTCAGGTTATTATTATATCGATCCCTAATTACATAATCCCCAATCAACTGATTGCCAATCCCCATACTTAATGAGACTTGTTATTTCCCATTGGTATTGTAAGATGTAGCAATCGAACCTTCTTGTTTTAAGAAAGGTCTCGATGAATAAACAGGAGGATATTTCTTACAATGGAGGAGGAAAAGCGTTCCTTTACAAGTCTGGCAAAGTTTGTTGGCTGGGTGATTCTTTTAGATATTTTCACAATTATCGTGACAGGTGTGTACTTCTTGGCTGAGGGTAAAGGTGACCTGCATGATTATGGGGAGATGGTTATAGGTGCAGGCGCGATTGTCAGTATGATTGGGGTATTCATTGTGGGAATCAGTCACGATAATCCGCGTACAGCTTCAAAACTCTACACAATTAGAAAAGCAAGCCAGAGTTATTTCCAAGAGAACAGATTGAAGAAGTTTTTTGCCGAGCAGAAAATAATGGCAAGAGCCAGATTGATCGTCGTCTTGGCAGGTCTATCGACCATCTTGATAGGACTCGGTTTTTTCCAATTTGGTTATTCACCCGAAGAATTACAGAAAATCGATGAATTCCATAAGATTGAAGTACTTTCAGTAAAAGAGATATTCACGGAAGCAAATAAAATCGCTATGTCATGGAGTGATAAAGCACAATTAATTTCAATTCATATCCCAATCATTGGGCCAAATAATCGTGGGGAAGAAAAAGATGTAGTTTTCTTATTTAAATTTCCCAAAAATACTGATGTTTATATGTCTGTAAAGTGTTTGAATTCACACTGTACAAAGACGACAACTACAGATCCCAATTTATACTTGCCTGTAAAATGTATTGGTTTTAACTGTTCAAGTACGACAACCGAATATTATTGTAGCAATTCAATCCCAATAGAATTCGACTCAGTCGAAATCGATAGTGTCGAAATAGCACAAATTGGTTTAGAGAATGGGGGAGATAGAAAACTCTATCATCCAGGGGGCACCGGCCAAATGACATTGGGCTGGTGTAATGAAAATGAGTTTGAAGAAAATACACTCGATTGGGTAGTTTCTTTTGCTACATGTTCTGACCATCGTTGTTACAATTACTTGCACATATACATTAATCCCAACACTGGAGAGGTCATCGATAAAGAATAAACCTGACAGGCTTTCATCATTTGTTAGGTTTATTAATTCTATAGTATCGTAGCTCCCTACTTCACAACATCTCCACCAAGCGCCATATCTGAGCCACAAAGAAGGTAACGATGAAGCCCATGACCAGGGGCAGGAGAGCCGAAACAACCGTCCACTTGAGGCTGCCGGTCTCCTTGTAGATGGTGTAGATGGTCGTCGAGCAGGGATTGTGGATCAGGCTGAAGAGCATCAAGTTGACAGCCGTTAGCAACGTCCAGCCCCCAACATGGAATACGTCCAGGGTGGCTGCAGTTGACTCCAGCTCGAACATCACCCCCGCACCAGCCCCCACGCCCCCCAGGTTGGAGAACAAGACGGTGAACATCAAAATCGTAGGGATGACAATCTCATTAGCCGGGATCGCTACGACGTAAGCCAGCAGGATAACGCCGTTCAGACCGAGGAGCAGCCCGAAGGGGTTCAGCCATTGGATAAGGTGCTCGGCGATGCTGACGCCCCCGATGGTGATATTGGCGCTCAACCAGATGAGTGCCCCGGCAGGCATGGCGAAAACAATCGCCCGCCACAGCACGTAGATGGTGCGGTCGATGAGAGAAGTATACAGCGTTTGGAGGATGCGCGGCGGCCGGTAAGGCGGCAGTTCCAGGCTGAAGGTCGAGACCTCGCCCCGCAGCACCGAGCGCGACAAGACCCAGTTAAAGAACAGGGTCAGCAGCACCCCTAGGAGGGCAATCGCCACGACAGAGAGAGCTGAAATAATCCCCGCTAGATAGGCAGGGACCATCCCGCCGATGAAGAGGGTGGCGATGAGGATCTGCGTCGGCCAACGCCCGTTGCACAGGGCAAAGTTGTTCGTGATGATGGCGATGAGTCGCTCTCGTGGGCTGTCGATGATGCGGGTGGCGATCACCCCGGCGGCATTGCAACCGAAGCCCATCATCATGCTGAGGGCCTGCTTGCCGTGCGCTCCGGTCTTGCGGAAGATGTTGTCGAGGTTGAAAGCCATCCGAGGCAGATAGCCGAAATCCTCCAATAAGGTAAAGAGGGGAAAGAAGATCGCCATGGGTGGGAGCATCACGCTCACGACCCAGGCAGTCGCCAGGTACATCCCGTCGATGAGCAGGCCGTCCAGCCACCAGGGCATCCCGATACTGGCTGCCAATCCTTTCAGCCAGGGATGGACGGTATCCAGCAACAGGTTGGCGAGTAGGGAGGAGGGAACGTTGGCCCCGGAGATGGTCAGCCAAAAGACGAGGGTGAACAGCAGGAGCATGATGAGGAACCCCCACGTCCGGCTGGTGACAACTTTATCGATCGTGCGGTCCAAGTCGAAACGGAGTGGTTTTTCCGGTCGAGTTATAGCCCGGTCGGCTATGCGGGAGGCATCGGTGTAGATGGATTCCACCAGCTTTTCGTGGAAATCCACTCCCACCTGGGCACGAAGCTGCTGTGCAGATCTTAAGATATCTGTTGGTGAAAGTTTACTTTTATCACTCATACAGCTGCCTCCTTGAGGGACATCTCTTCCAGATCCTCAAGCTGCCCGTCTAAGTTTAGCAGTTCGCCCAACTCGCCGCTTTGCAGCGCCTGGATGATTTCCTCGTCCCCATCCAATAGGCGTAAAGCCAGCCAACGCGGGTTAGGGAGGTCGGGATAGAGGGTATGGATCTGATCCGAGAGAGTCGTAATGGCATGCTTGAGGGCTGGTGATTCGGCCTTGATGCGGTAGGGTTTGGCGCGCACCCTGCCCAAGGCAACGTCGTGGATGGCCTCCAGCAGTTCGGGGATGCCTACTCCATAGCGAGCGGAAGCAGGCACGACCGGTACGCCCAAATCCCGCGCCAGGCGACGGTCGTCCACTTGCAGACCGTGGCGTTTGGCCTCGTCCATCAGGTTGAGGCACACGACCACCCGGTCGGTGATCTCCAATATTTGGAGGACGAGGTTGAGGTTGCGCTCCAGGCGATTAGCGTCCACGACCACGACGGTCACGTCCGGTTGGCCGAAGAGGATAAAGTTACGGGCCACCTCTTCATCCAGGCTGGTCGCCAGGAGGGAATAGGTCCCCGGCAGGTCGACGATCTTGTAACGGGCATCGCCGTACTCGAAGCCCCCTTCGGCGCGGGTGACGGTCTTCCCCGGCCAGTTGCCGGTATGCTGGCGAAGGCCGGTGAGGGCGTTGAAGACGGTGCTCTTGCCCACGTTGGGGTTGCCAGCCAGGGCAACGACGTAATCCCAATCTTGCATATCGACTCCCAGCTTGAGGAGGTTGGTAGCCCGGTGGGCCGGACAGCCCACGCAGGGGTCGGCGGTCTGTAATGTGTTGATGCTTTCTTCGCTCATGATATTCCTCATTTACGTGTCATTCCAAATCATTGAAGATGGAAATAACACGATCTTTTATGATTGCAAACTCTGCATTTTGTAAATAACGTTACTTTACTAAAGACTAACGACTATAGACTAAAGACTATCAAACTACCCGACCGGCTCCACCCGAATCCACTGCGCCTGGTCGCCGCGGATGGCGATCAAGGCATCACGGATGCGGTAAGCGGTCGGATCCCCACCCGGACTGATGAACTCCGGCGAAATGACCGTGCCGGGAAGGATACCCAGGTCCATCATACGGCGGCGTTCCGCCCCACGGATGCGGGGGGAAAGGGAAACCACCTGCCCCTTCTCTCCAGGCTTGAGGCCGTTCAGAGGTTGGCCCATCGACACATCCTCAGGGACTTCGTCCTCGATGGGGACGACGGCGATGTTCGCCGCCAGGATTGGGGCCAGGACATGCTCCTCTTCCCCCACCCAGAAACGCACCCGTTGGGCATCGTTTTCAGTGACCCGCACGACCATTCCGGGGTACAAACCTTCAGCAACAATCTGGGCTGCCACGGTCTCAGGCTCGTCGCTTACGTGTACGATACGGCCCAAGGTGTTCACTCCAATTTTGGAAAGCGGTTCCCCCACCTGTTCCCACACCTCACCCTCCTGGGAAGGGATGGGATCCCCATGGGGGTCGAAAACCGGATGCCCCAGGCTGATGGCCAGTTCGTCGATCTGCTCCGGCGTGAGGGTGTGCTCGATCTCGTCGGCAATGAGGTGCCATTCCGTCTCATCAAATCCGCTATGCTCGGCGAGGTACTGCTCCCACAATCGGTGGGCGCGGATGAGGTTCAGCGCGATCGACTCGCCATCCGGAGTCAGCCGGATGGTCTCCCCTTCACACACCAGTAGGCCGCTCTCTTCAAGATCGGTGAGGACCTGCATAGCCAGATTGCGGTCTACCCCGATGGCTCCGGCGACATTCATCAGCGTGGGATTCTTCCCGGCGTGCACCATTTTCTGGATGTGCTTGAGGGTATCTTCGCGCAGCACACGCCCGGTGACCCTACGCATCGACCGCCAGCGGGGGATCACGCCCGTCGCCGGCCAGAACAAGACCAGGCTGGCTCCGATCACTGCAGCAGCGATAATCATCAACAATAATGGATTGAGCATACTTCCTCCAAGTCAGATTTAGACCTATAAGGTAATATTTCGCTAAATTATAATTTAGGTAAAGCTAAATGTCAAGCACTCATTTCATTCCTAATGGGTAGACTGAACCTTTTTTGCTTTTCTTACTTTTAGGGAATGCCAATCAAGTGAGAAAGGCTGTATAAACACCTATGCCAACCAAAGCCTAAAATATCCAGGCGTGGCCGTATTATTTCCAATCCACTCCATCATAATAGCGTGTCCCCCGGTGGCCCTGGCGTGGGATAGGTTCCGCCAGGCGCTCTCCCGGAGTGGCGACGAAGATAAGGCTGCGCGGTTTTCCCGATTGGGGATTAACGGCCCCGGTTTCGATGCGGGTGATGGTCAAACGCCCGATCAACATATTGTCCCAGATGGTGTAAACGTAATCGCCGACCTTCAATTTAGAGGGTTTCCCCGCCATGTGGAATTCGAACTCCCCCACCGGCCCATCGTACAGCGTGTTAACGGCTTCGATCCCGTGTTTTTGGGGGATGGTTTTTGTTATACCACTCATGTCTTTTCACCTCGAAATGATTATACCGGAGGATTGAGCGCCAACTACGCACCTCTATTGGGTATTGACAGATTACAGGATGCCTAATCCCCATCAAGATACTTTGCCAAACCAAACGAGGCTGCGCCCATCAATGCGGCTTTGGGGTTGAGGACAACGTGCACCGGAATATCGACCAGGAGATCGCGGAAGCGCCCCTTTCCTTGTAAGGCTTCGAGGAAAGTGGGTTTCTGCAGCTCCGGCAGGATGCGCGGCGGCAAACCACCCCCCAGGTATATCCCCCCCGTCGCCAGGATTTTGAGTGCCAGGTTGCCCGCTTCAGCTCCCAAGATGGCGGCAAACAAGTCAAGGACGGCGGCAGCCAGTTCACAGGGACGGCTGCTGTCATTGGCGGCGGATAAGATCACAGGAGTGGGATCTTCGGCCCCTGACAACTGTGCTGCCAGCCAATCCGGTTCGGGCATACCGGTCGATTTCAGGTAAGTATACAGGGTGGGGATCCCCAGGCCGCCGGAACAGACCCGCTCGAAGCCGACGTGGTCGAAACCCTGTTGGTTGAGGTAAGTCAACAAACCAATCTGCAAAGCACCCACCGGGGCAAACGAGGCGTGACCGCCCTCCGAGGCATGGACTTCACAGCGCCCCCCCTTGAAGGTCAGGAAGGCCTCTCCCAGACCCGTACCCGGTGCGATCACGGCGACATTCCCCCCGGCCACCGGCAAGCCCTCGCTGAGTGTGTGAATATCCTCCGGACCCAAAGCGGTTACGGCGTGGGCAAGTGCTTCCAGGTCGTTCAACAGCGCCACGCCCGACCAGCCGAAAGCTGCTTTGAGGCTGGCGGCATCCACCGTCCAGGGAAGGTTGGTGACCTGGGCTCGCCCGGCGATGACAGGCCCCGCCACCGCAAAACAAGCCCGTTCGACCGTCAACCCGGTCTCTGCCAGAAACTCGGTGACAATCGCCTCCAGGTTCTCATAGTCCCCACTTTGAAAAGACCGTTCGACCAGCAGCATGTGGGGGATCGAACCAGCGGAAAAAATCGCCAGGAGGGATTTGGTCCCGCCAATATCGCCTACGAGTACATTCATAAATCCGCCTGCCAAAGAGCAACCATCAGGTTTGGTGAGTATCGCTATTTAATCTAGACACCATAAATATACACTATTTCCCTTGCCTTGTTGTCTGGTTGGGTAGTCTCTAGTCGCTAGTCTTTAGTCTTTAGTTGTCAGTCGATCGGGCGGACAGGATATTTAGGTTTGGTGGGAAGTACAAAGATGGGAGAGTGGATGTATAATAGTATATAGAGGTGTTTATGGATGATCCCGATGTCGAGGAAATCAAGACTATTTTATTGAAACACGAGCAGTATCAGTTTTCAGATGCAGAACTCTACCAATTCCACGTGTTGGGGGCATCCTTGATGGACCCCATCTTCGAATTAATCGACGCCAGCCGCCCGGATGACGCTGAACCGACAGAACGTAATTCCGCCCTATCGGAGAAAAGCGGGCAAATCACGGCATACTTCGTGCGCTCGTCGTTCATACTGGGCCTTGAATATTTCGATGAAATCACGGACAACAATTTGGATTTGGAGAATTACGAAGATATCCCCTCCCAGGCAGTCAAGCTGTTGGGCATCATTTATAAACCCATGGATAACCTGTTCTTGGAACTGATGAACGAGGTCTACGATCTGGGAAACAAAAGCAAAGAAGAAATGCAGGCGATGATTGATAACTGCCGGCAGGCTGCCGTGGGGGTGCAGATGAACAGCTTCCGCTTAGGGGTCGCCTCAGGGGAAACAAACCAGGGGTGAACTGGGGTGGAGATAGTTAGGTAGTTAGATAGTTGGGTAGTCGTTGGTCGTTAGTCAAATCGTTAGCCCGGGAGTGCGTATTGTGTGTTGCGGTCGCACGATTACGAAATACGCAATACGCAATTCTTATCACAACGACAAGGGGGATTTCCCATCCCCGCCTATTGGCTCCATCATCAAAATCAGCCTATATCATGTATAATAATATTCAGAAGAGGTTGATACAGGGGGGAACTTACATAACACTTCGTCAGCCCGACACTACGACCGTTGAAACTTTCCATCCCTGTTCTCTCTTCCTACCGCTCTATTCCATGTTCTAATAGGCAAAGGTATTTACCTGGAGGAGGTAAACGTGGCAAAGATTGCGAAGTGTATCCTTTTTATTCTCATTCCTGCAGTTTTGTTCCTATCGGGGTGTAGTTCAGATCCACCTACGAATGTGACCATCACCGACATCAGTTGGGAGAGTGATAGTAATCCCCTTCACTGCGGTGAAACAGGCATTGTCACCGCGAAAGTTTCCTTGGAGGTAGGATCGCCGGGCGAGCAATCGATTAGATTTAAAATCTCGCTGTGGGATCACGATGGTTGGTTTGATAGTGACGATGAGTTAGCTGAAGCGGCGAATCGCCCCGTACTTCGAGCGACGACAGGCAGGGTAACGAAACAGCAGTTGTCGGAGCCTATCGAGGTTTTCTGCTCAGAGGCACCGGACTGCGAGTTAGAAGGTGCCTCAGATTCATCGGGTGAAATGGTCGCTGAACCCTACGTCTACGTTCAATGGGCGGACAACAACGCAGAGATCAAGGGTTGGGAGAAGAAGCCAATGGACTTCGAGTGTGTCGTCCCCATTGAAGACGAAGACGACACGGATGTCGAAGAGATAGAAACGCCAGAACCGATTTCCGAAGAAGAAACAGAAGAACCGCAACCCGCTGGGGTTGTCGTTGTGGGTTCTCTCTTTAAGGATATGAACGTCAACGGCGTCAAAGATGCGGATGAACCCGTCGCGCCGGACCTGGAAGTCCGTATCATAGAACTGGAATGTGGGGATGCCTGCGACCCGGTCGCCGAGGTGACAAGCGATGATGAAGGCAACTATACGCTCGAATACGTCCCCCAGGTAGACACGAACTATACGCTCGATGTCGATTGGGTCGGCTGGCAGGCTTATTTAACATTGCTGCCTACCGACAATTTCGTCGACCTTTTGGGGGCCGCGTCACCCGGTGACACGGTCTCGATTCTACCTGTCGGCTGGGTCCCCATGGAGAGAACCTTTACTGACCCCACCGGAGATAATGTAATAGTTGGCACGGATGACCCGATCGATAACCCGAACGGGGATATTGAGTCGGTGACGGTTGAGGTGACCCTCGATGGTTCGATCAGAATCCAGATCGATCTCGCCGACAACGATTTGCTAGATAGCGCTTACAGCTGGGGGCAGTTCGTCACCGAGAATCGCAATGGAACGATAACGACCTACACACATCATAAGTCGCCTGAGGGCTTTATCGATAAAGGCCAGATGGACGGGGGAAGTGGTGGCCGCCCAAACATCGTCGAATCCGATGCCGAAGTAGAGTTGGGTAGTTACTACCTACCAGCGAGGGAAATCCCCTCCGGACCGCCGCCGTTTTATGAAGTCGATGTCGATTGGTATTACCAACCTGGTGAAGGGGACGGTATGAGCCATGACTCAAGTGAAATCCCCGAAGGGAATCTTGACTTTGTTGAGTTTTGGTTGGATATCTTTCCAACGACCCTCGAATAGTCAAGAGATTAGGCAGGCTTATCGGGACGGGTGCTGCCCGTCCCGTTTTTTTCACCGCGGCCTCACCGGCTGGGTCTTGGACGCTGATAGGGAAAGGTATTGGGGTGGGGACCTACTTTCTCACCACCAACCCACTAAAGCACGAAGAAAAGCAATCAAGCCTCTATGGGGAGTGACTTCTCGCCCTTGACAAAAGTTTTTCTATGGGGTGGGGAAGAGAGGGGGTAGTAATAACTGCTTCTATTGATGAAGTGTTAGGATAACTATTATTAATTAAGGAGTAAGTTCTGACCCATTCGAATATGCCATTTCCGGTGGAAGCAAATTGTAATTAATTATTATTTCGCCCCAATCTTCTAAACCTAAAGCAACGGAAATTACAGCCTTATCATGTAGAAGTTGGTCTTCATTTGAATTGAGTATATCAATTATATCATCGTCTTTATGCCCTTTAGATGATAAATGTACTATATTTAATAATCCTCCACCCTCATTCCCAATCAGTACCAAAGAACCAAAGTACAATTATCCTGTTTTCTGCTATAATCGAATTGGCGCGTCCCCGGGGTGCCCCCCTCACCTCGGGGCGTGCTATTTTTATTCACGGAAGCGCCATTCTCATCACACGTAATGTATCCCAGGGGGTAGGTAACGGGTTCATGGTCTGTTCATCCGGACCAAAATCAATCAACCTGCGGATGGCTCCCGCCTGATTCTTCCCATTTCCGCCCATATCCCAATCATAGCACATTTGTTCTTTTTAGGCAAGTAAATACTTAGGAATGTTAAGTTTAGGGTAGAAATGTTATCAACCCCATCTATTGCGTATTCCGTATTGCGTAAATAGCCTCACGGAATACGCAATCCCAAGTTGACTACCGACCAACGACTAGAAACTAAAGACTAATGACTAACGCCTATCCGTAAAACCGCCAATCCCTCGAACGGAGTCGCATACACCAGGCCGTTCATGCAGGTCACGTCGTGGACGCCATCGCCCACCTCGTAGGAACCCACCTCGACCGGCGCCGCCATATCAGCCAGGTCAAAGACCGACACCAACCCACGGGTCAGGCTGGCGCACAGGTAACCGCCGGATACCGACAGGCCTGAGACCTCCTCCCCGATAAGGAGTTCCCGGACGAGTCTGGGGGAGGCCGGGTCTGCCAGGTCGTAGATTTTGACGCCCCCGCTGAACAGTCCCAGGAACAGATACCCGCCAGATATCTCGACCTTACGCGCCCCCGAGGTCCCCGGGACGACTGTAATTTCACGCGGTGAGGAGATGTCCGTGATATCGAGGACCAGCAGACCACGTTTGCTGTTGGCCAGATAGGCGTAATCGCCCTCCACGTCCAGGCCCCACAGTCCCCCGCCGTCCGTGTAACTACCAACCTGCACCGGCGCAGACGGGTCGGAGATATCGACGATCTCCAGCCCCTCCTCGATGTCCGCCAGGTAAGTATACGCCCCCTCGACCCGGACGTTGTAAATCGAGCCGCTGTCTGTGTAACGGCCCAGCACTACGGGATGCGCTGGGCCGGAAATATCCACGATCATCAGGTCTCCCCCGCTGTCGCCCGCGTAAGCTCGGTCGTCGACTGCCAGGACGGCAAAGGAGGGTTGTCCGGTGGCGATCTCGGCGATCAACGCCGGCCGAGCCGGGTCGCTCATGTCCAGCACAGCGACCCCATCGTTGTTCGTTACGTAGGCGTATTTGCCCCAGACGGATATACCGTAAGAAATGCCCAACTGCAGGGTTGAAAGCTCCTCCAACGCGCCGAAAGCCTGTCCCTGCAGGGGATGGCAGGATGCAGCCGTGAGAGAGAATAAAGCCGCTAAGGCCAGGACCGCCCACTTCTTGGCCCTCTTTGTTGACCGGGATCGGAGCCTGTCTGCGCCTGAGCGTGTCTCATGCAAAACGTCCATAGAAGAAATCCTCCGTCAGACGATTATAAGTGAAAAAAACAAGCGTGATCAGTGATCAGTCGCCCAGGAATCAGGATGAAATCCCTTACTGATGACTGATCCCCCACTCACTGATTACTAATTACCTGAGTGACTTGTTGCCTGATTACTGGTTGACCAACGACTAAAGACTAATGACCACTCGACGAATGACTAAGCTCCCTGATGACCCTGGCCGGATTCCCCGCTGCAATCGTGTTCGTGAGGACATTTTTGGTGACGACCGCCCCCGCCCCCACCACGGCGTTCCGCCCGATCGTCACCCCCGGCAGGAGGATGGCCCCACCCCCGATCCACACGTTGTCCCCGATGGTGATGGGTTTGGCCACCTCCAACCCCCGGTTCCGTTCCTCCGCGTCCAGCGAGTGGGCCGCCGTCAGGAACTGGACGGCAGGCCCGACCATGACGTGGTTCCCAAAGCGCACTTCGTTGTTATCCAGGATTGTACACATGTAGTTCAAAAAGACGTGGTCGCCGAGATAGATATTCTTCCCATAGGTGAAATAGAAAGGCGGCCAGACGAGTGAGTTCTTCCCCACCCCGCCCAACATCTGCGGCAGAAGCGCCTGGCGTTGGTCTTCGCTTTCTACTCGGTTGTAGCGCAGCATTAGTTCCTTGGCTTTTTGGCGTTCAGCTTCCAGGTCTGGGTCGAGGAAGCTGTACATCTCCCCAGCCAGCATCTTCTTTTTTTCGCTTCTTTTCGGCATCACGCCTCTCCTTTTCGACCAGATGAACATTTTATTTATTATTCAACCAGAAGCACCAAAATGTCAAGTTATGGGGGGAAAGTTAACTCTTTTACGCTGCAGCACGATAGTCCTTTGTCTTTAGTCACTAGTCTTTAGTCTGGTCGTCGAAAAGTTGTATGCAATACGCAATCCTAAGTTGACTAATGACTAACGACCAACGACTACTTGACTACTATTAACATTTTGTCTAAATCCCCTCCCTGCCCCCCATTTGTGAACCTTTTGTACCCGATTTGTGATATATTTGTGCCAACCATTACTCATTATCCTTTAGGAGGAACAAAAAATGAAACCCCTGACCCAAATGATTAGCAATACCTTCCCGGCCAACGAGGCCCACGCTCACTGCGACGGCCCCTGCGGCGTCTACGACCCCGCCTCCGCCCGTATCGCCGCCGAAGCTGTCCTCTCCATGACCAAGAAGATCCTGGCCCTCAAAGCCCCGGAAAGCAAAGACGACATGGCCTGGGCTGCTTACCGCAATTCGATGGTGCGCTACATCCAGATCAAAGAAGAGCAGGCCCAGATCGCCAAGGACGAACTCCTCATCCTGTGGACGGACTACTTCAAACCCGCCCACCTGGAGAAATACCCCGACCTCCACGACACCTTCTGGCAGGCCGCCAAGCTGTGCTCCGCCGTCAAGGTCGAGGTCAGCCTGGAGAAAGCCGAAGCCCTCATGGAGACCTGCAAGAAGGTCCACGAGATCTTCTGGGCGACCAAAGGCAAGCAGGTCGCATACTACACAGCCAGCTAATTGACGTATAAACAACCATCGGAAGAGTTATCCCCTGCTGGGCTGGTAGAGCTGGCCTTATGGCTGGTGGGACGGCGGAAACGAGTCCGCATTGCCGGGACGTCGATGGCCCCCCACCTCCACGATGGGGATGAGATCCTCGTCGACCTCCACGCATACAGGCGGACTACCCCCCAACCTGGGGACGTTGTCCTCGCCCAACACCCCTATCGGCGGGACCTCAGGCTGGTCAAGCGGGTGGAGGCTGTGCTGGAAAGGGACCGCTACAAACTCTGGGGGGATAACCCTTCCGAAAGTAGCGACAGCCGGACCTTTGGCGATATGCCCCGCTCGCACATCCTGGGGCGGGTGACGTGTATCTTCACAAGGAGGTAGAGGCGTGAAATTGGAAGACCTTCAGAAAAATCGAACGACCATTCGAATCCTGTTTTGGGTCTTCCTGCTTTCAACGCTCTGCCTGTGTGTATTCTGTGTTTTCGCCTTCTTACCTTTTGGCTTCATCGACTTCCCTTGCTTCGTGGGGGCCGAAGATGGCTACCTGGTCAATGAGGGTTATATTCCTGATGGTATGGATGAGAGTGCTGGCGCGCTGGTCTTCATCACCACAGGGATGGCGCATGCCAGCGGCGGCGGCTGCCTGAGCCAATCCTTACAAGATGGGGAGGAACTCGATATCGATCCCTACCAACTCAGGCTCGCCGGTGAGCAGGTTACCATCGATAACGATGTACAACTGGGAATGGGGGATTCGACGAAGTTGGAAAAGAAACGCATGAGTCTCAACCCCTGGATCCACTATATCGACTATCTCTACCTGACCAACGAAGGCTACGTTCGAGGCGAAATCGACCATGAGGGCAACCGCACGGAATATGAAGAACAGGTTTTGGTCCTCATCGGCGCGGCGGGTGACCGCTTTGAGATTAATACGATCACAGCCGTGATTTTCGTCCTCAGTATCTTCGGTATGATCGGCACTTTCATCCTCAAGAGACTGATTGCGAGGTCCATCAAAAAGGAAGCCGTTGAAAAGCCCTCTTGATATGCCCCGTCCAAGATCGTCCACCACACTCCTGCTATGGCTGGAAAATCGATATAGCACCGTTTATTAGCATATAGGGTTTTGATAAATAGAAATTCTGTTATCATCCACGTTCCTGCTGCCTTTGCAGTCATGAAAGGATGTTACAGAATCACAATTTTCAAGATGAGTTCTCATCTATCTAAATTGATTGTTGAGGAGGCTATCAAAACAATGTCAGCATCTTCATTTCTATTACCTCTCTGTTTGATCGTCGTAATCGGTTTAGCTTTCCTCATCTGGCTGATGGTCACCCATGCCCGCGACCGGAAAGACGCCAGAGAAGTCGTCGAAATGGAAGTGACCGCCTGTATTCTCAAGACAGACGGCGACCTCCTCATCCGCCAACGGCGTTTCAGGAGCCTGATCGGGCTGGTCGTCGGCGTCTCCCTCGTTTTGGGAAGCCTGCTGATTATGGTAAATGAGCTTACCGACCCGGCCGCCTACTGGATGGAGATGCTGGAATTACTCTGTTTTGGAACGGGCCTGACCATCCTGGGCGCCATCGTGGCCTGGATCAGCGGGCGCGGTCTTCGCAGTCCCAACCTGACCATCCACGCTGCCGGGCATACGGTCGAGTTCAAAAGTTACCTGCTGGGGAAGACATATACGTGGGCCTTTGAGGAAGTTTTTGCTGTTTCTAAAAAAATAGAGGCTTCCAGAAACATGCTGCTCAACTTCCTCGAATATATGGTCGTCTCCAGCCTGGGGGGCAAAGAAGGTAAAAGGACGGTGATCGGCCTGCAGCACGTAAATGGACAGGAGGTGCACATCGGTACGGCCACTAGCAAAGCCGCCCGAAGGGTCCCTGACCTGTTGTCCGAAATACTGGGGAAACCTATTATCAAGGAAGAGGATGCCACTTTAGTGGATTAACTATCACCCACCGGAGAGAACATGGAAGCGATCAAACACACCGGCGTCGTCGCCATCTGGAACGAGATCGACCCCCTGCTGGAGGTCGTGGATATCCAGAAGACCAGCGAGCACCTCCAGGCTCGCTTCCACCATGGGAGCTACGCCGGGCAGAAAGTGACCCTGGCCGAAGTGGGGATGGGCAAGGTGCAGGCTGCGGCTGCCTGCCAGCACCTCATCGACGTGCATGGAGTCGACCTGCTGGTCAGCTGCGGCTCGGCCGGAGCCATTGACCCACGCCTGGAAATCGGCGATGTTGTGTTGGCAGACCGGGTCGTGCCCCACGATTTCGGGGTCTACAACAAACAGGATTTCATCTATCTGGGGGTGGTCGACAACCGTTCCTACGACGGGATGCACTATCACCGCCACCTCTCCCCCGACCCTGCCATCCTGGAGAAAGCCCAGTCCATCGCCACCTCCTTCGAGTGGCCGGATGCCCCGACCAGGGTCCACACCGGCTGCCTGGTCAGCGGCGACCAGGTCATCGCCTCCGGGGAGAAGAAGCGCTGGCTGTCCGACAACTTCGATGCCCTGGCCGTGGAAATGGAGGCGGGCGCTGTAGCCCACACCGCCGTGCTCAACGGCCTCCCCTGGCTGGCTGTCCGGGCGGTGAGCGACAAAGCCGACCATTCTACCGACATCGACTACGCCAGCATGGTCATCTACAGCGATGAAGAGAGCGGGCTGCTTGCCAAAGCACGCAAGCGCATCAGCTCTTTCGCCGAGGTCGCCACGGACCCCGCCCAACTCAAGGCCATCCTGGAACTGCAGAAGGGGTTGAAGGTCGCGGCCAAAAACGCGGCATTCGTTGTTACGGCGATAATCAAAGAAATCTGATTGCGTATTTCGTATTCCGTAAATATCGTTACGCAATACGGAATACGCAATGTCATGATCACTAATTCCCTGGTTGACTGGTAACTAAGGACTAGCGACTAACGACTATCCGACTATCCGACTACTCCTCCCCAGCAAAGATTGAATAGACGTGGTCGAGGATAGCCTCCGCGTCTGCGGCGGCAGCGATCCAGGTCGTCTCCGACCCCATCCCTGTGGCGATGGTCTGCCCATGTGTGTCCCCGGATTGGGTGACCACATCGATGGCATCGTATTCCCACTCAAAGAACTCCGGGTGGGTGATGGACACACCCGCCAGGAGGTCCCAAACATAGACGGAATCCACGCCGAACCCCTCGAACTCATCCTCCCACAATCCGGCGGCGATGTCCACACCGGGGGCGTCCAGCCCTTCTAGCCGGGATGTGAAAGCACTGTCCACCACCACGTCCCCCGTGGCATCCAGGGGGATCATACGGATGCGTAGTTCGGTCTCAAGCACCTGGGAGGCCGCCAGGGGGTCCACCCAAATATTGAACTCACTGACCTTGTTGGGATGACCTTCCCAGCCTTCGTAGAGGTTGCCGCCGGTGAAGACCGCACCGCCCATGAGGGCCACCACGAAAATCTTTTCTTCCAGGCTAGGGTCGTTTTGCAGGGCCAGGGCCAGGTCAGTCTGCGCGCCGGTCACCAGCACGAATACTTCCCCGGGATAGGCGTCGATCACCGAGGCGATCAGGTCAGGCCCGCTGAGGTCGCTGAGTTCTCCGGCGGATGGGGGCAGGTCGACAAACCAGAACTGGTCTGCCGAATCACGCCAGGAATCAGGAAAGGCGTTGCCGGCCGGATCGAGCGGGTCTTCAACGCCGATGGCGATGGGGATATCCGGCCGCCCCATCACCTCGTGGACAAAGACTGCCCAATTAGCGGCAGAGATGGAAGGGTGCTGTTCGCCGTAGCTGATAACGATCCCTTTTACATCGACGTCCGGGTGGCGCAGCAGATACACGGCGGTGACAACGTCGTCCAAGGCGCCGTCGTGAGAAAATACCACGGGAATCTTCCCCTGTACCAGTGACGTGGTCTGTAAGGGCGCTTCTTCTGTCGTGGCTGCTGCCGGGGCGACCGTTGGCGTTTCGCCTTTCGCCGTGCAGGCTGTCAAGCCTATGAGAAGGAAGACGAACAAGCAAATACACTTCAAGAACGCTTTATGGGTCATTGGAACATCCTTTTCATATATGTTACAAGGCAATTATATAATATAGTGTTATTAGTCGGGTAGCCGTTAGTCTTTAGCCATCAGTCAACCAGGAATCAGGCATCAAGTCGCTCAGGAAACCAGGAACCGGTTGCGCCCAATCCCTGATTACCTGATCGACTAATGACTGCTCGACGAATGGTTCAATTCGCCCCCAGTTTTTCCTATTTTAAGCTATACTATGTCATCTTTTGTAGGGTCTGATTATCGGTTTTCCACATTTTAGTGGTTTCACAACCCGCTGAAAAAAAGAGGAGGAGCGATGCGCACTCGAAAGCCGAGAAATCCCCATCTATCCGGCATCAAAAGGATGTGGAGTCATTTCATCCGCGCCCTGCCGATGACCCTGGCTACTATGGTTTTGACCGCCGTGGCTGTTTTAGCCGCCACGGGCACGACCGATTCACCCGATACCCCGGCTAACACCCTCTCATACACCCTGGAAGATATCTTCAACCGCATAGACACCGGCACTCTCGGTTCGCAAAGCGCCTTCACCGAGCCATCCGTCCCACCGGGGACGGGGACGATGCATACGCTTAATGAAATCATGGAATTATTGAAGTCAACCTACACCAGAGTCCCGAAGACTTGGAATTTAGAATGCTATAATGCCTCTGGCACCATAATATCATGCACTGGTACGGGGCAAGATGGTGAATATCAACTCGGAGTAAGGCCACGTTATTACCCACAGGTTGGTACTCCGGGCGCATACCCCCCATATGGATGGGGTGGACCCCGTTTTACGGATAATGGCGATGGTACGGTGAGCGATAACTTCACCGGTCTGGTCTGGTTGAAGGATGCCAATTGTGCTGGAACCGCGGTGGATTGGGAGACAGCCTTGTCTTATTCCAATGCCCTATTCGACGGGTGTACGAATTGCTTTGGCACGACCGGCGATTGCGGGCTGTCAGATGGGTCCTCAGCTGGAGACTGGCGTCTGCCGAATGCCAACGAACTGTACAGCCTGATTGACTCGTCCAAAAACGATCCAGCACTACCTGCTGGATACCCATTTACCGGGGTTGCACCATCACCTCCCATCTCTTTCTACTGGTCGAGCTCTACGCCTGGCTTGGTGCAAGAAAACGCATTTTGTGTGTATATAGAAGGGGGCGCCATGAACCATTGCTTGAAGATCAATACTTATTGGGCGTGGCCTGTCAGCGGCGGATATTGATAGCACAGGAGGAACAATGCAAAAGAAACATACTCCGATTTTCCATGAATTCAGCGCCATGTGGGGATATTTACTCAAAGCCCTCCCCCTGGTGGTGGTGCTCATGGCGGGTACTGCCGCCGCCGTGCTGGCCGCTGCGGGGACAACCGATTCCCCCAGTGGGCCAACAACTGCCGGGTCGCAAATGTATACCCTCGACCAGATCTACGACCTGCTGGACACCGGGATCACCTCCCCCAAGATGACGACCTTCACCGAACCCCTGGTCTCCCCGGGGACGGGCAGCATGGTCACCCTGGACGACCTCATGGCAGAAGCCCTCGCTACTCGCTGCAACTGCGCCAGCGGCACGCTCTACGGCACCCGCTGGTGCATCAATGGGGATGGCACCGTCACCGACCTGACCACCTGCCTGGTCTGGCTGCAAGATGCCAATTGTTTAGATGTTTTTGGCAACGTTGATAAGAGCTCGGGGACTCTGACATGGGATGATGCCATGGCGTGGACTGGCGTCTTGAGGAATTCCTATTGTAATTTAAGCGACGGGTCTAGGCGAGAGGACTGGGAAGTGCCGACCGCGCCCCAATTAGTAGCGCTGACCGACAATAGCAAACCGGAATATGTCCAAGCCGGTTCACCGGGCCCTTTCATTAACGTGCAGAATGCAAATTATTGGACCAGCAGTACGTACGTGGCCTATGATTTTCACCATGCGATTTACGTCAGGCTTGGCAACGGTACCAGCGGAGTTGAAGCGTATGATGACGGACTACTCGAATACTATTACGTCTGGCCCGTCCGTGATTGGGATTGATCGCACAAGAGGATCAATGCAGAAGAAACGTAATCCGATCTTCCAGGAATTCAGCGCCATGTGGCGGCATTTCATCCGCGCCCTGCCGATGACGATGGCGGCCATGGTTCTGACTGCCGTCGTCGTGCTGGCCGCTACGGGCACGACCGATTCCCCCAGTGGGCCAACGACAGCTGGCTCGCAGATGTACACCCTCGAACAGGTCTACGACCTGCTGGACACCGGGACCACCTCCCCCAAGATGACGATCTTCACCGAACCACTCGTCGCCCCGGGTACGGGGAGCATGGTCACCCTGGACGACCACATGGCTGAAGCCCTCGCCAACCGCTGCAACTGCGCCACAGGCACCCTCAACGGCACCCGCTGGTGCGATAACGGCGATGGCACGGTAACCGACCTGATTGGCTGTCAGGGTAAGGGAAAGTGCCTCGTGTGGCTAAAGGAGGCAGATTGGGGAGGGGAGAAGGCGTGGCGTGTTGAAATCACCGACCTTTTAGATTGCGGCTATTCTGGAGCACCTTGTTACGACGATGCCCATACGCGAGCCTCCCTGGCCTATACCAGCCCAAATTTGAGTGATGGTTCGGTGGATGGCGATTGGCGCTTACCAACGTACCGTGAGTTATTGGGAATAACCCTGGGTACGGAGTCTGTTTCGTTTGGAAATATGCGGGCTTTTACTGGTATTCAACTGTTTCCTTATTGGTCAAGTACGACATTTCCTTCTAATGATTCCTGGGCGTTTTCGTAGATCTTAGTGGTGGTTACGGAATCGGCCACAAAGAATTCGATTTTCTATATGTCTGGCCTGTCCGCGGCGGAGATTGACCGCACAAGGGAATATTCATGGAGAAGAAAATCATGATAAAGAAACAATCCAAGAAAATAAGCTACCTTCTCCTCGTTCTGGTAGTTGTATTCGCTGCCGTCGGCATCGCCCAGGCGGCGGGATATGTAGACCCTACAGATAAATGGGCCTGGGGGACGAACATCGGGTGGGTCAATTTCTCCCCTACCCACGGCGGGGTGGCGGTGTACGACGACCACCTGGAAGGTTACGCCTGGGGAGAGAACATCGGCTGGATCAGGTTGGGAAGTTATGATGGCGGTGGGGCATACACCTACGCCAACACCGCCGCCAACAACTACGGCGTCAACAACGACGGCAGCGGCAACCTTTCCGGCTATGCCTGGGGCACCAACGTTGGTTGGATCAACTTCAACCCGACCCACAGCCAGGTGACCATCGATATGGCCACAGGCAGCTTCGACGGCTACGCCTGGGGAGAGAACGTCGGTTGGATCCACTTCAGGAACACGGGCGCGAATGCCTACAACGTGGCGATTGTATCCAACCTGGTAGTGGTCGCCGGTGGTGTGACTGCCAAAGGGACTGTGGTCGTCGACGATGTGACCGTTACTGGTTCAGTTACCGAGATCGAGGTGGAGTTCAATAAAGATGTCAATAATCCGGGGAGCAGCGACCCAGACGGCGTCACCAACCCGGCTAATTACCTGCTGATCCAGACCGGAACAGATGAAGTGTATGACACGACGGCCTGTAACAGCGTATCCGGGTCAGACGTGGTAATTCCTACCGGACCGGTGACCTACGATAACAACGGCGGTGCAGGTCCTTATATTGCCACGGTAACGGTCAATAATGGTTCGAAACTACCCGTGGGAGAATACCGCCTGTTCGTGTGCGGTTCGACCTCGATCGTGGATCAGAACCTGGTCGACCTGGCCGGTGACGGTGTAACCAGCGGGACGGACCTGCTGCGAACATTCAACGTAGCCGCAGAAGGGCTGCCTGCTACGGGTTTCCCGCCGGGCATCCTCTCCATACTGCCAGATCAACCCGCTGATAGGACTTATACGGACAGCGGCATCATCCTCGAAGTTCCATCTTTAGGATTGGAGATCCCCATTGTGGGTGTACCCCTGACGGAAGATGGCTGGGAGGTCGCCTGGCTCGGACAAAACGCTGGCTACCTGGAAGGGACGGCTTTCCCCACGACCGCCGGCAACACAGGCATCACCGCCCACGTGTGGGACGCGGACAACAACCCGGGACCGTTCGCCAAGTTGAAGAACCTGCGGCATGGAAGCGTCATTAAACTTCACGCCTGGGGGTACGTGTACACCTACGCGGTCCGCTACAACTACCTGACCACACCGGGGAACTCGACACCCTTGCGCCACGAAGATTATGATTGGATCACGCTGCTGACCTGTGAACGGTACAGCCCGACCTACGAAACCTACCGCTTCCGGCGGGTAGTACGGGCGGTGTTAATAGACGTCAGCCCGGAATAGAGGAAACCACAGGTAATCAGTCAACCAGTTACTCAGGAATCAGGGAAATATCTTTACCAAATTCCTGAGTAACTTATCACTGATTACTAATTACCTGGTTGACTAATGACTAGCGACGAAAGACTACCCGACTATTCCTCTATCATCAAAGTATCGTAAGTATCCCCCTTCGTAAAACCCAGCTTAAGAGCCAGCTTCTCGGAGGCCTGGTTAGCCGCCAGCCAGTGGGGTTCAATATAGCTCTCAAGGCAATCGAGCAGCAGTCTGGCACCCACCAGCACCGCCAAACCCTTTTGCCTATGCGCTGGTTGGGTCTGGATATCGATGTCTATGCTCCTGCTGCTGGCAGCGAAAGAAGTCGCTGCGGAGACGACCACGCCCTGATGCAGGGCAAGATAGCCAACCCCGCGCGCGGCGAAATCTTCGATAGATTCAAAACTATCGATGAACTCATCCGAATCGAAATCCTCCAGCAGCTGAGCCGCCAGCGGGAGATCCATCTTCTTGATCTCGTAATCGCCGAGAGGTTGGCCTGCCAAAGCTTTTAGATGATCCACGTCCAGCGAACGGCTGTCGAAGGTTATATAAGTCAGGGGAGTAATCCTTTCCCCGAACTCACTTTCGAGAAGCTGGCGCCACACCTCCGACTCCGGGGAAACGAAAAGAATTGGTCTATATCGAATCAACTCAAGTGCCAAAGGATGGTGTGGGTCCCCGCCCAAGATGGTAAATACGCCATGATCCAGCCTGGCAACCGAGGGGGTCTCCTGTGAATCCGCCGCCGCGTCCCCGAGATGGTCTTCAAGGACGCACTCGATCAGTACACGATCCCGTTTGTTCCCAGCGAACAAGACCCGGAGTACGCCTCTTTCCATGGATTGAAGACTAGCAATACCATCCATCATGATCCCTTTCTATTTACCAGACTTTTCTACCTTTTTTTAGGAAGCATTCATCTCCCTCTTATCTTCGCTTAACTTACACCCGCTATAATCTCACCAGACCAGGAGGCAGTTATGGATAAACTCGTGTTCACAACCATTACCACACCGAGGAGCGCACCTGATTCGTTCCTATTCATTGAAAGTCTGCGGGCATTCGGAGGAGAGTTGGCCGATGCCCCCATCCTCGCCCTGACTCCCAGGCAGGTGGATACCTTCTCCAAAGAAGAGGAAGCCAGGTTCGAAGCCCTGCATGTCGAACGTCTCAATTTCCATATGGACGAGGAGACCATCAAGTTCCCCTTTGCCTTCCTGGTGTACGCCGCTGCCCAGGCAGAAACGCACCTGCGCGGGAAAGCAGAGATCCTCGCCTGGCAGCTTCCCGGCACGCTGGTGATCAATCCCCCCACCCCTTATTACATTTCTAAAAACGTGAGGCTGGCCTACCGCCCCGTCCACCACACCAACGTCGGCTCGATCTACGACCAACCGCCTGACGAGTTCTGGTCATTGGTTTATACACACTGCCAGGTGCCGGAAGAACGCATTTTCCCCATGGAGACCTGTGTGGGCGACCATGTCATCCGCCCGTATTTCAACGCCGGGATGCTAGTGGCCCGGCCCGAATTGGGCCTGTTCACCACCTGGTGGGACCGCTTCGAAGCACTCTACAACCACCCCGAATTCCAGCCCTTCTACGAACGTGATGAACGCTATGCCATCTTCATCCACCAGGCTGTGCTGTCGGCGGTGATCCTCGTCCTGCTGGAAAAGGAAGAGATGCTGGAACTGCCCCTCACGGTGAATTACCCCCTCAACCTGCACCACAGCGAGATGCCGCCCGAACGGCAGCCCAAGACCCTCAACGACCTTATCACCTGCCGCATAGAAGACGTTGAAAACCTCGAGGAAACATTGAAAGGGGTCGAGGTGAAAGAACCACTGAAGGGGTGGTTGGAAAGCAAATTAGTCGGGTAGTTGTTGGTCTTTAGTCGTTAGTCACTCAGGTAACCAGGAATTAGGTAAGGATACCATCCTGATTCCTGAGTTATTAGCCACTGATGACTGGAAGAGATATGCAATCTTTGCTGCGGCTACCAGACTAAAGACTGATGACTAGCGACTACTCGCCTATCCTTTTTTTTGCCCCACAAACACCCCATACCCCAATAAGCCGGCGATCTCTTTCGGGTTAGCACCCCCCACTTGTTTCACCAGGCCGCGGGTGTAAGTGTCTTTGAAGAGGAATTTGATAGTCCCCTTGAGGACGTACCACATGTCTCCCTTCCCCATGAACCCCATCTGGCTTTTGGCTTCTTCACGCGTGCTGATGTTACCAGAGGCAGAGGTAACGCCGGTCAGCCCGGCATCTTCTAACAGGCCGATCCAATATTCGGGCGGGAGGATTTCGTAGCCGATGATGTCGTCGAGCATGTCAGCCATCTGCGGGGACGGCTCTTGTGTCAGGATGGCTTCATTGATCCCGACGTAGCCGCCCGGTTTGGTCACCCGCACGTATTCCGTTGCCGCTTTCGCCCTGTCGGGGATGAAGACGTTGACGGACTCGGAGATAACGATGTCGAAAGTATCGTCGAGGAAGGGAAGGTCCATAGCGCTGGCCGTTCTTAATTCAATCAGGTCAGCAACGCCGTGCCGTTCTACCCGCTTACGGGCACTCTCCACCATGTTGGGTTTGATGTCCACGCCAACGGATTTGACGCCGTAGGTCTTGGCAATGTAAATGTTCGTGCTGGCTGCTCCACAACCTACGTTGAGGGGATACTTATCTGGCCCCATACCGCACAGTTCCAGCATCGCCTGGGTACCCTCCAACCCGCCGATATGCTTGGTGTGGGCCAGTTCAGCCTGCATATCGAAGTAGCGAGGTAGCCCATATTCGTCGAACATATCCGATTCTTCTTGACTCATGATTTTTTCCTCCGGGTTTCGATTATAGCAAGGCATGACCATAGTGCATACCATATTTTGTAGTATGTCAGGAAAAACAAATACATATTGCGTATTGCGTTTTAGTCGAGTAGTCTTTAGTCTCTAATTGTAAATCAATCAGGTAATCGGTGACCGTGTAATCAGGGATTAAGCATAACCCATTCTTGATGCCTGATTTCTGGTAGACTGATGACCAACGACTAAAGACTATCTGACTATTTTTACTTCCCTTTTACATCACCTTCATGAATTCTCAACAGGTGGGGACGACAATATCATCGAAGTAATTAACAATATAGGAGTATGATGATGAACAGCAAAACCTTGAGAATCACAATTTTATCGATAATCTTTACCTTAGCGGCATCCGCCTGTACGGGGGCGATTGCCGAGGCCTTGGATATCGACCAACCCTCCACCTTATCCGTTGGGGGAGTTTCGACCTCACAACCGGTTATTGACGACACCGCCCCCGTTTCGATAGGAAGCACCTACCCTAACCTCGACACCGGACAGGTGGCTTGCTACGACGATAGGCGCGCTATCCCCTGCCCTGAAGAAGGAGAGGACTTCTACGGGCAGGATGCCCAATATTCAAGCAGTCAGTTCAACTACGTGGACAATGGCGACGGCACGGTCACCGACCTGAACACCGGTCTGATGTGGGTGCAGGACCCCGGCGACAAGCTGTATTACGACGAAGCCATCGCCCTAGCCGGATCCTATTCCTTCGCTGGATACGATGACTGGCGCGTGCCCACCATCAAAGAACTCTACAGCCTGATGGATTTTTCGGGCGTGGACGACGCCGTCACCGGCACAGACCCTTTCATCGACACAGACTACTTTATCTTCGAGTACGGCGATCCTTCCACCGGCGAGCGGGAGATCGATTCACAGTGGGTCACCTCCAGCATCTACACCAGCAGCGTGATGGGCGGGCAGGAATGCTTCTTTGGGGTCAACTTCGCCGATGGGCGCATCAAGTGCTACCCCACGGGAGACGAACGCATGAGCAAGCTCTACTTCCTTCGCCTAGTGCGCAGTGGCGAGGGCTACGGCGAGAACCAATTCATAGACAACGACAACGGCACGGTGATCGACCAATCCACCGGACTCGTGTGGCAGCAAGGCGATTCAGGCGAAGGAATGGGCTGGGGGGATGCTTTGAACTATTGCGAAAGCCTGACCCTGGCCGGGCAGGACGATTGGCGCCTGCCCAATGCCAAGGAACTGCAGTACATCGTCGATTATGAGCGCGGCCCCGACGCAAGCAATTCAGCTGCCATCGACCCCATCTTTTCTGCCAGCAGCATCGTCAATGAAGCCGGGCAAACCGATTACCCCTTCTACTGGACCAGCACCACCCACGCCGACACTCGCGGCGGGCAGAATGCCGCATACATCGCCTTTGGCCGGGCTTTGGGATATTTCAATAACACCTGGATGGACGTCCACGGCGCAGGCGCCCAGCGTTCCGACCCCAAGGCAGGCGATCCGGATGACTACCCCACCTCTATGGGTCCGCAGGGGGATGTCAGACGATTAACGAACTACGTACGCTGCGTGCGCGGCGGGGTCTCCGGCGAGACCCTCACCGGCGGAGAAGTGACCTCCAACCAGAGCAGCGGATTTCCAACAGCAGGTCAATCCCTAGAGCAGCAAGGTAGGGCTCCCCAAATCGATTTCACTTCAGCGGCAGCACAGCTCGGCGTGAGTGAACAAGCCTTGCGGGAGGCTTTGGGCGACCCCAGCCAGGGGCCTCCAGATTTTCAGGCAGCAGCTGCCACCCTCGGTGTGAGTGTTCAAAACCTCATCGATTCCCTTGGTCTCCCCCACGGCGGATCGGGTCAGGGTGGGCTGCCGCCCAACAACCAGCCGTAAAAGTAAGCATAAGATACATCTAAATTTAGGGGCGGCGTATACGTCGCCCTATTTTTAATGTAGGGGTGTCCCCTGTGGGTGCCCGTGAGTTTAGACATTTTTTATTCACACCCCATTCGTGCGGGAGGGGACTAACTCCTCCCCTACTATGATTGTATTTATCGTTTAGGAATGAACCATGTCATAGACCCGGCGGGGGATGACGTGATTGGGGTCAGCCGCCACCGCATCCTGGGCGGTCCTTCTGGACTCCGAAATTTGTCCATTATAGTATTGTTCGATGGCCTTCCTCGCCAGCCTGAGGGCTTTTTTCGTTTTCCGGGGAAGGGACTTCAAATTAAAAATAGATAAGATGGCTTTCACCAGCTTATTCATTTCCCTATCAAAGTTCTGGTTCAAAATGACCCATTGGCGGTTGACTAGGCGCAAAGTGGTGACATGCTTCAAATTCCCTCGCCCTAACAAGGGGAAAATCGTCACCCCGGCCTGGTCGGCGAAAGAAATCTCATTGTTGACCCAACGAGAGCGTTTGGCTTCCGGGGTCATCACAACCACCAGGGCATGCACCCCCCAGATCGTTTTCTCGATCTCGTCTTCCCAATCCTGTGTACCGGGGATGAGATCCTCATCCGTCCACACCCTGATTCCCCCAGCAGTTAGTTTATTCTTCACCCGCTGCATCAAATCGTCGTCCGCCCGGGTGTAACTCAAGAAAACGTCTGACATTGAACACCCTTAGGAAAAATTAGCGCTGCGCGCCAGGCGTTCGATGCGTCTGGCGGCTTCACTGTCGGGGTCGAGTTCCACCGCCTGGATAGCATCATCCAGCGCCTTTTCCCGCTCGCCCACCAATAGATAGGCTTCCGCCCGGCTGCGGAGGGCGTAGGCGTTCCAGCTTTCATTTTCCAAGATCCTGTCGGCGTCTTTGATGGCATGTTTGTAATTCTCGAGCATCAAAAACGCGTCCACTCGAATCTGCAATACTTCCATGTTATCGGGGTCCGATCTCAATATACGATTGGCGTCTTCAATTGCTTTCTCAGCCTCGCCAAGATAAAGATTAGATTCCGCCCGGATTCGTTGGGCAATATGGTTCCCTCGCTTGCATTCGATTGCTTTGGTGGCATCCTCGATGGCCTGATCCAATTCTCCCAGCATCTTATGGGCATCGGCTTTTACATTCAATGCTTCGACGTTCTCGGGGTCGATCTCCAGGGCCTCAACGGCATCGGCGATGGCTTCCTTATATCGTTGGGCGAAGAAATGATCCTCAGCCCGTTTCGATAGGATGCGGGACCTATTCGATTGGGCGATCTTCGACTGACCGCGTGACAAACCAATATCCCGCAGTTCCTTCACCAACTGGGTAATCCCTTTTTGGACATCCTCACGGATATCGACAATGTTATATGTGACCAGCTGTAAAGGCACCGATTCTTTCATACTGCCGCGTGCCAGCAGGGGGTAGATGGGGATCCCCACCATGGACGAGAAAGTCAACTCCCGGCTCAACCATTCGGAATTCTTGGCCTCGGGCGAGAGGATGATGACCATCGCCAGCGCCCCTTTGATGACCCGTTCGACCTCGTTTTGCCAGTTGATCGTCCCCTTTTCCAGGTCTTCGTCCGTCCACACAGACAGGCCAACGCTCTCGAGCCTGCTGCGTACTTGAACCATCACATCGGCATTCGCCCGGCAATAGCTTAAGAATATGTCTGCCTTCTCCATTTGCTTCCTTATGATACTCAAACCTGATTATATCAACCTTTACATTAGTCAGAAGATGCCCTCTCTGGGACCGATGCCATTTTCTCAAATATAAACACGAAGGCACAAACTTTCATCGTTTATGCCTTCGTGAATTTTTTATTAGGTAAAGATGCGTTTCGCCGAAGAGTTTAAGGCATCCAGCAGATTGCTTGATCTGACCATGGATCGATACAATTAAATATTCCCCCCTGGCAATCACACCAGTTTTCGTATTTTCCAGCACAAGTGGGCTCAGGCGGCGCACCACAACTGGCGCTTCCTCCACTCCCCTCACCGCCACTAGAACCGCTTGCTGCTTCTTCAACCATCAGGGAAAGGTTGGGTACTTCATAAATGATCTCAGGGCACTGATTGACCTGGAGTGTGAAGCGTTGGGCAGAGTCTTTATATTCGGGGGGAAATGTGAAGAGACAGTATAAACGTCCTTGATAGGTCTCTCCCTCAAAGGTCTGGCACTGGATGCTCTCGAGATTGCCAAGCATGGCAGAATATTCCCAGGTTTCCCCATCATTCATATCGTCCCCCAGACCAATGACTTGCCCAGGGAACTTTGTATACAATGTTACGGTCGAATCCCCAGGATAAATGCTGTAGACTACGATTGAAAAATCAAGATCCTCAAAGTACGCACAGCGGTTGGGGGGTTCAGTCTCTTCCGACACGGGTGGTTGCGTGGGTGTAGCGGTTTCTGTTGGCGTATCTGTTGAGCCGCAGGCTGCCAGGGCAGGTAAAAATAAGACTAGTAGACAAATAAATACAATCTTTTTCATATCATCCTCCTCTTCACCACTGCTTCACTAGAATGTCCCCATTAAACAATAAACAAATCATAAAAGCAATCCATAATCGGTACTGCCAACCATTAACACTCCTCCGATAAAAGGTTAACGCCATTCTATCATTCTCCCATTATCCTTAGACTGCTATCACTTCAATTATTAGTTATGATAGACCGGAGGTATAGAAAATGGCTAAAATAATAGGGATCGACCTGGGAACCACCAACAGTGTGGTCTCTGTGATCGAAGGGGGTGACCCCACCGTCATTACGACCGCAGAAGGCTCGCGGCTGGTCCCCTCGGTGGTTGGTTTCACCAAGAACGGCGAACGGCTGGTCGGGCAGACCGCCAAGCGCCAGGCGGTGATCAATCCCGAAAACACAATCTATTCGATCAAACGCTTCATGGGCCGTCGTTACGATGAAGTGGAGTCCGAACGCAAGATCGTCTCTTACGACGTGGTGAAAGGCACTAACGGCGACGCACGCGTCAAAGTCCCGCAGATGGGCAAGGAATACTCCCCCCAGGAGATTTCCGCCATGGTGCTGGGTAAGTTGAAAGCCGACGCTGAAGCCTACCTGGGCGAACCCGTCAAGCAGGCGGTCATCACCGTCCCGGCTTACTTCAACGACAGCCAGCGGCAGGCCACGAAAGACGCCGGCAAGATCGCCGGTTTGGACGTTTTGCGAATCATCAATGAGCCGACCGCGGCTGCCCTAGCCTATGGTCTGGACAAGAAGGACAACGAGACCATCCTGGTCTTCGACCTGGGCGGCGGCACCTTCGACGTTTCCATCTTAGAAGTTGGCGGGGGTGTGATCGAGGTCAAGTCGACCAACGGCGACACCCACCTGGGCGGCGACGATTGGGACGAACGGATCGTCAACTGGCTGGCCGACGAGTTCAAGAAAGACCAGGGCATCGACCTGCGGAGCGACCGCCAGTCGCTTCAACGCCTGCGCGAGGCCGCAGAGAAAGCCAAGATTGAACTCTCGACCGTGCAGGAAACGGAACTCAACCTGCCTTACGTAACTGCCGACGCAGGCGGACCGAAGCACCTGCAGTACAAGCTCACCCGGGCGAAGTTCGAGCAGCTAACCGACGACCTGGTCGCCCGTTGTAAAGCTCCCTTCGAGGCTGCGTTGAAAGACGCTAACTTGAAGGCAAGCGACCTGGACGAGGTCGTCCTCGTGGGCGGCGCCACACGCATGCCCATGGTGCAGGAACTGGTGGAAAGCCTGACGCATAAAGCCCCCCACAAGGGCGTCAACCCGGACGAAGTCGTATCTGTGGGTGCGGCCATTCAGGCCGGTGTGTTGGGCGGCGATGTGAAAGACGTCCTCTTACTGGATGTGACCCCTCTCTCCCTGGGTGTCGAGACTCTCGGTGGAGTTATGACGACGATGATCGAGCGCAATACGACCATCCCCGTACGCAAGTCCGAGGTGTATTCTACAGCTGAAGACAACCAGACTGCCGTGGACATCCATATCCTCCAAGGTGAACGTACGATGGCAAAAGACAACATGAGCCTGGGCCACTTCCGCTTAGACGGAATCCCACCCGCTATGCGGGGTCTCCCTCAAGTTGAGGTGACCTTCGACATCGACGCCAACGGCATCCTCAAGGTAGCAGCCAAGGACAAGGCCACCGGCAAAGAGCAGAACATTACTATCACGGCCTCGACGAACCTCTCAGAAGGCGAGATCGACCGGATGGTCAAGGAAGCCGGACAACACAAAGCCGAGGACGAGAAACGGCGCGAACTCATCAATGTGAAGAACACGGCCGACAGCCTGGCTTACCAGACCGAGAAGACCCTGCGAGAACTGGGCGACAAAGTCCCCGGGAACGAGCGGGATATGATCGAAAAGCAGATCAAGGACTTGCGCAAGGCGATCGAAGGTGAAGACGTCGAGGTGATCAAGCGCCAGAGTGAAGATCTGCAGAACGCTTTCCACGCCCTCAGCCAGCAGTTGTACGCCCAACAAGGGCAGCAACCAACTGGCGGCATGCCCGGCTCGGATTTCCCCAACTACGGTGGAAACATCCCCGGTTCAAACGGGAACGGATCCCATGATCCCGATGACGAGGGTGAAGTCGTTGAAGGTGAGTTCCGGGAAGCATAACATAACTGCGCAATGTTTTAGGAGAAGGCGCAGCCTTCTCCGCACAGTTCCCATCTAGCAAAAACAGATACGTAGGGACAGGTTTTCAAACCTGTCCCTACCATGATTAACAACCCATTGATTTTCGGGTGATGGGTGAGGGCGACTAGTACTGCCAAATATCAGCCGTCTCATTTTTCATCATCCAGGAATTCACCTATTTCTCAAAGGGTATAAACGGTTCTTCATAAACGACGCAGATTTCCTTTAGTGCACCCTCATTATCCCCATCGTATGTAATTTTCACCGCCCAGATGCCTTTACCCTCAAGGGTAACGGTATGGAAGCTGTTATCACCTTGTGCCCTTTCTTCGAAGATCACAACCTGATCTTCATCAATAGCTTCAATGGTAATGGCCCCACCCGCCCAAGAACCCACAGTGAGTGTTACTTTCGAGGCCGGACAGGGAAGATAAATCCAGGTTTCTTCTATAGGTAAACGCAGAAAATTCTCTCCATCCATTTCCATGACCTCAAATGTCCAGCCACTCATGGATATGAAGGACAAGCCCTCCAATTCAAATGCATCCCCAAAATTCGTTCCGACTTGAAAGCCATTAAAATCGACACATCCGCTACAGCAATAACATTCGCAAGGCGGGCATTCACCCCTTTCAGGACATGGTGTACATTCCACACACTCTGGGCATTGACCACAACTGGAAGCAAACAACACCAACAGTATAGCAATTCCAATCCATACAGGTATTCTCTTGATTTTCATTTTTTCCTCCACAATAATATATACATCCAACGAATAAAGTTATTCATTTTTATTCCACCTCCAATTAAAGAATCTTTAGTTATTGGGCAGATAAATATCTACCCTTCCCCAGCGGTCCTAAACCCATGTATTGTTCGCAGAATGAATTTGTTAGCGTGAAACAACCGCCCTCGATGAAAAGTTGAAGCAAAAGATAAGAAGCAATTTCATGGTAAAAGAATTATGATGAATAGTCAATAAGACAATTGTAGGGAAAATGAGCAGACTCAATAATCTTTCCAGGGATGGGGTAAAGGTGACCTATTTGGGTCTTGCCTTGTGGATTGCCCACTTTGTTTCTCTACAACAACCTGGGCTGTTCTCGCTCACTGGCCTTGACCGGCTTGAAGAGAGGCATCTGGAGGGGGATTTTATATTTGTATGCCAACTCTTCGAGATGGCGGTACAAACTATCGAGCTGGTTGGCCGGGGCGAAGTAGTCCCCGCCAAATTTCTTGACGTACTGCTCTCTCACCCCAGGGAAGTGTTTGTCCAGCTTATCGTAATAATAAGAGCGTTGTCGGTCCCGTAGGGTCATCCCCAAAGAAGGGACGATGTAGGACGCGCCGCTATCGGCAGCTTTCTCCACGATGGCGGTGATGTTCTCCTCGTTGTCTTCGATGAAGGGCAGGATCGGCATGAGGGTCACACCCGTGTGGATACCCCGGTCGGCCAGAGCGCGCATGGCAGTAAAACGCTGGGAAGTACGGGGCGAGAGCGGCTCGACGAGTCTGCACTGCTCGTCATCTGCAGTTGTGACCGTGAAGCTGACGGCGGCAAATACTTGATTGATGTCTACAAGGGTATCGATATCCTTCAAGACCAGGTTACTCTTGGTGATGACGTGAACAGGGAAACGATTCTCGGCGATTACTTCCAGCGCCTGACCGGCAAGGTTATACCGCTTCTCGACGGGCATATAGGGATCGTTCATCGAACCGGTGCCAATCGTCCCGACGACCCTTTTACGGGGCAAGGCATCCCGCAAGAGGTCCACGGCATTTACCTTAACGAGGATCTCTTTGTCGAAACCGTCAATGTCGTAGCACAAGCTGCGGGAGTCGCAGTAGATGCAGCGGTGCTGGCAGCCGCGGTAGAGGTTCATGTTGTATTTCAACCCGAACCATGTATCCGGCTGCTTGACGGGATTGAGGATCGTTTTCGCAGTAATCTCTTTGATCATATAGCTTCCCCTTGATTATAACAGAACATATGTTCTTGTACAAGATAAGAAATGTACGGAATACGGACTCTACTCCCAAGATACCCGCGTTGGATTCAAAACCGTCAACAATCCGAATATCCAGACAGCCACGAATAATAAGGCCGCCTGCCAGTCTTTCAATTTAGTGTGGAGGGCAACCCACACTCCCAGGAAGCAGTTCATCCCGGCGTAAGGTGAGAAAAAGGGCGAGGCGCTAAGGAGCAGTCGCTCGTCTCGGGTCCGGAACCAGAAGGACAGCAGAACGATTCCGGGGATGAGGTTCCACGGCCAGGTGCCCCGCCACAAATTATGATAGGCCTGGATAGAGACCTCCCTTTCAATAATGTCCAGCGGCCAAAAGCCAAAGACCAGCAGCGAGAGAAGGAAGATCGCGCCTGAAAGGATCAGAGCCTTTTTGAAGTACTCTTTTTCCAGCGCTTTAAGTCCTATGGCAAGGGCGGTCTGGGGTTTTGCCAGGGCAGCCAGGGGCCAGAAACTAACCGGCAGGAAGATTCCGGCGAGGACGAAGCCGTCCACCTGCCCATGCAGGATGAGGTAGAAGACAACCGGGGAGGCGACCACCAGGGCAGTCTTCACCAGGCTGACTTGATAACGGCGGCACAGGGCCAGTGTGGTGAAGAGCGTTGCTGTGGCGAGCATGCCCGCACCAAAACGGAAGCCAAACACCGTCAACGGCGCCAGGGCTAAAGCCAGCCAGGGGGGATTGTAATAATAGCCGAAGAAATAAAATTCACCGACAGGGTTCAAGCCGTGAAGCACATCGCGGGCAGCACTGTAGAATATCATCCAATCATCGTAGAGATATATATTCTTAGGGAGATAAGCAAAAGCGGCTGAAATTGAGAAGAAGGCTACCCCTCCAACCAAGATGACAGCCCAACGTGGGAGGGAATCGAGTGTGCTGAATTTTACCAGGGTATTTTTCATTGGTTTCAATGCTCGGTAAACCAGGTATCAAGCAACTGGAGCTAATCGGATTATACACTTTTTCATCCTCTCGCATTCATGCTAGAATCAGAACGTCTTTGAAATACCCCACAGGAGGACGCATGACGGTTATCGAAAGCATACACCAACACCGTTCTATCCGAAAATATAAACCGGATCCTGTACCCGATGAAATCCTAAGAGAGATTCTCGAAGCGGGGATACGGGCGCCGTCTGCCGGGAATTTAAATGCCTATTCCATCATCGTTACCCGCGATCGCGCCATGAGAGAGAAACTATATGCCCCTCTCCGTGAACAGAGCATGGTCCTGGAAGCGCCCGTTTTCATCACCATTTGTGCGGATTTTAACCGTACGCGTAAATGGCTCAAGGTCAACAACGCTCCAGACAGCTACGACGGTTTGATGAGTTTCCTGGCAGGGGCCATCGATGCCATCCTCGTCGCCCAGAACGTCACCCTGGCGGCTGAATCGAAAGGCCTGGGCTGCTGTCATCTGGGAAGTACATTATCAAACTGCGACCAGATCGGGGAGATCCTCAACCTCCCTCGCTGCGTGGTTCCTGTGATGGGATTTTGTATGGGGTATCCGGACGAAGCCCCGTCCAAACGCAGCCGTTTACCTTACGAAGGTCTGGTGCACGAAGAATGCTACCATGACTATACGGATGACCAGATCAAAGCCATCTACCACGACCGTGAAGTTGAAGGATGGCAGAAATATATGGATTCGCCTGAACTCCGCAAATTAGTCAAAGAAAAGGGGATCGAAAATCTGGCTCATGCAATCTCAAAATTGAGATATTCACGAGAATACATTCACCTCACCAGCAATCGGGTATTGGATTATCTTAAAGCCCAGGATTTCTTCAACCAGTAAGCATTTAGGAGACCAGCGATGTTCAAACTTTTGTTTCAGTCGATAACAAGAAAGAAAATAAACCGACTGATCCTTCTCTCGTTCATCTGTCTGGCAGCCTGCACCTCACAGGAGATCACATCGCCCCCTTCATCTATAGAGGAAATCGATGGGAACCTGACGGTTACGGTGACGGTATATTTCACCGATCAAACCCGCTACGCCGTCGGGCAAGAACCGGACGAAGTGGGAGTCACCCGTGAAGTGCTGGCCAGCCAGTATCTCCCCGAAGTGGTGTTGGAGGAATTATTCCTGGGTCCGACCCCCGAGGAACAAACTCAGGGATTGATGGCTGTCTACAGCGGAAGTACCGGCTTCAACTCCCTGGTGGTGGAGGACGGTGTTGCACACGTGTATTTAGCAGGCCAGTGCAACTCCGAGGGCGCTACCTATACGATTGCCAATCTACTGGTTGTGAACCTGAAGCAGTTCGACACAATCGAATACGTGAAAGTTTACGACGAGAATGAGAAAACAGAGGTGCCTGATGGGCAGTCAGATTCGATCCCCTTCTGCCTGGAGCCGTAAGTATTCCGAGAAATCTAATTGCCAAAATATATACCTGACAGGTTTAGTGCGATTCTTCAGCTGCACTCCCTGTCAGGTTAATTTAGTATTATTTTTTGACAATCGACGCCGATAAATCGTCGAGATCAATCTCCTGACCACGTACACATGGATTTAGCGTTATGTAGCTGTTTGCGTATTCCTTAAAAAGGTCCGGATTGGATTAGCGGCAGAGCGGCCTAAGCCGCAGATACAGGTCTCATCCATCAATTGACCAACGCTATCCAGCCTATTAATATCCGCGAAAGTCCCTTTCCCATGGTTGATTCCTGTGAGTATGTCATGGATTTCCTTAGTCCCGAGACGGCAGGGAGCACACTGCCCGCAGGTCTCGTGGACAAAGAAATGGGCCAACCCCTCAAGGACCTGCCACATGTCCACCGTGGAATTGAAAACCATGATAGCACCGGTACCGATGGGGACGCCGAGTGGGCGTAAGTCTTCGTGGGTCAAGCGTACATCAAAGGAGTCAGGGCCGATGAAGCCGCCAGCAGCCCCACCAATCAATATAGCCTGCGGTTCGCCGACGAATCCCCCGCCAAAACGCTCGATGATCTCTCGAACCGTAAGCCCATAGGGGGATTCGACAACGCAGGGATTCTCAACGTGCCCGCTCAAACAAAAAAGCCTCAGACCTACAGAGTTGTTCGTGCCCCATTGACGGAACCATTCACCGCCGTGATTGACAAGATCGGGAATGACGGCAAGTGTTTCTACATTGTTGATGACCGTCGGCTTGCCGAACAATCCCGATTGAGTCGGGTATGGTGGTTTTATACGCGGCTGCCCCCGCTTTCCTTCTATCGCCTCGAATAAGGCTGTTTCCTCACCACAGATGTAAGCACCAGCATTCCGAACGACTTTTAAATCGAAAGAATAATCGCTGCCGAGGATATCCTTCCCCAACAAATCCTCTGTATAAAGCGTTTCGATTGCCTTTTCCACAATCGCTGAAGCGTTCTCATATTCACTACGGATGAAGATAAAGCCCATATTAGCACCCACAGTATGGGCACAAATGATAAGCCCCTCGATCACGCGTAATGGATTACCTTCCATAAGGGCACGGTCTTTAAACGATCCGGGTTCTGCTTCGTCGAAATTACAGACGACGTATTTCGTTTTTGATTCGGCTTCTCGAACCATTTGCCACTTCAGACCGGTCAAGAATCCAGCCCCACCACGCCCAGCCAGACGAGATTCTTTCAATTCCCCAATTACTTCTTCTGGGGTCATTTCATGCAGGGTTTTATCCAGGGCAGAAAAAGATCCTTCTTCTCGATGTGCTTCAATATCAACCGGTGACAACTTATTGATAGGTGCGGTCAAAACGCGCGGCTCGCCAACCACCCGGATAACGGGCTGCTGTGCCTCACCCTTCAGCAAGGCAGTCACGTCGCTTATCGATAAATGAACCTGGGGCTTTTTATTGACCAGGGCAGCAGGCCCCTGATCGCACAGTCCCAGACAGGTCGTCTCTTTGATAAGGTATCGTTTGTCAAGACTTGGTTGGCCTGGCTGCGAGACACCAGCCTGTTTACAGGCTTCGGATAAAATATCCTTTGCGCCAGCCGCCGAACATACAGGCCCAGTGCAAATAAGACATTCTTTTGCACCAGCCACTTCTATCTTGAATCTGTCATAGAATGTGGCAACCCCCCATACCCGGCTGGTTGGGACATGAAGTTTTTTCGCCACATACTTCATCAACTCCTCAGATAAGTAGCCATAGGTTTCCTGTGCAGCAATGAGTACTTCTACAAGTCCGTGTTCTTCATAGTTGACACTCTGCATCTTGCTTTCCACTATTGCCAAGCGTTCGTCATCGTTCAAACAATGTCCCTGACACTCACATTTTTTATCAGTCATGGATTTACCTTTCTCTAGGTTCCGGGACAGACATAGCTGTCGGAAAACCGAATCAGTATTGTAATTTCGATGTCAAGAATAGCATTCTGCCAAATAGAGTTATTCTCGTAATAACAGCAGGTATTTGGGAAAATATCTTCCATGCCAGTTATCTTTTTCATCTCGAGTTGGCGGTTTCTTCCTCCAATTTCTAATGGATTTTATGGGGTAACGGCTGGCCGGCATCGGTCTCCAATACGAGGATAATTTCAGCGGGTTCTGGACCGGGATTATGCCAGTTATGCGGTTGGGTCGCTTTGAACAGCAATCGATCACCCGCTTCTAGAGTGAAAATTTCTTCACCGACCTGGTATTCCAACCTTCCGGACAGGCAATATACAAACTCTTCACCTGAATGAGAAACAGGTTCGGATGAATTCCCGGAATTTGGGGCAATGACGAGTTTAAAAGGTTCCAACTGCTGGTGCGGCAGCCCGGTCCCCAAACCTTCAATGACAATCCCTTTGCTTCTCAGCAGTGTGGCTTCATCTTGCTTCACGAAAATACTGGCAAGTTGAATATCTTGGCGGAAGAAATCAGTAATATGCACTTCAAGTGCATTGGCGAGTTGGTGCAGAGAAGCCACCGTAGGGGATGTTTCGCTCCGCTCTATCTTGCTGATGGCGTTGACAGAAAGCCCACTCTTCTCGGAGAGTTCTCTCAAAGACAGTCTTTCCTTATTCCGCAATGACCGGATCATTCGACCGACGTTGGGTTTTTTCAATCTATTCATCAACTCTCCAGTGAAAAAAATCACAATATATCCAATGGCATTATACAACTTTTGTTGACACTTGTCAACTATAATGGTACAATTGTGATAATAATAACATATTAAGTCCGAATTAGTGAATAAATTCACACGATCAATAACATAGAATCAGAGGGATGACGACAAAATGAACTACGCATTTGGCCCGGTTCCTTCCCGCCGATTAGGGCAGTCCCTGGGAATCGACACCATCCCACTCAAGACCTGTAATTGGAATTGTGTCTACTGCCAATTGGGTCGATCGAAACCATTACAGAACGAGAGAAAGGTCTACGTTCCCCCAAAAGAGATCATTTCAGAAGTAAAAACTGCGCTGACCTCACACCAGCCGGGAGAGATCGATTGGATCACCTTTGTTGGCTCAGGAGAACCCACTTTACACGCTGGGATAGATAGGCTGATCAAGGAAGTAAAGGAGTTTACAAATATCCCTGTCGCTGTGATTACGAATGGATCGCTGTTGTTCGAGCAGTCCGTTCGAGATGCCCTCTACCAAGCAGATGCCGTCTTACCCAGTCTCGATGCCGGGACACCTCAGTTATACAAGAAAATCAATCGACCACATCCCAGCGTTCCCTTTGAACGCTACGTGAACGGGCTTATCAGCTTCCGACAGGATTACGAAAGCCAGTTTTGGGTGGAAGTCATGCTCATCAACGGCCTGAACGATACACAAGAAGCTCTTACGGATATTGCCAAAATACTTACTGATGTACAGCCCGATAAGATCCACATTGGCATGCCGACACGACCGCCCGTAGAAGCATGGGTGAAACCCCCAGATGAGGAAGGTATCATGCGAGCCATCGCAATCTTGGGCGAAGTGGCACAAGTCATCCACCCCCAGGAAGGGCTTTTCGATCTCAGTGGAAGTGAAAACGCTGTCGATGCTATTATCGGGATCATCACCCGCCACCCCATGAGTGAAGACCAGCTTCTTAGTGCTCTGACTCAATTCCCACCCGAAGAGAGAGAGAGAATCATCGAATCTCTGCTGGCCTCTAAAAAAACTCAACGGGTTGAAAGGTTTGGGAATAAGTTCTGGTGTGCTGCCCCTTCGGTGTTCCCCGACTCTACTTAGTAAAGAGAATAGGCCTCCACGATAGAAGGCTTTTCTGCCTTATGAAGATCAATATAATAAAAAATCCCCTTGCCGTTGTATTGATACATCCAGGCAAAGGGAGACTTTTTTTGATATTTGAATAAATTTAAGGTTTCCACTGCTCCCAAACTTTTCCAACCAGATCCGGCCCTGGGGTGAGAGTCTTTTGGCCTGGCTCCCATCCAGAAGGTGTGACTTCGCCGGTTTCCACGACGTGCTTGAAAGCCTTGACCTGACGGACCAATTCCGCAGGGTTCCGGCCGACCTCAGGGGTAAGCACTTCCATGGCCCGGATGACGAAATCTGGATCGATGATGAAACGACCGCGAATGTCCACGCCGGCGGTCTCATCATACACACCGTAAATCGACCCGATACGCCCCCCTGCGTCAGAAAGCATTGGGAACGGAACGCCCCCCTCAAGCATCTTGCTGAGTTCTTCTTCCTGCCATATTTTATGAACGAACCGGCTATCTACACTCATCGATAAGACTTCTACGTCCAACTTTTTAAGTTCATCATAACGCGCGGCGACCGCCGCGAGTTCGGTCGGTCAAACGAAAGTGAAATCGCCCGGATAAAAACACAGGACGATCCACTTCCCTTTATAATCTGAAAGGGTAACATTTTTAAAACCTTCCCCTGCCACGAACGCAGTAGTTTCGAAATCGAGCGCCTGGCCACCTACACGTGCAAGCATTTTGGGTACCTCCTGGAATTGTTCACCTGTCGATTTATGGGGCGTATCAACCTCCGGCATGATTGGCCCTCTTACTGGTTTGACGCAGCCATCTTTCAATTTTGCCATCTTTACCTCCAATCATTTACATTATTCTTTATATTATTCTTTATATTATTATAGCCCGAAGTGATTATCTTTTTCTATGTGAATAATCAATTCTATTTTTATATCACGCTATTGACATTTTGTCTATAGTGTATTACTCTATAGGTAACATGTTAACAGTGATAAAGGAGATCGAATATGCCCGGTGGATATGGGCGAGGTAGAGGACAAGGAAGAGGTCAAGGCAGAGGGCGCAGACGCCAGGGAAGAGTGATGAGTTTTGTGCAGCCTTGTTTATTGGTGATGCTCTACCGCAGTAATTCACACGGGTATAGTTTATTGAGTGAACTGAACGAATTTGGTTTCAATCCTGGCCAGCTTGACCCCAGTCTGGTCTACCGAGCGTTACGAGAAATGGAAGAAATCGGCCTGGTCACCTCCGAATGGGACGAAGAAGACAGTCTGGGTCCGCAGCGCCGGGTGTACAGTATCACCCAAGCAGGCGAGGATTACCTCGTTGCATGGGTTGAAGACCTGCGCCGGACTCGCCAGGAGATCGATACCCTTATCACTGCATACGAACAAGTCGGAAAAAAGAATGAGAAAAAGAGGTGATGTTTTGTGATAGCCATCGATCAAACACGTTGTACAGGTTGTGGCGAATGCGTAAGCGTATGCCCGAACGGTGCCGTTACTTTAGTAGCGGGTATAGCTTCTGTCAATGAGGCGGTTTGTGAAGAATGTGAAGTCTGCCTGGGTGTCTGTCCCCACAATGCCATCATATCCGTTGAGGCTGTCGAACCAGAATTGAGTAGGGGAACGTTACCCGATCCAAAACCGGCGCAAATCCAGGTGGAGAGCACTTCTCCCCCATCAGTAAAGGAAGCACTGCCAGTACTCAGCTCGGTCATGGTATCGACGGGGCGCGAAGTGCTTCCCCGGCTAGCGTCGATGGCGATGGACCTTTTAGATCAACGAGTTCGTCCTGCTGACAACAATTCGCAGGTAAAAAATGCACAAACTCGTCAACAGCTACCGAAACAGGGAAAGAGAGGACGCCAGCGTCGGCAGCGTCGAAGACGACAAGGAAAACGATAAATCAATCATTCATTATCCAGATGAAAGGAGAAAAAACTGATGCCACGTAGAGATAGAACTGGACCAATGGGCGAAGGCCCGATGACTGGACGGGGGTTGGGACTCTGCTCTGGAAATCCAACACCATATTATGGAGACCGAGGATTCGGTCGTGGTTACGGCCGTGGTTACGGTCGAGGATTTGGGTGGGGCGGTGGAGGTCGTGGGTGGCGGAACCGCTTCCGTGCCGTAGATGCCCCCGGTTGGGGGAACTTCAGCCCCGCATGGCCTGCCACTGCACCACTGACACCCGAAGAGGAAGCCGATATACTTAAATCGCAGGCTAAAAATATGGAAGAATCAATCGTACAAATCAACAAACGACTAAAAGAACTGGAAAAAGAAAAAAAGTAGAAAATAGTTATAGAAAGGATGCATAGATAATGAGACAAAGACAAGGCGGTCGCGGCAGCGGGCGAGGGACGGGAAAACGGGGACGTAAGGGCGGGAATAAGGCCGGAGGCCCGGGTGGTTATTGTGTCTGCCCTCAATGCAACCACCGCATGACGCATACGACCGGACAGCCATGTTATGAAATCAAATGCCCCAAGTGTGGCACAGAAATGGTCCGTGACTAACACGCAACAATAATATCGAGTTCAGGCTTGCCCCCGAATTTTGGAGGCTGCCCAGAATAGGAGAAACATGAAAATAGCCATCACATCTTCAGGGAAAGAAAATACATCCCCCTTAAACCCACGCTTTGGTCGATGTGAATATTTCATCATCATAGATACAGACACCAAAGAGTGGAAAGCCGTCAATAATCCCGCAATTGGTGCCCGCGGGGGTGCCGGAACCCAGGCAGCGCAGTTCATCGCAAATCAGGGTGCCAAAGCAGTAATCAGCGGACGTTTTGGGCCCAATGCATTTACTACCCTGGAAGCAGCCGGGCTGCAGGCGTTCGTTTCGGTTCAGGAAACTGTCGATGCAGCGCTGGATAAATTCTTAGCCGGAGAACTCGAACAAATCACCGCAGCCACAGGGCCGCAGAAGCATGTTGGAGGTAGCCGGTAATCCATGAAAATTGCAGTTGCCAGCGGGAAAGGCGGCACTGGGAAGACTACAGTCGCCACCAGCCTCGCCTTAGCCCTAGCGGAAACGGGCGCTTCTATCTCTTGCCTAGATTGTGATGTCGAGGCGCCCAACGCGCACCTTTTTTTGCAGCCCGATTTCAACCAGCGCCAAAACGTCGATATCCTCATTCCGGAGGTAGACACTGACCTATGTACAGGCTGTGGCCGCTGTGCGGAAGTCTGCCAGTTCAACGCCATCGTTGTCCTGGGAGAAAGGCCACTCGTTTTCCCGCAGTTGTGTCATGGCTGCGGAAGCTGTGCAGCGCTTTGCCCGGAGAAAGCCATTGCTGAAATCCCCAAAACTTTAGGTGTTTTAGAAAGCGGGGTGGCAAAAAGAGGCATTACTTTCGCTCGCGGGGTACTCAACGTGGGAGAGCCCATGGCTGTGCCGGTCATCTCACAGCTGAAGAACTGGCAAGATCTTCTCGAGGCTGACATCGCCATCCTCGATTCCCCTCCGGGAGCTTCTTGCCCTGTCGTGGAGACATTAAGAGATACCGACTACATCATTCTGGTCACCGAACCCACCCCCTTTGGTCTCCACGATCTCCAACTCGCCGTCGAGTTGACACGCGAACTCGGCATTCCCTGCGGGATCATCGTCAACCGCGACGGAATTGGCGATCGCGGCGTCGATGATTACTGCCGTTTGGAAGATATCCCGATATTAATGCGGATCCCATTTGACCGGGAGATCGGCCACGGCATCGCTCAAGGAATACCATTGCTCGATATACTCCCTGAATACACCCAACGCTTTCAAGATCTATACAGGCTGGTCGAGACGATGACTATCAGCCATCCTTAGCTTACATGTCCCTTTCAATTGTGTAACGTTTAACGATGATAAACGTCATATAAAAATCTGGTAACAACAAAACTTATCAAAAACGAAAGGACATCCACGAAATGAGAAGAAGACAAGGCAGCCAAGACAACAGGCAAAGAGTATGCAGACAAAAGAGCTGGGTCGACGAAAATACTACCATAGAAATCTGGATAAATTCGAGGTTGGAGAACTCGAACACATCCCCACGACTACGAGGCTGCAGATGCACAGCGTAGGCAAGCGATTACCCATGAGAATCGGAGTTACCGGCGGGAAGGGCGGCACCGGTAAGACCACGGTTGCCACCAGTCTCGCTCTGGCTTTGTCGAAAACAGGCGCTTCTATCTCGTTTCTTGATTGTGATGTCGAGGCGCCTAATGCACACATTATATTAAAACCGATCTTCACTCAACGCCAATCTGTCAACACCTTCATGCCGGGGGTGCACATTGAACTATGCGCCAATTGTGGGCGCTGTGCTGATGCCTGCCAATCCAATGCCATTGTCATCATTAATGGTAAGCCGTTTGTTTTGCCACAATTGTGTTATGGCTGTGGGAACTGCACGGCGATTTGCCCAGAAAAAGCGATTTCGGAAGTCCCAAAAATATTAGGTGTTATAGAAAGCGGGGTGGCAAAAGGCGACATCACCTTCGCTCGTGGTGTACTCAACGTGGGCGAACCAATGACCATGCCGGTCATCACACAGTTGAAGAACGGGCAAAACCTTATCGAAGCTGACATCACCATCCTTGACTCCCCACCCGGGTCTTCTTTCCCTGTCATGGAGACGTTGCGAGATACCGACTACATCATTCTGGTCACTGAGCCCACTCCCTTTGGCCTCCAGGATATGAAGCTGGTCGTCCAGCTGGCCCGTGAACTAGGCATCCCCTGTGGAATCATCGTCAACCGAGAGGGAATTGGTGATCAGGGCGTTAATGAATACAGTCGTTCGGCTGACATACCGATTCTGATGCGCATTCCATTCGATCGGAAAATCAGCCACGGAATCGCCCAGGGAGTGCCTCTGCTAAAAATTTATCCGGAATTCACTCAACGTTTTCAAGATTTATACATGATGGCCGCATCGATGATTTACATTGAAGAGGGGGTGATATGAAGCAATTGGTGATTCTCAGCGGTAAGGGCGGTACGGGTAAGACCAGCGTATCGGCAGCTTTTGCACACCTTTCCTCGACTAACGGATCGACACTCTTGGCTGTCCTGGCAGATGCAGACGTAGATGCCGCCAATCTGGAATTCGTTCTTGCGCCAACTGTCCTGGAGGCGAATGATTTCCTTGGCGGTCAGATTGCCATCATCGACCAAGACGTTTGCGGCGCTTGCGGAACCTGTCAGAGCGTGTGCCGCTTCGATGCCGTTCTCGAGACAAACGGGGTTTACGAGATAGATCCCATCGCCTGTGAAGGCTGTGCAGCTTGCGTATACCAATGCCCTTCTGAGGCCATTCAGATGCTCCCGCAAACTGCGGGGCAGTGGTTCCACTCAGAAACGAATTTTGGGCATTTATTCCATGCAGCATTACGCCCTGCCCAAGAGAACTCCGGCAAATTGGTCACAATGGTCAAGCAGCAAGCCAGATTGCTGGCCATGGATGAAGAGAACGACCTTGTCATTGTCGATGGTCCACCTGGTATCGGCTGTCCGGTCATCTCAGCAGTTTCAGGGGCCGACTTGGCTTTGATCGTCACTGAGCCCTCTGCAGCTGGAGCGCATGACATGCGCCGCGTATTGGAAACCACAGCCCATTTCGGCGTACCCTCAACTGTTTGCATCAATAAAGCAGATATCTACCCTGAAGGGGCAGCAAAGATAAGAGCATTTTGTCGAGAGCAAGGCATACGAGTGGTGGGTAAAATTCCTTTCGATGAATCTGTGACACAAGCGATGGTGCACGGTCAACCCGTAACCATTGGCTACCCAGACGCACCTGCAAGTATCGCTATACAAAAAATCTGGTATGCAGTGTTATCCATATTGAACGGCAATAGTCATGGAAAATAATAAGAAATCGGATATACTCAAAGAAAGCATTATGGAACGTCTACAGTCGGTGATCGATCCTGAAACGGGTGCAGATATCGTCCGAATGCGTCTGATCGATAATATAATAATTACAGAAAAAGGAGATGTGAGTTATACTTTCCAACCCTCCTCACCTTTATGCCCGTTGGCTGTTACCTTGGTTCAGCAGATCAAACAGGCTGTATCTACAGTCCCCGGTGTGAACAGCCAGCATATCACTGTTAAGGGCTACATTGCTTCCGACGAACTCACATCATTAATCAATAAGGAGAACACAAATGCGTATCGCGATTTCAACAGAAACCAATGAAGGCCTAGACAGCCAGGTTGCCCAACACTTTGGGCGCTGCCCGTACTTCGCCTTTATCGATCTCGATGGGCAGGACATCCAATCAATTCAGATCGTCGATAATCCCTATTATTCCGGCCATCAAGTCGGGCAGGTACCGGCTTTCATCAACGAGCAGAAAGCAAACGTGATGCTCAGCGGTGGTATGGGCGGAAGAGCAATCCAATTCTTCCAACAATTTGACATCCAGACTGCCACAGGTGCATCTGGCACGGTGCAGTCTACCTTGGACGACTATTTCGCCGGGAAATTATCAGGTACGGCTCCCTGTGAAGAGAGCATCGAACACGGACACGACCACGATCATCATTAACAATCATTCGTGAATCCCGACCTGGATCAAGAGAGGATTAATATCCTCTCTAATAAATTTAGAAATATACCCCCTCAACAGATAATTGAATGGGCGGTGGAGACCTTTTGGCCTGATGTGGCGATGAGTTCTTCATTCCAGACACACAGTGTGCCATTACTACACATGGTTTCCCAGATAAAACCTGAAATGCGCATTCTCTTCTTAGACACGGGTTTTCATTTCCCCGAGACGCTGGAATTCAAGGAGAATTTACGAAAATCCTGGGGATTAAATATCGTTGACCTGCATCCGAAAATAGAACGAAAAGAAATCGAAAGCCGCTTTGGCAAGGACTTGTTCCAGCGTGATCCGGACTTATGTTGTTTTATTCACAAAGTCGAACCTTTGGCAGAAGCACTTCGGGGGTTACGGGCATGGATTACCGGAATCCGTCAGGGTCAGACGGCACAAAGAGCGCAAGCCAGTGCCCTTCAACTACACCCAAATGGTTTAGTAAAAGTAAACCCATTACTTCCTTGGACAAGGGAAGAAGTATGGGAATACATCAAAGAACATGACCTCCCTTTACATCCATTATATTCGCAAGGATACCTCAGCATCGGATGTGCACCATGTACCCAGCCGGTAAATTCAGGGGAAGACGAGCGTGCTGGCCGTTGGATAGGGAGTAATAAAACAGAATGTGGACTGCACACCGTATTTCCAGTTCTAAAAAAATAAGATTATCTTGCATCCATCGCAGATCCGATGGAATATATCAAATGCGATGGTTAGAAGTTAGGGCAGAGTTATTATGAGTTTGATGGACGAATTGTTCTCGACACTTCCTGAAGGAGAATGTTTACACGTATGCATCGGATTACATTGGACGGCAGTCGTCTTGAAAGTCCAGGGAGAACAGCGCTGCGGATTGGCTTCATCCTTTGGCGAAAACCACGTCCATGGCGTACCCGATGTCCCCCAGGCAGGCCAACTAGAGACAATGACCAATCTCGAGTTGGCTGCCCTGGCGCGCGCACAGCAGCCAGCCCTGGTGAGTGTCGGTGTGGCAGCGATCAACGCCTCACTTCCCTATGAACCGGACACATGGGAAGATATCAACGCCGAAGATATCATCGCAAGATATGGTAAGGAGAAATCGGTCGCTCTCGTCGGCCATTTCCCTTTCACCTCGCGCTTACGTGACCGCGTGGGGGAATTGAACGTCCTCGAACTCCACCCCCAACCCGGAGATTTGCACGCCGACCAGGCTTTTGATGTCATCCCCGCGGCAGATGTCGTTGCCATCACCGGGACAACCCTCATCAATAAAACTTTCGACAGCCTGCTTGCCTTGTGTTCATCGCAAGCTTTCGTCATCGTTTTAGGACCAAGCACCTTCCTCAGCCCAGTTTTTGCGAATTACGGGGTCAACTTGTTGTGCGGCTCCGTGGTGACCGATATCGAGCCTGTGCTTACGACCATACGGCACGGGGGAACTTTCCGCCAGGTACATAAAGCCGGTGTACGTCTGGTTTCCATCAAGCTTGCTTCGTCGGAAAACCACAACTAACCTAATGACTGTGTAAATGCCAGTCTCTCAATAACTCCAATTCACGTTAATTTTTCTTTCAACTCCCAAAATGGGGGAACCAAGCCAAGGTCGGTTAATATGTCATAAAAACAAAAAGCACCCCAGCGGTCGACAATCTTCCCATTTTGATCGATGTAAAGGATCGTCACTCCTTCGAAAGTCACCTGCTTGCCCGTGGGGGCGAATCCCCAAGCGGGACCATCCTGGGTGGCTGTCGCTTGATAGCGTACCCAGACGCGGTCTTCCAAGGCAACCATATCTATGATCTCATATTTCAGGTCGGGGAAGGCAGAACGGAAATACTTGATCTCATGTTTGATCTGCGCCGGGCCTTTGGCTTCTATAGGCACCCAATCCGGGGCATAATCCGGGTGGACAATCTCATCAGCAGTGTCTGGGTCCGGTCCACTCCACATCTCTTCGAACCAACGTCTGGCAATGATTTCATTTTTCTCAACGGCCATCCTATCCTCCTTGAAAATTAGATTGTGTAATACCAAAGATGATATTTTCAATCTAACCCCACTCCAAAAGTTAGGTCATCATATATTTTTTATCTGCGGAGAGGGTGGGATTCGAACCCACGGTGCCCATTGCTGAGCACAACGGTTTTCGAGACCGCCCCGATCGTCCACTCTGGCACCTCTCCAATCTTGGGGTTATTATAATCGCAAATCACAGGCTTAAACTTGATAAGACTTCCAAAATCAGTCGTGTTCTGTCAGTTAATATTCGTAATCACACGGTAGTATCCCCATAAAAGTATCCAACCGATTTTCACCTATCTATCGCTTTATTATTTCCCTCCAGTATCACGGCTTCGTGATCGGGGAGGATATCTTCAGCATTGCGAATAAAGGGGAAGAAATACCCCGCAATACCGGCTATAGACTTGAAATTTCCGGTGAATATGAATATCAAACCAATCCCTGCGCCTGTTCCACTGTCGACCAGCCAGGAAAATGTAGTGACGAGTCTCCCACCATCTATCATCGCAGGCTCTAATACCCGATCTGCCAGTGGGTCAGCAATCGCCTGGGCAAGGGGCATAACCAACCAGGCAATGAATATACGTACGGTAAACACCCGTCCCTGAATATCTGGTTTACCTTTCGCCTTCCAGATAGCTTGGTTCGAGCTGTTAATCAACGGGATGACAAAGGAGTATAGAAAAATACCTATGCCCCAGACAACCAATGATTGTCCTATACCCAGAATCAATTGCCCCAACAAACCCGACAAGATGAAACCCATAACACTCCGTGAATACGGCGTTTGGGACCACCCCACACGCTGATAATCAAACTCCCCACGACTCCACCCACTGCACCGATGGATTGTACGCTGGCGAATATCGCTTCGTTGTTTCCAGTACGTCCCAGAATCATGGCAGGGAATATCGCGAAACTCAGACTGCCAAAGAAATTCCCAAGCAGAAAGATGGATTGAAGATCTAATAGGCTAGGGCGAGAAAAGATATAACGGAAGCCGAAGGTCATTTCTTTGAAGATATTCCCCTCTTCTCCACTTCCCACTTCGGATCGTTCTGGCTGGGGAATATGAACCACGAGAAGCGTTGTAATCGCAATAGATGCAGAAACCAGATCGATCACCAGAATACCGACCAATCCCAAGGGAGCAATCAAGGCACCGGCCAGGAGGGGCGCGGTGATTCCCGAAGCATTGGCTGCCATATCCAACATGGCATTTGCACGAGTATAGTTTTTTCGGCAGCATCAATGAGATAGCCGCTGAGTAGGCTGGCCATTGGAATCCCTGAAAAACACCATACACCGCAGCAGATAGATACAAATGCCAGATTAGTAGATTTCCAGTCGAGAAGAGAATGAGTATAAAGATACTGGTGAGGGCTGCAGCAAGATCGCTCAACATCATCAGCAGCTTACGGTTCCCCCGGTCAACCAGTACCCCAATAAAGGGGCAAAGTGCCACCTGGGGCAAAACAAAGAAAAAATTGATCATCGCCAGCGGTGTGGCTTTGCCGGTCTGTTCGTAAGCCTATAGAGTAAGTGCGAAGTTGCTCATTGCAGTCCCCAACAACGACGCTACCTGCCCCGCCCAGATAACGGAGAATGTTTTCATCCCTGTAGGACGATCCTGCTTTTCCATGTTCATATTATTATCCCTCAACCATCACCGCTTCATGGTCGGGGAGAATATCTTCTGCATCACGGATAGCCGGGAACAGGTAGCCACTTAGGCCAGTAAGGGTGGCAAAAAGTCCGGTAATGACGAACGTCAAACCAATCCCGGCTCCGGGACCAGTCCCAACGATCCCCCCAAAAATCGGAGCCAGTCCACCACTAACCGCCATCGAAGGTTCCATCACTCGATCGGCGAGGGGCCCAGCAAGCAATTGACTCACGGGGGTCACCAGCCAGGCGATTAGCCGCCGAGTGGCGAACACGCGCCCCTGCACGTCCGGTGCAACCTTCGATTGCCAGATAGCCTGGTTGGAGCCGTTGATGACAGCACCGGGGATGCTTAACAGGATACTCCCTGCGATCCACACAGGCAGGGATTGACCCAAACCAAGCACCGTGACCCCCAAAAGCCCCATCCATGCCCAACCCAACAATACACCATGAACACGCCGCTTCGGTCCACCCCAGATACTCATCAAGAGTCCACCAGCAACTCCCCCAACAGCACCCGCAGTTTGCACACTCCCAAAGATTATCTCATCATTGCCGGAACGCGCCAGGATCATGGGAGCGAAGACAGCAAAAGAGATATTTGTGAAAAAGTTGCCGAAGAGGAAAATTGTTTGCAGCCCAAGCAAACTTGGCCTGGCAAAGATATATCGAAAGCCGTAAGCAGCTTCTTTTAAGAATCCGCCTTCGCCCACCTGCCCTTCTTCTGTTTTGAGTGGTTGTGGAATGTGCGCAAACAGGAGTGTGCTGATAGCTGCGCTGGCACTCACCAGGTCGATAATCAAAATGCCCTTGAGCCCGACGGGGCCGATCAAGGCGCCTGCCAACATAGGCGCCAGGATCTGGGAGGTCGAACCGGCCATCTCCAGCATGCCGTTGGCGCGAGCGTACTGCTCTTTGGGGATCATCATCGTGATGGCTGCGGAGAAAGCCGGCCATTGGAAGCCGTTGAAGATGCCCCCGATCGCCGCAACGATATATAAGTGCCATATCTCCAGGCTGTCCGTCGTGAATAAAATGAGGATGATGGCCGTGTTGACAGCAGCTGCCAGGTCGCTTAGCATCATCATCAACTTGCGGTTCCCCCGATCGACAAGTGTGCCGACAAAGGGGCCCAACAGGGTCATCGGTGTGACGAAGAAGAACCCGACCAGAGCTAATGGCGTTGCTTTTCCAGTGATTTCGTAGGCCCACAAGGTCAAGGCAAAGCCGCTCATAGCTGTACCCAAAAGCGATACGACCTGACCAACCCAGATGACGGTAAAAATGGTCATTCCGGTTTTTTGGGGGGGTGTTTCAATCACGTTATCTTCCTCCTCTTCTCTCGATTATGCTCCAAAGGGCTTATAAAATCCATTACCCCTTTGGAGCATCGAAAAAACTATCGCAAACACTATAACTATGTGAGAAACAGGCCGATTATAATCGACCTTAATCGTAATAGCTTTCCCCTTCTATTTTCTTAATTCTGCCCTAATCTTTAGAAAAAAGTCAAACATAGGGCAGCGAATCATCATCCCTATCGTGAAATGGATGTTTAGGGAAGGACTTCGAATTCAGGCGGACCGATTCCGATCAAACAGGAAGAGTCGACAGGCTCGAAAGGATTGGCAAGAAAATCGAGAATCATTTCCTCCGGGCAAGGTCCGGCACTACTCACAGCATGGCCATATCCCGGAAAAACGAACACCTGGGCGTTACTCAATGTTTGGGCTGCGATCTGCGCCCAACTCGGCGGCGTCACAGGGTCGTACTCCCCGGCTAACAGTATAGTAGGTATATCGCTGAAAACCGCCTGGTTCTCCACTGCCGACGCTGGGTTTATCTCCCAAATATCACAGGTATAGACAGCGTCTTCAACCGCCCATATCAACCCCTCTGTTATTTCCCGAGGATAACTATCGACCAGTTCCTCAGCGGTATCGAGATCGTCGAAAATCATTTCCTCATGGCATTCTACTGAGTAGTACATCCCCTCGCTATCGGAAACGACATCGTAAGACTCATGGTAATAATCTTCATCAACGTATGAGTCCAGATAGGGCATGTCGAGAATGTGATAGGCGTAATCATACTGACCCTTCGTAAGTGCAAAAATAAAGGCTGGTAAATAAGGAATCAGACGAGTATCATAAAGCGAGTCGATGAGAATGTCGACGACGCCATTACCATACAACACCTCATCGATCTCCTCGTCATAATAGTCATCGAAATATGTGAATTCGGCAGGCTTATCATTCAATTCGGTAATTAAAGAATAGAAGACATTTTCCAATTGTGGATAAGCCTGATTGCAAGCAACATCAGCTTGGCACCCCTGAAACAAGATTTCCAACACCTGGATGGTGATGAAAGGTTGTTCGGTAATCGCATTCACGTTGGGCGGATAAACCGAATCGAGTATCACGCTGCGGACACCAACTGGATGATCGCGCATCATCGTGAGGGCCAGTCGCGTCCCATATGAACTTCCAAAAAGGTCGATCTGAGAATAACCCATAGCGAGACGTAAATCTTCTACATCTGCCGCACTCGCCGCGCTGTTGTACATATTCAGATCGACCCCGTCTGCCAGTAAACGGTCATGGCAGTCTCGCAGGATCCGATTTTCTTTCCGATAATCGAGAAAGGGTTCATCCGCAAACTCATCATACTCAATACAATTCAAGGTAGGGATGGAATATCCAGTGCCCCGCTGATCGAGGAGAATGATATCCCGGTCTTGGGCAAACGGTGAATCCAGCCATAGATAGTCCGCCCAAATGATTGCGCTGCCGCCAGGCCCTCCTTCCAAATACACAAGAGGTGTTTGGCTTTGCCCACTGGCACTCCGGACGATAGCGACGGCTAGCGAAATTTCCCTACCGTTCGGATCCTGGCGGTTCTCCGGGACTGTCAGAGTCCCACACTCGATCCGGTCATTGGCGAAGCGAACGGGACAATCCCCATATTGGAACTCACCCATACCGCCGGGGAGAGGTTGGGACATCTCAGCTGCCTCAGGCGCTTCAGTCGCTTCAGGGCGGGGTATGACTGTCTCATTTTGAAGCTCTCCATCTCCAATATCCATAAAGTCATCATAGAATTCACCAATGCTAGAAATCAGGAATTTTCCCCCCACAAATGCACATACACTGCACATACACAACACACCTAAAACAATCAATGTTATACGAAGGTTCCGCTTATTAGAATCACTCACATTACGCTCCATTCAATAAAAGAGAAAAAAACGATTGATTGAGTAAGTGACCGCCATAACAAAGACCCCGGATTGTATCAAAAACAGCCCCGTGAATCGGGGCCGTTTTCTATTTCGAGTGGTATTCTGCTGATATTCATCCAATTTTCGGTGGCAATTCCTTGCGCCGTTCACGCCGCCAGGCCAGTAAGCCTGAAGCCAGGATCCCCAAGACAATCGCTACTGCATCGTCTGCCTGTCCAAAGATAAGGTCGGGCATTACAGTATAGACCCCACCTAAAACTGCCGGCAGCCAGGTCCAGTTTTTAAGACTGATGAAAATCATGATAGCAATCGCAGCGAAGGCTACAAAGATACCAATCCCGACGATCCATGCAGCACTGGAGTCCAATTGGAATGATTCACCTCGCATCAAGGAAACCACACCGCCTACGAGTACATTCATCCCACCAACATATACAGCTGCCCCAGCAAAGATGAGGGCTGCGATCAAAAAGCCAAAGCCCAGACAAGTCCGCTTGCCATCACTCATCGAAATCACTCCAAATAATCTATCGCTACTCTTCACTCAAAGGTGATTTCCCTGGGATTGCTGGCGTTGCACCGGAAGCTTGAGTATAGTAAGGGTTCGTCCCTCCATCATGATCGGTGGTGTCGACGACCTTTTTGATTTCAGGTACATTATCAAGGATAGCGCGTTCAATACTATCTTTAAGGGTCATTTGAGAGATAGCACATCCCCGGCAGCCGCCGCCCATCTCGATGTAGGCTGTCTCGTCTTTGACCTCCAGCAACCTCACCCAGCCGCCGTGCCCGGCGATGGCCGGATTGAGCTGCTGGTCGATGACTTTCTGGACTTCAACGGCTGCCGGGTCATCCCATTCTTTGGTCGGTTTCATGGCGACCTGAGCAGCTTGCGGCGGGTACTCGATCCCAAACCCGGTCGGGTATTTGAGCTCATTGTAGTCCACCGTGGCGCCATCCAAACCCTCAGCACTGTTCACGTCGAAATACAAAGGGAAGGGTCCTGCATCCTGGACAACGTCCGTCTCTTCGTTAGATCCCATCTCAACAAACATGAAATCACTCATCAGGTTCCCATCAGGTCCCCTGCCGCGTAAGACCACCCGAATCGCTTGAGGGCCTTTCGCTCTTGTGGCGATCAGCTCGGCGATCTTATCTACCGCACCGGGGGTGATCTCAAGGACTTTCCCATTCTCTGTTTTATCTGTCATAAATCGCTACCTTTACCTGGTTAATATAATACATTCATTATACCCTCATCTACTTTGATAAATCATAAATTATATATCAGAACGAAAGTAAAGAAAAATCCTCACCTATCGCGCATTATTTTATACCTGTATCTCTCGTAACGTAGGGACTGATTTCTAAACCCGTCCCTATTAATAAAAAAATCTTGACAATCTATTATTCCTTATGTATAATATATCCATTGGTATAATACTAAAGGATAAATACATGGTTCAAATAAATACACAAGACCTACTCAACCAGTGGGAAGAATCCTACAAGAAAGGTCTGCTCTCTTTCTGGATTTTGTTCTCCCTCACCCAACGCTCGATGTACGCCTATGAGATGAAGGAAGAAATTATTAAATTCAGCCAGGGTTCAATCAGCGCCGACGATAACAGCATCTACCGGGCGTTGAGACGCTTCACCACCGCAGGGTTGATCGAAGGGATGATGTCGCCCTCCCCCAGCGGCCCCGATAGAAAATACTTCTCTCTCACGCCACGGGGAACAGACTTGCTGCGTCAATTCATCGAGCGCAATATCCTCGTCTTCCAAAGTGAAGACTTGATAAAAGTAATCCAAAGTTATCTTAGCCAATAAATAGGAGATCAATCAATGACCAACCAATCGGATATCAAAAAAAGCGAAAAATATCAATTGAAGATGAAACTACTCCGCCGTATCTTCATTTTCTGCCTTATGACACTCGTGCTTCCTTTACCACTCATCCCGCTTATCCAAGAAGCAGAAATTGCTCCCGAAACGAGCAGTATATTCTACTTTGCGCTTATCGGCTCGTCCGTTTATGGTGTAATTCTAATTGCCATGGCAATCCTGGGCATCGGTCCAGTAGTGATCGAACTGCTCGATATTCGCAAGCGGGAGAAGGAAGAAAGGGAAAACCTAGGGATGTTTCCCTAAAACTATTTATTCAATAAACTAGATGAATTATCTATATACCTGAAGGGGCGACCGACTGGTCGCCTCTCTTTATTTCATTGGTAAAACACTTTCGATTCATCGATTCGAACAATTATAGGTTATAGTTAATATTGCATTAAAATTCCAACGTTACCATGTGAATATCCAACCAATCTGTTCATAGGGTAATATTAGTTCAAGCTACAAAACCCGTATTTTATGATTTCTTAACTTGAATATAATAAGGAACCGATATGGAATATGACAAAGACAAAGTCGATGAAGTCGTTCTCGCACTTCTCTATCTTAATTCTTTTCCAGAAGGCAATATTGTAAGAGCCTGGAAAAGCTTCGACTGGGGTGCGATGGATCGCTTGTATGAGAAAGGCTTCATTACCAGTCCAAAAAGTAAAGCAAAGTCGATTGTGCTTACTGAGGAAGGCTTGAAAGCCTCGGAAAAATCATTCAAAAAACACTTCACTGTATAGTGAAATAGGCAAATGTACAAAAATGTATTCGTAATAATTCATTCCTATGATTACACTGCGATGCACGCAAAAACTCAAGAAATTTTTAGGAGTCTCTTTCGCCGATAATCTCTCACCAACAACCTCCTTTCTTGGTGACTGGTATGCCAATCTCATTCCCACTGCCGCCGGCGAGTTGATTTTATTCGTCAATGAAAAAACTCTTCTAACGGTAGGTGTTCCAGTATGGGAATCCGTTAATTTGCTTCCATTATTCAGCGCCAGGGTTGCCAATATATTAATCCTAATTGGCATACATCCAATTGCCATCGAAAAAGAGATGCTCCATTATTATCAGTTGCAATTTGGAAAAACTGCCAGTCGCAGTATATTGGGATCGATGAATGACTTTACAAAAATAATCCAATTTATGACACAAAATGCCACGACCAAAGAAGATTTAGGCCTTTCAAACATTGAACTTGATCTAAGCCAGACGCCATGCAAACCGATAGATTATAAGGCTCCAATTGATGTTGCAAGAGAGCTGCTGAACCCGCTGGGGAATTACGACAACTAATCACACGTAAACCTAGACCGACAATTCAAGTATAATCCCCCCCATGACATCGCCAAAAAACAACCTGTCCGGCAATACCCTGTGGCTGAAAATCCTCATCGTGGTCATCTTCATCCTCGGGGTTGGCATCCAGCTCTACGACATTACCGACGAACCCCTGGAGTTCCACCCCGCCCGTCAGCTTCGCTCCGCCATCATCGCCCGGAGCATCTATTATAAAAACAACCCCGAAATTCCTCGGGAAAAAATCCTCTTTGCCGTCTCCGAGGCCAACCAGAGAGGCCTGATCGAACCTCCCATCATGGAAAACCTGAGTGTCATGGCTTACCGGCTCATGGGGAGTGAAGATATCTGGATAGGGCGCTTGTACTCGATTGCCTTCTGGCTCCTGGGCGGATTGGCCTTATATTCCCTCACGAAGGAATTCGGTTCCCTAGCAGGCAGCATTGTCAGCCTGAGCCTGTATTTCCTCCTGCCGTTCAGTGTCCTCGCCACGCGGGTGCTCATGCCCGATCCCATGATGGTCGCCTTCACAGTGATATCAATCTATTGCCTCTACAGATGGGAGAAGAAACGCACTTATCCATGGGCTGTACTCACAGGATTGGTAACAGGACTTACCATCTTCTCCAAATCTGTAGCTGGATTCATCCTCATCGTCCCCTTCGCAGTATTAATTCTCAAGACCGATGGATTGAAAGCTGCTCTCAAGAACATACAAGTATGGCTGATCCTGCTGCTGTCTGCCTTCCCAATCGCGGGATTCACCTACTACGGTTTCGCCATCGATGGGCGTATGGAAGGGCAGTTCGTCGGGCGTTTCTACCCCAACCTGTATACCAGCCCTTCACTGTACGCTAACTGGCTGGCGATTATCGAAGATAACTTCTCACTCGTAGCCCTCATCCTTGGTGTAGTAGGATTGGCACTTATTTCTGATAAAAAACTACGTTGGCTCCTGGCTGGATGGTGGGGAGGATACCTCCTATACAGCCTGGTTTTCCCCCACCACATCTCAACCCATTCCTATTACCATCTCCCCCTCGTCCCCATCCTAGCCCTCTCCCTGGCGCCTCTGGCCAGTAAAATTGCAGACCTCTTGAATCATACCCCGCAAAAAACCTTCAACTGGACAGTGGTCATCCTAGCCTACGTTGTATTCGTATCCTTCAACCTGTGGAGTGTGTGGGACGAACTGGGGAGCGTGGACTACCGCCTCACCCGGGAAAGGCTGGAACACATCGGGGAGGTTATCACCGCAACCTCGAAAACTTCCACCCTTGCCCTGACCGACGATTACGAGGCCAGCCTCAGGTTTTACGGGTTTCTCACCTCCCGCCATTGGCCTACGCGCGGCGAAATGGAAACCACCCAGGCACCCTTCGATGAGTTGTGGGATAGGAAAACCATGGGCGTTCATTTCTTCGTGGTTCTCGACCTGGCGGAATTCGACAAGCAAACCGAATTGAAAGAACGGCTTTTTGAAAGTTACTCCATCTATGAACAGGGAGAGGGGTATATCCTGTTTGATTTGAGAATAGGGAAATGAACCCCTGAAGAAGAATAGCCTTGCAAAGAGATAACAAATATGGGCCGTTAATCTTCGCAAGGCTAAAGTTAAATAGTTTTTTTCAGTTCAAGTCTGTAAGATCCTGGCCAGGGATGACAATTGTCAAAGGAGGGTAATCGATTAACTGTTCTGGGTCAACCGGCTCGAAATTGAACTCGTATATAATGCCCATTACACGTTGTTCTACTGTGCCGTCCAACTCTTCATACCCCAAATTCCAGTAACCAAGCTTGTAGGCATCGGGTTCTTTCAATTGGGCCTGGGCCTCTTCGAAAGCAATATCAAAGGTCTTTACTGGAACTTCTTCAATGATCTTTCTAATCTCACGCCAGACGATATTGGCATTCACAATAGTGCCGTCGTTGTTCATCTGCACATGGATAACACCCCCATCCCCAAGTACGTGAATCAACTGGCCATCAACGTCCAACTGCCGGTTGAAACTCACGATGACGTTTTTCTGGAATTGTTCCCCTTTATCGTCGATTTCTTCAACTGGCACCCTGGCAATCATGAAACGCACCGCCTGCGGTTCAGGATTGATCTCCTCACTTAACCAACGCATCTCCCGAATAAACTCACGGGCTAACTTGATATATTC
>JASFQL010000010.1:0-104260 GCA_050115475.1 Anaerolineales bacterium
CCACGGGGATTCATACGAACGCTTGCGTTCGTTTGTAGTTTCCCAAAAGGGAAACTACTAGTCCGTTCTCGTGCTACATAAAAAATCACCCACAAAAAGTGGGTGCTTTTTTGTGCCCCCACGGGGATTCGAACGAACGCTTGCGTTCGTTTGTAGTTTCCCAAAAGGGAAACTACTAGTCCGTTCTCGTGCTACATAAAAAATCACCCACAAAAAGTGGGTGCTTTTTTGTGCCCCCACGGGGATTCGAACCCCGGTTTTAGCCTTGAAAGGGCTACGTCCTAGTCCCCTAGACGATGGGGGCAATTGCTTCGCAATTGCTTAAGAGTTGTAGCTGCGCTACAACTCTAGGCTGCAGGATTTTACCATCGCCGACTAGACCGGTCAAGCACAGCGAAGTTCTCATCATGGAATTGAAAAATCGTAATGCGTAACGACGCCGAAATCAGAAAAGGGCCAATAGACAAATATCGCCTTCCCGATAATTTCGTCCACCGCTAAAGCGCCCCAACGCCTGGAATCGGATGAGTCGTTGCGGTTATCGCCCATGACATAGACCATCCCCTGGGGCACGGTCACAGGGGGATAGTCCTGGAGCATGGGCGCCTGGATGTAGGGCTCTGCTAATGGTTGGCCATCAATGTAGACCACCCCATTGGCGATCTCAACCGTCTCACCCGATAGGGCGATGACCCGCTTGATATAATCTTCTTCCCGGTTTTGGGGAAATTCAAAGACAACCACGTCCCCCCGCTGGATATCCCCCAATTGATATGCCAGGCGGTTGACGAGTACGTAGTTATTATGAACCAATGAAGGGACCATGCTGGAACCATCCACCCGGATGCGTGCCGTCAACGCATTTATAATCACAAATAAAACCACTGCCAATACAATGGTTTCAAGTGATTCAAGTAAAAAAGCCCGGAAGCGGTTCGGTTTTTCTTCTTCCTCAAGGGAGATGGTCAAATCTGGAATGTCGTTATTCATGTATTCTTTACCAATCGTCTATGGATATTAACAGAGAGATTATATAACCAGGCAATCCCCTCTGCAAGGGATAACGACGATGAACCACAAGAAGCTCGATGTTCAGGAGAATACCTGCGAAATCCTCTTCTAGAGAATTAATCAATTCACATCTATGGTAACTTTTCAAAATCAAGTGAAAGATTCGATATGCAAGGAATCCACAATCCCCACAATGACAGAGATGACACAAGCATCGGGATTATCAAGCACCTGCCTAGCGGCATTCCCCTCCCTGTTGACGAGGACAGTATCCCCCATCCCGGCATGGGTATTGTCGAGGGCGACGAAATCCCCTTTTGGTTTACCTCCGGGCAGGACCAAAGGCTGGACGACCAGCAAGCGCCTATTCTTATAGTGCGGGTGGCTGATGGTGGTGACAATCGTTCCGGTGACTTTTCCAATTATCATAGGAATCAGGTATATTTCGTGCTGCCTTGTTTGAGGGTGAGATCGAACTCACCGTCGGGGTGAACGACCAACTCATCGACGATACCAACGAGAGCGAGATCGACGGGGACGAAGCGGTGTTCGGTCATGGCCAGGGCGGCCTCACGCGAACGCACCATGACACATAAATCACCCGGCCCGGCCTGGACGACGTCCACCGCTACCTGCATAGGCCCAGCAGGCTTGAGGTGTTTGTCCAGGGGTTGGATAACGAGCATCTTCATCCCCTTGAGGTCGGGGTATTTAATGGTGCAAATGGCGGTACCACGCACACGCCCAAATAACATGGTGGTCTACCTCCCGATGCTGTCCAGCACCCGGCTTATAATCGTCTCCAGCAATTTGGAATCCACGGAATCGCCCAGGCGAGCCACCACGGCCTGATGCACGCGAGTCTTCAAATCATCCTGGTTGGGAGCCGCCTGCGGCTGGCTGGGTTTGGCCGGTGCTGCGCTTGGAGAGACCTCTTTCGTGATGTAAGGCCGTACGGGCGCAGCTTGAGGCTGGTCGCGTTCACGCACCAACTCGAAACCCAGCTTCATGGCCCGTTCGCGCCCCAGATCCGTGACGACGATATCATCGTTGACGACCAGCGATGTAACTCCTCGTTCAAAGAGGTCTTGTATATCTCTATCTGTATAAAATGTTTTTGGCATAGGATATCTCCTATTCTATCCATCCGGCGCATACTGCCGGTAACGGGTCGTAATTTCTTCCAGAATCCCTTCTGCTTCTCCAACGGTCAACCCCCCACCAAACTCGACCGAGTCGTACTCATAATCAAAAAGCAACTGGTTCGGTCCTGCAATGCCCCTCTTTCCGGTCCTTTCATCACCTTCTATTAGGCGAACACCAGCAATTTCATTGGCCTGGTACTCTTTAACCCTTCCCAGGCCAAATATGGGGCGGCTCAAGCGGATACCGGTGCGGCTGACTTCGATGACTTCTTTTCCGGCGAGCTGCCACAAGAAGGTGCGAGCGGCGGCATAACCACCCACGGTCCAAAACGCCAGCCAAACGAGGATGAAACTGCCCGCGAAAGCGGGTCCCATGCCATCATCGAATTCAATGAAATCAAAGGCGTTCATTCCAAAAATCCTGGCAAGCAATCCACCGACGGAGGAAAACAAAACGCCCAAGGCAAATATTTCTCCAAAGAGCCACCCAGCCAGCCAAACCCCCATAAAGATGAGGATAAATAGATTCTTTCTAGCAGGGATGGAAATCTGTGTAGACATGCCCAGATTCTCGACCCGATAACGGGGAGCATCGACGCCAGGGTACATTTTAATCCTCAACACCTTCCAAGGCATCCAGGGCTTGAATGGCTCCGTCCCGGGCCGTGACCATTTCCGATTCTGTGCCGGAGAGCCACATACGGCCGAAACGCCCTACTGAAGAAACGTGCACGATCTTGATGGTCGCCTTCTTCTCCGCTTCGTTGCAGGCGTAGTTGATATAGGCCGCAGGGGCGACCTCGACGACCAGCAAGGTCTCGCCGGGCACCAACATGCTGCCGCGGCGGAAGCGGTTTAGCAACTGGGCCTGGTAGGGATCGACGTTTGTTATCAACTGGATGGAAGCGATCTTGGGTTTGATGCGGTCTTCGGTGTTCAATCCGAGGCGCTCCAAAACAATGCGGCCAGACTCAAGCACAGCGGCCTGGTTGAGGGAGTGCACCTCGAACATGCCGAACTCGCGCTCGACAATCTGGGCACCGGGTTTGGCCTCAGTGGCCTTGACGGCGATGTCGACCGTACGGAAGACCTCGTTGCCGGGGGCCATCTCGACGTAAAGAGAGGCCATCCCTTCTGTGGGCAGGTCCCCCTGAGTGACGGTGCCGACAAAGGCAGCGTACTGCGGCTGCATGCGGTCGAGATAACAATATACTCGCAAAGAAAATTCAGATGATTGGGTCATAAAGACTCCTTTGGTTCATAATGACGGTTGGTCATGCCAGGCGATACCCAAGGGCGTAACGAGGAAAGGATAGTCGGGCACCCAGGCGGGGAAGCCGGTGACCTCCTCCACGACGTCCGCCATGCCGAGGAAAGCGCTGGTACCACCGACGAGAGTAATGCGGTCAATCGAATATCCTTCGATGTGACGGGCAGCAATGGTGGCGACCTTTTCCATCACCGGCCGGATGATGGGGAACAGGCGGGGCTGCTCTTCGATCACAAGTTTCATCGTCTCGGCCTCCACAAAGGGGATGTCATGTGCGCCAGCGATGACGAGGGAGAAATGCGTCCCACCGGTGGGTTCATCTGCCGTGTAGACCACCTCGCCTCCCTGGAAAACGGCGACGCCTGTCGTGCCCCCACCCACATCGACGATGACGCCATCCTCCAAACCAATAACGGCATTGGCAGCTGTAGGCTCATCGACCATGCCCGTACAGGTCATCCCGGCAGCTTCGACGACGTTGGCCGTCGCCCGCACCTCCGCCTGGGGAACGCCGGGCGGATATCCGGTGGCGGCATGTGCCAACTCCCGGCCGATACGCCGCTCCACCCGGGCCTTCATGGCAGAGATGATGTCCACCGCTCCGACGAAGTCCACCACCAGGCCGTCACGGGCGACCTCAGCGAACTGGTATTCCCCTACCAGCGGCTGGTGGTTCTCGTCCAGTACAGCCAGGACAACGTAGGCGGTGCCCAGGTCGACCGCTGTGAACAAATCCCCAGTTGGGGGTTCAGCAAAGGGCGGCGGTTCCGGGCTTTGTACCGAACGGATGGCCTGTGCGGCGCGGCTCAGGTAGTCGCGCAGTTCAGGCTGCTGCAAGACTTATCTACTTCTTGCCAGCCGTGGACCGACCGCCGAACCCGCCTTTGGTGCTCTCGGGCAGGATCATTTCAACGTTCTCGTGCGGGCGCGGGATGACGTGGATGGAAACCAGTTCGCCGACGCGCTTGGCCGCAGCGCCACCAGCATCGGTGGCCGCCTTGACAGCGCCAACGTCGCCGCGCACCATCACGGTCACGTAACCGCCACCGACGTATTCCGAGCCAATCAGAACCACATTGGCGGCTTTGACCATGGCGTCAGCAGCCTCAATGGCGCCGACCAAACCACGGCATTCGACCATTCCGAGTGCGATGAATGCAGGATCTTGTGTCATAACTTACTCCTATCAAAAAGGTTATTTTTGTCGTGGCTAATGCCACGGGAAAAGGTAAAGCTTGAATAAATTCCGTATTGCGTATTGTGTAAATGAGTACTACGCAATACGGAATACGCAATCTGAGAGATGAATTCGTTCACATTACTCATTTCATTTCGCATTGACAATCTCGCCAACGACCTCGCGAACAATTTTCTCTAACTCCTGGGGAGAGGGGCCGTAGATGGGACCAGCAGGAACACTGCCTGGGCGCATGGCTTCCTCAGGCGGTTTGGAGGTTTCAAAGGCCATGCGCTTGATGTTGAAGAGGTGGTAGACGGTGATGTTATCGCCGGTGATGGCACCGCCAATCCCACCTGGGCCGAGGGTCAGCGAGGGCATGATCCCCGTGGTCAGACCAATCATTCCCAAGGTGCCCATGGTGTTCACGCCGATGCGGAAGACGGGTTTCTCCAGACCGAAGGCCATGATGACGTCTTCGTTGGTGGCGTGGATGATGAGGCTGTGGCCGCGCCCACCGAAGTTGATGAGTTCGATACAGTGCTCGCAGCCTGCTTCCCAACCCTCCGCTTCATACCAGCCCAGCACTGTGGTGAGCTTCTCACGTGAAAGCGGCTCTTCCCGTCCGACGCGGTCGAGCTGCGCGATGAGGATGCGGGCATTTTCGGGGACGGTGATCCCGGCCATGGCAGCCAGGTATTGGGGCGACTTGCCCACCGACTGGGGATTAATAGCACCATCGGGATGGAAAAGGACACGACGCAAGGCATCCGCCTGAAATTCGTCCACGAAGAAAGCCCCTTCCGCCTGCATCAACTCTTTGAGGCGGGGGGCGATGGGGCGGTCTGCCACGACAGCTTGCTCGGTGGCACAGATGGTGGAATGGTCGAAGGCTTTACTGGCAACAATATATCGAGCCGCCCGTTCCAAATCGGCACTTCGGTCGACGTAAACGGGGACGTTGCCGGGGCCAACCCCATAAGCGGGCTTCCCCACCGAGTGGGATACTTTGACCATTTCCGAGCCGCCAGTCGCCACGATGAGGCTGGTGTAGCGGTGGTGCATCAATTCCTGGGTGCCTGGAAGCGAGATAATGGATAAGGCCTGGACCAGCCCTTCCGGCGCGCCGGCATCCACCGCGGCCTGCGCCATAATCTTGGATGTCTGCACACAGCAGTTCACCGCAGAAGGATGTGGGGCAGAGATGATGGCGTTACGGGCTTTCACCGCCATAAGGGTCTTATTCATCAAGGTGGAAGTGGGATTGGTGCTGGGGATCAAACCGGCGACCACACCCATCGGCCAGGCGATCTCATAGATCTTCCGCTCGTCGACCTTATTGATGATGCCGACCGTCTTCACATCTTTGATGCTGTCCCATACTTTCTTGGAGGCAAACTCGTTCTTGAGTTTTTTATGTTCGGGCACGCCAAATCCGGTCTCTTCCGCGGCAAGACGACCCAGGCGTTCAGATGCTTGATAGGCTCGGTCAGCCATGGCAGCGCAGACCCGGTCGACTTGCTCCTGGGTGGCCTTGGCCCAAACCACCTGGGCCTGGTGGGCTTTCTCCGCCATCTGGCGGGCTTCTTGGACTGAAAGCAGGTCTTTTTCCATATCGGGCATATCCGCTACCTCCTATTCTTTCCGGTACGTTACATCGCCGCCCAACTCGAGGTGGTCGATGACGGCCATGATGACGGCATCTACGGGGCTGTTCTTGGTGATGGCAGTCTGCCTCCCACCCGAACCATGGGCGGTGAGGACCAGGTCGCCGATCCCGGCATCCAGGGTATCCACGGCGACGTAAGGCTCACCATAGGACTCTCCAGTTTCAGTGGTCTGGCGTAGGATGAGCAATTTCCGGCCTTCAAGGGTCTCATCTTTTATCGTGGATATGGTGGTGCCGATCACTTTAGCGATACGCATACTTCACTCCGGTCAGGATTTGCGAAAAACAATCTCGTCATCGACTTCGAGGTGGTCGATGACGGCCATGATGACGGTATCGACAGGGCATTCTTTGGTGAGGTAGGTCTGGCGGGCAGCCGAACCAGCGCAGGTCAGCACCAGATCACCAGTACCGGCGTCCACCAAATCGACCGCTACGTAAGCCTTGCCGATCTCTTTACCACTTTGGTCCGTCTGTTTGCAGATCAAGAGCTTGGTGTTCTTGATCCGCTCGTTTTCAATGGTAGAGATCGAACTGCCGATCACTCGGGCGATGAGCATGTGTTTTCCTTAATAAACAATCCTTTATAAATTTCCATATTTCGTATTGCGTATTACTAATCAAAGATATTTAGGCAATACGGAATAGGCAATATTTAATAATCTTTCTCGGCCTTAACACCAGGCGACGGTAAAACGCCATTAGCCTCTTTTTCACCCTGGACGATTTTCACCCCGGCGCTGGCGCCGATGCGGGTCGCCCCGGCGGCAACCATGGCCTGGGCGTCCTGATAGGAACCGACACCACCAGAAGCTTTGACACCCATCTCCGCGCCAACGACCCGGCGCATGAGTGTGACGTCTTCAATCGTTGCGCCACCCCCGGCAAAGCCGGTCGAGGTTTTGACAAAATCGGCACCGGCTTCTTTCGCCAACAAACAGGCGGTGATTTTCTCTTCATCGGTCAACAGGGCCGTTTCGATGATGCATTTGACGATGGCGTTATGAGCGTGCCCGACCTGGACGACACCGCGGATATCCTCGGCGACGAGCTTCAGGTCATTGGCCTTGAGCGCCCCGATGTTGATGACCATATCGATCTCTGTGGCGCCGTCACGGATGGTTTCTTCAGCCTCGAAGGCCTTCACCTTGGGATCTGTAGCGCCCAGAGGGAAGCCGATGACGGTGCAAACCTTGACGTCGGTCCCTTTGAGGAGATCGGCGCAAAGCTCCACGTGGGTGGGGTTGACGCACACCGAAGCGAAGTGGTATTTACGCGCCTCGAAACATAATTGGGCGATCTGGTCGGCAGTGGCATCCGGTTTGAGGAGGGTGTGGTCGATCATGTGGGCGACCTCGGGATCCGGGATACCGCCCAAGGACGAGGTCAGGCGGGTTGCCCCGGCGCTGACCACCTCCCCCACCCTGTCAAAACAGGTGTGGACGCAGATTCCATCGGCACATTCTTCCGTGCAGAGTTCCCCCTCAGGAGTCAATCCTTGAGCGCCCGTCTCAGCAATGGCGAGCAGCACCTCACGGGTGACGATTTCAACAATCTTTTCAACATCTAAATTTGTCATGACCATAATCAACTCTTCTCAATCATCATGATTTTATCTACCCGGCGGGCATGACGCCCACCGCCAAATTCCGTGGTTAAAAAAGTATCCAATATTTGCTTCGCCAGGTTTGGGCCAATCAGCCCAGCCCCCAGGGTGAGGACATTGGCGTTATTGTGTTCCCGGCTGTTGGAGGCGGTAGCGTGGTCATAGCACATCGCTGCCCGCACCCCCTTGACCTTGTTGGCTGCCATACAACTGCCGATCCCGGCTCCATCGACGATGACACCCCGCCAGGCACTCCCGTCGGCGACCTTGGTTGCAACCGCCAAAGCGAAATCGGGATAATCCACTGATTCGGTCGAATGGGTGCCGCAATCGATCACCGGGTAGCCTTTCTCTTTGAGGTAAGCCCCCAGGGACTGCTTGAGGTTGAAGCCGCCGTGGTCAGCACCGATGGCGACCGCCTTGCTGCCCGTTTGGGATTGCGCAATCTGTGGTTCGGGGGACGGTGTCGTACCGGGAGGCGGCGAAGAGACCCCTTGCTGCATGATACGCCCCACCACCCGGTGGACGATCGCTTGAAGTTCGGCATCAGAAGGTATCTTCATCACTCATCCCATCACTCTGCAGCTTCCACAGGCAAACGCCGGAAGATGAACTGGTCGGAAGCGCTTTGGAGCTTCAAGTTGGTATAGAAGCGGAAGCGGTCTGCCCGCAGCTCGGAATCGACGTATTCGACCACGGTCCCATCCGCCAGGCGGGTTTCCCGGTGGAAGACGAGGACCACGGCCGGTGTTTCCAACATCAAGAGTCGGGCGACTTCTTCGGTGGCCAGGCTGGCCTCGATCTCCTGTTCGCCGTGATCCGGCCGCTTTTTGTAGACTTCAGACAATACCCGGTAAAGGGAGCGGGACGAAAAGTCGTATTCCAAAATACCGGGGCAAAGTTCATGGGGCAAATAGGCCCTTTCAATGGCAGCCGGCTCACCCTCCATCATACGCACCCGATAAAGGAAAACCACCTCAGCGCCAAGCCGGACCCCCAAACGGCGGGTAAGGTATGGGTCGGCAGGGATAATCTTGGCTTCGAGCACCCGGCTGGTGATGTCGTGACCGCCCAACTCCATCTCCTGGGTGAACCCGTACAAGTATTCGGCCGTCTTGACCATGCGGGAATCTGCCACAAAGGTGCCGACTCCATGGACGGTAGCCAATACGCCTTTATTGACCAAATCACCAAGGGCATGGCGGACGGTGTTCCGCCCAACGGCGTAGATTTCACACAGCTCCGATTCGGAGGGCAGGCGTTCGTTTATCTTGAGATCGCCATTAGCGATTTGCTCCAAGATAGAATCGGCAACTGCCTGCCAGAGCGGTTTTGCCTGAGAACCCCTATCCATTATTATTCATCCGAGATATTCCAACATATACCAACATGTACCATTATTATAGTAATTTCTGGAAGAAGAGTCAAGTGATTTAAGTGCGGTAGATGGAATTTCGACACTTTTTATATACGTAACGAATACTTTTCACCCCGTGTTAAAAATGGAGGATTACGTCATTTTTTCCTTTCATTCATATAGGAGGTATCAATGCCTGAGAAAAAGTACCAGGTGTATGGTTACCGGTGGGTGATATTGGGGGTGTTTATGTTCGTGAACATCACCGTCCAAATTCTGTGGATCACCTTTGCGCCTATCAGCGGAACAGCGGCGGAATTCTACGGGGTTTCCGACCAGCAAATCGGGTTCCTGGCGATGACTTTCATGATCGTTTACATCCCCCTGGCCATCCCCGTCGCCTGGGTCATCGACACCTACGGCTATCGGAAAGGGGTCGGGCTGGGCGCCGTGCTGCTGGGGGTCTTCGGTTTGCTGCGGGGATTCCTGGCAGCGGACTACGACGTCGTACTCATCACCACGATTGGGATTGCCATCTCACAGCCATTTTTCTTGAACGCGTTCACAACGGTAGCAGCAAAATGGTTTTCCATCGACGAAAGGGCGATGGTCTCCGGATTGGCGACGGTGGCGATGTTCATCGGGATCGGGATCGGGATGGTGGCAACACCCCCACTGATCCTGGAACACGGGATCCCCACCACGCAGATGATTTACGGCGTGGTTACCGCCATCTCTGCGGCCATCTTTCTTATCTTCACGAAAGAAGCGCCGCCCACGCCGCCCTGCCCGCCGGAACTCGAGGAGCGGGCATTGATGCTGGACGGCTTGAAGCAGATGCTAAAACTCAGGGATATCTGGTTCATGATGTTCGTCTTCCTGGTGGGGATGGGGATCTTCAACGGCATCTCCACCTGGATCGAAAACATCGTCAGGCCCAAGGGATTCAGCATCACGGAAGCAGGTGAATTCGGGGGATTCTTCCTCCTGGGCGGGGTCTTGGGCGCAATCGTCCTCCCCACCTTATCGGACAAATACCGCAAGCGGAAGTTCTTCATGCTGTTGGGGATGATCCTGGCCGTACCTGGGTTGGTGGGAGTGATCCTCGCCACGGGTTACTGGGCGATGACGATCTCGGTCATCGTGCTGGGATTCTTCATGGTCGGGCTGGCCCCGGTGGGGTACCAGTATGCGGCAGAAATCACCTACCCGGCGCCGGAGGGCACCTCGAACGGTTTGCTCGTTTTAGCCGGGCAGGTCTCTGTGGTGTTCGTGTACGCCATGGAAGCACTCAAAAGCGAGGATGGCTCATTTACAAATTCCCTCCTCATGCTCCTGGGATTCATGCTGGTGGGCGTAGTATTCCTCGCCAGGATCCGCGAATCAAGCATGATTGGAGAAACCAGCCAGACATGAGATAATAATTATATTCATCGACATATCATTAATTCTGCATAAGATACTCCTTTTCTGCGTCGTCTAGACGATATAGAAAAGGAGGTCTAATGCAGAAAGAGAAACACACACCGGAAGTCATCTCAGCCGTTCAAGGCGGCATCGTCGTCGTACGTCCATCGGAAGAGACCATGACGAAGCAAAAGCTGCCTAATTTCGTGGGCGTCTCGGGGGCGACTTCTGGGTCCAAAGCCATCTCGATGAATCTGGTGGTCATCCCGCCGGGAAGCGCCGCCATCCCCCACTTCCACAAAGGATATGAAACCGCCGTGTATATGATGAAGGGGCGCGTGGAAACGAGGTACGGGCAGGACCTGGAACATTCGATGATCAACGAAGAAGGGGATTTCATCTACATTCCTGCCGACCTCCCCCACCAACCGGTCAACCACAGCGAGACGGAAGCTGCCTACGCCATCGTCGCCCGGAACGACGCCAACGAACAGGAGAGCGTGGAGGAATACGTGACGGATGGGTGATGAAAATTATTAACCACAAAGTCACGAAGTCACGAAGTCACGAACTTAAGTAATTTATTGTCTTGGTGACTTATTAAATAAAGCACCTGCAGTTTAAGTTGCAGGTGCTCTTTAATTCTTACTGTATTAAAAATCGGTTAAGGCGTTGCTGTAGGTGTTTCGGTGAAGGTTTCGGTAGGCGCCGTAGTATCGGTGGGCGCAGCTGTCGTAGCGGCTTGTGAAGTCGCTGTGCTGGTGGCGCTGCCGCTAACGACCTTGATCTGGGCATAGACAGGTTCGGCATTGGCCAACAGGCCGAAGATCTCCCCTTGAGCATTCTGCATGCGCCAGTGGCTATAATATTCTCCTGCCTGACCAGGCGCCTTCATCGGGACGGAAATTTGGAGTGTTTCCCCGACCTCGACCGTCTCAGTTGTAAGTTGATACGAGCTTTCCGCCGCCATCTGCTGGCCAAAGTAGAAGATGAGCTTATAACTCGAATCCCAGGCACAGGTGCCGACGTTCTTTACCTCCCAGGTCTTTGTGAAGTCAGTGCCAGGCGCCATTTCGGTGCCATCCGGAATGGTGATATCGGCGACGAACTCTGCCACATCACAATCGCTGAAAATACCCGCCCCGGAAGAACCCGACGAGGATTGCGTATTGGTTGGTGAAGGTGTTGGCAATGTTTGCGTTGCTGTGGGTGACGGAAGGGAAAAGGTCGGTGTGGGCGTCGCAGATGGCTGCTCGAGCGCCTGTTGTGTGAACTGGGCACCCAAGGTCTGTGCGGCAGCGGTGTAAAGCGCATCGACATCCGGGGGCGCTTCTTCATCCCCACCGCAGCCCGCAAGGCTCAGTGCGATCATCATCATTATTAAAAATACACATCTCATTTTCATTTTTCATTCCTCAATTCTTGTAACTAACCGTGTGCTTTATAGAATTCAAATTCCTACTTAATACAGTTAATTACCCGGTGAATGTGCACCGATTAAAATAACAATCCTCAATCCTTTTGCACATTCAATCAGTAAGCATACCACCACTAGATTAATAAATTGTAAAATCCTTGTGATATTTTAGTCCCATTTATCTGTATAGAATACTACATTGGGCAGGAAAATTCACTTCTTTTCAGCGTAAACTCAAACACCTGAAATGATTTCCCCATTATAATACGGGTCATCAAGCCTACAGGTAGGATTTAACTATGGTCGATAAAAAAATCATCAAAGATTGGATGAAAAAGGACGTTTTTACAATCCATCAGGACGCCTCGGTAAAAGAAGCAGCCGCCATGATGTTGGAAAAAAGAGTGGGCACGCTGCCGGTGTTGGATGAAGACGGGATACTGGTGGGAATCACGACGATACACAACATCCTTGAATGTTTTCTTCCGGACTTCGTCGCCATGCTCACGAACGTCGATTTTATCAAGGATTATGGGGCGCTGAAAAATCCCAGCACGAGCAGCCTAGTCGAAGTGGGTAAAATCCCGGTAACCGAATTTATGGAGAAGCCAGTATCCGTCGAAGCAGACAGCGGGCTGATGAGAGCTTTATCGGTACTTCACAAACACAATCTTACAGACCTGCCTGTAACCCAAGACGGGAAACTGGTTGGGATTGCTTCCCGCGTAGACATTGGCAGCGGGTTTCTAGCAAGCTGGCAAAATAAAGAATGACATTGAGGAGAATGCAGTACCCCTCATAAAACAACTCGGAACCTCTCAAAAATCCACGAACGAATAAGTAAAATGACCAGTCCAACCATCGCCACAATCATTTTCATACTTACGCTTGCCGTTATCTTGACGGAAAAGATTCACCGCTCTATCGTCGCCATGATGGGGGCTGTACTCATGGTCATTGCCGGGATCGTGTTGGGGTTCTATTCGGAAGAACAGGCAATCATTTCGATCGAGTTCGACGCGCTTGGATTGCTTCTCGGTATGATGATCCTCGTTTCGATCTTGCAACCCACCGGGTTCTTTCAATCCGCGGCGATACGCGCCGGGCAGCTATCTAAAGGGGATCCATGGCGTCTTCTGATCCTTTTAGGTACAGGAACCGCTTTAGTCTCCATGGTCATCAATAACGTATCCACTATCGTTATGGTAGCGCCCCTCACGATCCTCATCGCCGAACTCCTCGGATTTTCCCCGATCCCTTTCTTGATGGCCGAAACGCTCCTGTCCGTCACTTCGGCAATCGGCACGTCCATTGGTGACCCAGCCAGCCTACTGGTCTCCATCGCTTCGGGTTACAGCTTTATCGACTTCCTCACCCACGCCATGCCCATCGTCATCGCGGCTACCCTGATCACCCTCCTCATGATCCGGGTCTTATTTTCAGAAGAGTTGGCCGCCGTACCGGAAGATCCCCACGTTGTGGAGATGTTGGATGCCGATGAAGCCCTGACAGACGTAAATACCGCCAGACGAGTGATGATCATCTTAGGATTCGCGATCCTCTTTTTCGTTTTCCAGGAAAGGTTAAACCTCAGCACCGGCTTCATTGCATTGAGTGCCGCTGCTGTTGCTCTCACCTGGATCCGCCCGGAATTCAGGGAAGTGCTAGAGAGAATAGATTGGCCGGTATTTTTCTTTTTCACCGGCCTTTTTATTTTAGTGGGCGGATTAGAGCACGCCGGCGTATTCGAGCCCGTGACCAAACTACTGGCGGGTATAGGCCAAGAAAACCCTGTTCTATTGGGCATCGTCATCATCTGGGTCGTTGCGGGTCTATCTGCCCTAATCGACAATATCCCCGTGACGATCGCGATGATCTCCCTCCTTCACAGCTTACAAGCATCTGGCGTGGACGTCAGCGCGCTGTGGTGGGCGGTCGTCTTCGGCGCCGGATTTGGTGGGAATGCGACTTACATCGGATCGACTGCAAACATCGTCGTGGTCTCTCTCTCAGAACAAACCCGCTTCCCTATCACTGCCAAGGTATGGATGAAAAAGGGGATGCCAATCGCAATCGCAACCTGTCTGGTCGGCAGCCTGCTTTTCGTATTCGCTTACCCCTGGTTGGGGCAGTAAATGACAAACCTTCAAAATTCTATCCCCGCTGCAAGCAGCGGGGCATTACGGAATTTTGCCCCTTACGGGTACAGGTTTGTTCGTATATTCCATCCGGACTCCGCCCAGCGGAACCTACGCTTCCAGCCATTCATCGCTGCAACGCACTGCGCATATTCTGGCATGGAATAAATTCGGATCAGGTATATTTCGACATCAGCAATAAATCTCCCCGCTGCTCCCAGCCTACCTTTTCCCAAAAGTCTATCGCCCCCTGATTATCCACAAACACAAACAGGTGGCATTTGTGAATGTTATTCTCACGTAATTTCTTCAAACATTCCCCCACCAATTTCCCACCAATCCCCTTCCGGCGGTGGGTATCCGCGACAGCCAGGTGATGGATATAGCCGCGCCTGCCATCGTTCCCGCACAATACGGCACCGACCAGTGTATCCCCGTCGAAAGCAGTAAAACTCATCCCCGGATTGCGGTCGAGGAATTGGGCGATGTTCTCCCCGGCATCTGCATCACTGAGGCCGATCCCTGGTGTTTTCTCCCACAAAGAATAGAGCCGCGGGTAATCCCCAATTGTCATTTCACGAATCGAAATGGCCATATTGAAATACTATCGAAATAACCAAGGAATGGATTTAATTATCCGACAGGTCAGTATAGAAGAGACTCATATGTTGGGCTAAAAGGTATTTGGCTCTATCCACAATCATATGTATAACCTGATCGATATCGCCTGAACTCCCAAGATCTTTGATACTCAATGGTGGTGCAAAAGAAACCCGCGGGGTCAGCCCAAATTTCTCACCCGACAATATCTGGCGCATTGTCTGGATAAATTCCATGATCCTGCGTTTCGCTACACCTTCCTTCCGTAAGATGGCGAAAAGCGTTTTTGTGCTCTCCTTCGCCAACACTCCGCTGGTAATCGTAGGGAGTATGTAAGTATGCGGCACTTTACGCAGCATCAGGGCGATACTGCGAGACCAGTTCTCTAAGGCTTCATGTGCTCCGGGGAGCACCGCCGGGTCTGGATCAATCTGCCCGGTAGGAAAAATCAACAAGGCTCCATCATTTTTCAGGTGGTCGATAGAACGGCGAAGTGCAGCGACACGCGTATTGGTATGGGTCCTATCGGAGAAAATCAAGAATTCGCGGACATTGGGTAAATTGTCGAGGAAAGGGATTCCACCGACAAACACCTTGAGGTCATCACGGGGTACGTGCGCAGAGATGGCGACGCCGTCCACTGTGCCGGGATGGTTCGAAGCAATCAGCAGCGGGCCTTCCGTAGGGATATTTTCAACACCCATCACAGTCGAATTATCAACAAAATCGGTAAGAAGCCTTTTGGCTGCCTCACGAACGCCGTAGGTGGCAAGATTGTGATCGAGCGAAGCCATAACCTGTGAAAATTTCGTAGCCGGTTTTGTAAATAAGGTACCAATTGTTTTTTCCATCCACTCACTTCTTGGCAATCCAAACGCGCCGAGTATCTCTAACGTGATCTCGTGAGTAAGGGCAGATACATTGGCAATTTGCATATCGTCACCTCATCATAAGCGTATCAATGAATCACAATCAAAACCTATCTTCATTTCGGATTCCTGGGTTTGAACACCAACCGGAGGGGAGTCCCTAAGAAACCATAAGCCTCGCGGAAGCGATTTTCAAGAAAACGTTTATATGTAAAGTGTACCAGTTTTGGGTCATTTACGAAAATCAAAAACGTTGGCGGATCGATGCGAACCTGTGTGCCGTAGAAAATTTTCAAATGCTTTCCAGCCTTCGACGGCGCCGGATGTTGATCTTGAGCCCGCCGGAGTATCTTGTTAATATTTGACGTGGATAAACGCCTCAATCTTTCCTCCTGCACCTGTAAGGCTGTAGGCAAGACCTGCTGGACTCGCTGCCCCGTAAGGGCAGAAATGAATAAGATTGGGACGTATTTCATAAACTTGAGTTCGTGAAGAATGTTTTCACGATAGGTCTCCATGGTATAGGTGTCTTTTTCGACCGCATCCCACTTATTGACGACCACTACCGTACTTTTCCAGGCTTCCAGAATAAATCCGGCGATGTGTGTGTCTTGATTGGTGATTCCCGTAATTGCATCGACGACCAACAGTGCTACATGGGCTCGTTCAATCGCCCGCATAGCCCGGATGACGCTGTATTTTTCTACACCTGGTTCGATCTTGCCGCGCCGCCGGATACCGGCTGTATCGATCAGCGTAATGGGGATACCCTCGTAGGTGAGGTATTCATCCACGGTATCGCGAGTCGTACCGGGAATGGGGCTGACGATGGCGCGTTCCTCCCCGATCAATTTATTCAGCAAACTGGATTTTCCGGCGTTGGGTTTCCCTACGATAGCAATCTTGACAGATTCGTCCTCTTCGTCTTCTGCTTCCCCTTCATCTGACGGAACGTCCATAGTTTCGATCAAGGCATCGAGCATATCCCCAGACCCTGTGCCGTGAATTGCCGAAATTGGATGTACCTCGCCCATCCCCAGCTCATAGAATGCCATGGCCGCATCCCAACGGTCCCGGCTATCACATTTATTCACCACCAAGAGAACGGGTGGAGAAGATTTCCCGTTCACATCCACCTGGAACTGGCGCAGAATCTGGGCGACTTCTTCATCTGCCGGTGTGATCCCACTTTCCACATCGACCAAAAACAAAACAGCATCCGCTTCACGGATGGCCGCTTCTGCCTGGTAGCGTATCTCTTTTATGAAATCTTTCGAGCCGATAGAAAGGGGTTCTCGCCCTTCCCCCACTTTCACCTTGGTGGGGTCGATCCCGCCAGTGTCGACAACGATAAAATCCACTCCTGCCCATTCTGCCTGTGCGTGCAGACGGTCACGGGTGGTGCCGGGAATCTCATCGACGACGGCCAAGCGCTCGCCAGCCAGACGATTGAACAACGTACTCTTACCCACATTTGGACGTCCGACGAGGGCGACAACAGGTTTATTCATACTCACTCATAGCGAATTTCAAATCCTCAATGGGAAACGGGAAACCAGAGCACCCGGTTCAGCTGTCTCCACTCTCGATTATGGTAACTTCAATCGTGTCTGGATTGATGGCTTCTTGGACGACACGTTCCGGTAGAATCTCTACCTGAAGCCCTACCAGGTGGGAACCCGCCTCAAGGTCAGTCAGGTCGACAAAGATAATAATATCATCCGTGGTGAGATCATCGAGTATGGGGAGGGGCCCGGTGAGGAAAATATCCACAGATTCGGGCGAGACGACAGCCTCCAAACCGGTGCCCAGCCCGATGATACCAATCGGGACAGAGAGCGAAATACTCGTTTCTACTGCTGCAATGCCAACCTGCACCTGCACACTTTGCTCACCCCCAACGATGGTCACATCATCCGGTAGATCCAATGTCAAGCGTACTTCCATATCGTCATCGAGGTCCCTGAGATCCAGGGGCTGCGTGCTGACATAGCCAGGCATTTCTGCGACGATTTGGGGATCGGAGGAGTACAAAGTCACCGTCGGTGGGGAAATGGTGATATTCGTCACCCTATAACCACTAACAGGCTGGCCGAGGGTCTCAACCTTGACGGCGACATCGCGGTACCCACCTGATTGGACAATGGGCAAGGTCACCTTTACTTTGCTGGGGGTAAAAGTCAGACCGGATATCGCCCGCCCATCATCATCCACAGCGGTCAAAGACATATCCGAGACGATAGATTCCCGGAGACTGGTGACATCCAGTATCACCTGAAGCTCGGATATCTTCTCGACCAGGGATTGCGGGCCACTTACCTGAACCGTATCTTGACTCAGCACAGGAACACCAGCATGGAAACCCAAAGCCGGTTCACCCCGCACCACAGGTTGGATTTTCTCTGTGTCCGACAATAAAGGTTCCAACTTAATCTGAGCGGTTCCTGGTTTTACTTCAACCAACTGGACAGGTGTGATGCTGAAGTCGATATCGAGGGGAAGTTCATATTCCCCCTCCTCGAGATCGGTCACATCTATCTTTGCCTGAACGAGCCCGGGATTCAGATCGATTTCATCCCATACGGATTTTGGCGCGCGCAGATACACTTCAACCACCTCTGGTAGTTCCAGAGTCTGGGCTAAGTCACTGCTCAAACCCTCTAACTCAAGGATTGGATTTTGGGCCAAAGCTCTTTCTTCATTGGGATCGCTGGCAATCACGGCAGACACCCAGACTGCGATCGACAGGGCAACCGCGAGAAGAACCGAGCTGATATTCTTCCATATAAAACGGAGAGGATTGGGGGTCATGAGTTAACCTCTTCCTCCCGCTTTACGACTGTTTCATCTTCCCGCTGCCCGCGCCACATCCAATTTCGAAAGCGGGAAAAACCATTCACAGGCTCAATGGGTTTATAAATGGCTCTCAACACGCCTTCTAGACGCCTTGCATCTAAACGATGGATCATGCGACCGCCAGTGGCTATAGAAATAGCGCCACTTTCCTCAGATACCACGATGGCGACACTGTCGCTAACCTCAGAAGTCCCCAAAGCGGCGCGGTGGCGCAAGCCCATAGTGCGTTCAGAGGTCAGGGATAAAACGCCGCTGGCAGAAAGAGGCATAACAGAGGCAGCCGCCGCGATGCGGTTATCAATGATAATCACAGCGCCATCGTGAAGGGGTGTGTTTGGGTAAAAAATCTGTAGAAGCAACTCTGGTGTTACCTGAGCGTCCAAGGGCACGCCGGTTTCGATATATTCCTCCAATGTATCCAAGCGCTGCAAAACGATTAAAGCGCCATGACGCCGGTTGGAGAGACGTGAGGCAGAACGTACAACAGCGGAGACAACGTCGGGGGGCTGCTCCTGTGTTCCAAAAAGCGGGATCAAGTTACCTGCCCGGCCGACGCGCTCCAGGGCGCGGCGGATTTCGGGGGCAAAGATAACGGGGATAGCAAGGAGTAAGGCGGGCACCGTAGTATCCACCAACCAGGAGAAAGCGGGTAAATTTAATACTGCAGTCAGCAGGCTGATTAAGATAACGAGAAAGATAATCCCGCGGACGAGAACCATGGCCTGCGTGTTGCGCAGGAACAATAAAAGAATCAGGAAAACAACCGTCACCAGGAAGATATCTATGATACTCTCCCAGGTCAGGCGCTGGAAAATAAAGAGGAGGTTATTTATTAAATCTGCCACTTACATTATTACCAATTATTCTTTCGATACAGTTACTTTCAATCTACTTACAGGCTGTCATTTTCAACACTTATAACGGACGCAGGACACGATCCACACGTAGTTGTTTGAACAGCATCTGTGTATCATCGCGAATGGTTTCAAGGGCTGCTTCTTTCCAGGCATTGACAGACAAATCATCTGCCGGGCGAAGTTCATAACCTAACTTCATCCAGGTGTCGGTCTCTTTTGTCATTTCCGTGGGGATGAAAATCAGCGCGGCTTCCGCCTGGAGCTGCCTGGATGCTTCTTCGATCTCCGGGATCAACGACTGTAATGCTGCCGAAAGTTCCAGGTTTTCATGCAGCCAGATCTCATCCACCCGGGCAACCAGATTCTCCACCTGCCAGCCAACGATTCCGATCATCTGGTTACTGGCACTCAATATCATATAGGCTTTTTCACCAAAAGCAGCCATCACGTCCATGCGGGTGAGATTGGCCTTCCCACCAGTGAGGCGGTTGATGAAACCGGCGATATCCTCTGCCTGCCCAGGACGGGCTCGTGAGACGAGTAACTCCACACCAGCAAGATCGATTTCTCGACCATCCGCCTGAGAAAGGGCAGGCATTTCCTCCAGTCTGGTTTGTTCATCCTCGGGAAATAGATACTGCCAAGCTTCCTGGACCTGATTCCAGGTATCTTCGATAGTGTGGTTGTTGTCGATAACGATACTGGCCTTGGCAATTTTTTCTTTCTGTGGTGATTGATGGGCCATGCGTTTCTGGGCTTCTTCTTCACTCATCCCACGATGCTTTGACAACCTGGCCAACTGGTTCGCTTCTGAAGCCACTGTAACCCAAACAGTATCAACTTTGGTATGTAAGGTGGATTCAAGCAGTTTGATGGCTTCCACAACAACGACTTTATGCGGTGATTTTGTAATCAAATACTCTACTGCCATACGCACATAGGGATGGATAATCTCTTCAAGTTTATTTAGGGCTTGGGGATCGGAAAAAACCAAAGTGCCCAGCTTCCCTCTATTGATATTCCCGTCACTTTCCAGGATGAACTTGCCGAAATGGTCCACCACGGGTTGGTAGCCCGGTGCATCTTTCTCAATGACCCGATGGGAGAGGGCATCTGCATCAATCCCATAGGCACCCAGGTGTTCCAGCATCTTTCTCACAACACTCTTACCTGTAGCAATATTTCCGGTGAGGCCGATGACGAACTTCTTATCCGCAGTTGACATAATAGCCTGTAAAACCAATCCTTTCTTACCCTTTCATTTTAGCCTCGGCTGAGAAAACTGTCAAAGGCATATCCCGCCTCCTTTTTTCGATCGCAAGCATTTAAAAATTCACCACCGTCAAAATAAGGGGGATAGAATCAACAATCCCTATCCAAAGTCGTTTCTCTGTCTTCAATCTAGTAAATAAATCATTAATATAATTAACACCGAAATCTTTCCCAGTGTCACACACAGGGACAGTTATCCAGTGAATCTCATTATTGGGTAAAAATTATCCAATTTGTAGGGATAAGGACATCCGTCCCAATATATCCAGGACATCTGACACATGTGAGATATTCATCTAATTGATAAACTATGCACAAGTATGTTGTTATCCTGTCGCCTGAACAATGATCCTTCATCATGCTGAGTGACAGGCAACATCCTCCTCCACTCTCCTCCTTCTGAGTTGGTAGTCAGTCCCGTGAAATACCACGGGACTGACGGATATTAACAAGAAAAATTCAGAACACGAATTTCTACCCCTCAGATCACCCCTAATTTCTTCCCGACTTTTTGGAAAACAGCCAGCCCCTTTTCGAGATCGTCGTTCGAATGGGCGGCAGAGATCATCACCCGAATACGAGCCATGCCGCGCGGCACAGTTGGATAACCAATCGACATACCGAAGACTCCCGCCTTGAATAATTCCCGGCTGAACTCTTGAGCAAGCTGTGCCTCCCCCAGCATAACCGGCGTGATCGGTGTGGTGCTCTTTCCGGTGTCAAAGCCCATTTTCTGTAATTCTGATTTGAACAGACCGGTATTGGCCCACAGGCGATCGACGAGTTCTGTGGATTTTTCCAGGAGGTCGACCGCCGCCAGGCAGGCAGCCACATCGGGTACCGTCACGGCAGACGAGAAGAGAAATGGACGCCCACGCTGGTGTAGCCATTCGACAATCCTGGCATTACCGGCAACGACGCCCCCCATCACACCGAAAGCTTTTGAAAAGGTGCCCACCTCGACATCCACCTTCCCGTGTAAATCGAAGTGGTCTACGATCCCGCGTCCACCTTTCCCTAAAACGCCTTCACCGTGGGCATCGTCGACCATCAAGATGGCATCATAATCCTTGGTGACCGCGTAAATCTTATCCAGGGGCGCGACGTCGCCATCCATGCTGAATACCCCATCGGTGACGACCAGGGCGCGCCGGTATCCTGTCCGGTGTTCTTTCAGGCGTGATTCTAAATCTTCAGGATCGGCGTGGTTGAAGCGAATAATCTGGGCGCGCGACAGGCGGGATCCGTCGATGATGCTGGCGTGGTTCAACTCATCCGAGAAAATGGCGTCTTCCTTCCCTACCAGGGCAGGGATGACCCCCAGGTTAGCCGTAAATCCCGATTGAAAGCTGATAGCTGCATCGACTTTCTTGAATTTTGCCATTCGCCGATCCAATTCGACGTGCAGATCCATTGTGCCTGCTATAGTGCGCACGGCGCCCGGGCCCACGCCCATCTTATCGACAGCTTTCTTGGCTGCCTTGACGAGTTCAGGATGGTTGGCGAGTCCGAGATAGTTATTCGAACAAAAGTTCAATACCTTTTTCCCATCCACCTTCAGCCAGGCACCCTGGGGCGTGTTTAAAATGCGGATGGTGTTGTACAACCCTGCATCATGCAGGGCTTGAATTTCTTCGTCAATCCAAGCGAGTTTATCAGACATACACATCTCCCTTTAGTATTTAGCAGGATATCAGGTAGTATACAACAGATTCGTTGCCTGGTATAAATGCGTATGGTAAAATTCAGAGCGCTCCGGAGGGGCCTTTGCTCACAGTGAGCGTCCGGGAGGGATGGCCGAGTGGACGAAGGCGTCTGTCTTGAAAACAGATGTGGGTTTAAACGCCCACCGTGGGTTCGAATCCCACTCCCTCCGCTAATAGTAATGGGGAGGTCGCATAGCCTGGTTTAGTGCGCCCGCCTGCTAAGCGGGTACCGGGTAATACCCGGTCGAGGGTTCAAATCCCTCCCTCCCCGCCTTTATTAAAAGATTCTATTTTGATATAATTACAGCCGTTGGGTTTGTGAAACAAACTTAGAAAAAACGAGCTTTGCTCGGTTTTCGCCCTCGTAGCTCAGCTGGATAGAGCGCTTGCTTGCGGAGTAAGAGGTCCCGTGTTCGAATCATGGCGAGGGCGCCAAACGACTTCAAGATCAAAGACCGCGTATTCGGAGGAGGACGCGGTCTTTGTGTCTATACAACTTGGGATGTTTAATCAGGTAGATGCTGTTAGGAGATAATACAATTCCTTGCGTCCCTGGATCTGCCGCCCATCTGGGAGGATAATCCGTTCGAGCTCTTTTGCCTTCGTGAGCTGGGATACGGTTACGTCGGAACCTGTGAAGTCGGTATTTGACAGCCTGGCTCCCTCGAAAGAAGCACCCCTGAACGAGCAGTTTCGGAATTTCACCCAAGACATGGCAGCATGTTCGAACTGAACGTTGCAGAAATTCGACCCTGAAAAATCGATGTTGAATAGATAAGCATTGCCGAAGTTGGCATATAAAAATTCGGCGTGGCGGATATTTACTCGTAGATCCACTTGCCGGACGAAGTTCACCCGGTAGAGATCCCCATGTGAAAAATCTCTCCCGTCCAACGAACCGTCGAACAACCATTTATATTCATCACTGTAGCGTTTGAGCTGCCATACAGACCAAAGAATCTGTGCATCCCGCCCCTCGCCTAATTCACGGTTGATCGATGCCCGTAAAGATTGCTTAACCCATCGCTCCAAGAAATGATCCAACACGAGGTAACTTACTCCAACGAGGATGAACTCATCAACGAGTTGGAACCAATTCCCACCATAGGCAGCAAAAAATAATAAAATTATACCGATTGCAATGATTCCGTTTGCGAGCGTTCTTCCCGCTCGCGCATATCCCCCTACATAATATATTCGCAGAAAACCCTTTATTCTATCTGATAAAGGACTCATCTCCGGCCTCCTCTGCGGTAACAGCAATTATATTATACACAAAACCCCAAAGAAGACAAAGTTTTACGACTGTGTACCTGATTATAAAAAGGGCTGGAAATCCACAATGATTTTCCAGCCCAGTTTATTTCAAGGCGACAAATCGATTTATGCCGGCAGCATAAACGGCAGGACGAAGTACGTGATGAAGAACAGCCCCCAAGAAAAAGCCAGGTCACGCATCACTGCGCTGGGCAAAGAACTCTTGGGGATATCCGTTTCATCGCCCTCTTTCCCCTGTGCAAAATCCACAAGGTTTAGGAAGAGGAGACCTTCGACCTGGCCTGAAAAAGTCAGCACCAATTCAAAGGTCAATGATACTAAGTTACGCCAGGCATTAAAAATCAAGAAAATCAGGACAAGTGAAAGGATTGCCAGGAAAAGAGCGCTGAAATTCGTGAATAAAGCAGATACATCCCCACCCACCATTTGATAGATGGTTGAGATGACTCCACTAAATACGTCCTTCAATGCATTCGAAGTAAAAACCAATCCTGCGAATAATCCCAGCCAGACAGTTACACCGACCCATTTATCCTGCGAACCATTCTTGTCAGCCATAAAAAACCTCCTATATCTTTGATATTCGAAAAGTATTATACCCTGTCTGCTTGAAGCACATCGACCAATTCCGACCACCAAATCTCCCCGCCCTGAAAAGATAAGAGATGGGTGCTGCCTGTGTCATCCCCGGCACCAAGCCCTTGGGATACAGGAGCCGTTTCAGGAAAGCCCTGTATAATCTTCGCCAATTGTCTTTCACTAATAGTTTGGCCGAAAAGCACAATCACATGGCTGATCTCGGCTTCTGATAAATCCAACAGATAATCCACATGCCAATGCAAGGATTTCTTCTGCGGTACGGATCCGCCCATCCCACCAGATTGGAATTGTTCAACCATCAATTTTCGGATGCGGTGGGGAGAATTACTCCCGCGGCGAGTAGCGTGACGCAGCAACCGGTTAGAAAGCGTCGAAGAACCGCGCCGGCCTTGAGCGGAACCAATATACACATAATCTCCCGCAGGGACCATCACCGGTTCTCCTTTGCGATGGCGACCAAATCGAATGGACACATCTTTACCCACCCGGATTCTAAGAATGTATGAACCCCCAATCGCTTGATCTCCAATAAACGTTATCGGTTGAAGGATTATCATATTCGACCAGTTCGTACATTCCCGTTAATCGATCGCTATTATACGCCTCCCTTCTACAAAGAATGGTACGAAAGTCCCTTTCCCTCGTTTAACTCGTTAAATGAGATGCAAGGCCGTGAAAAGCAGAGTAAAATACCCTCCGAAATGCAGGGAAACCCTGCTCGATAGGATTATGATATGGCTGACAGCGGTTTAAAAAGTAAACGGGGCAGGCTCTTCCTCGCCACTCTCTCTTTGTGTCTGGCGTTATTTTTAATCGCCGCAGCCAGCGGCTTGCTGGGTTATCTCTCCGGTAAGAATGAGGGGCACGGTGTAGAAACGGTCGAAGTCCGGGTATACCTGGAAGAGCAGTACCGCCTGGGGGTAGAAGATATGGAAGCGGGACGATACGATTTAGCCCGTCAGCGGTTTGAATATATCATCCTAACAGACGATACCATCCAGGCAGCCATAGACCGGTACCTCGAAGTGATAGCTATCATTTCCACTACCGGCACACCTCCGCCGTTGGCTGCAGCTAATACACCCACCCCAACGATCGACCCACGCCCTATCGAAGAGCTGTTTGCCCAAGCACAGTCCCTCATCGATTCCGGGGAATGGGACCGGGCGTTGGAGACGATCGCTGCACTCCGCCAGGCTGACCCCACCTACCGAATCATCGAAGTGGACGGCCTCATCTACATCGGCCTGCGGAACCGGGGGCTGGATAAAATCCGTTCTCGCGGCGAACTCGAAGAAGGGCTGTACGACTTCACACTTGCAGAAAATTTTGCGCCCCTGGACATCGAGGCCAGCAACTTCCGCGTATGGGCACGCTATTATCTGATGGGGAATGGGTTCTGGGAAGCCTACCCGGAGACGGCAGCGTATTACTACGGATTGGCGGCCTCCTCGGCGCCAGCTCTGAAAGATTCATCAGGGATGACCGCCTTTTATCGATATTGGGCTTCACTGAAACAATATGCCGAATCTTTCGCTGCAGAAGAAAAATGGTGCGAAGCCAGCGAACAATACCAACGGGTGATGGATGCATGGGCAGAGGAAGAAGCCGCTGTTGAAGCGACCCAGGTTTACGAGAGATGCCAGACCTCTTTAGGTCCTACTTACACGCCAACCTCCCTATACAGTCCCACACCCACGGGCACACTCACGATTACCACCACCCCTCCTTCCGGCACACCGACCTTTACGTTCACGCCCGGCGGGACCCTAACATCCACCCCAACCAATTCGGGATCGACGAATACACCCACGAACACGCCTGTGACCCCCACCCCGACCAATACCTCGTCTGCTCCCACCTCGACAAACACATCTTCTCCACCCACGGCCACCAATACACCAGCGCCAACAGCGACCCAGACACCTACCTCAGGTTAATAGAGGCTATTATCCATGCCCGATTCCGATACACAACCCCACGAGATCCAACGCAGATTCAGCATCAGAGAGATATTGTTCATTGTTGCTGTTGCCTTTCTATGCATCGCCATATTCTTGGCAGTGGTATCCTTCAACCTGTTCCAATTCATCGGCATGGGAGATATATCTTCCTACAATCCTTTCACTCCTGGTGAATCACAGGCAGAATCCACTCAATCACCAGGCGGTTCCTCCTCTGACGCTGAAACCTCCTCCCTCCCTCCTCCCCCGGAGTGGGATGGCTCTACACGGGTAACGATACTCTTGATGGGTTTGGATTACCGTGATTGGATTGCGAATGTAGGACCCTCACGTACAGACACGATGATGCTGCTTACCATCGATCCCATTTCAAAAACCGCCGGGGTACTCTCCATCCCACGCGATCTATGGGCGAACATCCCCGGTTTCAACCCACAAAAGATAAACGCAGCTTACCGTTATGGGGAAATCTATAAATACCCCGGCGGTGGGCCTGGCCTGGCAATCAAGACCGTGGAAGGGACCATCGGCGTCCCCATCGATTATTACGCTGTGCTCGATTTCAGCGCTTTCATCAAATTCATCGACCTTATCAGCGGGATAAAAATCGAAGTCAAAGAACCTATCGAACTAGAAGTCATTGGAAAACCTGTGGACGTCTATCTCGAACCTGGCGTTTACGTTATCGGTGGGGATATCGCCCTGGCTTATGCCCGCAATAGGAGTACAGGCGGGGGAGATTTCGAACGGGCAGAACGCCAGCAGCAGGTCATCATGGGAATCCGCGACCGCTTATTGGAACCGAAGATTTTTTCCGTCTTAATGGAAAATGCTCCGGAGCTCTACGAACAAATCACCACCGGCGTAAAAACGAACCTGCCTCTTGAAGATGCCATCAAACTCGCCTTCCTGGCAGTCCAAATTCCAGATGAAGGTATTGTCAACGCGATCCTCGATGAAAGTTCCTTCATCTACGGCCGTTCACCGGATGACCTTTCTATCCTCATCCCCCTTCCCGATAAAATCCGCGTCATCCGAGATAAAGTCTTCAGCACCGGGGGAGCTTTCACACCCTTGATGGTCGCTGAACCGGATGTGCTGCTGCAGTTAGAAAGCCCCACCATTACGATCAGAAACGGCACCAACAACAGCGCACTCACCAGCCGTACAGCGGATTATTTGAGGAGTCAGGGCGCCCAGATCACATCATCCAGCCCGGCAGACGGATATTATGCGCATACGACCATCATTTTATACCAGGCGAAACCTTATTCTCTCGCCTACCTGGTCGATTTGATGAATATCAACCATACAAAAATCTTACACGAGTTCAACCCCAACAGCGCAGTAGATATCGAGATTATCTTGGGGGAGGACTGGCTTCAAAACAATCCGATGCCCTAGAACCGCACTCACCGGAAAACGCTATGACGACAAAGAAACCGCAAATCCTCCTAACGAACGACGACGGCATTGACTCTCCCGGTCTGTGGGCGGCTGCCGAGACATTATCTGAGATCGGGTATGTGTGGGTCGTTGCCCCGCGTGAACAATCCACCGGCACAGGCCGGAGTATGCCGCCCCACTCGGACGGGATCATTACCCCCAAAAAAGTGACCGTTCATGGAAAAGAATGGACGGTGTATGCCGTGGGTGGTACGCCTGCTCAAGCCATCCAACACGGCGTTCTGGAAATCATCGGGGAAAAACCAGATCTGGTCGTATCGGGGATCAATTACGGCCTCAACTTCGGCTACGCCGTGACGGCTTCGGGGACGGTCGGGGCGGCTTTAGAGGGCGCCGTGTTCGGCGTGCCGTCTATTGCTGCTTCATTGGAGACCGGGAAGGAATTTCACCTGACTCACTCCGCAGAAATCAACTTCCAGGAGGCGGCAAAAATCACGGCCTACTTTGCCAGAAAATATATGGCAGGTTGTCTGGACAAAACCGTCAACCTATTGAAGATCGAAATCCCTGCAGACGCCACAGCAGATACTCCCTGGGAAATCACAGCCCTCTCTCCCATCCGCTATTACGTGCCCACAGTCCGCAAACGTGAATCCTGGGATGAGGCTGCCCGCACTGACTATATCCCCGAGGAGAATCTGGAGGTATTCCCCCACGACTCAGACGTCTATACCGTGCTGGGGAAACGAAAAATCGCCGTCACGCCTATCAACCTGGACATGACCGCCAGGGTGGATTTTCGCGAGTTAGATAAGGGGTTACGGGGTAAATAAAATACGTTTTTAACCTAAGAGGTCGTTAAGAATTTTTCCCGCTTTTTCCGTTCAACACCCCCATCATCTTTTCATGCAGCTTGGGGTTGGCCGCGACGACGTTGAAGGGCGCAGAATTGTATGTGTTTGGGGAACCATCGAGTTTCGTCACCCGGGCGCCGGATTCACGGGCGATCAAAGTCCCGGCGGCTAAATCCCAGGGCTGCAGGCGTATCTCCCAAAATCCGTCCACCCGACCGCAAGCCACGAAGCATAGGTCCAGGGCAGCAGACCCCAGGCGGCGGATTCCCTGCACCTGCAGTGCAAAGTGGTTGAAATGGTCGAGATTGTTGTCCGGATTTACGAAGCGGTCGTAAGGGAAACCGGTCACCAGGAGGCTTTTCGAAAGTTCGAGGGTGCTGCCAACAGCGATGGATTCTCCATTCAGCCAGGCACCTTTCCCCCGTTCTGCCGAAAAACATTCATCGTGCATGGGGTCGTAAACCACGCCCAATGCCAGTTCACCATCTTCCTCAAAAGCAATCGACACGCTGAAAATTGGCAGCTTGTGAGCGAAATTGGTCGTGCCATCCAGGGGATCGATGAACCAAACACAGGTATCTGCCCCTTCTACCCCCCCACTCTCTTCTGCAACCACACGATGTTCAGGGTATTTACTGGCTATCTCCTCCAATAAGAAGGTCTCGGAGCGCATATCGATCTCGGTGATGAGGTCGATCTCCCCTTTATGGTTGACGACATTGGTCTGGTGAAAGCCCTCGCGAAGTATCCCTCCGGCTTGGCGGGCCAGCTTTTCCAGATCAGATAAGGCTGGTCTCATAGGGGTTGCGGCTATCCTTCCTTATCCAGGCTTTTGAGAATCTGGATAGTCTCTTCAAGCTCGCCCATGATTTGCTGGCGGTGTTCGAGAGATTCTTCCAAGAGTGTTGTAAAGGCTGGTTTTTGTTTTACGGGTAAGGAAGACAGCAGGCGTTCTGTGCGGGCAATCTGCTGGTTCTTCTGGCGGAGTTTGCTTTCCAGGCGGTCGCGATACCCCCGGTAGAACTCCGGTTCTCCCAAGGGCAGGGGAAGTGTCCCTGGCCCCTCTGTCAATACTTCCCCAATGGTCAGTAAAAACTCCGCCGTATCGACAGGTTTCTCGAGGAAACGCAGTGCTCCCAACTTCAACGCGAAATCCTTATCTTCGCTGTTCACATAAGTTGCAGAGAGGAACACGACGGGGATATCACGAGTTTCGGGATTCCGCCGTAAATGATAAACCATGGCATATCCGTCCATCTTAGGCATTAAGATGTCCGAAATAATCAAGGCGGGAGGTTTTTCTTTTACTTTTTGGAGTGCTTCTTCACCATTACGAGCGGATTCCACCGGATAGCCTTCAAATTGCAGTGTGTATTCCAACAGCTGCCGGATTTGGGGCATATCCTCGACGACTAAAATCGGACCTTTTGCGATGTTCATGAAAGCATTGTAGCCTTTTTTGAATTGGACTGCAAGTAAAAAGAATGGACCAGGGTTTTTCCCATAGCTCCCTCCCGTTTTTCAACCTACTTATCTGCCCGCACCTCTGACAGCAACTGCTCGAAAAAACCATCGAGGAACCGGTGCCGCTTTTCTGCCAACTCTTTCCCCGTGCGTGTGTAGAGCCGGTCTTTGATCTTGGAGAGTTTGAATAGGTACTCGTGGTATGCGGAGTGAGGTTCACCCACTTCCCTTTCGAATGTCTTTAGAAACGTCTCCGAGGGTTGGGCGTAGGGCGGCTGGCCGTGCAATACTGCATACGCCACTGCCCGGACAGCCCCTATCGCCCCGATGGCATCCAGCTTATCTGCATCGAACAACACCTGGGCTTCGATGGTCTCCGGCGTTTTCGGAGAACGGAAACGATGGGCCCTGATGCAGTGTTGGACGGCTTCAATCCGTTCTTGCGGCCAGCCTTCTTCATCTAATACTTCCGCTGCGAACCGGGCAGATGTCTCGTGATGGCCTTCTCTTTCTTCTCCATCAGCAATCGAACTCCCCCGGGCATCGTGGAGTAAAGCCGCCGCCCGGACGATTTGTATATCTGCGTCTTCTTTTTCGGCTAAACGTTCGGAAAGTCGGTAGACCCGCAGCACGTGTTCGAAACCATGGACGGCATCGGCATCACGATACCATGCCGCGGCTTCTTCGATGGTAGGCACGTTTAACTAAGACGAGACATAATTCAAGATGAGTAGGATCGCGCCAATAACGAAAATCGCCACGCATCCAATCATGAAGATGCGCATGGCAATCTTGAAAATGAAGCGGAGGAGTATCCATCCAACAGCAACCGCCAGAATAACCAGTAAGACCTGTAAGAGGGGGTCAGCCAATATATCTTGATACCACATAACATTTATCCACCTTTCTCATTTTGGGGACAGTGACCATGGTAAGTTTCTATCGTCCTTAGGATAGAGGACGACTCACCGGGTACACGATCCCTTTTTTTACCATTGTACGTACAAGATTGGTGCCATATCGATATCCCAGATGCCTGTAATCCTGCACATCGAGGACCAACACATCCGCCTGCTTGCCCGCTTCCAACGAGCCTACCCTATCATCCCGAGCGATAGCAGCCGCGGCATTGATCGTTGCCGCTGCAATAGCCTGTGCAGGGGTGAGACGCATGTAGCGGCAGGCGATGGCAATAACCATCTGCATACTCTCGCAATAGGTCGTGCCCGGGTTGAGGTCGCTGGCCAGGGCCAGGATGCCCCCTGCTGCAATGATGTCTCCAGCAGGTGTGTATTTCTCCTCTGCTAACCCAAAGGGCGTCCCCGGTAATCCCACGGCAACCGTATCACTCTCCCCCAAAGCCCGGATGTCATCTGCTGAAGTCGCCACGAGGTGATCGGCGGATACAGCTCCCAACTCGACCGCCAAACGGGTCCCACCCAGGTTATCGAATTCATCAGTATGCACCTTGAGGGGAAAGCCAAGCGATTTTGCGGTCTCCAAGATACGGCGGGTCTGGTCGAGGTCGAAGGCTCCCGTTTCACAGAATACGTCCACAAAAGGGAGCGGGAGATCCCCCGCCTTCGTTACGCACCACGCTTTCACCGCAGGGAGCATATTCGTACAAAGGTGCGCCGTGTACGCATCAACATCGCCCTGATATTCTGGGGGGACGGCATGTGCGCCCATAAATGTTGGGGCCAGATCCCAGGGTCCCTCATCCTGCAATTGCAGGATCGCTTCCAGCATACGCAGCTCTGTATCGATTTCCAGCCCGTAGCCCGTCTTGACTTCAACGGTAGTCGTACCGTGGGCAAACATCCGACCCAGGCGTTCTCGGCCGGAGATAATAAGATCGTCCACCGCTGCCTCCCTGGTTTGCTGAACCGTGGAGAGGATCCCGCCACCAGCCTCCAAGATTTCCAGATAGGTCTTCCCCTCCAGGCGCATCTCGAACTCCGCTGCCCGGTCCCCGGCCCAGACTGCGTGCGTATGCGGGTCGACAAATCCAGGCATGACCACACAGCCTGATGTATCAAGCACCTCTTCATCCCCATAGCTGGCACGTAATTCGCTGCTGGAACCAACCACCTCAATGACATCATCCCTGATGAGAAGAGCGCCGTCCGGGATGATTGCCAGACTTCCCAACCGGGCTCTACGTTGGGGTGGACCTTCGAGCGTGAGGAGTTGAGCAGCAGAATGTATCAGCATCCGAGTATTACCCATTCCTTTCGAAAAGGATATAAAAAATTATAGCACGCGCCTTTACAAGATTGATAAGTCGCCAAATCCTATTCCCGCCCATCCCTGCTTGACACATTGATATCCCTGTGCTACATTTATCACCGGCGAGGGTATGGCAATAAATACATGCCAGACCCTTGAAAATTATCGATAAATCAAGGAAAACAGGAGCCCAAGGTTGACAAAATCTCGTACAGAAAAGATGGTCGACAGATTACGAGATATGCAATCCTCCTCACCGGATATTGAGGGGTCTGCCATCGTCAGTGTGGACGGGTTGAGCATTGCTTCCGCTTTACATAAAGAGATCGAAGAAGATCGGGTCTCAGCCATGTCGGCCGCCATGCTTTCACTGGGGGAACGTATCGCCTCTGAACTCGGTCGAGGTATCCTTGAGCAGGTATACATCAAAGGCGAAAAAGGTTACGTACTCCTCATGTCTGTCGGCGAAGAGGCCGTTCTCACGGTCATGGCGCGCGAACAAGCCAAACTCGGCTTGATCTTGTTGGATATGCGCAGAGCAGTCGATGACCTCAGTGAACTTATCTAGGAAACTCAGCAAAACATAATGGAACTCATCCCTAAAAGCGGCTTATACTACCCTAACCGGTTTGCTCTTATCACCCTGGAAGCATTAGAAGAGGTGATGGGGAAAAATGGAATAAATGCCATCTTGAACATGGCCCAGCTTTCTCACTTAATCGACAATTATCCTTCTACTAATCTAGAACGTGAATTCGACTTCTCCGACTATTCGATGATCAACATTGCCCTGGAAGAGATGTACGGGCCGCGGGGTGGCCGTGGTTTAGCGCTGCGGGCTGGGCGGGCGACCTTTGCCGATGCCCTGCGGAATTTCGGCGCCATGGCCGGTGCCAGCGACCTGGCTTTCAAGGTATTACCCCTACAGCAAAAACTAAAAATCGGCATCCCTGCCATGGCGAAAATCTTCTCCACTGTGAGCGACCAGAATTGCTCGGTGGAAGAATTCGATAATGAATTCCACTATATCATCCACCAATGTCCGGTTTGCTATGGCCGTACTGGGGAAGACAGGCCGGTTTGTTTTATCGCTGCAGGCCTTCTGCAGGAGGGTTTGAAATGGCTCTCAGGGGGGAGTGAATTCCGCGTGAATGAATCCGAATGCATTGCCATGGGGGATGAAGTTTGCCGCTTCGTCATCATGAAAGAACCCATCAGTTAGAATCAACCCAAATACCCCCTTTATTCTCAAAGTAATTTTATGAATATCACAATCATCCTCCCGACATATAATGAGGCAGAAAATATCCCGCGGCTGGTCAATGCCATCTTTTCACTCCCCCGCTCGGATATCCGCCTGCTATTCATCGATGACAACAGCCCAGACGGCACCGGAAAGATAATAGACGGGTTGGCAGCAGAACATCCAGCGCGAGTCCAGGTCATCCACCGGGAAGGGAAATTAGGCCTTGGCAGCGCTTACATCCGTGGTTTTCAATCCCTATTCGAAACGGACGTGGAAGTTATCGGGATGATGGATTCGGATTTTTCGCACGATCCGCAGAAACTCCCGGAAATGATCGCTGCCCTGGAGAACGCTGACGTTGCTATCGGATCTCGCTACGTGCCGGGCGGCTCAGTAGATAAAGATTGGCCGATATGGCGTAAAGGGCTGTCTGCCTGGGCGAACTTCTATGCCCGTACCATTTTAAGTTTGCCCATCAAAGATGCCACCACAGGATACCGTTTGTGGCGCATCGAGACTTTGAAAGGCATGCCTATCGAGCGTATCCTATCAAGCGGTTATGTCTTTCTCGTAGAAATGGTGTACGTGGCACACAAGCTCGGATACCGCATTAGCGAAGTGCCCATTTATTTCGCCGACCGCAAATGGGGGAAGACCAAGATGGATTTCAAGAACCAGATCGAAGCCGCTATCCGTGTGTGGCAGGTGCGCTTCGCTTACCGGAATTTGAAGAAATAAATATTTTTCCTAGAATATCTTCAGCAAGATAAGCCACCCACCAACCGTCCCCACTCTTCGATGGTGAGGGTCTGGGCGCGGCGCTGGGGATCGATGCCAGCTTGAATGAGCATCACCTCCGCCCTCTCTTTCTTCCATCCCATTCCCCCCGATAAAGAGTTCCGTAAAGTTTTTCGCTTCTGAGAAAAGCCTGCCTTTGTCAGTTGAAAGAAGGAATCTAATTTCTCTCTCGGTATCAAGGGGTCATCATAGCCATCCACTCGCACAATGGCAGAATCCACCTTAGGGACCGGGTAAAACGCTCCCGCCGGTATTTTCCCTACGATCCGAGGATGGCCGTATACCTGCACGCTGAGGGCTAAGAGGTTGAATCTCCCCGCACTCACACACATGCGTTCGGCGACTTCATTCTGGACGGTGAGGGTCAGCCGCCCAGGAGGTCGTGAGGCCTCTAGAAGGTGCCGCAGTAAAGCGGAGGTGATGTAATAGGGGATATTGGCGACCACCACATAACCCGGGCGTCCGAACAACTCTCCAACGTCCACCTCGAGGATATCCGCATGGATGATTTCGACATTATCACAAGAGGCCAATCCATTCTTTAGAACAGGGAGGAGTTTCCCATCGATTTCCACGGTCACGACTCGTTTGGAAACCTCTGCCAGCCTGCGAGTTAGGTGGCCCAGGCCCGGCCCAATTTCCAGGACTTCATCGTCAGGAGTTATCTCCGCGGCGAAAATCACCCGCTCCAGCGCAGCGGGATCGACCAGGAAATTCTGCCCCAGGCTCTTCTTAGGGCGAATCCCGTATCGTTTCAAGATACGGGAGATACTTTCTGAATACAACTCATCCATCTAATTTCGAATCTCCCTCACATGGCGGCCAGACTTCCTCAAAGTCCCGGCTCATGATATAGGAAAAGGATACCGATAAAACGCTAGAAATACTCCAATAAATAGGGCTTTTTGAGGGGGAACATGTCTCGCATGATAGCCTGTACCTCTGGTTTGGGCCTTCCCCAACCGCGTATAGCGAAGCAGGCCGGGTCGTTCGTTCCGTAGATCAATGCAGATAAGCCCTGGATGTTTATACAGCAGTCCACTTTCTTCCCCTTTTCAACCTGTAATTTCCCATCCACTTCCTCGAACGTCCACACACCCTCATTCCACGGGCAAGATGGGTCGTTCAATTCGATTGAAAAACGCCCCGGTCCCACATGCATTCCAGCGATCTGCGACACATCCAGCACCCGCCCCATTCCAGGGAGCCAGGCAGGTTCGGTCTTTATTCCAAGGTCGGAAAGCCAGGTGTTGGGTTGTTCGGCAGGAGGCAGCCACAACTCCACCTCCCCGGCATGGTCGATATGCCTGGCGATCCAGTTCAAGAGCAGGTAGCGTCCCTGGATGGTGTGTGCATAAAAACGTTGGGCACGGAAGTCGAAACCGACAGGGCCGTTCCCTTTGAGGGTGTAGACCATGACACCCTCAATCTCGCCATTCACTTTGGCTACGGCCAGCCAACTGGTAGCACGTTCCAACAGACTGGGTTCCACGTGCTTGAAGTAGGCTGCGCCGTGGATGTGCTTCTGGAATTCCACAAGATAATCACGATATATGAGATACCCTTCACCGATGAGCATAATCTCTACCCCTCCTGGAATATCTGCCTTTAAAAGTGGCGCTAAACCAGATGCGATAAATTTAGCTTTCAAAGGTTGAGGGAAGGTGACGTACCCCATACGTTCATAGAAAGATTCTCGGAATGGATATAGACAGGTGAAGGGCTGCCCAGCCCCTTTGATTGCTTCGAATATTTCAGTGAGGAGACGGTAAGCGTATCCCTTTCGCCGGGCGTTGGGGTGTGTGATGACATCGAATACGCCGCCGACCTCATAGATCTCGCCGCGTACATTTTGGATCAGGGGAGTGCTGGCAATAGTAGAGACCGGCTCGTCATCCTCGAATAGAACGAGGTAATCTACCCCCTCTCGTTCGGCTATCCTTTTGGCCGTTTCCTCTTTATCTGGATATGGCAGCGATGGATTGAAAGCATAGTGGTTGAACCAATGGAAGATATCGACTCTTTCATCTCCCTCAACCTTTCGTATGGTGATTTCAGACACAAATCGTCCTCCTGGCGAATAGTGTGAGTAGTATAGCTGATTTTCCTTTAACTGGATGGGGAACAGGCCTGTAAATAACAAATCCCTTTTGGTGCTGTTGCCTCTATATAGATAGATTTACTTCACTTCATGGGGGATTTATAATGCTACGCCATTTATCCAAAATCAGATTCAGCCCCAAAATTTTGGTGGTAAATTTACTTGCAGAATAGAAAAAAAACCTTAAACAAGCTATAATAAATATAGTCAAGCGTATTGTTAAAACTTCAGTACCCGGATTAATATTGATAATCGAATAAAACTCAGAAAATAAAGCAACAGCATTAGTGTTCCAAGGAGAACAAAAGATGAGCATTGAGGTAAAGTGGGATAATGAGGAGAAGACGATCATTCGTTGGGTCTATTCTAGCGATTTCTGTTGGGAGGATTATGAACGAGGCCAAAGAGATCAAAGAGTAATGATTGAGAATGTCAAGCATAAATTTGTCACGATCTTTGACCTTAGCCAAATCAAGGAATTACCCGCATATCCGATTTCTAAATTTCCAAAACTTATGCGTGATGTACCATCACAGCAAGAATTTCTGGTCATTGTTAGTTCAAATAGGATAATACAAAATCTTGGACGGATATTTACCCGTGTTTATTGGATGAATATTATTTTCGCTAGTTCTTTGGAGGGTGCTTATAAACTTATAGAAGACCGCCGTCGTTCAAAATCTCGATAACATTATTCCCTTCATGCATTAAGGGGCAAAAAAATCCTTGTCTACTTTCATTTCCCAAGAGATATTGCTGTATAACATCTCATCGTTAGTGGAATCGCCAAATTGATATTTTCAACCATGCTCCTCGGCATGTTATTGTACGATCCGAGGTTGGTTTTAGGAGGGATCGACTTCCCGCCGGATGTGGTCGCTGTCGCCATACCTCAAACCGAAGGAGCGAAAAGGATTTCTACGCATGTATCTATCTCAACCTTTCGTATGGTGTTTTCAGAAACGGTTCGTCCGCCTGGTGAATAGTGAGAGTAGTATCGCTGATTTTCCTTTTACTGGATGGGAACAACAAAGGGAACGCGCCTCCTCATCAGACAAAACCCGATTATTTATTAACTCAATTATTCAGACATGAAAAAAAATAAGCACTACTAGCCATAAGTAATATAGAATTGAGAACGAAAAGCAGTAATTGCAGCAAGTTTTGCAAAATGGGAAAATCCCAATCATAAAACAAGGTTACTATTCTAGGGAGATCAAAATGGGCATTGAACTAAGATGGGAGGACGAAGAAAAAACCATCATCCGCTGGATTTATTCTAGTAATTTTACCTGGGAGGAATACGACGAGGGTGACAGAAAATTGCATAGTATGCTCGCAGATATCAATCACAAATTTACTACGATCTTCGATCTCAGCGAGATGAGAGTTATGCCCCAATCGGCGATATCTCAATATCCAAAACTTATGCGGGACGTACCACCTTTACAGGAAAGTCTCATTATCATCAGCCATAACAGGTTGGTGCAGAGTCTTGGTCGCATATTTACCCGTGTTTATCGAATGAATATCCATTTTGTTCGCACGCTTGAAGATGCACTTGCACTGATAGCAAAACAGCGAAGTGAGAAGCGCTGATACTTTTTATCCGTTCACTTTCTACAATAAATAAAGGGCATGGGCATGTCAAATCTATTTGTTTTAATCCTCCGTTGGTGTACATTCGGGATCTGGTTGTTCTGGTTGTTCCACTATTGGGGCGGTATTTCAGGGATGAAGCAGCATTATCAAGAATCGGTAACAGAAGCCAATTCTCGCAGCGACCAGATATTGTTGCTTGCTCTTGGGCTGTTTACGATGGCCCCCGTCCTCATGATTCTATTGGCAGCGCTTGGCGTAATGACTTTTCAACCCTGGGCACGCACCTGGCCGGCTGTTTTGGCGGGGACTCTTCTTACCCTGTTTGGCGCGGTAGGCGGTTATTACTGCCGAAATTTCCTCGGTTCATGCTGGACGCCTGCAGTCAGGGCTGAGAGTGGACACCACATCATCGATACCGGGCCATACGGCATCGTACGGCACCCAATCTTCACCATGATGCTCGTTATGTTTTTTGGAATCACGGTTGTGTTTGCTGCCTGGTGGACGTGGGTGGTGTACATCATTTTGGTTGTCGGCTACGTGATCAAGGCAGAGGCAGAAGAAAAAATTCTATCTCAATATTCAGCCAAGGAATACGCAGCTTATCAAAAAAGAGTGCGCTTTCGCCTCATTCCAGGTTTGTGGTAAGTATTCTCAAATAGTTGTTCAATATTTTTAGGTGAAATATATCGCTCTGTCTACCTCTCCCAAGAGATATAGTTTTATTATATCTTCTTGAATTTTGTTATTTATAATAGTATAATTAGGTTTAACTAAATTCAAGAGGTCCCACTATGTTCGAACTTCTAGATATCAGCAAGATACTCATTGATGGGGGAATCGCTACACTATTATTTACAATCATCGTCCTGGGCATGCTGCTGTACAATCCAAGATTGTTTTTGGGAGGAAACGACTTCCCACCGGACATCGTTGCTGCAGCCCCACCTCAAACCCAGCGAGAGAAAAGGATATCGATCCTCCTCACCATCCCCTTTACACTTCTCGTTGTTGGGATTCCAATTTATTCCACCCTATCCTTCAACAGCCAGCTCGGAGGGGATGCCCCCTTTTGGCCGCTCTTCTGGCACACCTTTGGGGTCATCATGATGCCCTTCCTCTTCGACCTGATAGTGTTGGATTGGTGGATGTTCTGTACACTCACGCCGAAGTTCGTCGTCATCCCAGGCACAGAAGGCTTTGCCGGGTATAAAGATAAGCTCTTCCACCTCAAAGCCCACAGCCGGGGTCTGCTCTATATGATTGCTGCCTCGTTGTTCATCGCCGGTTTAATCAATTTCTTCCATTTAAGTGTATAGACACAAGGCACACAAACCTCTAAGCCGGAAGAAATCAATAGATTCCCATATCTAGTGAACATCTCCCGGATTTTCGTCTGATAATTAAAATCCTTCCAGCTATGCCCAGATACTCATTAGCTAATGCAGTGGTTATAATACACCTATGAACGATAGGGAATCCTCCTGGCGTTTGTTGAAAACCCCGCCAGCTAACGGGGCATGGAATATGGCCGTGGATGAAGCCATCCTAGAGTCAGTTGGACGTTGCGAATCGCCCCCCACCTTGAGGCTGTTCGCCTGGACACCCCCTTGTCTGTCTCTTGGCTATGCGCAGTCTATCCGGGTGGTGGATGAAGACCGTTTACGGACAAACGGCTGGGACCTCGTCCGGCGTTCCACGGGTGGAGGTGCTATCCTGCATACGGACGAACTAACCTACTCTGTCATTGGCCCGGCAGACGAACCCTTTTTGAAGGGGGATATCCTCACCAGCTACCAGCGCTTGTCGGCGGCAATTTTATTGGCCTTGGAAAACCTCGATCTACCCGCCGAATCCCTGCCACTCTTTAAGTCAGCACAAGACCTTCCCCCCGACCCGGTTTGTTTTGAAATCCCTTCCCATTACGAGATCACCGTTGAGGGAAAGAAACTCGTCGGCAGCGCCCAGGCCCGCAAGAAAAACGCCGTACTCCAACACGGGACCCTCCCACTCCACGGCGACCTGACCCGCATCACGGAGTCGTTAGTATATCCAGATGAGCGCGCAAGGGAAAAGGCTGCAGTGCGTTTGCTTTCCCGCGCCACAACCGTAGAAAGCGTTCTGGGGAAAGCAATCGAATGGGACCTGGCTGCAGATACTTTTGTGAATGCCTTCAGCCAGGCGCTGAATCTTGAATTTAACAATGAAGGATTAACTCAGCGGGAAAAGACCAGGGTAGAGGAATTGATCGAAGAAAGATTTGGGAATGAAGAATGGACTCGTCGTGTGTAATTAGGCGTTTTCGAATTAATTAAACTGATTTCCGAAAAATACATCTCACAACTTCCTGATAACTGGTCAACTGATTCCAGATTACCTGGTTTTTTAAAGTCACAACCCTCCCTCAGCGTATGCTATCAGGGAGGGTTGTGCGGAAATGGGTTGAGTCAATCTGGGGAGGAACCAGAGTGATAAGCAACCAGTAATTTTCGGGCGATACCCCCTTATTCGTTTCTTTTGGTGACCCGCTTCCTCAAGAAGGTCGGGATATCTAAATCTTCAGGATTGAAGGTCGCCGGTTCATACTCGACGTCAGGGGAGGGCACATCGAAGGGCAGCGGTTGCGCCTGAGCTTGCGGTTCTTGGTTCACCTTTTGTGGAGGGCGATGTCGCATTATCCGCCTTGGAATCCCGGTTCGGTCGAAGCCTGTGGCAATGACCGTGATGCGAAGCTCGTCGCCCATGTCGGGGTCGATGACGGCGCCGAAGATGAGGTTGACATCTGGATGGGCGGTCTCCTTGATAATCGCTGCGGCGGTGTTCACCTCGAACAAAGAAAGGCTCGATCCGCCGGTCACGTTGAACAAAATACCGCGAGCGCCGTCGATGGTGATATCCAACAGGTTGCTGGTGATGGCTTGCTCTGCTGCTGCCCTGGCGCGATTCTCTCCACTGGCGCTGCCGACGGCCATCAAAGCTGCTCCACCTTCAGACATAATCGTACGCACGTCGGCGAAGTCCAGGTTGATCAACCCGGGGATGGTAACCAGTTCTGAAATCCCCTGGATACCCTGGCGCAAAACGTCGTCTGCCACCAGGAAAGCTTCGTTGAGGCTGGCGCGTTTATCCACGATCTGGAGCAGCCGGTCGTTGGGGATCACGATCAAGGTATCCACGTGTTCCTTCAATTTGGCGATCCCCACCTCGGCAGACTGCAAACGCCGGGCGCCTTCGAAGGTGAATGGTCGTGTGACCACGCCGATGGTCAGGGCCCCAATCTCCCTGGCGATCTGGGCGATGATGGGCGCTGCGCCTGTGCCCGTTCCGCCGCCGATCCCGGCAGTCACGAAGACCATATCGGAGCCTTTGAGTACCTTGTAAAGGTCTTCAGCCGATTCTTCGGCCGCTTTACGCCCCATCTCCGGGTTTCCGCCTGCCCCCAGCCCGCGGGTGAGTTTGTCGCCAATTCGGACACGCGTCGTTGCGCTGGACTGCATCAAGGCTTGCGCGTCGGTGTTGACGGCGACGAACTCCACGCCGTGCATGCCCTCATGGATCATGCGCTCGACCGCGTTGCTCCCCCCGCCGCCCACACCAACGACTTTGATGCGGGCAAATGTTTCTGAATTCTTCATATTTTTCATCTTGGTCCTCCTGATTGACATGTTATAAAGATGACTATTGATAATGACATTGATTCTAATTCCTTGATATTACGGCAATAAACGTTTCAACATATCCCGCACACGGCCCCAATTGGAACCGTTCTGCGACGGGATAAATGATTTCCGGCTGGCGACCGGGTCGACCTCGTTCATCATGGCCGCCCACTGCACCAAGCCCACACTGGTCGAAAACGCAGGGGAATGCAGTTTGTCGACCATCCCCACGAGGTTGCTCGGTTGGGCGACTCGAGCCGGCAAGCCCATCACCTCCCCGGCCAGGGAGGCAATCCCCGGAAGCAGGCTCGATCCGCCTGTGAGTACCAGACCGGCGGGCAGGAGGCCATCGTAGCCGGATCGCTTGATCTCCTGCTGGATGAGGGCAAAAATCTCTTCGACCCTCGCTTCAATGATGTGGACCAGTTCCATGCGGCTCACATCTGCAGCCCCCCCCTCTCCGAAAGTTTTCACCGGGAAAGTTTCCATAGAATTGATCTCTCGTGTGAGGGAATGACCGTGGTTGATTTTGATGTCCTCGGCACGGGAGAAGGGCAGGCGTAAGCCATGGGCAATGTCTGATGTAACATGGTTGCCACCGACGGCAAGCACCATCGTGTGGTAGACATCGCCTTCGATGTAGATGGCCATGTCGGTGGTACCGCCTCCAACATCACACACCACCACACCCATCTCCCGTTCTGTTTTCGTGAGGACAACTTCCGCTGAAGCCAGCGGGTTGAGGACGAACTGGCTGATCCCCACGCCCGATTCTCCCACGACCAGCCTGAGGTTGTCGACCGTGGAGGCTGCCGCCGTGATGATGTGCGCTTCCACCTCCATGCGGTACCCGTGCATACCGATAGGCATGCGGATGCCGTCCTGCCCGTCGACGGTAAACCCGCGCTGGATCACGTGGATGATCTCCCGGTTATGGGGGATAGCCACAGCCTGGGCGGCGTCCATCGCCCGGAGTACGTCCCGCTCATCCACTACCTGCCCGTGGATCCCTGCCACACCCCGGCTGTTGATGGATGAAACGTGCGAACCGGCCATGCTGACCAACGCCGAAGTGATCTCCAGGCCCGAAGTTCGTTCAGCTTTATCGATGGAATGGGCTACCGCCTGGGATGCAGCTTCCAGGTCCACCACGGTCCCCTTGCGGATACCCTGAGAGGGTTCCAGCCCCACACCCAAAATCCGGATGCGGCCATCACTCTCCACCCTAGCGATCAGGGTGCAGATTTTCGTGGTGCCGATATCGATCCCAACGATGATTGGTGAACTCATAATATTCTCAAAGGCCTCAAGGTTTCATCCGGTAATAAGGGGCGTGAACGTATTCCACGCTGATGAATATAGGTGCCCATTTCTTTTTTATGAGATCCGCTGCGATGGTCTCATAACTCGACAGGCGAAGGGGCAGGTCGTCGAGGATCTTCCCGAAATATACCGTCCAGTTATTGTCCTTGTCCGCCCACCCCAAGCCGTGTTCGCCGTCGTAGACCATCACAGAATTCTCGGGTGCATGTGCGGCCAGGTAGAGGATTGCTTCAACCATCTCAGGGGTAAGCAGCTCCTCGACCTGGAACTCGTCTGGCGTTGCTGCCGTTTCTTCTTGTTCATCTTCTTCATCGATGGTTGCCGGAAGCGGCGGGGGAGCAGCAAGTGCATTTACCACGACCAAACCTTCCGAGGGGCCTAATGGCTCGAAACCCATTCCGGTGCGGTCCACCCACCAGGAAGCGATCCCTGTCTGTTCCCATGCGATCACCGGCTCTCGTTCGGTCACCGTGATGACCACGTCTGCAGGATAACTCACGTCCACAGCGACGTCCTGAAGGGCGGAGAATTTATCCAGCATTATCTCTTTTATTGCCTGGGGATCGATCGTAAACACCGATGCCCCAAAGATGTTGATTTTCGAGAAGATTTCTTCCTGGCTGACACTTTCAAGCCCTTGCACTTCGACATTCTGGACGACGAAATCCGGTGACTGCCAGAAGAAAAAGATACCCCAGGATATGGCGACCACCAGGATGCCGGACAATAAACGCCAGCCCACACTCAAGACGGGTATGGACGGTAAACGTATTTCTGCGCCTTTGCCCTTAGATCGCAGGGAAAACTTCACTCGCCGGCGTGCTTTCCTGATTTTTTGCTTCGGCGGAGGCGCGTACATCCGCCCATCGCGCGAGACCATCGGCGGGATGCTGCGTTCGGATTTTTTCCGCCGTTTGGACTTGCTGCGAGAGGCAGTCTGCATCCGTTTGTTGCGCCTCGCCCGGACCAGGTCCGAGCGCCTCTGCTGGGTCGTCATGTCTTTACGCCTTCCTCCTGAAGCTTCGTCTGGTGGCGTCTCGCTGGGCTTTACGTTCCAGCGCATAGTCGACCAGTTTACTGACCAATTCCTGGTTCGAGACGCCGCTGGCTTCCCACAACATGGGATACATGCTGATCTGGGTAAATCCCGGGATAGTGTTCAACTCATTCAAATACACTTCATCCGTGTCTTTGTCGATAAAAAAGTCTACCCGTGCTAACCCGGCCAGGTCGCAGGCCTTGTAGGCTTTAACCGCCAATGCACGCACCCGGTCAGACGTTTTATCTGGGATACCTGCCGGGATGAGGGTCTTCGAGCTTTCATCGTGATATTTAGCCTCATAGCTGTAGAACTCCTCGCCGGGGATGACTTCACCGCACACCGAGGCGAGGGGTTGGTCGTTACCCATCACGCTGACCTCGATCTCCCGCACGTTGTGGCCTTTCTGGACGATGATGCGGCGGTCGAATTCAGCCGCCTCCATCATGCCCTCCAGCAAATCTGAACGGTTCTTGACCTTGCTGATCCCGACCGAAGAGCCCAGGTTGCAGGGTTTCGTGAAATACGGATACGCGCCCAATTTCTCCACTCGATCGAGGACCGCCTCCATATCATCCTCGATCTCAGAACGCAGGACCAGGACCGTACCGACGACCGGGATGCCGTTCGCCTGCATGACGTCGTGGAAAATGGCCTTATCCATGCCCACGGCAGAACCGGTCACGCCTGCGCCTACATACGCCAGGTCGCCCATCTCCAGCAATCCCTGGAGTGTCCCGTCTTCACCGAATGTGCCGTGCAGCACCGGGAAGATCACGTCCAGGTCGGTCAATAATGCCAGCTTCTCACCACCTTCCAGCAGATAAAGCCCCGATCGTGAAGGGATGGGCAGCATGGCGGCCTGGGAGAGGGATGCGGGATTTTCATCCATAAGCGCTTGCAGTGTGCCTTCGCCCGCATACCACTCGCCCTCATGCGTGATCCCGATCTGGGTGACTTCAAATTTCTCCGGAGCGAGTTGTGCCAGTACGAAGCGTGCAGACATGAGGGAGACTGCATGTTCTCCCGAACGACCACCGAATATCACGCCGACTTTGATTTTCTTTTCAGCCATAAGCATTCTCACCGCATTCTCTACTCGAAAGGTTCTTCCCAATCGCCGAACAATTCGATCTCCAGTTCCAGGGCAACGCCGAACTGGTCCTTCACGCTCTCCCTGGCTTGCTCGATCAGGGAATACACGTCCTGGGCAGAGGCGCTGCCGTGGTTGATGAAAAAGTTCGCATGCACGCTGCTGATCTCTGCATCGCCTCGACGGGTTCCTTTCAAACCAGCCGCCTCGATCAACCGGCCGGCATAATCATTGCTGGGGTTCTTGAACATAGAACCCATACTCGCTCCCGGCGGTTGAGTGCGTTTGCGTCGACCGAGATATGCGTCCAATCGCTCTTGGATCACCGCCGGTTTCTCACGTGACAACCGGAAAGTAGCCAAAAGCACCACCGCATCCTTGCTGCCTCCTTTGAGGGCAGAACCACGGTAGCGATAGGCAAATTGGTCCACAGACCAGCTTTGCCTGCCCTCATCACGTTGCAATATTTCTGCCACCTCGAGGCTGGAGGACACGTCTCCGCCGTGGGCGCCTGCGTTGCTGACCACCGCCCCACCGACCGTCCCGGGGATCCCGGCAGCCCATTCCAGCCCTGAAAGGTCTTTTTGGGCAGCCTGCCGGGCGACGGCCCCAAAGTTGCTCCCTGACTCGGCAGTCACGGTGGGAGGATCGCCCTGGAGATCGAAAACCACCTTCCGGGCTTTATTAAGGACCACTACCGCCCTCACACCGGCATCGCTCACCAGGACATTCGAGCCGCCGCCGAGGATCTTCAGGGGCGCTTCTAGCTCCCACAACAGGGTCACGGTCTCGGCCAATTCATCCGCGGACTTCACAACAATCATGGCATCTGCCGGGCCGCCGATGCGGGCAGAGGTGTATTTCGCCAGCGGTTCGTTTTCTATCAAACGACTGCCAAAAACTTCTTTTAGTTGAGTCATAGGAAGCGTGATTGTCATACCGCCGCCTCCTGTTCGATCAACCCGGTGAAGACCCTGGCGCTGACTTCCACGGCATCACCTGCCGAAAAGACGATGACCAGGTCGCCCGCCCGCACGTTTTCAAGCAAATATTTAGCCGTCTCATCCAATTCGTGGATGAGGTGTGCCTTTTGTGAAATCGCATCCAATATCGCCACGTGCGAGAAATCATCTGGCTGGGACTCGCGAGCGGCATACACTTTCGTGACGATGACCTCATCCGCATCTGCAAAAGCCATACCAAAATCAGGAAGCAGCTGCTGGGTGCGGCTGTAAGTATGCGGCTGCCACACAGCCCAGATACGCCGTTTGGGGTAGCGGGCGCGCGCTGCAGCCAGCGTCGAACGGATCTCCGTCGGGTGGTGGCCGTAATCATCCACAACAATCACACCGCCTGCCTCGCCAATCTCATCGAAGCGCCGCCCAGAGCCAACGAACGCATTCAAAGCTTCTGCCGCCTTGCAGAGGTTCAGGCCCAACAGGCCGACAACGACCAATGCGGCCAGGGCGTTCGACACGTTGTGCTTCCCCGGCACCTGTAAGGAGACGACGGCCTCAGGCTCTCCGTTGCGATTCATCTCGAAATAGAATCCCGCCCCCTCTTCAGGTTTGAGGTTTTCAGCCCGGTAATCCGCTTCCTTGTTGCCCAGGCTGTAAGACACTACCTTCCGCCCTTGTTTACGCGCATAGTCCAGCAGCCTTTTCGAACCCGGGTCGTCCAGGCAGGCGACCAGTGTCCCTTCTGGGGCGATGCGGTCGACGAAGCCCTGGAATGCCTTCTCGAAGCTCTCGGGGGTGGGGAAGCAGTCGGGGTGGTCGTGTTCCACGTTCGTCACCACGGCGATCTCCGGCGTTAATCCCCAGAACATGTAATCGTATTCATCTGCCTCGATCACGAAGAAATCGCTCTGCCCGGCGCTGGCGTTCGTACCCAGGTTCTGCACGACCCCGCCGACGATGAAGCCCGGCTGCATGTCGAGCTTGTGAAGGATCCAGGCGATCATCGAGGTCGTTGTCGTCTTCCCATGAGAACCCGCTACGCCGATGGTGTAGCGTTCCTCCAGGAAGTCTTTGAAAAAATCCTTCCGCTTGATCACAGGAATGCCGACCTCCTTCGCCGCCGCCACTTCGACGTTCCCGTCCTGTACGGCCGAAGAACGCACGACCACATCCGCTCCGCGGATGTTCTTGGACTTATGGCCGATGAACACCTTGGCGCCTGCCTTGCGGATATCCTCGGTAGTGGGGGATTTCTGCTGGTCGGAACCGCTGACCTCTTCCCCGCGTTCGAGCAGAACCTTGGCGATAGCCGAAAGTCCCGTTCCTCCAATACCGATGAAATGCGTGTGCGTCATAATCATCAACGATCCGTGTTATACGTAAACAATCACCACAAAAGTAAACGCCACCGCGATGACGAAATAAATCAGCGGGATGTCGAGTAAAGGCCAATTCACCGGCATGGCGTTCACCAGCCGAATGGCGGCGTCGCCCATGGCCGTCCCGGCCACAGGTTCGTAAAAATAGGTGAAATTCTGGTAGCCCGCTTCTTTCAGGTAGAACCAGATGGACCCAATCACCATGAAGGCATTCGCCCCGCCGACCACGATTCCCAGAACCGAATCCTGGAACTTCTCTCGGCGAGCTGCGTCCTGCAGTCGTTTGATCCGGGGCGTTTGGTAGCCGAAGAAGGCCAGCAGCAAAATGATGACCATCCGCGCCCAAAAGCGGGTAACCACACTCTCGGCGACAAAGGACTGGAAGAACCCGATATATGACTCGAATACCAGGATGATGAAGATGGCCAGGATGCCGCTGAACATGACCAGGAGTTCCTTGGCAAACCCGCGCATCGCGCCGATGACGGCCATAAAGAAAACAAACATATAGAAAACAAACCGGATATCAATCATTGGCACCACCTTCTGTTGTGGGCTGGGTGCGCCTGAGCGCCATTCCCCGGAGTATCTCGGCGATCGCTGCCGCTGCTCCCGGGTTCGCCAAAGCACTCATCGCCTTTTTCATCGCATTACGCTTGGATTCATCACCCATCAAATCTAAAATCAATGCACCTATTTGCGCCTTCAAATCTTCGTCCTTCAATACCACTGCCCCGCCCCGCTTCGCCAAATAATCTGCATTCACTTTCTGGTAGCGCCAGGCGTGCGGATAGGGCACCAGGATGGCGGGTACGCCAAAAATCGGAAGCTCGCCAAGGATAGAAGCCCCGGCACGAGATACGACCAGGTCTGCCGCAGAAAAAGCTGCCCCCATCCGTTCGTAGAGATAGGGATACGCCCGGTAATTCACCAGCAATTCCTTCGGGAGCGTATCTATGGCCGCTTCAACCTCAGGCCAGGTGAGTTTACCGGTGAGGTGCACGACCTGCATCTCCTTCAGCAGTTCGGGCAGGGCTGCCACGATTGCCCGGTTGATCGAACGCGCCCCCAGGCTGCCGCCCGTTACCATCAACGTCGGTTTGTCCGGTGAGAGGTCGAAGGCTTTACAGGCCTTCTCACGTTCCCAAACGGTCATGTCGGGGCGAGTGGGATAACCAACCACGTTGACTTTCTTCCTCTGGGGGAAATACGCCCGGGAGTCTTCGGCGGGTACGGTGATGTGATCGGCAAAACGCGCTAGCACCTTCAACGCCAGGCCCGGCTCGATGTCCGGCAAACAGAGCACCGTGGGGATATTCAACCCGGCCAGGCCGGTGGGGATGGCGACGTAGCCGCCGGTAAAGAAGAGCACGTCCGGCTTGAAATCCCGGATCAGTTTCCGGGCAGCAAAGAACCCGCGCGTCAGCTTCCACAAGGCCGCGACCGCCCTCAATCCCACGCCGTGGATGCCCGCGGCTGGGATGGCTGTGAAGGGCACGCCCGCTCGACCGACCAGGTCGGCTTCCATGCCGCCCTCACTCCCCACCCATAATATTCGATCGGTTTTTTCGCCGAGAGCTTGAAGCACAGCCAGTGCGGGATTAATCCCGCCTCCTGTCGCTCCCGCGGATACCATTAACCGCATAAGCCATCCTTTTATAGGGTGTGTCTTGCGTCTTTGAAAGACGTGAAATATTCATTAATATTCCAATGGAGGCCAGGGTCACCATCAGGTTCGAACCGCCCGCACTGATGAACGGCAGGGCGTTTCCTGCCACGGGCAGCAGCCCGACCATCATCGCCATGTTGATGAATGCTTCCACTGCGATCCAAAATGTCAATCCCGCTGCGATGAGAGAACCGAGCATGTCCGGCGCGTTCTGGGCGATGAGCAATCCGCGCCAGATAAGGATGCAGTACAGCCCAATCAAGAAGGTCGTCCCTATCAGTCCGAGTTCTTCCGCTACCACGGCAAACACGCTGTCTGTTGGGGGGAAGGGCAGGCTGACCAGTTTGGTATCCGCCTCCCCAATCCCGACGCCAAACACCCCGCCTTCCACGATGGACTCGATCGCCCGTCTCACGTGTGGGTGCGCCTGGGTCGGGTCCCTGATCCCGACGATGTAGCTGCCCATCCGGTTTTTCGCCGTCGGCTGGATCTGGACGATGGCCCATCCCAACATGACCGCTACCATCAATAAAATAAAAATCTGCTTCAGGTCGGCCCCGGCGAGGAAGAACAGCATCCCCCCCAGGAAGATGATGGTGGCAGCCGCGCTGATATCCGGCTGGGCGAGGATTAGTCCGGTGATGATCCCGATGATACCGCCCAGGGGAATGAGCCCAAACTGGATATCCCGGATGAGGTTGCGTTTGGAATACAACCACACAGACAGGTACAGGACCGTGATGAGTTTGGCCGCCTCTGAGGGCATGAAGGATCCCTCGTTGAGTGTCCGGGCAGAACCATAACGCACCTCGTTGACGACGAATACGGCAATCAAACCAACCACCACAATCATCATCGCAGGGACGGCCATGCGGCGCCAGTAGTGATAGTCTACGTAGGTGACGATGACGGCAACGGCAATCGATAACAGCAGCCACTTCAGTTGGCGTGAGAACATATACGTGTGCGAGCCAAACTCCTGGTAGGAAAAGTCCCAACTGGCAGAAAAGACCATCAGCAGCCCAAATATAGATAGTGTGAACGTTACCAGCAGTAAGGGGACGTCGATACCCAATCGGACGGATTTCCGTTTCTTTGGTCGAGTGCTGTAGTGTGAACGCTGGTTTTCTGCGCGAATCATGAGTTCACCTTATCCTTTTCACCGCGCAAAGCGCAGACCCATTCTTTGAAGCGCTGGCCGCGTTCTTCGAAGTCCTGGAATTCATCGAAACTCGTCCCCCCCGGGGCCAGTAGTACGACGTCGCCAGGAGACACTTTTTCCGCCGCTGCATCCACGGCTTCCTCGAGACCGGTGTAAACCTCAAGCGTGAAGTCATAGCCCTTCTCGCCCATGGCACTTCGAATTACATCCGCTGCTTCCCCAAAGAGGATCAGGTGGTCGACACGTTCGTTGGCAACCTGGATAAATTCATCCCATGGCAGGTCTTTATCTCGCCCGCCCGATAATACGATGAGCGGCTCATCGAACGCCCGTATGGCCGTTATAGACGCCTGGGGGCTGGTGGCCTTCGAGTCGTTGTACCAGTCTGCCCCGCCCAATGTGCGCACGAACTCAAGTCGGTGCGGCACGCCTGTAAATCCCTTTGTGGCAGCACGCATGGCATCGACAGGCAAACCCGCCGCTGCAGCAGCGCTGCAGGCCGCCAGCACGTTCAGCATATTATGCTCCCCGCGCAGTTGGATTTCACTCACTGGCATCACTTCAGATTCGCCTTGCTCTGTTCGCAGCCAGATAGAATCTGCTCGGACCATCGCGCCTATTTCGTCATCGAGCAAAGGATTCAGCCCAAAGGAATATAATTTCCCTTTCACCTGAGTCTTCAAATCCCAGGTGGCTTCATCATCGCGCCACAGCACCGCTGCATCCTCTGGCTTTTGGTGCTTGAAGATTTTCAACTTGGCGGCGATGTAGGCTTCCATCGTGCCGTGGCGGTCGAGGTGGTTGGGGGCCACGTTGAGGATCACCGCCACGTGGGGCGAGCGGGTCATGATTTCCAATTGGAAGCTGGAAAACTCCACGACCGCCAGGTCATCTACTTTCATCTCGTCGACCTCCGCGATCAAGGGTGACCCGATATTGCCGCCCACGAAAGTTTTCCGGTAGGGGCCGCGGCCATCAGCCGCCTGCCCGATGAGACCGGTCAGGGTCGTCGTGGTCGTTTTTCCGGACGAACCCGTAATTCCGATCACCTTGCAAGGAGCGGCTTCCAGGAAGATTTGGGAGTCGTTCGAGAGAGGGATGCCCCGGCTTTGCGCTTCGACCACCAGAGGGATCGTCAGCGGCACGCCGCCCGATGGGCAAACCAGGTCGGCCCCATCCAGCAGACTCAACGGATGGTCTCCCAAAACCCATTCCACAGGTAAACCAGCCAACGCATCCTGTGCCTCGTTCAGTTCTTCAGCTGGGCTGCGGTCGTTCAGCACGACCTGGGCGCCTTTTTCTGCCAGGTAGCGCGTCAGGGCGATTCCCTGACGTGCTGCCCCAATCACGACAACGCGTTTATCTTTCCAGTTCATGCCACCGCCAATGCCACACCAATCATAGAGAACAATAGACTGATCAACCAAAACCGCTGGACGATCTGCATTTCACTCCAGCCGGATAACTCGAAGTGCATGTGGATAGGCGCCATCTTGAAAACACGCTTTCCACCCGTCAACTTGAAATACAGGACCTGGATGGAAACCGACAGCACTTCACTCAACGGGATGATGGCAATGATAGGCAGGAGGATCCAATGCCCGGTCATCAACGCGACGATGCCCAGGGTCGACCCCAGAGCCATCGCGCCGGTATCGCCCATGATAAGTTGGGCTGGATGGACGTTGAACCACAAGAACCCAAACAATGCCCCGACGAGGGTGAAGCAGAATTGCGCCAGGTACGTTTGCCCCTGCCAGATGGCGATCCCGCCGTAGGTGGCGAAGGCCGTTGCCGAGATCAACCCCGCCAACCCATCCATCCCATCGGTGAAGTTCACCGCATTCGTTTCAGAGACGATGATGAACATCGCAACCGGGATGAACCACCATCCCAGTTCGATTTCCCCGGCGATGCCGGGCAGGAACATCTGAGTCACGTCGAGGACGTCATACAGGCCGTAGGCGATCAGGCCTGCAAGAATGATCTGGATGAGGAACTTATATCGCGCCCGCAACCCCTCTTTTTGTTTCAATTTCTGCCAGTCATCGAAGGCGCCCAACAAAGCGAACAAAACCATCGCGCCCAACGGGATAAGGACTGAACGTCCGGCTGGTTTTTTCCCAAGGAGGATCACGGCATTCATTATGACCATGACCAAAATGACCGGTAGGATGAACATCACCCCGCCCATGGTCGGCGTGCCGATTTTGGATATATGCCGGTCGGGCATCTCGACCCGGATGCTGTCCCCTATTTTCAGCCAGCGCATGATGCGGATGAGGGGATTCCCCCACACCGCAGTGAGCACGAATGTGATCCCGGCCAGGACCAGGGGGACAGCAGGTTGGTTCGTCATTGATCCATCTCCAATTGCGGGACGATGATATCCATCCCCATCCCGCGCGAGCCTTTCACCAAAACGACATCCTCTTCTGTGAGGCTGTCTCGCATGACCGCTACGGCGGCTTGGGCATCGTCTACTTCAGTGATCTTATCTTTCGGGAAACCCGCCGCCTGGGCTGTCCCTGCAATGATCTTGGCTCGGGTGCCGACAGTGATGAGGATGTCGGCAACCTCGGCCGCCCGGATACCCACCGTCTCGTGTCCGTTGCGTTCGTATTGGCCTAATTCGAGCATATCGCCCAAAACAGCGACCTTGCGCCCTTCCATTTCATTCAATAAATTCAACGCCGCCAGCGTCGACTGGGGAGAGGCATTGTAGGTATCGTCCAATATCAATGCGCCGGTAGATGTCCGGATGGCGACCAGGCGCAGCTGCATGTGCCCAAAGCGCAGGCCTGAAACGATCTCTTGCCAGCCCAACCCGTCCACCAGGCCGACCGCTGCCGTGCGTAAAGCCGTGTGGACTGAATGGCGGCCCAGCATGGGGACACGCAGGTAAATTTCCTCGTCACGGTAATGCAGTCGGAAGCGGATACCTTCCAGCCCCAGTCCCTCCACTTCATCTGCCCACACGTCGGCCTTTTCATCCATGCCGTAGAAGACGACCTGTGCGGAGGTCTCTTTGGCCATGGCCCGTACGAGAGGGTCGTCGAAATTCAAGATGGCAAAACCATCCTTGGGGAGGCTCTGCACTAATTCGGCTTTTCCTTTGGCAATCACGTCCTGCGACCCGGCCCGTTCTGCATGCACTGTGCCGATGTTCGTCACCACGCCGATGGCGGGTTGGGCGAGGTCGCATAAAAACTTGATTTCCCCGGGGACGTAGAAGCCCATTTCCAACACAGCCCGGCGGTGGCCTTCTGTCAGGTTGAGGACCGTCATCGGCAGGCCGATCTCATTGTTGTAGTTGCCTTCGTTCTTCAAAGTCGGGTAGCGGCGGCTGAGTACTTCCGCGATCATTTCCTTGGTCGTCGATTTACCCACACTCCCGGTGATGCCGACGACCTTGAGTTTCGTCAATTTTTGGCGCCAACTGCATGCGATCTCCTGCAGGGCTTTCAAGCTGTCTTCCACCCGCAGGCAGAAGGGTAGTTCCAGCCCATCCAGCGCGCCCGACGATAGACCCTCCCGCAGGTCGAGGATGCGGAAGTCCGCCGAGAGGTCTCTATCGACCAGGGCCAGGCAGGCGCCTTGCTCGAAGGCCGCCCCCACGAAATCATGTCCATCCGCTTTTTCGCCAGGCAGGGCGATGAACATCGAGCCGGGGATGGCACGCCGGGAATCGATCACCGCCTCAGTGATCACGTGAGTGGCTTGGGAGGGACGTTCATTCGTCAGGGCCTCTAAGACATCGGCCAGCGTCAGCATCTCTTTTTTACCTCACTCACTCATGGCAATGCGGATATTATCGGGAGGGATATTCAGCAGCACGACCAGCCGCTTGACTACCTCTGAAAAGACCGGCGCGGCAGTTTGAGAACCCCAGATCGGAGACGGTTCTTCCAGCCACACGTACACGAGGAACTTTGGATCGTCTACAGGCCCCCACCCGATAAAGGAAGCATTCGTCTTTTCCTTCGTGTAACCCGCTTCCCCCATTGGGATCTGGGCAGTACCCGTCTTCCCAGCCAGGCGGTATCCACTCACGAGTGCGCCGGAAGCCTCTTTTTCCAGGGAAGTTGCCAGCATATCCGTCAGTGTGTGGGCCGTTTCTACAGAGATCGGCTGCCCGGCTACCTGCGGGTGGACGTTATATTGTGTTTTATTATTGATGATCGATCTCACCACGTGCGGGACCATCATTTTCCCGTCGTTCGCGACCGCCGAAGCCGCCATAATCAACTGGATCGGCGTCACAGAAATACCCTGGCCGAAAGTGTTCGTTCCCAGGTCTGAAGGATACCAGTCTCTGTCTCCAGGCTCTTTCAACCGCCCGGTGGCTTCCCAGGCGATGTCGACGCCGGTCAGGTATCCGAAGCCAAAAGCGTTCATATATTGGTAGAAAAGGTCCGATTCAAGCTGTTTGCCGACCCACGCCAGGCACACGTTCAGGGAGTGCCGCAGACAGCCTATCATGTCCTGTTCCCACCAGGCGTCTTCGTTCCAGTTCTTGATCGTGATGCCGCCAATTTCAATCGAACCGGTGTCGTTGAATTTGGTCTTTGGCGTTACCGTGCCCGTATCCAATGCCGCTGCCATCGTAAAAATCTTGAACACCGAACCCGGCTCGAACGCCTGGCTCACCCCCCGGTTGAAGGGGATCTCCGGCGGGTACACCTCTGTCAGCTCCCAATACTCGTTCAAGTCCAGGTGCGGGGTCGAAGACATGGCGTAGATTTCTCCGTTCTCAGGGTTCATCACGATGATGGTCGCAGACAGGGCGCTGTAATCCTCGATCGCCTTGTCCACCATCTCTTCGACCATCAGCTGGATTTCCCTATCCAGGGTCAATACGAGGCTGACGCCGTTCGGGGAATCGGGAGTCTCGGTCACGTCGTTCGGGTTGAATGGCACCCAGATCTGCTGCTTGTCGCCTGCCAGGTCGTCGTTGTATTCTTCCTCGACGCCGTAATACCCCACCTCTTCGTAGCCCTCTTCATCGAAAGCGACGAAACCGATCACAGGAGAAGCCAGCTCGCCTTCAGGATAATCGCGGTGCAGATAGGGGAAAATGACCAGTCCATCGAGATTCCCCAGCGTATCGACACCATTCTCTTTATCTTGCGCCCACTGCTCCAGATAGGCCTGGATGAACGCCGCCTTGTCGGCTGGAACGCCCCGCTCGACCACCGCGTAGATGGCCTCGTCCTTGTTGTAAGGGATGCTGGCGATCTCATAAGCCTCACCGTAATCCATGCCCAGCACAGCGTTCAACACCTGTGCGATCGTGCCTGCATCTTTGACGTATTCAAGCTCCACACCGACCTCATACACGATTTTATTCCCGGCAAGCAGGTGTCCGGTGCGGTCGTAGATGTGTCCCCGGGGGGCGTCGATATCCAGCAGCACACCCCGGTAGATGTCGTCGCCTTCCTGCCTGATGGCCTTACCTTCAGGAATCAGATTGAGACGGATGGTCTGTAAGAAAATGATCACACCCATCAAGACGAGTGAAGTAGCGAGCGTGTTATAGCGCCAGGCATTCTCGATCCGCATCTTACTCCGCTGCTCCTGTTTTCACACTGATTTCATAGATGAATGCGTTGACCCAATCGAATAGCGACTGGGTATATTCGGGGGGTAGCTGCCGCAGCTCGGGCTCTTCCAGGGGTTGGAGTTCCGGCGCAAGTTCGATCATTCGCTCTTCAGGATATCCCGGGATAGTCAAATATGAGGCCGTATTTGGATTGACGGAAATGAATCCCAGTTTCTCTGCCCGGCTGCGCATCTGCCGGGCAGTGGTCATGTCGGCCAGCCTGGATTCGAGGTCTTCGATGTCTCGCTCGATCTCCCGCGCTTCGACCCGGATAGCCTGGATTTCCCGGCCGTATGTCGCCGCCCGGGCAGTTACGTTCAGATATACACCCGCTACGATGGCAACGAAAACCACGCTAGCCGAAAATAGGCCGATGACCTGGAACTGTCTCCGCCAGGGAGTATTCTTATATGCCTGGATTAACGCTTTTCCTCGGTCCATTGTTTCTCATCAATAATCATGCTTCCTATTTAATAAATGCAAGTCCTATGCCAATCGTGGCTTCCTTGCGCCCACGAAAGGTATACAATCGATAATGCTTACAATTTTTCAGCCACCCGCAGTTTTGCGCTGCGGGAACGCGGGTTGGAGAGTACTTCGGCCTCCGACGGGACAATCGCTTTGCGGTTCACAAGTCGGAGGTCAGCTTGCCTCAACACCGGCGCAAACGGGTGCTCGCCGTCCCGTTGGTCCTGGCTGTGATCCCGGATAAACCGTTTAACGATGCGGTCTTCCAATGAATGGAAAGAGATGACCGCCAATCGTCCCCCGGGGACCAGCGCATCCACCGCCTGTGGGAGGGCACCTTCCAGTACTTCCAGCTCCTCATTGACGGCGATGCGGATCGCCTGGAAAGTACGCGTGGCCGGGTGGATTCGCGACTTAGGCGGCCGACCAACGGCCTTTACGACCACTTCGGCGAGTTGGGTGGTGGTCTGGAGCGGTCGTGCCTGGACGATCATCCTGGCAATCCGCCGGGACCGCCGTTCCTCACCGTATCGATACAGGATGTCGGCGATGGCTTCCTCATCCCAGGTGTTGGCGATGTCGGCGGCGGTGAGTGGGGCTCGGCTGTCGTAGCGCATATCGAGCGGACCTTCCTGCAGGAACGAGAAACCCCTTTCAGGTTTGTCGAACTGCATCGAAGATGCGCCCAGGTCCAGCAGGATCCCATCCACGCCCGCCCACCCCAGGGCATCCAGCTGTTCCGACAGGGAATCGTAAGAGGCCCTCACGATCGCAACCCGGTCGCCGTATGCGGATAAACGCTGCCGGGCGATAGGAATTGCCTCTGCATCCACGTCCAGCCCTAATAACCGGCCGTTGGGGCTGCACGCTTCCAGGATGCCCCAGGCATGCCCGCCTGCGCCCAGGGTACCGTCCACATACTTCCTCCCGCGCTTGGGGGCGATTTCATGTATAATTTCTTGGTAAAGTACAGGCCGATGGGAGAGGTTCTCCTCCCCACGTTTTGCCGTCATGATTGGCTCGACGTGAGGTCCAGTCCGGCGAAACGCTGGGCATTGGCATCGGTGTCGTTGAGTAAGGCCATCTTCTCATCCCACTGGGCAGGCGACCAGATTTCGAAATAGTCGCCCACCCCAACGACGACGGCTTCGCTGTCTAACCCGGCCAGTTCACGCAGGAACTGGGGGATGAGGATGCGGCCGCTGCTGTCGGGTTCCACCCGGTCGGCAGTAGAAAAAAGAAGACGCTTGAGGTCTCTGGCAGTTGGGTCCGTCAGACTATGCTGGTTGACCCCTTGCGTGAGAGCGTCGAAGGCAGGTGCCGCCAGTACCATCAGGTTTTGTTCGAAACCGCGCGTGACGTAAGCGCCGTCCGTCAGCAACTCACGGAAGCGGGCCGGGATGGTCAATCGTCCCTTCGCATCGAAATTGTGGCGGTACTGGCCCAAGAACATATGTTCCACGCTCCTTTTAACGTATCGGGGACGCCTGATAACCGGCGTCCCACTTTCTGCCACTTCGACCCACTAGCATCCACATATTACCAAATATTGGGATTTAAAGCAACCCTCAACCCCACCCATGGGTACTAACAGGTCCAATACCTGGGCAATGAGGGTATATCCCCCCCATATGCGGGGGGTAAGTTCTTTTGAGAGTCAAATAACGGTCTTCAAATTCTTGTGTTAAAATTCCCAACGACAGCAAAACGTAATTATTGGCTATACGAATAATTTCATCTTCTGGAGAATTTATGCCCCCCAACCCCCTTGAAAAAACGCACCGCAGCATGTTTGTCGGCCTCGAAACAACCGTCCCCTTGCTGAATGGCAGCAACGCCCGCTATATCAATTTCGATAACGCCGCTTCCACTCCGCCCCTCAAGGCCGTTCAAGAAGCCGTAAACGAGTTCATGAACTATTACAGCAGCGTCCATCGCGGTACGGGCTTCAAGAGCCAGCTCTCCACCCATGTATACGAACAGGCTCGCCAGGCTATCATGCGCTTTGTGGGTGCCGATCCCCAGACCTATACCTGTGTTTTCGGCAAGAACACGACCGAAGCCATCAACAAACTCGCCCGGCGCTTCCCCTTTACCAAAGACAGGGACGTGGTCATCACCAGTGGTATGGAACACCATTCAAACGACCTGCCCTGGCGGAGGGCTGCTAAAGTAATCCACGTCGGATTGCACCCCCAGGGGGGCATCGACCTGGATGATTTCGAGGCTCAATTGAACCAATACCGTGACCGGGTGGCGCTTGTATCCCTCAGCGGGGGGAGTAATGTGACCGGTTATATCACACCTATCCACGAACTGGCAGAAAAGACCCACGCCGTCGGCGCAAAATTCATGGCGGACTGCGCTCAATTGGCTCCTCACCGCAAAGTCGAAACACTCGCCCTGGACGACCCCGGGCACCTCGATTACGTCACCATCTCTGCCCACAAAATGTACGCCCCTTATGGCACGGGTGCGCTTATTGGGCGGAGAGACACCTTCAAAACAGGTGATCCGGACATGGTCGGCGGCGGTGTGGTGGAGATCGTCACCCTCGACGATGTCGCCTGGGCAGAACCTCCCGACCGGGACGAAGCCGGGTCCCCCAACCACGTCGGAGCCATCGCCATGGCTGCCGCTGCCAACACACTCTTATCCATCGGCATGGAAACCATTGCCGCGCATGAAACCGAACTCACCACCCACGTACTCCAGCGCCTCCATGAGTTGCCGTTTGTCCGCATCTATGGGGATGCCGATCCGCACAATGCTGCTGGCCGCTTGGGCGTCATTCCCTTTGCCATGGAAGATATCGACCATTTCAAAGTTGCCGCCATTCTCGGCCATGAATACGGCATCGGCGTGCGCAACGGTTGTTTCTGCGCCCACCCCCTCATCCTCCATCTGCTGCAAGTTCCCCCGGAAAAAGCCAGGCAGGTCCGCGATGAGATGCTCGCCGGGAATAAAAAGAATATGCCCGGGCTGATTCGAACCTCTTTCGGCTTCTACAACACGATTGAGGAGATCGATATCTTCATACATGTGCTCAAAGATATCTCCGCCGGATCGTACCAGGGGGAATACGTCCAGGACCCCACCTCGGGGGAATTCCACCCGCTGGGTTGGGAACCAAAATTCGAAGAACACTTTTCATTATCCAGGATAAAGATATGACGAAACCTTACGCCCCATTTTACGAACGCGTCTACGCGGTCGTCAGGCAGATACCAAAAGGGCAAGTGACCAGCTACGGCCGCATCGCCGAAATGTTAGGCGCTTCAGGAGCAGCCCGCCAGGTCGGCTACGCCATGAGTGCGCTGAAAAACCGGGCCGATCACCCCCACTATGCAAACATTCCCTGGCAGCGGGTGGTCAACCGGGAAGGCCGCATCAGCATCAAAGGCTCCGAAGGTGGTCGCCTCTACCAGGCCGAGTTGCTGCGGGAGGAAGGTGTAGAAGTCGACCACGACTTGAAGATCGACATGGACAAATTCTTATGGGAGGGATTGCTCCCCCACGAAGTACAGGAGTTGATCAAGGATATTGAATGATTTCCTGATTTTGAAGGGGGATTCATTCTCACAATCCCAACCTTAAAATTTCCCGATTGATTGTTCAATGCGTTTGCGCTGATAACACCTGTATGATAAAATAACCTATCAATTTCCATTATATGTGCGGGCGAGATTGCAGTATACCCCCATTTGTGGGGGTATTATGCTTCCCGTAGAATCGAGGAGACATGCGCTGTCCACATTGTCACAGCGAAAACGGTACCAAGGTCGTTGATACAACACATGACAGCCGAGGAGGGGTTCGCCGCCGCAGAGAGTGCAAACAGTGCCAACAGCGCTTCAGCACTTACGAACGAGCCATATTAGCCACACCTTTCGTCATCAAAGAAGACGGCACACGCGAGCCGTTTGAACGTGAGAAAATATTACGGGGCTTGCGCCTGGCCTGCGTCAAACGCCCCGTCTCCGCCGCACAATTGGACCGCCTCGTCGGGGAGATCGAATCGACCCTCCAAAAAATGGGAAAAGCAGAGGTACCTTCTGCCTTCATTGGGGATATGGCCATCTCAGGGCTGAAAGAGCTAGACCACATCGCCTACATCCGCTTTGCTTTGGTCTATCTGGGTCTCGATGACCTGGAGGCAATCCGCAGAGAGCTCGACAAATTAATCGAAACCTGAACATTCGCAGTAAATAGAATACCTTCACTGAATCAAGAAATTTCTCAATTAACCATTTTAAGGACTTAGCCATATGCTAAAGCAGCCCATCGCCCCAAGTCAAAAGGGAGAACTACTTCCCACCCCCTCCCTTCCTCAAAGTTTGCGCAAAATCGAATTAAGTGAAAACGGCCACAACGTCTTTATCCGCCGCTATGCCCGGCGGGATATGGAGGGCCAGCCTTTCGAAAAGGTTGAAGAGACCTTTTGGCGGGTTGCCTACCACGTTGCCAAAGTCGAAACCCAATGGGGGAAAGATGAGATCGAGATTGCCGAGGGATATTACGAATTACTGGGAAGCAAACGTTTCTTCCCCAACTCCCCCACCTTTACCGGAGCCGGTACGCCATTAGGGCAGTTGGCAGCCTGCTTCGTCCTCCCCATCAACGACGATATGGGCAAGTCCTCTGCAGGCATCTTCCAGACCCTGCGGGATGCTGCCTTGATCCAGCAGACAGGGGGCGGGAACGGTTTTTCATTCTCTCGCCTGCGCCCAAATCATTCCACCGTCAAAACCTCGGCAGGTGAAGCCTCTGGGCCGGTGGGATTCTTGCGGGTCTACGACCATGCCTTTGACGAGATTGCCCAGGGAGGCACCCGCCGCGGCGCCAACATGGCCGTACTGCGTGTAGATCACCCCGATATCGAAGATTTCATCACCTGCAAGACCGATGAGAATGCCATCACCAACTTCAATATCTCTGTAGGGGTCACCGATGCTTTCATGCAGGCCGTGCGGAATGACGAAAATTGGGAGCTGCGTTTCGTCGATACTGCCTCCCCCAAATATAAGGACTTCTACGGCACACTCGAAGAAGCGGAAGCAGCCGGACTGCCGGTCATTGTCCATCGAACGCTGCGGGCTAGAGACCTGTTCGAGAAGATCGTCCGGCAAGCCCATCACAATGGTGAACCCGGCCTCCTCTTCTTGGATGCCTTCAACCGCACCAATCCCCTTCCCCACCTCTATCATATTGAAGCCACCAATCCCTGTGGCGAGCAGGCCTTGGGGCCTTACGAAAACTGCTGCCTGGGTTCCATTAACCTGGCCGAACATTACGGCCCGGATGGGGGCGTCGATTGGGAACTGCTTGAAAACAGCGTTTCTATGGCAACCCGCTTCCTCGATGACGTCATCGACGCTAATGCCTACGTGGCTGCCGTACCCCAAATCGAACAGGCCGCCAAACGCGCCCGCCGCATCGGTTTGGGGATCATGGGATTGGCCGACCTCATGTACCATGCGGGGCTGCGCTACGGTTCGCCTGAAGGATCGTCCTTTGCTGCCCAGGTGATGGAATTCATCCGCTACCATGCCATGCTCACCAGCATTGAGCTGGCCAAGGAGCGTGGCTGTTTCCCGGCCATTCAAGGCAGTCTCTACGATCCCGATAATTTGGCATGGTCTCCACCAAAACCCAGATCGAACTCACCGGATGACTTTGGCCGCCCCCAACTTGATTGGAACGACGTCGTGCAGGGGATCAAAGAATACGGCATCCGCAACGCCGCCCAGACCACCGTCGCCCCCACCGGCACGATCGCCACCGTCTCTGGCTGTGAGGGCTATGGTTGTGAACCCGTCTTCGCCCTCGCCTACATCCGCCATATGAACGACAATGGGTCAGACCTACCCCTCACCTATACCAGCCCCTTGTTCGAGAAAGCTTTGATCGACGCCGGACTGGATGAAGATACCCAAAAGCTGGTTATCGAACAGGTCGTTGTCGACGGCACCTGCCAGCACATCCCTGACCTGCCTGAAAGCATTAAAAATACCTTTGTGGTCTCCGGCGATATCACCGCCGAAGAGCACGTGCGTATGCAGGCGGATTTACAGGTATTCGTGGATAACTCACTCTCGAAGACCATCAACTTCCCCCCAGACGCCAGTGAAGAAGACGTCGCCCAGGCATACATGCTCGCCTGGGAACTCGAATGCAAGGGCATCACCGTCTATATAACAGGATCGCGTGACAAGGTCGTCTTGGAGACTAACAAGGTCGCTAATGAAAAAACCGCTGCCGACCTGCCGGTCTTATGGAACAAGACCAAGAAGCCCCGCCCCTTCGCACTCATCGGACAGACTTATACGATCGAAACGCCAGTAGGGAAGGCCTTCATCACCATCAACCAGAATGGCGAACACCAGCCCTTTGAGGTCTTTGTGAACACCGCCAAGGCCGGATCGGAGACCGCTGCCGTTTCCGAGGCTATCGGCCGCCTGATCTCTTACCTGCTGCGCCTGGCTTCCCCCATTTCACCCCGCTCCCGTATGTGGGAGGTATACCGCCAGTTGAAGGGGATCGGCGGCATCCGTTCGAGCGGCTTCGGCCCCAACCGGGTCAGCTCCCTCCCCGATGGCGTTGCCCAGGTGCTGGGTGAATTCTTGAATGCCACCCGCGAAGAGAATGAACTCCAAACCAAGGATGAACAAGGGAATGGGAAGCCCTACGGAAAAACTATCGAAGAAGAAGCCGCCGAACAGAGCGGCATGGATGTGCACCAGTTCGGCGATATCTGCCCGGAGTGCGGTCACGCCTCCGTCGTCAACGAAGAGGGCTGCCGCAAATGCTACAGTTGCGGCTTCAGCGAGTGTTAACAAGGAAACCTTCTATGTCCAAATATATGATCGCCCACGGCGCGCTAATGACCGTAGATAAAAATGACACGATGATCGCCGATGGAGCGGTCGTCATTGCAGGGGACAGGATCGAAAAAGTTGGCACCTTTCAAGAGATATCATCACAGTACCCGGATTATGAAGTCATCGACGCCACAGGCATGGTCGTCATGCCGGGGTTCGTCAACACCCACACGCATTTATCCATGACCATGACCCGCAGCATCGCTGATGACATCGATGCCTTCAAATGGCTGCCCGTGATTTGGGCCGTTGAAAAAAACATCTCCGAGGAATCGGTATACGCTGGAGCCATGTTAGGGATTGCCGAGATGATCGCCAGCGGAACCACCTGCTTCAATGACCATTATTTCATGATGGGCAATGTGGCGAAAGCAGTAGATAAGACCGGAATCCGGGCAGACCTGGCAGAAGCGATCCTTGAGAACCGCAATCGCAAGAAAGGTCAGGAAGGTTTACGGAAAAACAAAGAGTTCACCGAGGAATGGCATGGGAGGGCAAATGGCAGGATCCGCGCCCGTATCGGCCCGCATGCGCTCTATACTTGTTCTACAGATCTCGTTGTTCAGGCCCGTCAATTAGCTAATGAATTAGGGGTGGGGATGCACATGCATGTGGCTGAAAGCGCGCTGGAAATGAAGCTTGTCGGCAAGAAAGCCGCAGGTGAAACCTCGGTGCAGCACTTACATGCGCTTGACATTCTCGGTCCAGATTTCGTCATCGCGCACGGTTTGACCATCAACGAAAAAGACATTGAAATCCTGGCCAGTATTGGAACCGGGATATCACACTGCCCGCAGGCCTATGGGAAAGTAGGGGGATGGCCTTTCCCGCCTGTGGATGAATGGATCGAGGCGGGAATAAACGTCGGGCTGGGTTCGGATGGAGTCGCCAGCAACAATAACATGGATATGATCGATGAGATGCGAACGGCGACTTTTACACGCAAGCTTTTTGCCAGGGATGGACGGGTGCTGCCCGCCCGCCAGGTCATCCGCATGGCAACCCAGATGGGTGCAGATGTTCTAGGCCTTGGTGATGAGATTGGGTCGCTTGAGGAAGGAAAGAAAGCTGATATCATCCTCGTCGATTTCCGCAAACCCCACCTGAGACCCTATCATAATATCCCCGGTCATCTGGTATATAGCGCCAGTGGGGCTGATGTGGATACCGTCATCGTAGATGGTCAGGTCTTAATGAAAAACCGGCAATTCCTGACCTTGGATATTGATGACGTTTTAGATCAAGCAGACTTCGAATTTAATAATCTCCTTCGAAAAGCTAGATGGGAACCGACCATTGAAGACCCCCGGCAGAGTCTGGTTGCCTCGCTTGGGTTGAAACTCACCCAGCAGTCAGTAAGGGTGATGTCGATTCTGGCTGGCGAAAGTGAACCCGAAGAAGAAGAATTGCTTTAACCTCATCCAACTGCACCAGCGTGCCGGAGAAGAATTAGCCTTCAATCAAATCTTTATCTCGTAAGGGCGTCGGCAACCCCTTGCCGCCCATGCCCCGCCCACCGCGGTGAATCCCACGCATTACCCTTGGGCCAACCGCAACTCCCCACCGCGTACGGTATAATTGCGCCATGATAAGATATCCCGGCCTGGAACCGATCGACTATCTCCTCATCGGTCACATCACCCAAGACCTCACCCCCCACGGCCCCCGCATCGGCGGGACGGCCTCCTTCAGTGGTCTCACCGCCCACGCCCTTGGGGCGCGCGTCGGCATCGTCACCGCCTGGGGTGAAGAGACCGGGGCGAACTTACTTGAAGACCTGCTCGTCGTCAACCACAAATGTGAACGCAGCACCACCTTCGAGAACCTCTACACGCCGCACGGACGCTTGCAGAGGATCCTCCACCTGGCCCCCAACCTGGACTACTACCACGTTCCTGAGGCCTGGCGTGATACGCCGGTCATCCATCTCGCCCCCGTGATTCAGGAGATCAATCCCAACATCGTGCGCCATTTCCCCCAGTCACAAATCTACATGACCCCCCAGGGGTGGATGCGCCAGTGGGACGATGAAGGGAATGTCTTCTGGGACGAATGGCCTGAGGTCAGGCACATCCTCCGCCAGGCGTCTGCCGTCGTCATCAGCGAGGAGGACCTGCACGCAGATCGTTCTTACATCGAATTGATGGCTGAAGCCGCTCCTATCCTCGTGGTCACCCAGGGGGCAGATGGGGCCACCCTCTACGTCGACGGAGAAATGGTCGCCTTCCCCGCCCCTGAAGTGATCCAGCGTGACCCCACTGGCGCGGGAGACATCTTCGCGGCGGCGTTCTTCCTCCAGCTTTCATCTGGCGTCGATCCAGGCGAAGCGGTCCAGTTTGCCAACCACTTGGCCGCCGATTCCGTCACCCGCCGGGGTTTGGATAGCGTGCCCGATCGTGATATCTTATTCAATCTAAACAAAGAGGTGCATTAATCGTGGCAATTATCTATACTATCGTAAACCAAAAAGGCGGTGTGGGGAAAACCACCACCGCCATCAATCTGGGCGCTTATCTGGCCGCTTCAGGGCAGCATGTTCTCCTCGTCGACATCGACCCCCAGGCAAATACCACCTCCTGTTTGGGGATCGACAAGAACACCATCCAGACCGGCACTTATGAGTCCTTGCTCAATGCCAAGCTTGCCGGAGATGCCATCCTCCACAATCCCCGTCTGAAACTCTCTCTCCTGCCCTCCTCCCCCGACCTGACCGGCGCAGAGATCGAATTGATCTCCGAACTTTCTCGTGAGCAGCGTTTGAAGAATGCCCTGGATTTGATCGAAGACCGCTACGACTACATCCTCGTGGATTGTCCCCCCTCCCTGGGGTTGCTCACCCTGAATGGGATGGTCGCGGCAAAAGATGGTCTCCTCATCCCGGTCCAGTGCGAATACCTGGCCTTGGAGGGCATCAGCCAGTTGATCTCTACCATCGAGCGTGTCCGTTCCGCCATCTACCCCCAATTGAAGATCCGCGGCGTACTGCTGACCATGTACGATACCCGCACCAACCTCTCAAAAGACGTCGTGGACGAGATCCGTAAATTCTTTCCCGACCAGACCTTTGAGGCAATCATCCCCCGCAGTGTCCGTTTGGCCGAAGCGCCTTCCTATGGGCTACCCATCCTGGCTTACCATCCGAGTTCCCCTGGTGCAAAGGCCTACCAGGCATTGGCAAACGAGATTTTGCAGGGGGACGGCGTAAAGGTCGTGGCTTAAGGAGCAGGGTATGTCTCGTAGACCCGGTCTGGGTAAAGGCCTCGATGCTCTCATCCCCTCAAGCGATAGCGCTGTCCCCGCCAGTGGGATCGATACACTGCCTGTTGCTGATATCAACCCCAATCCCAAACAACCGCGCTCCACCTTCGATCAAGAGGAACTCGCCGAACTGGCAGATTCCATTCGAGAACATGGGGTCATTCAGCCTCTCGTGGTGGCCAAAGCCCCACAACCAGGCCAGTACCTTTTGATCGCCGGAGAACGCCGCCTCCAGGCAGCCAGGTTGGCTGGATTGGCGAAGGTACCCGCCATTGTCAGGGATGTCACCGACCAGGAATTCCTCCTCCTTGCCTTGGTGGAAAACGTCCAACGGGCTGATCTCAGTCCCTTGGAGACCGCCGAAGCCTATAAACACCTCCAGGATGAATTTAATTTCACCCAGGAGCAGGTCGCCGCCCGCGTCGGAAAAAGCCGGGTGACCGTAACGAATACTTTGAGTCTCCTGGATCTATCCATGGCGGTGAAAAGCGCCCTTGCCGCCGGGGATATTTCCGAGGGCCATGCCCGTGCCCTGAAAGGCCTCTCTCACCAATCCCAAAGCGCAGCCCTTCAGACCGTTATCAATAAAGAACTCAATGTCCGCCAGACGGAGGAATTGGCCCGTAAGCTGAAGGGGACCAAGCCCACACCAAAAACCAAACCCCCAATCGATCCCGATATCGTCGAATTACAGCAGCGCTTACAGGATGACCTCGGCACGAAGGTCATGGTAAAACACAGCAAGAAAGGCGGCCATATCAATATCTTCTATTATTCAGACGAAGAGCTGGACGCACTCGTCGACAAATTACTGGGGGGAAGCTAGCAGGTAAACCAGATCAGCATTACATTGGGGGCGAGGTCGGATCGATATTATTGCTCTCACCTCATCCATCTCAATTCGATACATATTCACAGCTATTAAGGCTCGCACCGAATATCTTTTGCTTCCAGCACCTCTAGATATCCGTTAATATTTCTTTCTTACTCATTGAATCTTGAATCGGTTAAGAGCTGCTTTCACCAACCCAAGCAGCAACAATAGAAGAATCGGAACGCCCATGACGTACTTGCCTGTCGTAGAGATTGTGGACAACCAGGCTACAACTATGGGCTGTGCCGGATAGACCATTATCATTATCATGATCCAGATGTTTTCCATCAAATCGAAGATTCCCCCCATGATCGGAACTATATTTAATCTTTGGAATTTACTATCGTGTTTAATACCGCGCTGCAGTAACCACGAAATGGCTAAACAGAACATGGATGTATACACGATGATAAGGATGAAATCCGCTAAATGGATCCAGATCATCTGGGCGCGGCCGGCTTCACCATAGGAGGCCACCGCTGAAAATGCTTCTTCTACTGTGTAAGCGAATTGCCCATCCAGACTCGTGCTGATTAAATCCGGATCGCCGAGAGGTAGGTTGACCAGCAGTATAAATACAGCGAGGTTTGATAGAATCACCCAGCCCTTAGCCCAAGTATGGAGTCGTTCTGAAATCCTCGATAACATGTTCTTTTCCTTTATATGTAGGATTTAACCCCAAAAAAGATTTGGTTAAAAACCTTTACGCCTTCCAATGAATGATACCCAGTTCTTCATTTTTTCCCAAACAATACCCCGCTGTTCCCCACGATGTGGTTTGTCCTCAAGACCAAAGGGATTTTGATATAATCTGAACTCTCCACAAACCGCACTTCCTCTACTCCCCATGATCGCAGTTCATCTGCCAGGTTATCCGAGTCGTCATAGAATTCCGAGTTGAACAAATCCTGGAACGAGAAAGTCCCCCCCTTTTTCAGTACCCGCAAGGCTTCCTTCAACAATGACATTCTGTCTGTTGTTTCTACCACGTGGAATACGAAGTTGCTCACAACCGCATCGAAGGTTTCTTCATCGAAGGTCAAGTCCTCTGCGCTCGTTCGTATAAATCGGACACGCTCAGCGACTCCTTCGAGTGCGGCATTGTCTTCACACGATTCCTGCGAGTAGCTCCAGGGTTTCCCCCACAAATCCACCCCTGTGACCTCCGAAGAAAGGAACCGCTTCGCAAGTTCTATCGCCAGCGCGCCGTTGCCTGTCCCAATATCTAGAACTCGGCCGTTCCCGTCCCACCCCAGTTTATCGATCACGAGCAGGTAGAATTTCTTTTGAAGTTCGCCGTCGTCCTTTCCCAGCAAGTGGTAAGCATAGGTAAGGTATAAAAAGAATATCAGCGCCAGGGCGGATACGGAATACAGGATCTTCCCCAAAACAGAATGCCTTACGAGTAGTGCCGCAATAAAGAGGATCGTTGCGGTATACAAGAACGCCAGGTTGATTTTTTTAGGGAGCCAGTTGCCGTAATCTGCTTTCCCTGACATAATTGATTCCTTTATGTGATCTGATGGTCGTGAATATTGTACACCCAACGATTAGGAGATAATTCACCTCTTAGCCCCAGCAGTGATATCAAATCTGTCTTGAAACATTTCGAAGGGCAGAATGACCTTGAAAAGACACTCGACGGCATAATCCACTCCCGTAGTTGCCTATACGTTCACAATGAAGGAATTTGCCTGGTCAGATTTCTTAAATGGAGTCACTTTCCGCAGAATTACGAGCCCATACAACAAGAGCGGCAAACTAATGATGAGTGTACTCACAACTTGCGTCATCGTGTTGTTGGCAACTGCGGTTTGGATGCCTTCGTCCACTGCGATATGGCGTAGGCCGCCTGCAAAATCTACCGCCGCGTGCATGATGATCACCGGCCAGATGGAATTATTCCTCAGAAAACATGCTGCAAATACGACGCCGAACGCAAAACTGTAGACAACTTGAGTTAAGTTGGGGAGCAGAGGTAGACGGCCAACGATTAGGTTGAAGAGGTGGGCCGCGCCAAACAACACACTCGACACAAGCACGGCCTGGTAAATACCTTTCTGCTTGTTGCCCCATTTTCGCAGCATCACCAACAAGATCACCCCACGCCCCATGACCTCTTCGCAAAATCCAATTGATAAGTTCAGGATCGTGTAAAGTACGATCGAGCCGGGACGTGAAGTATCGATGACCAGGCTCCCATCGAAAAGGGATGAGAGGTTGAGTAAGGCAAGTATCGCCAGTGGCCACACCAGCCATACCGCTTTCCATTGACTCGGCGGTGTGAAGCCGGCCTTTTTGAATAGGTCCAGTTTGACCAGCAGCCACACCAGAATGAGTCCTGTCAAAACGTGCCCAATGATGACCTTTATGAATTCGGCCCCTGGATCTTCCACTAAAGACTCGAAGAAAATATTGAAAGGGATTTCAGTAAGCAGTCCCGCCACCAGGATGACGAGTATAGAGAATATTACCGGCCTATCATAGGCAACCCGTTTCATCCATTCAAACTGGCCGGTGTTTTTGATTTGTGACATTAGGGAACCTCCTCGTTATTTTTTCGTTGTTGTTAATGGTTGATTATTAACTAACAAAAAAAGATTACAGTAAATGTCACATATTTATACGCAAAAATTGCCGATTTGTCTCATTTTTCTGTTGGATTGCACAATGATCAAAGTGTCAATCTCGATCGTGTTCAGACGTATACAGATTGGAATGGTTTTCAAAATCCCAGCCGCTTTTGGTCGGCCGATAACCGAATCAGTGCTGGCGATTCACATCCGCCCAAGCCACCTCCTGACGGACTTCTTGTATGCCAGGTATTCGCCGCCAAACAGCTCTTCCAGCTGCCTCTCCTCGTAAGGGATCACTCGAACCGTGAACATAAGCCACAAGAACAACAACCCAATCAAAACCGCTGGGCTGCCGTAATACACCACCCATCCAACCCACACGAATAGACCTGCAACGTACATCGGGTTCCGCGAGATTCGATAGGGTCCGCCGTCGACGAGGTGCGGCGGGTCAAAACCGGCGTTCACCGGTTCGCGGTAAGTCCTGAAATGGAATACAAGGCACCATATATACATGGCAAGCCCCAAAACAACCGCGGCGAGGCCTATCAAGTTCCACGCTGCAGCTACGCCTTGAGACCAACCGTATCGAGGGCCGAGTAGTGAAGCAGCCCACGGTAATAGAATCATGATGACCAGCACGATGATCCCCCACACGATGGGGATCGCCCACCTCGGTATTTTCATTATCGATTTCCTTTCAGTTATGTATTTTTTGGGATTCTAACCATATCACAATACATGCCAATACCTATCATACTTTCCATGATGATTGTGTTAACAAACACGGTTTTTATTTACCCTTCCCCAAAACCCACTGGCGAATGAGGTGCTCTAGTCAAGGGGAGCTTGTTCAGCCGGAGTCAGGCGTAGCTCCGCTTAGAATTTTTACGATCCCCGTGGCTCCGTCCATCTCCACCATCTGACCATCGGTGAGGATTTTAGTGACACGCGCAATCCCGACAATGCATGGCTTACTCGTCTCACGGGCGACCGACGCGCCATGTTGCAGCACGCCGCCGCTTTCAAGCAGCACCGCTCGCGCATTCAGAAAGAGCGGTGTCCACCCCGGATCGGTAGCTCTGGTCACCAGGATATCACCGGGCAAGATCGGCTTTTCATCAGGACGGGTGAGGACTTTCACCGGACCTGTAACGAAGCCGGGAGAGACCGGCGTGCCCACAAGTTCGTTTTCTTTGGACGCTCTTGGCGGTGTGGTGGGGATCTTGCCGCGTGAATCGATCAGTACAGGTGGGTCGTTGTGGGGGTTGAATTGAGTGATATAGGCGTGATTGGCCTGTGCTGTGGCGCCGATATCCAGGCTGGCGTCCTTTTCGGCGCGGCTGATATCATTTATCTTTAGATCAAATATCTGCTCGACCGAATCGAGTCGACCGCTGGCTACCCATTGTTCTGCTATTGCTAGTGCTCTGCGGCGGATATAGTCCACCGCAATGATCACAAAATACTTTGGCATTTCTCGATACGCAGCAAAAGATTCGAGTACCTTATAATCTTTCTTAAAGGCTTTGACCTTCCCCCGGCTTTTCTTCGCCAGATAGTCCTCCAAGAATTGGGCACTCTCGACCCGTCGTTTTTTTGCGTTTTCAAAAATACCGCATGGGGTCAGCGCAGGGTCATCATCGACGTTCATCGTTTTCAAGAGCGCAAACACATCGCCGGGTCTTTCGTAGTATCTGGGCGTGGCAACATCGATCTCCTTCGGGCAGCGGAAACCATAGTGCTCGATAAAGAATTGCCACTTTTCCATGAACGCCGGCGAGAGTTGGTTTGAGTGCAGATTCTGTATAAATTCCTCAGGTGTAGCCGTGTCTTGTACGTCTGAAAATTGGGATAGATCGTGGAGGATTAAACCCATCTCTATAGTTATGTTATGGGGGAAAGCCTGCTCAATAAAAGGCAGGTGTTCTTGTACCGTTTCTGGTTCTCCCTTGAACATTTTCTTGATGTTGCCGCGTGCCCTTTCAGCTGCCAGGAATGGGGGGAGAGAGACAGTATTGAGATAGGAGGCAACTTTCTTGAGGGCGATGACGTAAAAGTCCTCAATGGAGGTATCCCTCTCATACTCCGCCTTTATACTCGATTTGAGTCTCTCATTTTCTTCTAAATAGAACTTCAAGTAATCATCAGGTTTCCGGCTTGCCCTCATCATCGGGGCGACAATCTTTATGCCCCCCAATACCGTTTTGATGAAATTTACCATCAAACCTTTAGGCAATTTCTTCGGGATATACTCCTTTAGGTCCATCGTTTCTAGAATGTCTGTTCCGATCTGATCGATAATGCGGTAGGTTTTGATGACGTATTTCTTGCCCATCATCTTGACCATTCTCCCGATATTCGAATAGCTGCGCCCGGCACACCCGAAAACCATCCCGTGCTCAAAGGTGACGATATTCGCATCGGCCCCCAGGTCTTCACTCATCAAACCGGTAAAGCGACCAAAGATTTCTTCTCCCAGCAGACTCATATTTTCCGGCAAGCCTTGCTCGGTGAGGATAAGATCGTGATAAAGGTGTTTTTGCTCGCCGGGTGGTGTGACCATCTCGTCCGAGAGTCGATAATAGGTGGTGATAGGGCGCGCCTGAAGTAGATAAAGCTGCGCTCCCTCATAAGCCCACTCGATGTCCATCGGTTTACCATACGCTGCCTCAACCTCAGTGGTGAGTGCAGTAACGGTCAAGGCCTGGCTTTCGGTAAGACAATCTTTAAAAGGGGAATCGGGCGCCCTGTTTTCAGTCCCGCCATTCGCTTTCAGGTATATCGCGACATCCTTTTGTCCCGGTGTTTTTTCCAGAATCACGTCTGTCACTTTATCCACGATGAATTGGTCTGGGGTGATCGTGCCATCTACAACCGTCACGCCCAGCCCGAAATTGGCGTTGATCACGCATTCGTCGTAACAGTTATTCACCGGATTCAGCGAGAAAGCCACACCGGAAATCTCGGATGCGATCTGTTTTTGAATGACCATAGCGATCTTGGGATCGAGGGGATCGAAGCCGCGCTTTTGCTTGTAGGTCACCACCCGTTCATCCAGTGCAGAGCTAAAGCAGGTCTTGATGGCGGCTTCCAGGTTGCTCTCGGTTACCCCCAAGACGGTCTTGTAGATTCCCGCAAAAGAGGCTCCTTCCAGGTCCTCTTCAGGCGAGGATGAGCGCACTGCCATCAGTGTTGCGCCTCCTGCTTGGAGATATTGGCGAACTTCCGAAAGTGTCTTTTGTTGATCGTCTGAAAAGGTGAGTGTTTGGGCGTTGTTCTTTACAGCTGTTGCCGCGGCCGCCATATCGTCAGCTTTGCTTTGGGCAAACTTTTTCCATTCCGGACTGGCTTTGAGGCGTTCCATCCAGGGGTGGAAAAACTCGATTGACAGCACAGCAGTGATAGGAACTGTAAAGCCTTTTTTCTCCAATTGAAGTAAGGAGAGGCCTTTACCCCCGACTTGCATTACCGTGGGGAGGGGAGAATCTTTGAATGTAAAATACTTGGTCATGATTCAACTTTCCAAGTATAAAAGCGTTTTAACAGCGTTGAATACTTTTTACCTATCGTTTCTCCAGACTCCTGATTATTGCTGATTAGATGGATATAATATCACACATTCAACGTCTAGAAAAAACGTTCGGTATTATAGATAAAAAATACATGCACACGGCAGTGACTTATCATAAGATATTAACCAATCGTGAGAGTATCCTATGCTGATCCTCCACAATACACAAATATTTACCCTAAAGGAAGGACAACCCACAGCGATAGTTCTGTTTATCAATGACCACACCCCTCACACCGGGTATATCCTGACGGTTGGAGATGATCGAGCCATCCTCAATGATTTCAGCCAAAAGGCGGAGGTGCAGGACATGGGCGAGTCAGTCATCCCCTGGTCTAACCGATTGACAAATCCCCATGTTCAGCGGCCTGAGCTACAACATTGTCAAGAAACGCGATGTTTCCGAATTTCTCCTACACCTACTTTCATAAGCTTGCTGTATAAAGTCGGGCTTAACCTGTAAAGCCACCAAAATATTCTATTGTGAATTGCGCCATCAAGAATGATTGCCTCATTCCTACTAACTCCCCGTAATATAGCACGTGCACATTCATCCGCATCCATCATTCGAAATGCCGACATCTCTTCCATTGCCCCTTCCCTTTTCACACCGACAAATTCCGCTGCTTCTAGCACCCCCGTTTGTACGGCGCCTGGGCAAGCGACACTTACTTTCACACCAAGTTCCTCTGCTTCTAGGCGTAGTGTTGTAGATAGCCCCACGATGGCGTGTTTCGCTGCTGTGTATGGCGCTGCCATAGGCATTGGCATAAGCCCATCTAGCGAGGCAATATTCACGATATGCCCAAATCCCTGTTCGATCATCACTCGATATGCCGCATTCGTTCCATGGATAACACCCCATAAGTTGACATTAATCATCCGTTCCCAATGCGCAAGGTCCAGGTCCCTCACTTCTCCACAGATTGTAACGCCCGCATTATTGAACATAAAATCCAGATGACCATTTCCCGATAAAGTTCCATCAACGACTTTTTGGATATCTTCCATTTTTGAAACGTCCGCATATTTCGCTTGCGCTTGTCCATGATTTGCTGCGATTTCCGTTACGACCTGTTTAGCTCCCTCTAAGTTAATATCGGAAACAACAACGATTGCACCTCTTTTCCCCAATTCCATGCAAAGTGCTTTTCCAATGCCTGAAGCACCGCCGGTCACGATTGCTGTTTTATTGTTGAACATGTCCATAATTTTTCCCTTTCCAGATGGTGTATATCAAACTCAGAAGAAATACCGTCCAATAAGTAAATTTTAAAAATAAATCATACCAGCCATTTAATATTTCGCAAGAAAATTCGGTAAAATTGAGGATAAATCCATATCTACCACGGTGAGAATCGCCATGCTTATCCTCCATAACGCTAAAATATACACACTGAACGAAGAACGGCCCACAGCCACCGCACTGGCGATCGACGACCACCCCCCTCACGCCGGGCGTGTGCTGGCGGTTGGAGACGATCGAACCATCCTCAAGGAATTCAACCAACGAGTGGAGGTGCAGGACATGGGCGGGGCAGTCATCCTCCCCGGCCTGACCGATGCCCATATCCACCTTAAACACTATGCCCTGAATCTCAAGAAAGTGGATTTGGTCGGGCTTTCCAAAAGTGAAGCCCTCGATCAGGTAAGGGATAGGGCCAAAAAGACTCCCCCTGGCACATGGATTCAAGGCCATGGCTGGAACCAGAACGATTGGCCTGAGGGATTCCCCACTGCCGGTGAACTGGATTCTGTAGCCCCAGACCATCCCGTTTATCTATCGCACATATCCCTCCACTCCGCCTGGGTGAATGGCAAAGCCCTCAAGATAGCCGCTATCGACGGGACCACGCCAGACCCCCACAATGGAGAGATTCAACGTGACAAGAGTGGAGGACCCACCGGTGTCCTCCTTGAAGGGGCTGCCCAACTCGTCACCTCGGTGCTCCCTGAACCATCCCTCGATGAGGTCATTCAAGTGATAGCGACGGGCCAGGAAATCCTCTGGAAACTTGGGCTGACGGGGATCCACGACTTCGACCGAATCACCAGCTTCGAAGCCTTACAAATCCTCCACGAACGGGGCGACCTCAAACTTCGGGTACTCAAAGGCCTGCCCCTCGAACACCTGGACGACGCCATCCGGGTGGGGCTGCGTTCTCATTTTGGAGACGATATGCTGCATATTGGCGGGATCAAGCTGTTCAGCGATGGGGCTTTAGGCCCGCATACGGCTGCCATGTTCGAACCTTACGAAGGAAAACCAGAACAAAAAGGATTACCCCTCATCGATAACGAGGAATTATTTGAAATCGGCTGCAAGGCTGTCCAAGGTGGATTCAACCTCGCCGTCCACGCCATCGGCGACGCTGCCAACCACGAAATCCTCATAGGGTTGGCACGGCTTAGGGATTTCGAGCAGCGGGAAGGAATCCCCCACCAACGGCACCGCATCGAACACGTCCAACTGCTACACCCGGACGATTTGGGGGCACTCGCTAAAATCGACGTGATTGCCTCCATGCAGCCCATCCACGCCACCTCGGATATGTGCATGGCGGATACATACTGGGGCGGCCGGGCAAAATACAGCTACGCCTGGCGTTCCATACTCGACGAGGGCACCCGCATGGCTTTCGGCTCGGACGCACCTGTAGATTCGCCCAACCCCTTCCACGGGATTCACGCAGCGGTCACCCGTCGAAGAGGGGACGGCAGCCCAGGTCAGGAAGGGTGGTATCCAGAACAACGTATCACCGTAGCAGAAGCAATTCGGGGTTACACGATTGGCCCTGCTTACGCCGCCGGGATGGAGGACAGACTCGGACGTTTGGCTCCCGGATATCTAGCCGACCTGATTGTCCTGGATGTCGATCCTTTCAGCTGCCCACCGGAAGAACTCCGGGAAATTACGCCCACCGCCACGATGGTGGGGGGTGATTGGGTGTGGAAAATGTGATCTTTCAGTGAGAGGTGTAAACCTGTAAAGGTTTGGAGGGGGGGTATATTTTACAGGTCTTACTGTAGTGCGGGCGGAAAACTGGACACAGCAATAAGGTAGAATTACGAGCTGTGGAGGTTCACCATGACCAGAAATAAACGTCGCAAATATAGCGCCGAGTTCAAATTAGACACAGTAATGGAAGGGATTCGTGGGAAAAAGAGTGTTGCCCAAATTTGCCGAGAGCGGGAGATCAAAGACACTCTATACTACAAATGGCGGGAAATCTTCCTAGATCGAGCAGCAGAAATCTTTGAAGATCAGCGCAATACTGCCCACCAGGAAAAAGAAGAACGAATTGCTAAACTGGAACGGATGGTAGGCAAGCTAGCGCTGGAAAAAGAGATTCTAAAAAAAGCCAAAAGTTGGTTGGATTGAGCAGACAGGAGAAGCGAGAAATGATTGGGAAACTAAGCGAACAATACCCTGTCAAGTTGGTCTGTGAACTCTTGGGTCTGTCGCGCAGCACCTACTACCACAAACAGCAGGAAAAAGCAGGTGACCGAAAACTCCTGGCAGCCATTGAAGAGATCCTCATGCGCAAACCATTTTTAGGCTATCGGCGAGTGACTGAACGACTGCAGCGGAATGGCTATATGGTTGGCGAAACCCGTGTCAGAAGGCTGCTCAAAGCGCTTGGACACACGTGTAAGATGGGTAAAGTGCGCATTTCAACCACAAACAGCCAACATGACCTGCCGCGTTACCCTAACCTGATCAAAAAGTTGGAGATCACACATGTCAACCAGGCCTGGGTGGCAGATATCACTTACATTAGGTTAGGGCGGAAGTTCATCTACCTGGCCGTGATCTTGGATGCTTATTCCCGGGGTATCCGCGGTTGGCATCTTGACCACAGCCTGGATAAGCGGCTGACTATCACGGCTTTGAAGATGGCCTTGGCGAACCATCCAGCACCCGAAATCCATCACTCCGACCAGGGCAGGCAATATGCCACGCCCAAATATACAGACCTCTTTCCTGAAACCACTCAGATCAGCATGGCAGCAGCTGGCCGCCCCATGGAGAATGGGATTGTGGAGCGTTTCATTCGCACCTTCAAGGAGGAACATATCGACTATACTGAGTACAGAGATTTTTCAGATGCCATCGAGCAGATCGCTTACTGGCTGGAGGTGGAGTACATGACGGACCGGATGCATTCCGCCTTGGACTATCTCACCCCTGCTGAGTTCGAGGGTCAACAAGTTCCGCTTGTATCTGACCCTCTCTTATTCAATGCTTAAATGTGTCCAACTTTTCAACCGCATTACAATATTATTTCCTCTCACCAAACTTTCTTGATACATTATCCCTCCCCTAAGTGTATAGACCGGACAGAGGGGTGAAACCAATCGCGAATGAGTCTAAAAATACCATCAAAACGTTATTTAATAGACGAGAAAAATCTGATAATATACTTATCCTCTCACCAGAAAACTTGCTACCTTTTCCCTCTCCCCTAAGGGGAGAGGCTAGGTGAGGGGTGAAACCAATCGCGAATGAGTCTAAAAATACCATCAAAACGTTATTTAATAGACGAGAAGAATCTGATAATATACTTATCCTCTCACCAGAAAACTTGCTACCTTTTCCCTCTCCCCTAAGGGGAGAGGCTAGGTGAGGGGTAAAGCCTGAAATAAACTTATCATGACTAACAAACCCACCCAAACCCTCCACACCACAAAAACCCTCCCCCCTGACTTCGAGCCTCTCTACACACTCGACCTCACCAAAGACCTGCGTGTCGGTATCTTCCTCAACCTGGCCGTCCTCTTCATGTTCTTCGTCTTTGGCTATTTCTTCCTCTGGCTCGTCAGAACTCTCCGTCCAGAATCCTGGAGTTTTGACCTAATCCTCCTCTCTGAGATCGGCTTCCTCGACCTGGCGATTGTTTTCGCCCTCATGATTATCCTCCATGAGGGAATTCACGGGATATTCTTCTGGGTCTTCACCAGGGAACCGCCCAGGTTCGGCTTGAAACTGCTCTATGCCTACGCCGCCGCCCCCGACTGGTATATCCGGCGGAACTCCTTCATCTGGGTGGGGCTTTCTCCCATGATATTGATTTCAATATTTGGTCTGATTGCTATTCTCTTGGTGCCTGTTTCGTGGATGATTGCGCTCATCTTGCTCCTCACCGTCAACGCCGCAGGTTCCATGGGAGACGTTTTCATCGTCATCAAGATTCTCACTCAAGAGGGAGATGTGTTGATCCAGGATATCGGAGACAGCTTCACAATTTTTGGAAAAAAATAGTCATGGAGTTTTGTAGGAAATAATTTCGAAACCTATCCCTACAGTGATATTAATCCTCTCAAATCCTGTCTTATAAGAAATTTATTAGAAACGATTCACTCTCTGCCCCATTTCTTGACCTTGCCAAACACAGATGTTAAAATCGTATGATGTCTACCGGGTACTCTACCGGCATGAACACGTCAAACTGATAAAAATGGATACTATTGAACTGACCGACCGCCAAAAAATGCTCCTGAACCTCATCGTCCAGGAGTACGTGGATACGGCCAAGCCGATTGGTTCGAATCCTTTGGTGAAGAAATATAACCTGGACCTGAGTTCGGCGACAGTCCGCAACGAGATGCGAACGCTCGCCGAGGCTGGCTATTTACGGCAGCCCCATACCTCGGCTGGGCGTGTTCCTACCGAAGAAGCCTACCGCTTTTTCGTCAGCCAGCTGATGCACCGCCCAGAATTGTCTGCTCGACTTAAAGACCATATCGCCCGGCAGTTCAATGAGGCCAAGCAAGAGGCCGGTAATTGGATGCGCCTGGCCGCCTCTGTGTTGGCCCATCAGGCCAAGGCTGCTTCCATTGTCACCGCACCCTATACCGAGACGCTGCGTTTCAAGCAGTTGCAGCTTATCTCCACCACCGGCAGGCAGGTACTGATGGTCGTGGTCATGGTCGGTGGGGGCGTCAGCCAGCAGATGCTCGTTCTCAGCGAATCCGTCACCCAAGACCAGTTGACGGCTACCGCCAACCAGCTCAATCATCTCTTCACTGGTCGAGACGTCGATGAAATCATTAACAGCTCACCCTCAGACCTGGATGCCTTGGGTGAGGATATCTATAAACTTGTCCTCGATGAACTGGCTCGCTTTGGTCGCCAGATCACAGGAGAAGTCTACCAGGATGGCCTCAATAACGTCCTTTCCGATCCTGGTTTTACTGAGGTCGAATCTGCCCGGAAAGCGCTGCGGGTTTTAGAAGAGCGCGCTTTATTAGAAAATTTACTCGCTCAAACGGTGATGAATACCGAGGTGGGCGGGGTTGAAGTCTTGATTGGGGGTGAGAGCCAGTGGGAAGAACTCAGTGATTGTTCCTTGGTTCTCGCCCGTTATGGCGTTCCCAATATCGCAACGGGGATATTGGGCGTATTAGGCCCACTCCGCATGCCCTACGGCCACACCATCTCCACGGTCAATTATATGGCCGGGCTGCTCAGTAACCTTGTCGGTGAATCCATGGACGCCGCCAATGGGCTTGTACATAATCCATCATCCTGATGTTGTAAGGTTAATATGGCGAAAAAAAATAAAGATAAAGAAAAACAGAATTCTATCGAAGATTCCGTTGAGGAAGTTGTGGTGGAGGAACTCGGGGAGATGGCAGATATGAAGGGAGATGAAGACGAAGAACTGGTCCTCAGAGAAACCCTCACTCCCGAAGAGATCGTCGACCTGCGCGCCCAACTCAAAGCCGCAGAGGATGAGGCTTCTGCCAACATGGACGGCTGGCAGCGCGCCCAGGCAGAGTTCATAAACTACCGCAAACGGGTCGAGCGCGACCAGGCAAAAAGCTTCGAGGACGCCACTGTCAGGGTGGTCAAGAAATACCTCGAGGTGCTCGATGACCTCAACCTTGCCCTCAGCAGCCCTCCCCAAGATGAGGAAGGCGCAGAATGGGCGCAAGGGATAGAACTTATTTATCGCAAATTACTCACCATCCTTGAAAATGAAGGCGTGGTGGTTATGGAGGTTGAGGGGCACAGTTTCGACCCCAACCTCCACGAAGCCATCTCGCAGGAAGAAAGCCCCGACCACGAGAGTGGTCAGATCATCGAAGTTATCAAAAATGGCTACCTGATTGGGGAGCGCGTGCTGCGCCCTGCCTTGGTCCGTGTAGCCAGCTAGGAGGATTCAATTATTATGGCAAAAATCATAGGAATCGATCTAGGAACGACCAACTCTGTCGTCGCCGTTATGGAAGGTGGCGAACCAACCGTAATCCCCTCCGCCGAGGGGGAACGGTTAGTCCCCTCCGTGGTGGCGGTCAACAAGAATGGGGAACGGCTGGTCGGCCGGGCAGCCCGCAACCAGGCTGTCGTCAACCCCGAGAACACCATCTTTTCCATCAAACGTTTTATGGGACGAAAATACGACGACAAAGAGACCCAACATGCTATCGGCATCGTCCCTTACAAAGTGGCGAAAGCCTCCAACGGAGACGTGCGCGTCGTCTTGGGTGATAAGGAATACTCCCCGCCCGAGATTTCCGCCATGATTCTCGGCAAACTAAAGGCCGACGCCGAGGCCTACCTTGGTGAGACGGTCACCCAGGCGGTCATCACCGTTCCGGCTTATTTCAACGATAGCCAGCGCAACGCCACCAAAGATTCTGGTAAGATCGCTGGCTTGGAAGTGCTGCGCATTATCAACGAGCCTACCGCCTCATCTCTGGCTTACGGTCTGGACAAGAAAGCCAATGAGATTATCGCCGTTTACGACCTCGGCGGTGGCACCTTCGATATCTCCATCCTCGATGTCGGCGAAGGCGTTTTCCAGGTGCGTTCCACCAGCGGTGATACCTTCCTCGGTGGGGACGACTTCGACCAGGAGGTCATCGCCTATCTGGCCGACGAATTCAAGAAAGATCAGGGCATCGACCTGCGAAAGGATCGTCAGGCGCTCCAGCGCTTGAAAGAAGCCGCTGAGAAAGCCAAGATCGAACTTTCTACCATGGCGCAGACCGAGATTAACCTGCCCTATGTCACCGCCGATGCTTCCGGACCGAAGCATATGGTCACCACCCTGACCCGGTCGAAGCTCGAACAGCTCACCACTCATCTGGTCGAGCGCACCCTTCCCCCTGTCAAACAGGCCTTGAGTGACGCCGACTTGAAACCGGAGCAGATCGATGAGGTCGTTCTCGTCGGTGGGATGACGCGTATGCCTGCTGTGCAGGAAGCCGTGCGTGATTTATTCAATAAAGACCCGCATAAGGGCGTCAACCCCGATGAGGTCGTCGCCGTCGGCGCCGCCATTCAGGCCGGTGTCTTGGGTGGGGATGTCAAGGATATCCTCCTTCTCGATGTAACTCCCCTGACGTTGTCGATAGAAACCCTCGGCCACGTGGCGACCCCCTTGATCGAACGCAATACCACCATCCCCACGCGCAAGAGTCAGATCTTTTCTACTGCCAGCGACAACCAGTCCCAGGTGGAGATTAACGTGCTCCAGGGTGAACGCCCCATGGCCAAGGACAACAAGTCCCTCGGGAAATTCATTTTAGACGGCATTCCTCCTGCACCACGCGGCGTCCCCCAGGTCGAGGTTACCTTCGACATCGACGCCAATGGCATCCTCAAGGTGACAGCCCAGGACAAAGCCACTGGCAGGAGTCAGAATATAACCATCACAGCCTCCTCCGGCCTCTCTGATGATGAGGTCGACCGCATGACGAAAGAGGCAGAAGCAAACGCCGCCGAAGACGCCAAGCGTAAGTCCCTCATCGAAGCCAAGAACAACGCCGACAGCGCTGTCTACACTGCCGAGAAAGCACTCAAAGATCTCGGCGACAAGGTCGATGATGATCTCAAAGGCAAAGTAGAAAAAGCCGTAAAGAAAGTCACGGATGTGATCGAAGGCGAAGACGCAGAGGCCATCACCAAAGCGACCGAAGCATTGATGGAAGTCGTCCAGAGCATGGGTGCTGCTGCTTATCAGCAGGATCCCAGCATGGGCGCTGCAGCAGACGATGGTAGCGCTCAATCCTCGGATGACGGGGATGAAGGCGATGTCGTCGAAGGCGAGTTCAAAGACGCTGAAGAAGAAGAACCGGAAGAAGAGGGGTAGTCCCCAATAACATAATTGTAGGGGCGTCGGCAAAGCCTTGCCGCGCATGCCTGCGCCCTTACAGCAGACTATTTTATGACCCCACGAGATTACTACGAAACCCTTGGCGTCCCCAAAGGAGCCTCTTCAGATGAGATCAAATCCGCCTTCCGAAAGCAGGCGCGCCAATACCACCCCGATGTGAGTGACGCACCCGATGCCGAAGAGCGCTTTAAAGAGATCAATGAGGCTTATGCTGTCCTCTCCGATGATGACAAACGGGCAGCCTATGACCGCTTCGGCCATGCCGGGCTGAACGGTTTTGGCGGCGCGCCGGACTTCAGCAATCTCGACATCAACGACATCTTCGAGATGTTTGGCGCCGGACTGGGTTTCGATTTTGGTTTTGGACGCAGGCGCTCGCGTGACCCCAATCGCCCCCGGCGAGGGGCCAACCTCCAATACATGATCAACCTGGAGTTCGAAGAAGCTGTATTTGGGATTGAGAAAGAGATCGAATACACCCGTGATGAGCTTTGCAGCCGCTGTGGTGGAAAAAGGGCCGAACCTGGCACTTCACCCGAGCGCTGTTCGACCTGCGGCGGCCAGGGCCAGGTACGCCAGACCCGCCAGACTCTCCTGGGTTCCATGACCCAGGTCACCACTTGCCCCACCTGTGGGGGGAGTGGTGAAACCATCTCCACGCCTTGTAAGCAGTGTCAGGGGCGCGGCCTGGAACGTCAGACACGTAAAAAATCCGTAGACATCCCCGCTGGAGTGGACAACGGCACCCAGATCAGGCTCTCTGGCGAAGGCCAGCCGGGCCTCAATAGCGGTCCGCCGGGCGATCTCTACCTTGTCATCAAAGTCCAGTCGCATAGATTTTTCCAGCGCCGCGATACAGACATCGTCCTCAACCTCGATATCAACGTCGCCCAGGCGACGCTTGGTGCTGATGTCGAAGTCCCCACTGTCGATGGCCCTGCAATTCTCTCGATCCCTTCAGGCACGCAACCGGGGAAGGTCCTGAGGATGCGGGGGAAAGGCGTCCCCCACCTGCGCAGCGACCGCCGCGGCGACCAGCTCGTCGTCCTCAACGTCGAGATTCCCAAGAAATTGAAAACCGAACAACGCGAACTTTTCGAGCAGTTGGCTGAAAGCCTGGGGAGTGAAGTTCATCCCCAAGAACGGAGTTTTATCGACTCCTTGAGAGACTTCTTTGGTGGTTAAAAAATGGAAATTTCTTTCATATTTTTTTTGCTTATTTACCTGGCAGATTGTTTACTGGCAAAATGGTTGGGGAAAAGAAATGCATGCTCGCGTACACTGGAGATATTCTCAATAGCTTTGACTCGCAAGTCGGGCAATGTCGCAATACATAGTTGATACTCATTATCATTAAATTACCCCCCTATAAGGGTGTTTTTGGGCGGTTCTGCCGCCTGAAAACACCCTGCTTTTTTTCCCTCTTCCCAAGGAAGGGGGGATGGGATTAAAGTCCCCGGGAGATATTTCCGAACCTATAGTATTAGGTGGCTAGGGAGTAATTTCCAGTTCTGAACTTGATCTGTGTAACTTATGAAAGAGGTCAATTATAATTTCAAGAAAATGAGTCCTGACAATGCGAATGTATCCAATTCATGGCTTGAAATCTCCCTTGTCGTCAACGGAGAAATGGCCGAAGCTGTCGCCGAAGTGCTGTCCCGCTACGTGCAAAACGGCGTCGTTATCCAAAATCTGGACGTTTCCGATAACCCATACGAAAGTGAACAGCTGACCGGACTATTACGCGTCTCTGGCTATCTTCCTATCGACAGCCAATCAGAACAGATCCGCCGCCGTATTGAGGAAGCGCTCTGGCACTTGGGGCAGATTCAACCCCTACCCGAGCCGGAATTTAACATCATTCCAGAAAAGGACTGGATGGAAGCTTGGAAGCAGCACTACCGCCCCATCCACGTCGGGAGGAGACTGTTGGTTCTCCCTGCCTGGATTGACAATCCAGACCCTGGGCGGATTCCGATTTTCATCGATCCGGGGATGGCCTTCGGCACCGGCGTCCACCCCACCACCCAGTTGAGTCTGCGTTTAATTGAAAAACACATCCGGCCGGGTGGGGCTGTTTTCGATGTCGGCTGCGGTTCGGGCATCCTTTCCATCGCTGCCTACAAACTTGGGGCCTCCCCTGTCTGTGGCGTCGATGTCGATCTCAAAGCCGTTGAAATCGCCCGGGAAAACGCTGCCGCGAACGGGATTTTAGAAGGGGTTTCCTTCCACCTTGGCTCGCTTGTGGAAATTGAGGTTGGTCTCTTCCCTGTCAGACAAGCGCCCCTCGTTGTTGCCAACATCCTCACCCATATCTTACTCGATCTCCTCGATCGAGGCTTGGCTGGCCTGGTTGCGGAGAACGGTGTCCTTCTCCTCGCTGGTATCCTCCAAGATCAGCAACATGAAATACTTGCCGCCGTCAAAAACCACGGCTTGGCCGTAATCGACCGTATTCAAATGGATGACTGGCTTGCTTTTGCGGCTTTGAAATCCTGAATAAAACTGAAGGTAGGGTAATCCGATAATATATATATCGTCGGCAGGATTTTCTAAAATTCTTATAGCTAGCTGAGGCAGTCTTACAAAGAATTGTTTGTACTTTTCGTTCTATATTCCGCACTTTGGAAACGGTTTTTTTGGGGTTTCTCCGGAATTATTCAGGCTGAAGTGCTAAGAAAACGATTACGTCCCTTGCACATTCACTCGTGGGCTTACATCTCCTTCATTTCTGTAAACACTTGAACGAACGTCTCAACCACCTGGGGGTCGAAATCCCTGCCCGAACAGGTCTTCAATTCTTCCACAGCCTCCTCGATGCTGCGCGCTGGGCGATAGATCCGGTCTTCTGTCATCGCACAGAAAGCATCTACCACGGTCACGATCCTGGCAGCCAGCGGGATGTCTTCCCCCTTCAATCCGAGGGGATACCCTGTTCCGTCGAATTTCTCCTGGTGGGCGCGGATGATCGGGGCTACGTCGGCAAGTTTTTGGATCGGCGCGACGATCTCTGCCCCGATATCGGGATGCATCTTCATGACTTCCCATTCCTCATTGGTCAGTTCTCCTGCTTTTTGAAGGATATCATCTGGCATCCCGATCTTGCCGATATCATGAAGCAGCGCTGCCAGACGGACGTTCCGTAATTCCTCCTTCGATCCGCCCAAAGACTTTAAGATTTCTTGTGCGAAGACGGCTAATCTTTGGCTGTGGTCTGATGTCTGTGTGTGGCGCACTTCGAGCGCATTCGCCAGCGCCAGAACCGTTTCAACGAAAGTGGTCTCCAATTTCTCTTCCAGGATGGCGCGTTGTAGCGCGCTTCCCGTGATGTCGCCGATCGCTTTCAAAATGCGGATGTCGTTTTCTGTGATTTCTACATCTTTCCCTACCGCGATGATCCCGATATTTCCTTCTTGCGTCACCAAAGGTAGAATGGCCGTGTCTTTCACCATTTCTGCTAGGTCGCTTCGTCGTGGTTCTGGGAAACTATCCTCCGGTTTCACTGCGCTTCGCACGTAGGTCTTTCCCGTTCGATAGACGTGGCTTACCACCCCTTCAGTTGCTTGGTAGCTAGAGATATCTACGTCTTTCCAGACACCCCGGCCTGCGGCAAATGTGTTTTCCCCCGTTTCTGGATCGAACAATTGGATTCCCACACTCGTGAGGTCCAGCATCGACATGATTTGATCCAGCGTGATAGGGACCATCTCAGGAAGGATAGTGGCCTTCCGTAATGCCTCGCTGATTGCGGCGATGGCTTCTAGTTCTTTTTGGTGTTGGATGCGTCGGGTTACGTCTCTGAAAACCGTGAGGAATGCTGGTTCTCCCTCTTCATTGCTCAAACCTACGGGGGAAGACTTGATATCAATGAAGATCGATTTCCCGTCCATACGCTTGATGATGAAGATGTCTGATTCCACCGGGATCCCCTGATACAACAGGGAAGACCTTTTATCTAGTTTATGCTGTTCGTCTGGGCTGACAAAATCATTTGCGGTCAGTCCGATGATTTCTTCTTGGCTTGACGCGCCCAGGATTTCTAATCCCGCCTGGTTGACGTAAGAGATTTTTTCCCCAAAGTAAAGCATGATCCCGTCGGGTGAGAATTCCGACAGAAATCGGTAGCGTTCTTCGCTGGCAATTAATTCCTGTTCCGCCTGGGCCTTTTCCTGGCGAAGGCGTTTTTCTTCTAATACCTGGTTGATGGCTGTCCCCAGCCGGGCCAGGCGGTCTTTGAGGAGATAATCCGCTGCCCCTTGTTTGATGCATTCTACCGCCACCTCTTCGCTGATGGTACCGGTGATGATCACTACAGGGATGTCTAATTCCTTTTCCTTGAGGTCGTTCAGCGCTTCCAAAGCGTTGTATTGGGGGAGGGTGTAGTCTGCCAGGATAATGTCGGGTGAATCCTCCAGACTGTCCAGGAAGGCTTGGCGGTTGTCTGCCGTGGAATATTCGAATTCAATTTCCGTTTGTTGTAGTGCCACGACAGCCAGTTCGACATCCAGGGGGTTGTCTTCAAGGAACAGTACTTTTAAGTGAGTAGATGACACAATATCCTCTTTCTCCTCGGAGATGATGGTTCAAAGTTGTAAGATAGAGATTGTCTTCTAAATAATACTTGTGCCATTTTAATAATGATTTATTTCAAATTCGGTCGATCCAGCGGTTAAGACCTTCTGGTGGTTCGTAATTGGACATCGAAGCGAGGAGTTCCTCTGGCTCTCTCTCACATAAGTATAGGGATCTGTGTTCGGCATACATGAATCCTTCTTTTTCAATCTGCTCGAAAAATTCCAGCAGAGCGTCGTAGTAGCCCTTCGTGTTCAGCAGGCCGATGGGCTTGGCATGTATGCCGATCTGCGCCCAGGTCAGGATTTCGAATAACTCTTCCAGTGTGCCGAATCCGCCCGGTAGGGCGATGAATCCGTCCGATATTTCCGCAATCCGTGCCTTACGGGCGTGCATGTCTTTCACGACCTCGAATTTGGAGATTCCTTGATGTGCGAGTTGCGGGGTATTGAAAATCTCAGGAATGACGCCGATCACTTCTCCTCCGGCTTCAAGCGCGCCATTGGCTACGGCCCCCATCAGGCCGGTGCTCCCGGCCCCATACACCAGGTTGTAGCCTTTCTCTGCGATTGCCATGCCCATTTCCCTGGCAGCTTCTATATAGACCCGCTTGATTCTATCCGATGAACCGCAATACACGCACACAGATTCCATTATTTCAAGATTATAGCATTATGGCCATTTCTAGACCTACAAATCTAATAGAAGGATTTTCAATCATGATAGGTTTCTAGGTATGAATAAAAACAGAACACTCATGTGCTTTATTTTATACACCCAAATGATTGTGTTTTTCAACTTCCATCATATAATCGAGCCTATGAATCGAAAACGGACCTTGTTGCTTTTCTTTGTTTTGGGCATGATTTTTCCCTTGAACTGGCTGCGTGAAGAATCTGCCTTTCTCCGTATCCATTTCGATCATATCTTTGCCCCCGAGTGGATGCACGTCATCGGTCACCTGGTCTTGTTCAGCGTCCTGGTATTCCTCATTTTGAACACTTTCCATCTGCCCTTTGATTGGAGGACCCTGCTTCTTCTTCTGGCTGCCATTTTGATCGTCGGTCTGCTGCAGGAAGGTCTCCAGCTTCCCACAAAGGGGCGCGCTTTTGGCTGGCCTGAAGTCTTTGACCTGGCCGTTGACCTGGTAGGGGGAGTCTTAGGGGTTTCCTTCTTTATTGCTTATCGTTGGCGGCAGGCTTTACACCCGACTCGGACAGAATAGACTGCGGATAGAAAACAAGAATACATGGTAATAAAACGCCCCGTGGTCTACCCACGGGGCACCATCAAGCCGGTTTGTGGTGGAGAGGCTATGGATTCAGACCTGACTGTTTCAGCACGATGAGAGCCGGGCCGAGGAAAACCAGCAGTGTGGCCGGTAGAACCACGAACAGGGAATTACACACGAAAAATACAATTCGTTTTTTTGAGTTGTCCAGCAAAATGATTTTTCGCTGGAAATAATACGCCAGGCCCGCCAGAACGAAAACGACGGCAGTCATGATCCAGCCCAGCGGTTGGGCATCGTTGGCCGAAAGCATGTGCCCCATGAACGGCCGGTTGATCAGCCATAGGAATAATCCCAGCCCAATCGGTAGTCCGGTCAGGGTGAGTATTCTTATGTGTTGTTTCTTGGTCATCATTTGGACTCCTTCTTCCCATAGGTGGAAATGTTCTATTGCAGCCGTTGAGACAATATCGACGAGCACACAGCGCCATAATCCGAACAAACCGCTGATGCCTTTCTTATTGACTGAGTCCCGGCACAGGTCGCGGAACAGTTGCGCCATCAGTCCCCCGTATTCGCGCCGGTGTGCCGCAGGGTAAGCGGATAGCAGCCTCTGGTAGATTGATTCGGAGGAATGGAGCAGTTTCCTGTTGGTGGTGTCTGCCATCGGCTTCACTCCGCGCCCCTGGGGATGTGTTTCACCTGGGCCACTTGCACTAATGTGGACAACCGCTGGACTTCCGCGGCCAGCACTTTCCCGCCGAATTCGGTTAACCGGTAGTACCGTCGGCGTTCGTCATCCAGTGCCGGGTCCGGGCGTTCGTCCGATTCCTCGATCAGTTTTGCCTTGATCATCCGCTTGATCGATCCGTACAAGGTGCCCGGCCCCATCGGGTTATCGCGCTCCGTCATCTCCGCCACTTCCTGCATGATCCCGTACCCGTGCCGTTCCTGGTCAGCCAGTGCCAGCATGATGTGGAAAACTGCCGGGGTCAGCGGCAGTTGCTCGTCGATGTTATAACTATCTTGGCTCATAGGCTTTCCTTTTCTTCATATATCTGCAGCGAATATATCCGTTACGGATATATATTAGCACACTTTCACCTATTGTCAAGAGGAAAATTTCTCGATTTATTTTCAGGAAAATGACTAATCAGCTAACTATCCAACTACCCAACTAAAAAACTCCCCAACCACCGCCCACCGACTAAAGGCTAAGGACTAACCCAAAAATATACCCCGCCATCGTGCTGAATATCGTCACCAGGAACACGTAAGCAGCCGTCTTCTTCTTCCCCAATATCCGCCCCGTCACCATGATGCTCTGCACCGACAGCGCCGGGTCGGCGATTAAATACGCCAGCAGCGGGCCTCTGTGCATCCCCAGGTCGAGGAACATCCGCGCAATAGGGACTTCCACCAGGGTGGGGAAGTACATGAACACCCCGAACAGCACCCCCACCAGGTTCGCCCCCACCGTGTTCCGCCCCGCCAGACTCTCCACCCACGCCTCCGGGATCAAGGCCTTGGCGATCCCCGCCAGGAATACCCCCACGACCAGCAGCCCGAAGATTTGTTTGATGAATTTCCACGTCTCCCATAGCCAGTTGGCGACTTCCTCCGCCGACAGATAGGCTTTTGCAACCCACGCCAGAGCGGCCAATATCACTACTACGGCAATTGCCCGTCCGGTAACTTCGACCGTGAGTCCATCCCCTTCCACCACTGTCGGGGCTGCGATCAACAAGGTCACCGCCACCAGTCCAAGCGCCACGATGGCGTTTTTATTGATTCCCTCCAGCACCTTCTCGAATCCCAGTGAAGCGAACACGCCGATTAGCACCAGCAGGACGATTAATAGGGCCCCCTGTATATCCAGGTGTACCGCCCCTAAACCCTCGGCCAGAGCTGCGGGTATCGTTTTCACGATGGGAATAGTGAAATACGTTTCCGTCAGCAGGTTGATCTTCAGCGTCCCCGCGATGAGCAGCGAGATGATGAGGCCGAAGAACGCCCACAGCGCAGGCCGCACCCTCGCCTGTGAAGCGAACAGGTTTTCGTCCGCGCTCGTTTCCCCGTCCTTGAAGAGGGCCGCCATGATGAGCCCGATCCCGATGCCGAACACGATTGACAGCACGATCCGGGCAATGGCGATGTCCATACCGATGGCCGTGCCTGTATATGCCACCGCTAAGATGTTCACCGCCGGCCCCACGAACAGGAAAGTCACCGCCGGGCCTAACCCCGCCCCCCGCTTCCATATCCCCGCGAACAGGGGCAGGATCGTGCACGAGCATACCGCCAGCACGAATCCCCCCACCGCCGCCGCCGGGTACGAGATCCATTTACTCGCCGTCGGCCCCAGGTAGCGCGTTATCGCCTCCTTGGGGATCAGGGCAGAGATCGCCCCCGCGATGAAGAACGCAGGAAGCAGGCACAAGATGACGTGCGCCGCCAGGTAGTCCAGCAGGCTCAGCCATCCCGCCTCGAACAGCCCCCCCAGAGTTGTCAAAATTGAAGTTTCCATGCTGCCCGGCTTAGGCGTCCAGCGCCGTCGTCACCCAGCTGGTCACCTCGCCCTCGCTCGGGATGCGCCCCGAGCACACCAGGTTCTCGTTGATGACCAGCCCGGGGGTGTGCATCACCCCATACGACAGGATGTCGTTGTGGTTGGTGACCTTGACCACCTCCCCCTCGATCGCCAGCATCTCGATGACCTTCTTTGAAATCTTTTCCACCTTTTGGCAGTTCGCACAGCCCGAGCCAAGTACTTTGATTGTGACCATCTTTGTTTCCTTTATCGAATGTTTATTTCTTCTACCTTTACCAGTTGGGGATTACCCTCACTCGCGCATTGGGGGCACTCACAGCCCCGGACTTTCCCCCCCGCCTGGGCCGGGGACAACGCCCCCTCCCGGACTTCGGCCAGTTCCCCCGCCAAACCAATGAGGTCGAATACCCCTTTGTCTGCCGCCCGGTAAAAGATATACCGCCCCTCCCGCCGCGTCTCCAATACCTTCGCCTCCCGCAGCGCCTTTAGGTGTTGTGAGATGAACGCCTGCCGTTTCCCCAGCACCGCCTTCAGGTGGCACACACACGCCTCGCCCTCGCCGATCACCAGCAGGATCTCGATCCTGTCAGGCTGCCCTACCACCCGCAGTATTCTGCTCACCTTCCGAATATCCTTTATCGTAGACATATTCAATTTCCTGAATATATTCTACGCCTCCCCGGCAATATCGGGCATGACAAATGTCCCCATATTTACGGTAGATATGCCCTGCTTTTGAGATGCAGGTGCTCGGTGATCGGTCGATCGGGGATTAGTGGGGAGAGATTTATTTTGAAAATCTCCTGTCCCCTAGAATGGATCAATTACAAAATCCTGACTACTTACTTAATTGAACTATTGAAATAATAATTATTATAACTGTACAAAAGACACCCAACAACCTTATTATCCAATTTCCGATTTCAAGTGTTGTCTTCGTCTTGTTATTGTTTTCTTTCTGAATATTGGCAACATAATTCTCTACGTAGTCAATTCTTTTATTCGTAATTATGTTTCTTTCTTTAATAAAAACTTCCCTATTTTCAGAAGAAAATTTCTGTCTTTCTAAACACTCTCGTAAGTTAGAGACTTCTTTTAATAAAAATATATTTTCTTCTTCGAGCTTTTCAAGACGAAGAAGTAACTCATTTCCTCCGTTTTTATTTGGGGTAATGCTCATTGCTTATCCTAACAAAATACTAATAATAAGTATCAAATATATCTATCCAGTTCTTAAAGTTGAACAACATCATCATAATTAGCTTGTGGTTTTGTTATTCTTTTTTTGCATCTTTTTTGTATAATAAGATAGATAGAATACTAGTTATCTCTATTAAAACAACATTCCCCGAAACTGTGGTAGGTGCCTGGGAGTGTTGTTTTATGTATATTAATAATACACAATTTTCTTTAATAATTCGTTCCTATTCCATTAGAAAATGTAGGCAAAGACTTCGCAATATTGAATGGCTCATTACCCTATAAATATCGATAATATGATTCATATGCCCCATATATGGGTATTCACTTGTCTAAACAACATTATCATGTTAAACTTTATAGAACAGATGAGCACAAGTTTATGGAGTGAATAGAATTATGGAAGTAATACATTTACCTAGAGGGATTTGGAAATATGATCCTTCTCAAAGATTAGGAGAGGCCGGCGGTTTCGGAGAAGTGTTCCTTGGAAAAGATGAGGAAGGTAAAAAGGAAGTTGCGATAAAACGATTATTTATATCCTCCGACGAAGCCGATCACAGAGAACTTGCGATTGCGGATGATTTATGCAATAAAGAATTTGACCATGTAATGCCGATTATCGACGCTGGCCAAGATTCCGATACTAGTCAGTACTATATTGTTATGCCCGTTGCTAAAAAGAATTTGTCGCAAGAAATTTTTGAAAGGGAAAGGTTCTCAGATTTAGATACTATTGACATTATGATTCAAATAACAAATGGTCTAGAAGAAGTATCTCATATTGTTCACCGTGACTTAAAACCTGCGAACGTTCTTTTTCATGATGGGAATTGGAAAATTGCTGATTTTGGGATAGCTAGATTTGTAGAAAATTCAACATCCCCTAGAACACTAAAAGATTGTTTAACGAAAGCATATGCTGCTCCTGAGCAATGGAAATTTGAGAGAGCTACGAATGCCACCGATATATACGCTTTGGGCTGTATCGGGTTTGAACTTCTGGTTGGGTCTCCCCCATTTCTTGGACCGGATTTTAAGAAACAACATACCGAAGAATCGCCCCAACCAATAAATTCTGATAATCCGAAGTTGATATCCTTGATATCTATGATGCTCCGCAAACCTTCTGGTGGAAGACCTACTAGAGGGCGGATAATAACCATATTAAATGATATGAGAGATTCACCAAGTCATAATAAAAACGCAAAAGGCAATATCCTCGCTCATGCTGGCGCAAAAGCTGCTGAGGAGAAAATGAAGGAAGAGGTCGAAAGATCAAGAGTTGAGGCTGAGAACAAAAAGCGATCAGATTTAGTGAAATTAGGGATTGCGGGTTTTCATGAAACAATGGATTTCTTATGTAGTGAAATTTCTAAAGAAGCCCCAATAGCCGAGATTGAGAAAAATTCACTAATGCGAAAAATAAAATTGGGAAAAGCATACATCCATGCGTATTTACTTCAAGATGGCAAACTTATTAATAAAGACTACTTTCAAAAATCAGGGTGGGATGTGATTATTGGCGCATATATCTACGTTAGTCAGTATTATCCTCAATATCAACGAGGAGCAAACATTTGGTATACAAACATGGGTGTGGGGGATGAGTATCGCTTATGGGAAGTATGTTATATGCATCATCCATTGAGGGGAAGAAGCCCTGAAAACCAACCATATGGATTTGATTTAGTAGAATATGCCGATATCCCTCTCCTAGGTATGCACACTGTACAGTTCGCTTCAAAACCAAAACCTGTGGATGATGAAAACATCCGTGATTTCACAAACCGTTGGTCAGAATTATTGGCATTAGCGTTTGAAGGAAAACTTTCGCGCCCAAGAACTTTGCCAATAGATTAATACTCTCCCTCTAAAAAGCCCTCACAGCTCATAAGAAAATATACTTCTTTTAAGCCCTACCCCCACACCAGGCCACAGCCCGACCCTTCACAATGAACCCTCTCCCAACCTTTGGGAGAGGGGCTTCGAACCTATGCCGACCACACCCCACTGCGGTTAAGGGCCTCCGCACAGGCATCATTTTTCATCCGACCTTTTACCCAGTGATTGATAACACTGCGTCCTATTTCTCTATGGATGAGGGTGAAAATCTACATACCCTTTCAGTTTCCTCCATTGTTCATATTCCACAGCCATCCTATATCTACGGGGGTGGGGCATTTGATGCGGGAGGGGGCCCCGTCCCCTCCCAGCTTATTTCCCCCTTCCCCAGCTTAGCACAAGCCCGATCGCCCACTGCGCCTGTGGCTGGGGAAGGGGGTCAGGGGGTTGGGGTTTACGATTCCATGCCGACAACGCCCCCCTGCTATTGATAGCCAAAAAAACTACACAATAATCCCCTCGTCATCAGTTTAGTAGTAACTAATTACTAACCCGTAGGGTTAGTTCTAGTAACTACCTAATGACCGCTTAATAAACTTTGGTTATCCCCCATCCCTTGTATAAATTCCTCATTCACCAATCAACAATCAACAATCAAATCCCCCTCTCTTTTTCGATTAAAATTCAATTAACATCATAGAAAGTTTCTTGCCTTATAAATTGTATCATTGTATAATTGTGTCATTGTATGATTGTATCATTGAATGACAAATTAATATCATACCTGAGGAAAATTATGTATTCAATTGAAGTCTCCCACATCTCCAAACGCTTCGGCGATACCCAGGCCGTCAAAGACGTGTCCTTCCAGGTTCGTCCCGGCGAGATCTTCGGCCTCCTGGGGCCCAACGGCGCCGGCAAGACCACCGCCATCCGTATGCTCCTCGACATCTTCAAACCCGACAGCGGCGCCATCTCCCTCTTCGGTAGCGCCATGACCGAGGAAATGAAAGAGCGCATCGGCTACATGCCCGAAGATCGCGGCATGTACCAGGATATCCCCCTCGAGCGCTGCCTCACCTACCTCGGTACCCTCAAGGGCCTCACCGGCGCCGAGGTCAAAGAGCGCCTCCCTCGCTGGCTCGACGAGTTCGACCTCGCCGACCACAAGTCCAAGAAGGTCAAAGAGCTCAGTAAGGGCATGCAGCAGAAGGCCCAGATTATCGCCACCCTGCTCCACGAGCCGGACCTCGTCGTCATCGACGAACCCTTCACCGCCCTCGACCCCGTCAACACCCAGATGATTAAAGACCTCCTGATTGCCCAGCGCGACCAGGGGCATACCATCATCATGTGCACCCACCAGATGCACCAGGTCGAAGAACTCTGCGACCGCATCCTCCTCGTCAACAAAGGCGAAGACGTCTTATACGGCAAGCTGGCTGACATCCGCAAACAGTACACCGGGCATGCCGTATTGCTGCGCGTCGCCAGCGACATGCCTTCCCTGCCCCTTGGGGATTTCGAAGGTATCGTCGCTACCCAGGAGCGCGATGGCTCCGTCCGCTTGACCCTCGCCGATCACATCACCCCCCAGGACATTCTCCAGGCCCTCGTAAAAAAGGACATCCACCTCGAACAGTTTGAAGTCGCCGTGCCCGACCTGGATGAGATCTTCATCAAAGTCGTGGGTGAGGGAAGCGCTGATGAATAAATTCTGGTACGTCGCCCTCAACGAATACAAACGCCACGTCTTCCGCAAGGCTTACATCTTGGCCATTCTCAGTGTGCCCCTTGTCCTTTTTGTCAGCATCGGAGCTGGCTACATGGTGGAGCTGTTTGAAACCAACATGGATCCCATCGGTTACGTGGACCTTTCAGGGGTGCTCGCCGATCCCCATCCCGTGCCGGAAGATGCCGGATCGAAAAATCCTGTCGAACTCATCCCCTTCCCCGATGAAGAAGCTGCCCTCGCTGCCCTCGACGCCGGGGAGGTCCAGGCCTACTACGTCATCGCATCAGACTACCTTGAGACCCGGTCTGTCTCCCTCACTTACTACGAAAAGCCCGGTGAAAACGCAGAATATCATTTCACCTCTTTCATGCGCAGCAACCTCATCACAGATCAGCCCCCCGAGGTCGTTTTCCGCGCCCTGGATGACATCGATATGATTGTTCGCACCCCTGACGGTTCCCGCGAGATGTCCGCACGCAACGCCCTCAACATCGCCCTCCCCGCTGCCACTGGCTTCATCTTCATGTTCCTCTTGATGACCACCTCGGGTTACCTTGTCTCGGCCGTCGCCGAAGAGAAGGAAAACCGCACCATGGAGATCCTCGCCACCTCTATGTCCACCAATCAGTTCATCAACGGTAAGGTCTTGGGCATCCTTTTCGTTACCCTCACCCAACTCTTTGCCTGGATTTTGCTCGCCGTCATCGCCTTATACGTGGGTGGGAACGTGATGGAAGTCTCCTGGATACAAGACGCAGAGATAAAGGTCGGGACCATCTTGTTGATGGCCGTCATCTTGCTTCCCGCTTACCTCATGTATGCCGGGCTGGCTGTCATGGTCAGCGGCACCGTCACCGAAGTCGCAGAGGGCCAGCAGATGGGCGGCTTGTTTTCCCTCCCCATGGCCGCTTCTTACTGGTTGTCTTATCTCATCATCAGCAACCCCAACGGCCCCATCTCCGTCGCCATGAGTATGATCCCCCTCACCGCCCCCACTGCCATGCCACTCCGGGCCGCCTTTGCCGTCGTCCCCATCGAGCAGATAATCATCACCACCCTGATATTATCCGCCAGTGCCGTTCTCGCCATTTGGCTCGCAGCCCGCGCCTTTGAATTGGGCATGCTCCGCTATGGGCAGAAGTTGTCCCTCCGTGATCTCTTCAAGAAGGCCAGATAGAGGTTTTCCATGGATAAAACATTGCTTATTTTGAAAAACGAGATTCTCACCGTTATCAGGCGCCGTTCCTTCATCATCATGACTTTCGTCGTTCCCCTGGTTGGCTTTGTCCTCTTTATGGGCGTCAATCAGCTCAACCAGACCAATCCAGATGCACTTGAGAGTATTTTTTCTGCCCCTAGCTCTGATTCGATTTCTGAAGGATACGTCGATCACAGCGGGGTGATTCGGTCCCTCCCCTCCGACATCTCTCCCGATCGTTTGATTCCCTATCCGGACGAGGAGGTGGCCCAGCGTGCTGTTGAAGATGGGGACATTTCTGCTTATTACGTTATCCCCCAGGATGTGGTCGAGAGTGGGGAGGTCCTCCTCATCAAACCGGATTTTTCGCCGCTTTCCGCCAATGACACCGATTGGGTCATGCGTTGGGCTTTCAAGGTAAACCTCTTGGGTGAAGACGAAGACCTCACCTCTTTGGTCAATTATCCTATGGAGTTGACCCAGGTTCCTCTGGTGCCTGAGGCCGTCCGCGATGAGGATAATCCCCTCACCTTTGTCGTGCCCTATGCCACCACCATGCTGTTCTACATCATCATCCTCGCCTCTGCCAGTATGCTCTTGAACAGCGTGGCGACCGAGAAGCAGAACCGTGTCATGGAGGTCTTGATGTTATCTGTATCGCCCCGGCAGATCCTCACCGGCAAGATCGTCGGCCTGGGCCTCACCGGCTTGCTGCAGACCATCATCTACACAGGCATATCCTATACCCTCCTGCGCATCAGCGGGCGTACTTCCAGCGTGGCAGCCGGTATCGATCTCCCCCCCACGATCCTATGGTGGGGCGTGGTTTTCTTCCTGGCGGGATACGCCATCTATGCCAGTCTCATGGCAGCTGTCGGAGCTTTGGTCCCCAACCTGCGTGAGGCCTCCCAGGCAACCTTCATTGTCATCTTCCCCATGATCATCCCCCTCTTATTGATGTCTGCCCTCATCGAAGAGCCCAACGGTGTCGTCAGCCTGGTTTTGAGCCTCTTCCCCCTCACCGCCCCCGTCGCCATGATGACCAGGTTGGCCGCTGTCAGCATCCCCTTGTGGCAGCCGCTTCTGGCCATTGGGCTGTGTCTCCTCACCGCCGCCTTCATCATTCGTTCTGTCGCCGGCCTATATCGGGCGCAGGTCCTCCTCACCGGCCAGGAGTTTCAATTCAAGTTGTTCTTTAGGGCCTTGCTCGGGCGGGTGTGATCCCATCCAAGTTCTATTGCTTAAATGTAGGGCCGCAGCATGCTGCGCCCGTGAAACAGACCTGTCAGGCTTGCTGAAACACCTGACAGGTCTTTATGCTATAGGGGCGTCGGCAGAGTCTTGTCTCTCATGCCTCGCCCGTTCCCATGAAGGATGTTACTTATTTGGATTTGAACGCGCTCTGGTACAGGGTGAAGGCCACCAGCAGGTACGCACATGTCCGGATGATGATCAGGATGGTGGATAAGGCGGCCTTAAGCCCCAACAGGGTCGCCAGGTGGGAAACCCCGAACAAGCCGAAGGCGATCCCGATGTACAGGGGATAAGTCTTCCCTGACCGTTGCTTCCCCATCAAACCAAAGATAAAAATGATGATGCATAGAATTAAATTGACGATATAGATGGGGTCTGGAGTCCAGACGATATTCATTAGCTTCCTCCTTGTGAATAAGGGATTTAGATTGTGACCTTTACAACACCGGTTTACTCCAGAAGATACTGGCGTAACACATAACTAGATATGGGTACAATGTATAGCCCCGTCAATCCGTTCCCATTCCATCGTCCCCCCTACATAGAATCAAGCACCCTTTCTGCCGCTTCCAGCCCCGTGAACAGCGCCCCCCCTGTGCTGGGAGATGCAAAATAGTCTCCGCAAAAATACACGGGGCCCTCTTGCGGATTCTCCCAGAATTCCTTTAGGTGTTGCAAATAGCCCGGGTAAAACGCAGGCACTTTATGCGGCCACTTGATGACGTGGTGGTCGAGGAATTGCCCCTTGAGATGCGGATACACGGTCGTGATGCCCTCTTCTGCCCGTTTCACCAGCGTTTTTTCATCGTCTGTCGGCTTGTAGATGCTGATGCTTGGGTCTGTCAGGAAGATGGACTTCTTCCCGCTGCGCCGGAAGTGTGTCACGCTGTTCACCGGCATCTTTGCCTTCCGCGGGAAATACACAGCCCGGTTGGGGACGGCCTCGTCCATCTCCACCAGCGAATACTGCGTCGCCGATTTTGTGTAGCGGACCTGAGGGAAGAATGCCTTCCACGCAGGCCGCGGTTCCTCGAATAACGCCAGTACGTCGCTGCCCGGTATTGCGACCACAACCCTTTCTGCCTTGATCTTTTTCTTCTTCCCCTGCTTCGAAAAATATTCTATCTCCACACCGCTCTTGTCGCCGAGAGGTGATATTCGATTGACCCTCGTGTTCAGTTCGATATCTAACCGCTTCGCTATCGCTTCCGGCACCACCCCGATCCCGTCTTTGAATGCCAGTGTGTTGGCGTTCAGCGAGCCGAATGTCATCCCCAGAAAAGCCATCCCCGATAGGTCTTGCCCCGAATAGGCGCACATGACCTCGAACATCGGTCCTGCCCAGTATTCGAACATTTCCGGGTGGGCGTGTTTGTATAAGAACTCTTCCAGCGACTCTGAATCCTTGCCTGCGAGAGCTTCCAGGTGGTATGTCTGCTTCAACCGCAGCAAGGGCAGCAGCTGTGGGAGCAGCTTGATCATCGATAACCGCGCCCCCAACGAGACTCCCTGCCATCTCAGGTAGGACCATACGGATAGGAAGTCGACGGTGTGCATTTCGCCATCCCGCATGATCGTCATCTCCAGACCGCTGTCGTAGACATCCGTGATCTGCGATTCGAGGTCCAGTTCTCGCACCAGGTCGAGTAAGAACTTATCGGAAGTCATGATGATACTCGCCCCCGGGTCGAGTCTGAATCCCTTCCACTCTATCGTGAACATCCGCCCCCCCACGCGGGAATTTTGGTCGAGTACCAGCGTTTCCACCCCTGCGTTTTTCAGTTGGTACGCCGTAATTAAACCGGAGATACCTGCGCCAATTACTACTGTGTTCGTGTCAGCCACGAGTTTGTCTCCTTTCCCTGGGTTTGGGTTTGTTGGATTTTACAGGCGGATGATTTGTCCGAGGCGTAGCGCCAGCACGTTCTGGTTGATGTAATTCTCTCCTCGAACGATGGGTGTCGATTCCTGGTCGAAGAAATTGCAGTTTACCTGCAAGAGCGCTGTTTTCTCATCCACCTCCATCATTTCTGCAGTGCTGCCTGAAACGAGGTGTACGTTGACGTCGGCGATAAAATAGGCGATTTCTCGCTGGCACATCTCGACCATCACCATATCGATGCGTTGATTCAACGCATCGAGTTCGAGGGGCTTTTTTACAAGGAAGGATGGGATCGTGTTTTGTGAATAGACTGCGGGGATTCCGTCTGCCAGGAATAGGGTCACGAAGGATACTACTTCTTCGTCTTCCCGGATTTCGAGCGCTGCCGCTTCCCCAATCATTGCCGGCTTCTTCTTGATCGATACCGGTTTAATCGTAGAGGTGTGCCCGACGTTTTCGATATATTGCGAGAATTCCCATAGATTTCTTGAGGTTTTTGATAACTCGACCACCCGCTGGTTGATGTACGTCCCATCCCCTGGCTTTCTCACGATGAACCCGCCTTCGGCGATGGCCGACAGGGCGGACCTCACCGTTGCACGGCTGATCCCCAGCTCTTCGGCCAGTTCCGATTCCGAAGGGAGCTTCCCCCCGGGGCCGTATTCGTCGTTATAGATCCGCATCCGCAGGATGTCTTTTGCCTGCTCGATGACAGGTTTTTGCCGAACGATAGCCATATAGCCCTTTCCAAACAAATGTCAGACGGATGCCGTCTTTCATATATTATCAAACCCTTGGCTTGTTGTCAATCATATCTATTGGTGTCATACTCCGCTATAGGTTAGGGTACGGGAAGAGTTTGTAGGACTGAGAAATCGCTACAGATCGTAGCAACCTGTTACAGGTATTACTGGTTGGGGATACTGAATGTGGTAGGAATCGCAGATTTTATATAGGAAAAGGGATAAACTTTTGTGCCGGTGATATGTTTTGATATTCACCCAGTATGAAATTTTTTCTCAGAATATCAACATTTTACATCTTGTTGCACTAGTATGAATTTTATTTATACTTGAGATATTCTTTTCGTATATTTTTCGAGTGTGGCTTTAGCCAATAGTCCCCTTACTCCCTTACCTAAAGCAGCATTCAAGCGATTTCGAATTGTCGGGTGTAGAAAAAAGGCTCGTGTAAATTCATTAGCATCCATAATATCCTTAGGTAAAGGGTCAGTATGATTAAAACCAGTCGCTAGAGGGATACCAGGGAGCGGTAAAAAAGGAAGGAAATGGGCAGCATCTGGTCCAGCCTGGATCGCAAGCTCTACGGACCGTTGTCTAATCGAAGGATCTTCTCCAGGAAGTCCTATAATAAAAGATGCAATTGAAAATATCCCTAGATCCCGCATTCTCTGGAACGCCTTACGATAAGTTTCTGGGCTTATTTTCTTTCCAACTTTTGAAGACATTTCCTTGCTAAGTGTTTCAACCCCAACCGTAATCCGCAGAATCCGTGCAGCTGCCATTGCTGGGAGTAATTCTGGATCTGATATTAGATCGTCCCCTCTAGCCGAGACCATAAAAAAAGCTGGTAATGTCGTTTCACGTTGTAGGGCCTTACAGATACAAAGAACCCGTTTGACATCAGCAGTAAAGTTATCATCGGCAAAGTGAATTATCCATGCATCGCATGTTTCAACTAGACGTTGGATTTCACCGATGACTCGTTGAGGAGATTTTGGTCTCCACCTTTTCCCGAAAAAACGGGTTGTTTCGCAAAAAGCGCAAGCGTGTGGGCATCCACGGCTGGTTTCCATTAAATAAATACCATCAGGAGGTGGGGGCATGAGGTCAATTGCAGGTAATCTCAAATTGTCAAGGGGGTGAATTAACTTCTGAGGAGGACCAATTACAATCTTGTTTTTAACTAAACAGGCAATACCGGCATCACCAGGTTGGATACCTTCCTTTATAATTTTTTCAAAAGTAAGTTCTCCTTCTCCAATTACAACAGCATTAGCGCCGGAATTGAGAAGAGAAGTTGGTTTAAGTGTAGCCCCGTGGCCACCGGCAATGATGGGTGTGCGATCATTTCCCTTTGACCGCAAGTGCTTGATAAAATCCATAACAGGCTTTACAGATTTCAGTCCCATGACGGTAATTCCAATAAGATCTGGCTTATAAGCCCAAATTTCTTCAACAGCTTCGCCAATACACAAGTTTGTTGCATCAAGAATACGCACGTCAGCTATATCGCGAACCGTCGAAGCAAGGACTGCCAGGCTAAAAGTTCCGAAATTGAAAGAAGAATATTCTGGGGGTTTTACGAGAACAATCTTTTGATACATGAAATTGTCTATTTTGATATATATTGAGTATAAGACTTATAGCTTCCGGGAATAAATTCAAGTAAACGTTCAGGGTTATTTTTCCTGAGTTGGTCTACCAACCACACAGCAGCTTTCGCATCGGCTAATATATATGCACATTGTATTTCTATAGGTTGACCGTCACCTGGGCCAAACATTTCCGAGCAAGCAAAACAGGGACCTCCACAGAGGGGGGCTGCCCAACACGAACTACACACTGCCCGGCGATCGAATGTACGTCCAGGACCTAGTTGAAAGGATTCAGAGGCTTCAGTATCGAGCCCATCATCGAGATTTCCCAAATAGTATGAATCTACGCCAATAAAACGGAAACATGGGTAAAGTCCGCCATCTGGTGCAACGCCAAGAAATGATCGACCAGCTCCGCATGGAAGCGTTTTTACATCATAACCCATGACGCGACGCACACGATTTTCGAATCGAATTAAAGTGGGGAGTTTAGTTCCTTGACTTATGTAACTTTCCGCATAACCTTGGATAAAATTCTCATAATGTGTAATATCATCAGTCTTTGGCAAGATAGCTTTATCCTTATGAACAACGGGTACTAATTCAATCCGCCTCACACCGAGATTCGACAAGGTTTGAAAAACAATATCTGGAGGAGAATCCTGGCAAAGAACTGCGGTCACACTGAATCGCTCTGGTATTTTCTGTGTAAATTCTGTAACTACATCAATAATCTTTTGGAATGTTCCCTCACCATCCCGGGTCACACGCCAGCGATCATGGATAAATTCAGGACCATCAATACTTAACTTAATATGCCATCCAGATAGAACTAACCAATTTCTTATATGGCGATCAGCCAGGGTGCCATTTGTAGTAAGGAATATTTCAGGCGCTATAAAAAAATCTCTTCTTTTTTCTACATCGATGAGTTCCGCAAGTTTTTTCAACAAAGGAAAAGCCATTAATGGTTCACCACTACCTAATCTAATTGAGCACCTAGTCTGCGGATGTTTCTTCGAAAACAAATAATATAAAGCAGATAGTAACGTTTCCTCGGACATAACTCCTCGAGGAGGTTGCGTGGCTGCTTCTGCGCAGTATCGGCAGGCCAGGTTACAGCTGCCAGACACATCAAGAGCTAACGATGTAACTCTCCATGATTTAGGCTTCAACGGCAGGGGAGCCAGGGCTTCTGCTTTAAATCCGGGAGGAGGAGTTCGATCAAACATTTAGTCTTACCTGACAGAATTTCAAGTTATTCCTGCCAGGGTGAGTAAAGTTGTAGGTGTGGATTGAAAATATTCATAAATGTGTGTGGCAACTTCGCAATTCTTGCGAATGATTTGACACTCACTTGCGCTGCATATCGGAATTATTGCTGGGCACCCACCACCACATAAGATAAAAGCATTACAAGTTTTACATTCACTACGCAAGGCTTGTGCTTTTTTCCAACGATAGCCTGTCTGTATCCATTTACTTGGACGGTCATTTATATGCCCTAACATGAACTCATCTTCTTCCAATAGAATACAAGGAAGCACAAACCCATTAGGTGTAATACCAAAGACTGTCTGGCCTGCTCCACAGAACGATTCTCTTTGCTCCCCTTTCAGTAACTGCAAAACCCTGTTTGAGAAACGATCATCTATCGGAACACGGTCTTCTTCCAGATCATTTATAACCCGGCGACCTATGCTTTCAAGATCATCTAAATAAACACTGATCTCTGAGTCTGATAATGCGTAATTAGATCCCGTCGGAACACGGACAGCTTGAGCTTTAATGCTGTCAACTGGTAGTGAATATAAATATTCAGTAGCTTGGGAGAGACGCCAACCTGGGCGGACAACGGAAGAACCACGCACTAAACAATTTGTCCGTGCACGTAACTTGCTTAGAAATTGGAT
>JASFQL010000011.1:0-102521 GCA_050115475.1 Anaerolineales bacterium
CCAGGTCTGGGTATTTTTCTGGGAGCGGCCGTCACTAATTCTAACCATACGGTCGTTGCAGGAGAAACAGGGATCGATGCCCGCCAGAATCATGGGGACATCTGCCAGTTGGTGGCCGACTACCAGCTTCACAACCGAGGTCATATTACAGATGGTGGGCGTTCTTATTCTGATACGTGCAGGTACATCCTCCCCATCGCTTTTCAGGAAATAGAACAATTCACCCCGCGGCGCTTCGACACGGCTGGTCGCTTCTCCTTCTTTAATCTTGCGAGGCAAACGTGTGGTAAGTTCGCCATCCGGCAGCGTATCGACAATCATCCTGATGAGATGATAACTTTCAAGCAACTCTTTGACCCGCACTGCGAAACGTGCTTCCAGGTCTCCTTTCTGGTCTAACACAATCTGGATGGGATAATCAAGATATGCTGAATATGGGGCTTCAACACGAATGTCCCTCTCTAATCCCGAAGCCCGTGCGGTTGGGCCGACAGCCCCAAGAACCTCGGCCTGTAGTTTGGTCATGACCCCTACGCCGCGGGTGCGTTGGAGCAGTAGCGCGTCCTTCGTTACCACATCCAGATAATGCCGGGTACGTTTCTCCAGGTCGTCTATCCCCCGCAACAGCACATCCGCCTGGCGATCATCGATATCGTACTTGACTCCTCCCAACACATTGACGGAATAATTCACCCGGTTTCCAGTGAGTTCCTCGAGAATGTCCATGATGATCTCGCGGTCGCGCCAGCTATACATGAACAAAGTATCGAAACCAGCCTCGTGGGCAGCGACTCCCAACCAAAGCATGTGGCTGTGGATCCGTTCCAATTCGGCTACCACGACCCGAATGGCCTGCGCCCTGGGCGGTGCTTCCACCTCAGCCAACTTCTCCACACCCAGGCAGTAGGCTGTTGCGTGGATATGGGAGCAGATACCACAAACACGTTCGACGAGATAAAGGTTCTGCACCCAAGTGCGTGATTCGGTTGCCTTTTCGATTCCGCGGTGGGCATAGCCAAGACGCACGACCGCGTCGGTGATAATCTCCCCTTCGACAGTGAACAGAAAATGTTCAGGCTCTTTCAGCGCAGGGTGCTGCGGCCCTATGGGAATGGTGAATTTTTCAGCTTGATTTTTCGTTTGCATAGTCTTATCCATCTACGTTTGGGTTTGGGCTTGCGGGTGTTCGTATTCTTTTCGCAACGGGTAAACACCTTCCTCCCAATCATCGGGCAGATAGAGACGATCTGGATTTCGTATCCCCGGGAAGGTGATCCCGAACATTTCACTTACCTCTCTCTCGAAAGGTTCCGCGCTGGGTACGATCTCACACAAGCTTGGTATGATCGACTCCGATTTCGGCACCTGCAGGTGAAGGGCAATCACCACCGGCCCAATGCAGAAATGGTAAAGGACTTCGAGATTTTCCTCCTCCACGCCGGGGTCAAGCCCGGTGATGGCAACTAAATACCCCAAGCGCTTTACCCGCAAGCCTGTTACCGCAGGCACCAGGTCTTTTGGATCCCGCAAGTAAACATCCAAACTAACCGGAGAGGGGGTCTCCATCCGTTCAGCCCATTCTTCGACCAGCAGCTGGGCGGTATGGATTTTGGGATCAAGGTTCATGATTCAAGCCCACCTTTCAAGTCGCTACTTTCCTGAGCCGATGCGGCAGGCATCAAACTGCCCAACAGCTTGACAACGCCATCGATGATGGCTTCAGGTCGGGGCGGACATCCAGGAATGTAGGCATTCACAGGAATGACTTGATCGATCCCGCCAGCCACGTTATAACAATCCCTAAAAACGCCACCGGATAAAGCACATGAGCCAACAGCAACAACAAATTTCGGCTCGTGCATCTGTTCATAGATACGCACCAAACGGTCCCGAGCCTGGCGCGTCACCGCTCCGGTACAGAGTAAAACATCTGCGTGCCGCGGGCTGCCTTTCAGCTTGACCCCAAAACGTTCCAGATCGTAGCGGGAGGTCAACGTTGCTAGAATTTCAATATCACAACCATTGCACGAACCGCTGTTGAAATGGATGACCCAGGGAGAATTCACCCGCGCCCACGTTTTGAACTTCTCTAAAGTTCTGTCTCGAAAATTCCCATTCGATTTCATATAACGCTCCCAGATAAATCGCTCATCCCAGGATCAATACGATGAGCGTAAGGATGAGTCCAGTGAGGTAAATTACGGCAATGGTCGAAACGCCCATACTCCCCAGCATCAAGACACCCAGATGCAGAATCGCAAAGAATAGGGCAATCACGAAAAAGGGCTGGTATCCAGGCGCAGCCACTTTCGTGGGGGGCGCTTCTCCACTCGAATACGTGCTGGATTTATGTTCACTCGGCTGGCCCTGGGCAGCGACCTTCCAACTCAATCCGGACAAAATACCAATGAGAATCAAGTAGATGATGAAGGCTGCTGGGGGTGTGAGAATAAAATCTGTCATGATAGAGATCCCTTCGTTTATTAATATCCGAAAGCCGCAAGCAGGCTGGCACCAGCCGGTTCGACGAGGAATTTCATCAGGCTGGGCCACAAACCAATCACAACCACCCCCGAGGACAAGACAATCAGCGGGATACACATGATGACCGGAAGCGGCTTGCTTTTCTGTACCGCTTCCGATTGCTCCTGTCGATAGATTGTATTGATGAGCGGCGCATAATAAGCCAGGGAAAACACACTGTTGAGGGCAGCAATTATCACCAGGACACTCACCAAGGTATTGTGTGTGTCGAGGCCGGCGACAATAATCTGCCATTTGGACATAAAACCGGATAGAGGGGGAATGCCCCCCAGGCCAAGCACCGCAAGACTGAGGGAAAATGCTGTCAATGGGCTGCGTTGAGCCGAACCGGACAAATCTTCAACCACCAGTGGCTCGTGACTCCCCGAGGCAATCCGTAATGTGAACATGAGTGCGCCGACGGCCAAAAAGGCCAGCCCCTTCATCATCCCGTGGTTGAGCATATGGAACAGGCCGCCGCTGGCGCCGTCGGCACCGCCGAGGGATATCGTCGTCCCCAGCCCAACCAGCATATAGCCGACGTGGGCAATGCTGGAATATGCAAGGAGGCGTTTAACCTGCTTCTGCCTAAACGCCATGAGATTGCCGGCCAGCATGTTCAAACAGCCGAAGCACAAGAGGATCGTGCCCCATGAGGGAGTCTGGTCGATAAAGGCGGACAAGGTACGCAGAAGGGCGACCAAACCAGCTTCGATGACGACACCAGAGAGCATGGCGCTGATCCCACTCGGCGCCTGGGAGTGCGCATCTGGCAGCCAGGTATGCAGTGGGACCAAAGCCGTCTTTACGCCGAAACCTATAGTGAAGAGAACGCCTGCTGCAATCATGAGGGGTGAAGGCCCAGCAAGGGACCTTATCCCAGCAATACTCAAGGTCCCGGTCTGGGATATCACAAGGCCGATAGCGATCAAGACCAAACAAGACCCTGCTGCACTCTGGACGACATACTTCACACCCGCTTCCAGGGCTCCAGGCTGTTTGTGGTAAAAAGCTACGAGTAAATAGGAAGAAATCGCCATGGCTTCGAACCACAGCCATAAATTAAACAACTCAGTGGCGCAGCCCAGACCAATAATCACAGCAATCATCACGGTCAGGGCAGCGTAAAATTTTTCTTGCCCGTCTTCTGCCGACAGGTATGGTCCGGAGAACAAAGCGACCAAGGTCCCCAGGAGGAGGGTGAGGGCAGCCAGCAAGAGGCTGATCCCGTCGAACTGCAGCATCACCCCGCCTAGGCGATATTCCGTTTGATCTCGGGCGATGAGGTCATTTGCCGCCATGAAGAGGGGAACCCAGGAAACCAGCAAGACGATGAAACCGGCCCATTGGGCAAATGATCTCTTCCCGAAGCTTTTACCAAAATGACCAATCAGGTAAACAAGCGGGGAGGAGACCAGGAGTATGAAAATCAGCCAGATAAAAGCAGGAATGTCCATTGCATGCACCTATAGCAAAATAACCAAGAGAACGATCATGGCGGCGAGAATATCGGCCACGTTCCAATTGAGGTATCCGGTTTGGGTCTTACAGAGTGCGGCAGCTGTGTTGGTGGTGGCACCAATCACCTGCTGGTTCAGCCATTCGAAACCCAAGCCACCCTCAACGAATCCGGCAACCGGTCGAAACAACTTGAAAAACCAGCCCAACCTCTCCCGCAACAAGTAGAGAGCTGCACCAAGGGCAATCACCAAAATCGCCAGGTATGTCGCCGGCGTGGAAAAGACCTCCAGGACGATATCCCAGGTACTGTGCGCTTGAAGGTCATGATTAGGCAGACTAATTTGTAAGAGACCTTCAAACAATCCGCTTGCCAGCCAGGTGGTCAGGGTGGCGAACGCCAGGAAACCGAGGGAGAAACGCATAGCGGCAGGCGCATCGTGTATCTTTTGCCTGTGTTTTGCTTGGCCGTAGAATACCATCGTGAGCATTCGTATGCTGTAAAAGGCTGTCAGCCCCACCCCAAAAAGCATGCAAACATACGACCATAAAGCCCCATGAGCCAGCCCGTTTTCCAAAATCAGTTCCTTGCTGAAGAAACCGTTGGATAAAGGTAAACCCGTCAGCCCAAGAACGCCAACGACGAAGACGAACCTGGTATAAGGCATGTCTTTGCCAACCCCGCCCATCGAACGCATATCCCTATCTTCCACAGAATTGATGACCGCCCCCGTGCCAAGAAACAGCAAAGCCTTGAAAACGGCATGGCTGAGGAGGTGAATCTGGCTGGCGAGGATAGCGCCATTCCCGATGGCGTAGATCATGTAGCCCAACTGGCTGATGGTCGAATAAGCCAGGACCCTTTTGAGATCGTTGGCTGCCACCGCCATGACGGCGGACAAGAGGGCGGAAACCACACCGACGATGACAACGGTCGTCGCCCACCCTGGAATTCCTTCGAAGGCGGGATAGAAACGCGCCAGCAGGTATACGCCGGCGTTGACCATCGTCGCGGCATGGATCAAGGCGCTGACGGGTGTGGGGGCTTCCATGGCGTCCGGCAGCCAGGTATGCAGCGGCGCCTGGGCTGATTTCGCCATGGCAGCAACCAGGAAGCCAAAGCCAACCACGCCCAATACCGAAGGCGGGAAGTTGCCCGCTTTCTCGAGGAAGAGGTCGATGTCGTAGATTCCTATCTGGGTGTAAGAAATTATCGCCCCTGCCAACAAGCCTACCCCACCCAACTGGGTCATAATCAAGGCTTTGATACCCCCGGCAACCGCCTTGGGGTCATCGTTGTGGAATGAAATGAGGGCATAAGAGCAGAAAGCGGTGATCTCCCAGAAGATGAACATCAGCAGCAAACTGCCGGATAATACCAAGCCAATCATAGCGCCGATGAACAGCAGCACAAGGGCATAATAACGCCCCAATTGGGACTCACTTGCCATATAGTCCATAGAGAAAATAACTGCCAGACTCCCGATGACGGCGGCAATGATTGCCAACAGGACGCCTAAACCATCAGGGACGAGTGTGAAATCCCCGAAGATGCCGCCCATCGATACCCGGACGACAGCCTCATCCGTTGTATGAGCCAGCAGAATTAAAGAAGCCAAGCCCGCCAGTGCTGAAAACACCACCGCCAGGACATGTTGAACACGGGGATGTTTATCCCCGATCCACCAAACAAGGAGGGCACCTACCCAGGGCAAGCTTATCGTTATGAGTGTCATCCAAGCGGCCATTGTCTATCCCTTCAATGCTGAGAGTATACTGACATCTAAGGTGCCGATGTGCCGCCGGACCTGCACCGCCAGGGCGATCCCAATGACCGCTACAATGGTATCGGCCACAATGACGGTCACAGCCAGACTCTGGCTGAAATTTATTCTATCGATAACAGACCCGGCGACGACCAATCCCAACACGGCCGCTTTGCCGAGAATCTGCAAGGCAATCACGATTTTTATCAGATTCCGGCAAGCCAACAGCCCATAAAAGCCAACACCCAACAAACAAATCACACCGAGCAGCAAAATATTTGTGGTGGTATTCATGTCCTTTCCTCAGTGAGACTCTCTTCAATGATAGTTTCCAGTTCACGGTCACGCTTCGCTGAGACTTCTTCTGCAGCTGGATACTGCAGCGGGGTTTTCTCTTCAGCCAAGAGGCCGAGCGCCCCAAGCGCGCCAGTGAAAATCAAGACGACCTGCACGAGTACATCCACCGCCCTGGATCCCCAAAGTTGAGAAGTAAAAGATTCCTCTAACGCGCCATATTGTTGGTGGTCAATCGGCAAGACGAAAATTCCAAGGAGAATGACGGAAGAAAGCACCAATCCCCAGGAAAGAGGCTTGGGGATCACCGGCATATTTTCCTTGAAGTCTTCCCCGGCGACGTTAATCGCAAACACCAACAGGATCGTTACCAGCCCCGCGCCGACACTCAACTCGATGACCGCAACCTGATGCGCACCGAGAAGAAAGAAGATGATAGACAGAAAGACGCTTGTGCCTGCAAGATATATGGCAGAGATAAGCAATCTGCTGCTGCATAGGGCCTGGATGCCACAATAAATTGAAAGGAGGATCAAGACAGCGGTCAGTAAATATTCTCCCATAGCGGTTTCCTAATGTACGCCAACAGTGGTTGTTGTCATCAGTCAATCTCCGTAAGCCAAGCCGGTGAGGAGGTATGAGCAACCGGTTGATGAAGGGGAAACTTCAGATATAGCAACCACTGTTGGCAAGTACCCAAATGTAATCTGTTCCTTATCATTTTCACAAACTACTATTTCGACTGCTCAGAGATATTTTGAATAACAGATTCAACATCCGCTGAAACTGCCTCGACCGCAATATCTCTCCAGGTAACAGGCAAACTCTCCTGCGACCATTTTTGGCCGATGGTGAACTCTGAAGTCGAGATTCCATAGAAAGCGGCGAGGGCCTTAGGATCACTGACGTCGACATGGAAGAAATTTGCATCCCACAAGTCACCGGGCAGGTTATAGCGCCCATCATAACGAGTTCCATCCGGCATCATAGCACGACGCAATCTATTGACCTCACAAAACTGCTCGTCTGTAAGGCCTTTGGCCTGGAACAGGTTCCCATGCGCCAGTAAAGCGCCCTTCAGTTCAGCGCCTTCCAAATTCGCGCCACTCAAATTAGCTTTTGTGAAACGGGCGCCTTTCAAGTTCGCAAAACTCAAATCTGCTTCCCTCAGATCGGCCATGCCGAAATTCGCATTTTGCAAGTCGGCATGGCTTAAGTCTGCATTCTTGAAATGCACATAGCGAAGGCAGGTCCACTTCAACAAGCCTTCCTTGAGTAGATTCCGCTTACGTAATTCATCCAGCACTTTCACGACTAGCTTCGCATTTTCACCCCGCAACATCCGCACAAGCTGAGAATTAGAAATCTCACTAATGGAAGCATCCATGTTTTCCGGCTCTGGCAGCATATCTAAGGGCAAGGAGCAGTAGAATTCTTTCATGGCATCCTGGGATTTGAGATCGACACCCCTCGTGACAGCAGTAAGCAGATCACCCTTCAGATTGAAACGGCCATCGTAACGGCTGCCGTCCGGCATTGTTGCACCAAATAACTGGTTGGCCCGAGCCAACTGCTCATCCTTAAGGTTATGGACGCCTTGAAGATTTGCCCTGATTAAATTGGCACCTTTCAGATTCGCCATACTCATATCGGCCTGGAAAAGGTTGGCGCTGTTTAGTTGGGCGCCTTCCAGGTCGGCGAGACTCAGATTTGCCCAACGCAAATCGGCCATGCTGAGATCCGTATGGCGCAGGCTGGCTTTGTAAAAATCAGCCCTTTCCATATGAGCATAACGGAGGGCAGTCTGGTCAAGGATTCCGGTCTCAAGTAATCCCCGTACTCTTAAACCTTCAATGGCTTGCAGAACAATTTTGTTATCTGGACTGCGTAACTTCTTGATTAAGTATTTGTTGTCGTTCATCTTATTCTCCTACTGAGTGACTCATAGTTTGATAATCAATGTTGTTTTCTTTGTCTTCAGTATAGAGAATGAAGGTAACAAGAGTGGTCGCGGTCTGGTGACATTTTGGTAACAACTTGTAATTTTTTTCACTATCCCAGGGTTGCAGCGCCATCAGCATGATAGGTTCTCCTAGGAAGGTTCTGTATCATCGACAAAGGTATATCCCATTCCTGGAACAGTTACCAAACAGATAGGGTTTGAGGGATCTTGTTCGATCTTTCGCCGTAATCGATATATGATTTGTTTAAGCATGACTTTATCACCACCCAACGGCCCCCAAATATGGTCAATCAACATATCTGCGTGAAGCACCTGCCCTTTATTGAGCATTAGAATTTCTAACATGCGGGACTCGAGAGGCGTCAGGTTGACGGCTGCCTGACCATTCTTTTGTACTTCCCCACGTGATGGATCCAAGGTCAGACCGCCTGCATTGATTTCTGCAGGTGAAGCAGGCGAAGAGCCTGCCCGGCGTAAAACAGCCTGTGAACGGGCAACAACCTGTCGAGGACTGAAAGGTTTTACGACATAATCATCCGCCCCAATCGTCAACCCCTCGACGATATCGTTCTCTTCACCACGTACACTGAGGATGATGATGGGAGTGTCGGCCTGAGTTCGGATTTCCCGGCACACAGACAGGCCATCGAGTTTGGGTAAATTGAGGTCGAGGATTATCAAATCAGGATTTTCAGCTTTCCAGCGCTCGAGTGCGGTTCGTCCATCATGGGCCAATATCACTTCATAGCCCGCCCTCCGCATTGTGAAAGATAGGATGTCGGCCAAGGCTAAATCATCATCTACGATCAAAGTCTTCATGCCGTTCCTCCATCGATGGGTAAAGTGAACCAAAACTTCGAGCCGCCGCCTTCTCGTTCGGAAACGCCAACCTCTCCCCCATGTTCCTCGATAATCGCTTTGACAACAGAAAGTCCAAGGCCGATACCGTACTGCGCTTCTCCACCCGAATCGAGCTGCACAAAACGCTTGAAAATATCCTCTCGTTCATTTTGGGAGACACCTGGGCCTCTATCGCTTACTGTCACACTCAATGAACGATTGTCACTTTCTTCAAGAGATAAGATAATTTCTTCCCCCATAGGGCCAAACTTGCTGGCATTGGATAAAAGGTTGACCAAAACCTGCGTAATGCGAGTGGGATCGATATTCACCAGCGGCAACCGGCTCCATCTGCTGAGAAGGAGTTCCTGGCGGCGGCGGTTCAGCAACGGCTCCATTAATCGAACCGCATCCAACACAATGGTATTGAGGTTAGATGGTTTGGGTCGCAATTTAAAATGCCCTGCTTCGATACTCATGCTTTCAAGGAGGTTATCGATCAAGGCCTGTAAACCGCTTACGCTTAAATGGATCGAATTCAGCAACTCCCTAATCTCGGCGAGAGAATAATGTTCAAGTTCATCCAACAACAACTCAACCGATGCATTCAGAGCAGAGAGAGGAGTACGGAATTCATGCGAGATATTGGCTAGGAAATACGCTCTCAGGTTCTGGATAGCTTTTTCTTCCGTGATATCGCGCAACACCATGGCAATCTCTTCATGGCTGTTGCCATCAGAGAGCGGCATTTTGGCGCTTGTGATACTGAGTGTGACCTCCCGGTTATTGAGAGTTTTAATGTTTACCTGACGTGTTCCATTATGAGGAAAGCATCTACCTACCAGAGTCTCATTAGGATGTTTGCAATGGATCACCTGGTTTATGGGACTCCCGACAACCTCCTGTGAAGACCATCCTGTGATCCGTTCTGCCCCCTGGCTAAATGATGTAATCCGCTCATCCATGTCCACAGTGATGATGCCCTCGACGATGGACCCCACCAGGGTCTCCAACCATGCATTTGCCTGGGACAATTTCTCCAAGGTATCGTGCACTTTTTTACGACTCTCGGCAAAGGCAGTAGTCAACACAGAAATCTCATAGGTTTCCCTAGAAATTTCAATCGGACTTGAGAAATCTCCCTCGCTGACTCGTTGGGCTGCAGAGGTCAACTGCATGAGAGGGGCAGTTAATTTCCTGGCGAAAAGATATCCAAAGCCGCTGCTGAACACGGTCACTAAACAGGTACAGATCACCAATGTATTGAATGCACGCTTCTCAGCCTGGAGGAGGTCATCCACCGGAGAGTTTACTTCCATGATGGCAACCACCTCGCTTTGGGCATCAAAAAGCGGGACCAGAACCTGGTAATACTGGAACCCTGAAAGGGATGTGATCGCTTGATCGCCCAATCCTGTTTGATATATCCTTTGGACTGTTTCTCCATCGGGCTTGGAGACATTATCCGTCAAACTCGAAGAAATGCGTGTGTCATTTATCAGGACGCTGTGCTCAAAACCAGTTTCTTGGGCAAGCTGTCTGCAGAACAAACCGTTGAGGGAAACACCCACAATCACATAACCTAATACCCTGTTTGTCCCTTCTTCAATGACCGCTTTTGTGGCAGCTAATAATAGTCCGGGGGATGGATCGTTTATCGTTAAATAAGTTGCCCCTGATATGAGGGGGATACTACCTACATCGGGGAAATTGCCGCCACCGGCGATAAATCCCCCATCTACATCCTGAACAATCAGCAGTTCGATATCTACACCGGCCTGATACGCCTCAAGGTACTCAGCCAGCGCTTTCTCATCGCCCACCAATAAATAATTCTTTAGAGTTGGGCGCTGCGAGGTCAAGGTCGCCAGGCTGATCAAGCGTTTTTGTTCGGCATCGAGCAGGGCGTGGGTGGTCTTTCCACCATTGGCGACATGCTTCCAGGCTTCGTTTTCTAGTTCGGCACGGATAAACAAGTACGCTGGCACTCCGGCAACAAAGGTCGTGATGAGAATAATCACGCCGAAGACAATAATGAGTCTGGTGGATAATCTTTGTGGGGACGACAATTCCTTTAGCGCCATGGTTTAAGTTTCCTCGTATTCAGCGTGCTTGTGAGTTATTGTGGTTAAATCTCTCCTTCTAAGTAAGCTTTGGTCTGCGGATTCTTCGGGGATCCGAATACGTCTTCGGCAAAACCGCACTCAACCAGTTCGCCGAGATAAAGGAAAATGGCATAATCGGCAAGGCGTTTCGCTTGCCGGAGAATGTGGGTCACCAAAACAATCGTGTACTGCTGTTTCAGTTCTCGGAACTTTTCCTCGATGTGTCTGGCAGAGATGGGATCGAGCGCTGAAGTAGGCTCATCCCCGAGGAGGATTTCCGGTTCGACCGCCAACCCACGCGCCAGACACAGCCGCTGCTGCTGCCCGATGGAAAGATCCGTCGCTGGAGTATTCAAGCGTGTTTTTACTTCATCCCAAAGCCCGGCCAACTCGAGGTAATGCTGCACCAGACCATCCGGATCGCGGCCGTTCATCTTTCCATGAATGCGCATACCGTATGCCACGTTATCGTAAATCGACATTGGCAGCGGATGAGGACGCTGAGCAAGCAGCCCAATCTTTTTGCGAACTTCAGTGACTTCTACGTCTGGATTGTGAATATCGACGAGGTCGATCATCACTTTACCGGTCAGGGCAGCGCCGTCTGTCAGTTCGATAAAGCGGTTCATACTCTTCAATAAAGTAGACTTTCCACAACCGGAAGGACCGAAGATGATGGTAATGGCATTGCGAGGGATGTTAACGTTTATATCTTGCAAGGCCCGGGTTTTCCCGTAATAGACGTTCAAGTTAGTAATGCAAATATGGTCTTTCATCTCCATTTCCTTTTCACCGGGTCCGGTTATTTGACTGCATAACGACCAAGCTTTTTCGAAAGCCAGCGAGAACCGAAGCTGGTGAGTAATACAATAAAGGTCAGCACCAGAGCAGATGCGTAAGCCCTTTGTTGGACCTCTGGGAAGGGTGTGGCCAGCTGGAAGAACACAGCAAGCGGCAATGAGGCAACTGGACTCATCAGAGAATCGGGGATCTGGTCGGTATATCCGGCAGTAAAGAGTACAGAGGCAGCATCGCCGATACCGCGCCCAAAGGCAAGCATCACAGCTGTAGCCAGTCCAGGGAGCATCTGGCGAAGAATAACGAAAACAGCGGTTTCAAGTTTGGTAGCGCCTAAAGCGTAAGATGCCTTCCCTAAATCCGATGGGATCATACGGGTGATCTCATCGATAGCACGGGCAAGTATCGGCAATTCCAATAAAGCCAGAACGAATATCCCCGCCAGGAGCGAGGCACGGATACCAACAGCCAGCATGATAGCAAACCCAAAAGCACCGTACACGATCGAGGGAATCCCCCACATGACATCCAGAGACAGGCGAACGATATTCCCCCACCTGCTTTTTTTCCCGTATATGTTGAGATAGAAAGCAATCGGCAGGCTGACCACTAAAGCCAGAAGGGTGCCGCCGCCCGCCAGATAAATAGAGCCAACGATTGCATTCAATATTCCCCCGCCCTCCCCCAGGTAATACCCCCCATGAGGGATCTGGGTGAGCATTTCAATGGACAATGCGGGTAGACCCCGGACAATCACAGTATACAGGATTCCAACCAGACTGCCGACGACAACGATAAGAGACACATACATGAAGGCTTTCACGATGCGTTCCTCTATATGGTTCCAAGACAATTGTTTTTTCACGCTAATACCTGCTTTTGAATATCTTGAGAATCAACACTGAAATAAGGTTAAAAATCAACACAACGACCAACAACACCAAAGCCGCACCCATCAATGCAGCGTCGTAAAGCGGAATAGAAAGCATTTCCCCAAAGTTATTGGCGATGAGGGCAGTAAGCGGATAGGCAGGATCGAATATCGATGAAGGTATGGCTGGTACATTGCCGATTACCATCATCACAGCTATGGTCTCACCAAAAGCCCGTGAAAACCCTAACACCACACTGGCGATGATCCCCGGGATGGCTTTGGGAACAACGGTGTATTTAATCGTTTGCCAGTGGGTGGCACCCAACGCCAGGGATGCCAGGCGCATTTCTTTCGGCACGGCTTGCAGCACTTCACATATCACCGAGATCATCACAGGGGCGACCATAATCGCCAAGACAATCCCGCCAGCCAGCACGCTGAATCCGGTCGGGTTGCTTGATTCGAGAAATGGAATGAATTCCAGGCTTTTTCCCATCCTCGACGATCCTATCTGCTGGACGAAGGGCACTACGGCCACCATGCCCCACACGCCGTAAATGACCGATGGGATACCTGCCAGCAGGTCGATGAAAGGCTTGACCCCAGTCTGCACTTTCTGGCGAGCGTATTCAGACAGATATATGGCGCACAACATACAGGGAGGGACGGATAGGATCATTGCCAGGGCCGTGACCCATAAGGTGCCGGCAACAAATGGATAAAGGCCAAAGAGACCTTTCAGCGGACTCCAGGTGTCTCCTGTGACAAAGTCAAGGATGGACGTTTCGTAAGCAATAGGCAGTGCCCGCACGACGAGGACGGCCACAATGCATAGAATGAGGAACAGCGGCAATGCAGCCATAAAGATGAAAGTATTGCGGACGTAGCGATCCTTTCCTTGTCGTGAAAAGATTGCCTGGCATACTCCAAACGCTGGTTTGAGATGCGTTTCAGATATCCTATCCATCACAACCTACCGGATCAGGGTAGTTTTTCCTTTTCAATCGATAGCTGTTCCTCATTCAAGGAGATATATCCGGCTTCCGAAAGGTATGCCTGACCGTCATTTAAAATCCAGGTCAAAAAATCCCGCAGCAGGCCGATGGGCTGCCCATTGGTCACCAGGTATAAGACCCTGGCCGGGGGAGAAGGATAATATCCCTCCATTACCGCCCAGATGGCTTTCTCTTTGGTATCGATTATTTCTTGATCGTTCAACTGTCCATTTTCATCGATATCGATAGGGAGGATCGCCGAGCCGCCAACAGGCAAGAGGGTGTTGGGATCGAAGGCGTAATTGAGATTGTTATAGCCGATACCGAAAGGATCTTTGATGACCGCATCGATAATGCCCGGATCGCTGAACACGCCGATTCCGACCAGATCCTCCTGGGTTCCGCCAAGGTATTTCGCCCATATCTCCGCAGCACCGCAGGCGTCAGAACGCGTGTAGAGATTGACTACGTCGGTAATCTCAGGTTGTCCGACAATTTCACCCCATGTCATTACATCTCCCTGTATATATAGATCGACGAGAATATCCCGACTTACGCCAGTCTCAAAGAGTGTTGTGAGAACGGGGTTGTTCGCATTGATCGTTGGGAAGACGGCGTCCTTGGCCACCCCAATCCAGTAGGCGCCTTGCTCTTCTTCCTCTAGCCTGATTTCGCGAGAAACCATGCCGATGTCCACCATCCCAGAGAGAACGTCCACCATACCTTTCCCAGCCCCACCAGCAGATATGTCAATTTGAACATCGGGATGCAAGCTTTGGTATTCCTCTGCCCATCGCACCATCAGGGGGTAGATTGCCCAGGCTCCCGACACGGCTAACTCGTCTTCCGTTTGTTCCCCATTTTTCTCCTGGGTACAACCGACAAAAACCATAGCCGTTACGCACAGACAAAGAAAATAAATAAGCAGTTTGTTGTTACTTTTCATAAAAAAATCTCCGTTTTTGATAAGCTTCAGTTTTGATTGCTCTTTTGATTGTTTCTGTAAAGAGATGTAATGAGTTTTATTTGGCGATCAGCACAGGCCTTTCTGCCCAACGAAGTAAGGAGCCCACAAGACCACCGAACAACCAGCGGGTCAACCGACCGCCTATTTCTGCGCTGATGACGACCACATCGAACTCTTTCCTGGCTATCTCTTGTTGAATGAGCCAATCCGGTTCACCCTGACGTAAACAAATCTCGCCGGATATATTCCATTGGTCGAGACGTTTGGTAAAGTTGCGCAGCCATATCCCGGCAGTCGTATTGGAAGCCAGGATCGAATCCAGCCCCAGCTGCATCTGGCTGCCGAGTCTATAGGCGACCGGAATATTCGGGAAGATCGATAGTATGGTGACAAAAGCCCCGGATGGACGAGCCAGACGGATGATCCAATTGGCAGCAGTGTCGTCGTTCTCGTTGAATAGGGGGATTAAGAGGAGTTGGCGAATCGGCCAGCGCGGCTGCCGAACCAATAAAACAGAGGTAGATAAAAGCCTTGCGATCTTGTTCCCATCAACATCAATATAATTACGATATGATTTGTTCTGCTCTTTGCTTCCGGCAACAATCAATTCGTACTGTCGTCGGGAAACATCATGGTTGAGCGCATCGATGTTTTCCTTGGTGACATTCGTCTTTTTAAAATTCTTTACATCCGCCTTGATGAGCTGTCCAAGAGCGGTTGCATATTCAATAACGCTATGATCTTCACCACTTGATCCCTCTTCTCTATCCGTATCTTGGGAATATTCCCATACCACAAGGGGATAAAGGTGTTGGTGGTATTCCGGCCACAGTTCGGTCAGGATGCTCTCGATCTCCCTGGAATCTGCACGGACCACATGCGCGGTTTTCCCCAGGGCTTTCAATACCCCTACTTTTGCTTCCTCGTTTTCAGGGTTTGCCATCGCTACAGTGATCTTATTGTTCTCTTCGGCAACCAGCAGCGCGTGGAAGCGAAAAGCCAACTCAGGTGGTAACTGTTTCGCTAAATAAGGATTGTATGTAAGATTCTTATATTCCAAATACTTCATCAGCTAACCAGAATATTTATATAACCTCTAAGTAACGACAAAGAATCATCATATCTGCTACTCACCTGAATGCTAACAAATGGGCGTGATAAAACTCGTGATTTCCAGGTTATAAGGTTGTGATAAATCTGAGATGGTGAAACCAATATCAGAAAGGTGAACCCCCTTTCTAGTGATTCCCCCAAAAATTCACCCTGTATACGCACTCAAAATGTATACATAGGTAAATTATAAACTTTTTAGATTCGTGGATATAAAATGAGGAGAATAATATCGATGCCGGTTACTTATCGGGATCGATAAAGCCGTATCCTAAACCAGGTACTGTTTCGATATACGTTGGGTGAGTGGAGCTGGGTTCGATTTTCCTCCGCAACCGACGAACCAGCTGGCGCAGCATTTCCCGATTCCCGCCGTTTGGACCCCAAACGTGGTCGATGAGCGTATCCGAGGTCATAACCTGACCAGCATTTATCATCAAGCAATCCAAGAGGCGGCTTTCAAGCCGCGTTAGGGAGATGGGTTCACTTTGCCCTAAGGTAACCTCACGTCTGTTTGGATCGTAGCACAGTCTTCCCACCTCCCTGTAGGTAACGGCTTGGGCGGTGCCGGATCGACGCAATACAGCTTCTGCCCTCGCGACAAGTTGTCTCGGGCTAAAGGGTTTTGTGATGTAATCATCTGCGCCCAGGTTAAGACCCTGGACGATATCGTCTTCTTCTCCCCGGACGGTCAATAAAAGGATAGGCGTATCATCGTGTTCTCGAATGTGACTGCAAACGCTGAAACCGTCGAGTTTAGGTAGATTGACATCTAATATAATGATATCGGGGGCTTCATTTTCCCAGCGGTCGAGCGCCGTCTTGCCGTCATACGCCATAATAATCTCATACCCCTCTCTTCGGAGAGTAAAAGCAACCACATCAGCAAGAGTCCGGTCGTCGTCTACAATTAGCGCTTTCATGTTTCCTTCGCCAAGGGGAGAGTGAACCAAAAAATCGCACCGCCGCCTTCCCGATCGTCAACGCCAACATCGCCGTCCTGCGCCTCTACAATCGCCTTGACAACGGACAGACCTAAACCGGCCCCCATTTTGGCGTTGTTGTCGTTCCCACCAGGGCGTATAAAACGGTTGAATACATCGCTTTTGAGTTCATCGGGGATTCCTTCTCCCTGATCTGTTACAGCAATCTTTACATTTTTTCGATCCACAGTGACATTTACAGCAATCTCGGAATCGCTTGGGCCGAACTTGTTGGCATTGGATAATAAATTTACCAAAACTTGAACTGTTCTACGCGGGTCGGCATAGACCAGAGGGATGGACGCGGGCATTCCCACTTCTATTTTCTGTCCATACTTTATAAGTAGTGGGTTCATCGTGTGTACTGCATTGGCGATGATATTTCTTAAATCCGAAGGGCGAACCGATATCCGGAATTGTCTCGCCTCGATACTCGCTGCTTCCAAGAGGTTGTCTATCAGCGTTTCCAACCCCAGGATGCCCAGATGGAGTGAGGTGAGTAATTCCTGCATTTCATCTTTGTTTAAATCCGGTGCCTGCTCCATCAGCAGTTCTATGGACGCTTCAAGGGCAGATAATGGTGTGCGAAACTCGTGGGCGACATTACTCAAAAAACGCCCCAGGAGCTGGTTCATGGCTTCTTCTTCACTGACATCCCGGAACACCAAAGCGATATAAGAATCCTTGGCTTCTGAAGGTATTAACCTCGCGCCGGTCACGGCGATGGTGATCTCACGCTGGCGAGCGTCAACGACCGTTACCTTGTTTTTTTGTCCCGGGGATGGAATCAGCGAATGGATCGACTCCCCTTCCACAAGCTGGAACACTTCCTCAATGGGCTTGTTTATAGCCTGGTCGCGGTCCAGACCTGTAATCCGTTCCGCCCCTGAACTAAAGTAAAGAATGCGGTTATCTTCATCGAGGGTGACAATCCCCTCAACAATTGACTCGAGGAGGTTGGACCCCCATTCTATTTCCTTCTGCAGGTTGTCTAATGACAGCTTGAGATCGATGCGCGCACCCTCTAACGCCTGCGCAAGTGTAGCAACTTCTCTCACGGAGGTGTCGAGCGAGATAGAAAAGTCAAGATTCTCTCTACTGAGTGTTGCGGCAGAATTCGATAGATGCACAAGCGGTTGGCTGATTCGACGCGCCAGAAACGCCCCCAGAAGGGAGGCAAGCAGGGCCGCAGCAAAAATGCTTCCGATGAGGAACAATGCCTGGCTGCGTTGGATCGCAATCAGCTCTGTTGTAAGTAAGGCCACTTCAGCAAAAAGGTCGAGTTCCCCCAAAGACAACCGGGTGGCATAATAACTGTTATCATCCAGCGTGAAAGAGGTCCTGACCGCACTGCCGGACGTGATGTGCTCTATCACCCTTCTAGGAATATCTGCCAATGTGCTGTATTCAACATCAAAACTCGAAGCCACAGGCTGACCGGCCAGATAGATGGAGTGCTCTAAACCAGTCTCTGACCGCATCTCATGGGCGAACTCGTCATCTACACGCATGCCCACGATAACTTTTCCAAGATTTTCCCCCTCATTATGGATGCGATAAGAGGCCAACAACCATACCTCCGTTTCTCCCCCCTGAGTAGCCAATGAATATGTACTCGACTCCTCTAAAAGACAGGCATCGACCAGCGGATCCTCGGTGGTGTAAGCGACGACCACATCGTCTAAATCACATATCGTAATCAGGTCAAAGCCTGCGCCACTTTGGAGATCGATCAAATAGGAAGTGAGCCCAGATTTATCCCCCTGAGATAAATAGTTCATCAATGTGGGACGCTGCGCTGTTAGTGTAGCAAAGTTGATTACTTCCCCTTCTTTCGCAATATATAATGCACGCGCTGCCCGTATGCCCTGATCGACCTGCGCCCAAGCCTGGCGATCGATTTGTTCGTTGTTCGACCACACTGCAGGAAGCCCGGCTGCTGCTGCGGTCAAGATCGCCAGCGCTACAAAACTCATTATCATTTGTGTCCGCAAACTGACCACAGGTAGAGATATTTTCTTCATCTCGATCTTTTTCTATCTTCCGTCGCCCACAGACGCGATTTTTCTTAAGAATAACAGAAATTATCAGGTTTGCAACCACGCGAAAAAGGGGAAAATCGAGATCGCATTTTAGTTATATCCATTACTGTTAAAGATATGAATATCCCCCTAACTTAATATAAGGTGAGGTGTGCTATAAAACCATTAAAACAATCGGTGTAATAACTAACAAAACAATAAAAGCAACCAAATTACGGTTGTTTACTGTTGCCCAAGCAGCAAAGGAGAGCATTGCCCGTTCGTAGTGCTTATAGATAGTGGCTAGAACAAAGAAGGATACGACTGCGATGCTGATGATCTCAATGAAAACAATGGTGAAGGCGGATGGATTCTTAAGTAAAATTGCTGCCAATAGGGTATCGATAAAAGTTGTTACGTTGGCGCCCATAATGTATGGGATCACATTTTCTTTTCTGATAAAGCCTTTGCTGTTTAAGGGCACAAGAAATCCAATCGAGACACTTACCGACATCGATACAATGGTCAGGGCAGCCCCTATCAAGAACATAACCCACGGCTGGTAAGTCAACTTCGACATACGCTCCCAATGTCTTTCTTTCAACTCTGTTTGTGGTAAGCACTTATCGAAAAGGTGGAAACTCACCATAATAATTCCCAGGCTGATAAGAAACAAGCCCCAACGCGGTAAGAACTCAGCACAAAACAACGTAACAGGCTCAAAGAGTGTATCGGTTAAGGAAATAATCAGCTTACTGGGCTGTAGCTGTATCAAATCTAAACTACCTGTGGATAATAAAACAGCACCGATGGATAGGCCAAGCAGGTAGATGGTAGCGGTGATGCTAAGTGTCAGTAATCCCGTACTTATACTGTTGGCTTTGTCTCGACCGCGGAGTGCATATAAAAAACCTATAAACAACACCACGAAACTAGCTCCAAGGCGACTGCCGGTTATCATTGTCAGCGCGCCAAGCTTATCGATGGCGCCGGCATCGAAGAGGGTCAGGGCTGAGGCAGCAACGGGCGAGCCGCTCATGACAAAATAGGCAAAAAACCAACCAAAGCCGAGGCAATTTATTGGGTGATCAACCGACAGGGTAACCCGGATGAGGGGTACCAGACCCCTCGCCCCCTCTTTCATTAAAGAGATCGCCATGACAAATAAAGCAATGCTTATGACAAAGAGGCTTGTCTTTCGGAAATTAATCCTGTTCCAAAAGACATGCACCGCATCAGTAAAATGGGTACCTCTATTCTGGAGTTCGACCTCAGGAAGAGATGAGATTGAAACAACCAGATCGATATTCGATACATCCTTTTCCATTAATTCATCCATCGATTGCCCAAGAGATATTTCGAGCGGCAACAGACAATCGCATAATTATTCTCGAACTTCATCAGAGGGGTGAAGAAGGTCCTAACTATGTCACGCCTCTAAGCAATGTCGCCACCTCGTTCATACAATAACCAAAAGGACTGATGAAGCTCGTGACCAAGCTGTGACAATCTTGTGATAGTTTTCTAAAGTGGGATTCTTTATTCCCCTAGACTGGCAATTTATCTATTTAGTGGATATTGACCGTTTTTCCCCTTACTAATAGGTTCCTCACCCGTAGATATTGAAGAGGACCGCCCACCCCGTTGGTAGCTCGATCGTTTACAAGATTATTCAAACAAGTACCTGTGAACGCCAAATCTATTAGAGAAATTTCTCAACGTAAGAACTGGAAGAGGTAAACTCAAGTATTAATACTGTTGAAACCTGATTAAACTGAACATAATTATTAATCAAATTTACCCCGTTCAAGATTGGTGTTTTTCCATAAAAACCATATAATGACAATAAGAATATTCCGACTCGTGGGTTATTCTTTATCTGGAACACATTCATACAATCATAAGGAGATAAGCACATGCAGAACAAGGAAATCGAACAAACGCCCATCCCCCCTCCAGAAGATGCAGTCATCAGTGATGTATCTCACGCCATGCCTCTACGGATTTTACTGGGAACCGTAGGCGGACTACTAGGCGCAGTGATCGGCGGAATCGTTTGGGGATTTATACTTCAATTCACCGAATATGAAGTCGGATACGTTGCCCTGGGAATCGGTCTGCTGTGCGGTTGGGCAGTAGGTTATTTTTCTTCTGGCGGCAAAGGTCTGGTATTTCAACTCATCGCAATCGTTTGTAGTGTTTTGGGCATTTTTCTAGGGAAATACTACGGCTTTTACGTCATCTTGAAGGAAATCATTGCAGAGGATTACGGCGCTAATTACGCAGATGAAATTTCATTATTCTCTTCAGATGTCTTTTCCTTTTTTATAGAAAACCTTACAGAGATTGCCGACGGTTTCGATATTTTGTTTATCATTTTAGCCATTTACATGGCCTGGAGAATGTTAAGGGAAGGGAATTAGGGATTACCTAAATTCGTACGTAGTACGCAATACGAAATAATTTCCATAACGTATTGCGTCGGGTTGAATCTACTTATCCAATTCCTCCAACATTTCCATGTCTTTTTTCAGGCGGTTTGCCCGGTTGTACAGGCTCCATACATGGATGAGAATTGGGAGGAAAATAAATACAAAACCCAATATCATAAAATTCGTGGTTTCAGCAGGTACTTGTTGAAATAACATCGACCGTACTCCTATTCACTCAATTTCATCTTCAGACTCTCGACTTTTTCTGCCAACATACCGATACGGATACGGTGCCACAGGAGGGTGACGCCAAAGACGGTAAAAGTAAACAAGCTAAAAAAGAAGGCAATCCGCATATCGTGGTTCATATCGAATGCGCCTGCGGCACCAGGGTCGCCGCTGCCGACTACTACTGGATGGATCGTGCGCCAGATACGAATGGATAAAAAGGTCAGCGGGACACTGATAAAGCCGACGATGGCGTAAATGGCGCTGAAGCGTGCCCGCCGGTTAGGCTCCTCGATTCCCTGGCGAAGCATGAGGTAGGAGACGTAAACCAGTTCCATGATAGTGACTGTCAGGAGCCGAGGGTCCCAGGTCCACCAGGTATTCCAGATCGGACGCGCCCATATCGAACCGGTGACAATGCAAATCAGCATAAACACGAGACCAATCTCGATTCCGGCCATCCCAACTACATCCCACTTCGAGTCCGCTGTCCGTAGATAGATGATCCCGGCAACGACAGCAAGGAGGAAACCAATCATCCCCACCCAACCGGCAGATACATGGAAATAAAACACCCTTTGTACGTTCCCCATGGTGGCCTCCATTGGGGCGAAAACGAGAACCAGATAGGTGGCAACCGCCAGGAAGATGACGGTAAGCCAGTCCAGAATTTTTAGTAGCGTTGGTCTAGGTTCCATAAACCTCTCCTTCAATTGATGTCAAAAGAAAATAACTTACTCCTCCACAACAAAGTCAAACACCATATAAGCCAAAGCGATATAGATGATATCGAAGGCGATGAGGACATTAATAGAAGGCCAAATGAAACTCATCTCCATCCCTTCCAAAAAATAGCCACTCGCTCGTACGGCAGAAATCAACACCGGCAAAGCGACCGGGAAGAGCAGGATGGGTAAGAGGATGTCCCGTGTGCTGGCGTGCACAGCCATGCTGGAGAGCAGTGTGCCGACAACGGCGTATCCGATCGATCCCAGCAGGATGACAGACAGCAGCCCGGGGTTGAAGACGCCAAAGTTGTTGTAGAAAACAGCGTAGACGACCAACGTGATCCCCTCGACGAGGAACATGAAGATGAGGTTGCCGATGACCTTCCCAAAGTAAATGGCACTACGATCTACCGGCGCGAGGAGGAGTCCATCCAGGCAGCCGCGGTCCTTCTCGACCGCCATAGAGCGGTTCAGCCCCAACGTGCCGGCGAACACAAAGGTCGCCCACAACACGCCTGAGGTGACGTTGGCGCGTTCACGGGCATCCAGTTCGAGAGCGAAGTTGAAAATCAAGATGACCAGCAGGGAAAAGATGAGCATAGCCGAGATAAGCTGCAGGCCGCGGCTCTCGGCCCGCAGATCTTTCCATACGATAGCCCACATGGATTTATAGAACGAGGTTTGAGATTTTACACGCTTAGGGGATTTTACGTCAACTGACAAGTTTCCCCCCTTTCTCTTCACCCTCACTAATTTGAGTCGTTTTACGGTAAAAAGCCAGCAGGCCGTCTTTAGGGATGTCTTCCCGCCGCGCCGAGGCGGCAATCACGCCCCGTGAGAGCACATCGAAGCGAGAGGCCAGCTCGGCAGCTCGCGCCAGATCGTGGGAGGTCATCACCACCGTCCGGCCCTGGGCAGCGACCTTCTTCAAGATCTCGTCCAGCATGGCGCTGGCGTCCTGGTCGAGACCGGTGTAGGGCTCATCCAGGAGGAGGATGTCGGGGTTGTGGATGACCGAACGAGCAATCGCCAATCGCTGCTGCATGCCGCGCGAATAAGTACGAACGAGGTCATCCCGGCGGTGAGTCAATCCCACCAGGGACAATACTTCCTCGATCCTACCAGGTATACCCTCAACGTCGTACATCTTCCCGTAGAAGCGTAAGTTCTCCACAGCAGTCAAATCCCCATAGAGCAAGGGCTGGTGTGAGAGGACTCCCAAACTACGGCGGACAGCGGCAGCCTGTTGGGGCAGGCGGTAGCCAGCTACGCGCACTTCGCCCAGTGTGGGGCGGGAGAGAGAAGAGAGAATGCGCAGGAAGGTGGTCTTCCCGGCTCCGTTGGGACCAAGCAGACCCACGAACTCGCCCTTCTCGACCTTGAAGTCCATCCCCTTGAGGACAGGTTTCAACCCAAAGCGTTTGACTAATTTTTTGACTTCAATCATTTTATGTTTTTAACCACGAAGGCACAAAGACACAAATTACTATTGAATTACTTAAAAACGGATATAGTCCTCTTTCCTTCGTGCCTTTATACCTTCGTGATTAAGCATCATCAACCAACTCACGCAAGCGAGTCTTCAACCGTGTTCTTCTATCCTGGTAAGCCGCTTCTTCCACTTCACCAGCTTCATAGGCATCATCGAGGGCGATGATCGCGTCCAGGATATCTTCGGGGGTTTCTAGGTGATCGGATATGCGAGCACTTTCTCCATCCATCCTGATCCACCACCATACGCCCGCAACGACCAGAACCAAGCCAATGGCACCTACAAGCAAGCCGGTCGTGTCCGTGTTCAATGCCAAGCTTAACCCTGCGCTGGGGTTGCGGCCCGAGATCTCTACTTTGAGTTCGTCCCCTGCCGCCACCTCCCCACCTACAAATACCTGATATACAGCATCATCCAGGGTCTGCAAACCGCTGGCGAATAACTGCCCGCTCTCCACCTGCAAACCATCCTCCGGCACAAAGAATACAATCGCTTCCGTTGGTAAATTGATGGGCTGGACCCATTCCATCTGACGATCAAAGGGCAGTTCATAGGCGTAGGTAAGCTGGTATCCCCCTGTCCCTGGGAGAATAGGTGTCGTGTCTCCGAATCCATTCACTGTGCTGATGTAGGGCTGGCCGATCTCTCCCTGCTCGAAGGCTAAATTCGCAGCGCCTTCCGGCAAGGTAAATTCGACAATCGCTTCCGTCTCGCCAGGCGGGATGACGGTCTTGTTTCCCAGGTTGGAAATCGTCAGGGAATGGATCACCTGCACGATATCCGCCGTCGGGTACGTAAAGAAAACATGCAAACGGTCGACGATCAAATTCGAAGGGTCCGTCGTAGTATCGTAGACAAGCACGGATAAGTCGATTTCAGTCTCATCTGGCCCGGCGACATGAAATTCAGAGCTGTAGTTCGTTTCCTCATATTTCACCAGCGTAAAGTAGATAAAATCTTCTGTCAGGTCGACGCCTGCAAATTCAAAGTGTCCGCTACCATCCATCTGTGAGGATAATCTAAGGACCTCTTCAAAATGGTTATAGCCGATCAAGGTGATTTCCAAATCTTCAGGAAGCCTGCTGCCCGATCCGTTCTCAACCGTCCCGTAAACCGCCCCCCCACTGGCTGGGAATTCCTTGACGTTTTCACCGGCCACTTCCTGCGTGCTTACAGCCTCTTCCCCTCCAACTGAAGGTTCTTGTGTAATTTCTACAGTTGGCAATACATTTTCCGGTTCAGCTGTTTCTTGGAAGACCAACGGCTGGTATCCGGGCGGTGGGGTGATGTCTTGGGCCAGCGAGAGGCTGCACCCAGAAATGCCCAACACCAGGGTCAGGCTGAATGTAATTACAAATATAATCGTTCGCTTCATAGTATTCCGTATTCTCAATTTACCACTGGCAGCCTATAAGGTATATCTTTAGTCCAGACACCTTTATCATCGTCTTTTGAGAGATTCTTCGGTGGTTTGCTGCACGCACTCCCACAGAATGGAAAAATAAGTAGTATATGAAGGGATGAATTTTCATATGTCCTCAAGAAAGGTCGGCCCCGCAATTCGCACAGAAACGGTCACCTGCCTTTACCTTTTCTCCGCAGGCGTGGCAGATTTGCCCCTTTCCGGTCGATTTACGACTCTTCCTTCGGGCAGCGATCATCGCCTCCAGGGGGTCATCCACTTCCAAGCTTGCTTCCGATTGAAGTTCGTCGATCCGGCGGAGCACATCCGCACCCATTTGCAGCAGCCTGTTCCGCTGCAGTCCGTAGATATTTTCAGGCACCTTACCCAGTTCATGGTCGAAATCCAACTCGACGAGAGCATCGAGGATTCGTTCCCGCTCAGCCAGTAATGGGGATAAGGAAGACTCGTATTGGCTGAGGGGGGCGGATTGCCGTACACGAAACGGCTGGTATACGAAGGCGCATACGAACACCGCCAACGCAAGAATCAAGAGGATCGATCCAATATCCATGGTTTCTCCATTCGCCCTAAAAATTCAAGTCATGGCCCAAGCAAGGGGTTAATCACCGAGGTGATCTCAGATAATGAGATGAAGGGGCCAAACTGTGCGTGGGTCAGGTTCCCCGCCTTGTCGATGATGAAGGTCTCAGGAACACTCGAAACACCAAAAGCTTGGGAGATACGGGTGCCCAAGTCGTGCCCGCTGGGATATGTGATCCCAAATTCATCCATATAGGCCATTGTGCCGATATCCGTATCGACGTAAGCCACACCGAGAAAGATGACCTCACCTCCGGGTTGGTACATCTCCCAGGCAGCTTGCAGGTCTCCTGCCTCGACCTCACAGGGTTGGCACCAGGATGCCCAGAAGTTCATCACCACGACCTTGCCCGACAAATCCGTTGAAGAGATTTCATCACCGTCGAAGGTGGTCAGCACGAAGTCCGGTGCTTTTTCGCCCACCCTGACAGCTCCCCCCTGGGTTTTTACCAGTTGGATAGCAACGATTCCCAACAAGAGCAATAGGCCGCCCCAAATGAGAAGTTGTACCCAGTTGAAGCGCTGTGGTCTTTCTTCAAAGATTTCTCGTTCTTCAGGCATTTTTATCAGCCGTCCTTTTATTCTCGTTTCTTGAGCTCTTCTTCCATCTTCGAGAGATATTCATCTTGAACCTCACCGGACGGTGGAGGGGCCTCACTCGCCAATTCTTCTACAGGTTTCCGCCAGTTCCGGTAACCGCGGTATAGGAAAACAACACCGATAATCACAGCCAAAGGGGGCGCAATGTAAACCAACCAGTTCAAACCCCGACGGGGCGGCTCGGCCAGCACCCGTTCACCATACTTCAATACAAAATAATCATAGATCTCCTGCTCACTCCACCCCTGGGTTAATTTATCCCTGATCTCCTCCCGCCATTGCGCACAGGCCTGCGTACCGCACACGTCCAGAGGGACATTCTCACATACAGGACAATACATTTTCTTAGCAATAGCGTTGACCTCGTCATCCGAGGGGGTTGGGGCGGGCTCCTCTGCCATGGCCGGTGATATCACCAGCAAAACAACAAAGACCACAAGTAGAAGTAACCATGAAGATTTCAACTTCATCTTTCTTCTCCCTATCACTTTACAGTCGCACCGGCAGTGCGAGAGATTTCACGCACGTCGACGGCTTCCGTTTTTGGCCAGGCAGCCACGAAGGTGCCAATGATGAATACGAACGACCCCAACCACAACCAGTTGACCAGGGGATTGTGGAAAACCTTGAACGTGGCATTCTGGGTGGAGATGGGCTGCCAATCGACGAGGATGACGTAAAAATCATCTTCCAGGGTACTGCGTACGCCTGGGATGGTCACCTGTTGTTGGGCATCGAAGAAGTAGTCCCAGCGGGGATACAGCTCACCGATAAAGACGCCGTCCTTCTCCACACCGACCACCGCCCGGGTGACCAGACGGCCATCCATATGGGTGAACTCCGCCAATGATTCGTAAGTCATCGTATATTCGCCCAGACTGATCTGCCCCCCCATGGGGATGGTGCCCTGGGTCTCGGTCTGGAACAATTCAATGCCGATGATTCCCAACGCCATCAAGACCACCCCCAGGTGAATAATGTAGCCTCCATAGCGTCGATGGTTGCGCCCAGCCAGGGTCCACAACTCTGTAAAGAAATTCTTCCCGGATCTCAGACTGCGAGCACGGGCAGCTTTATAGAACTCGTAAATCGTAATAAAAGCCACAAAGGTGCACAGCCAAAAAGCGAATATGGATACCCAATTCTTCATCCCTCCAGCTATGAGTACGACCGGGACGATCAGCGAAAACAAGGTTGGGAGCCAGATATTCCGCCACAAGGATTTCCCCGTTGAAGCCCGCCAGGCCGATAATGGCGCCACACCCATCAATAACAGCAAGGCTGCTAACAGGGGAGCAGCGAAAAACTCATAATAATCTGGCCCCATGGTTACCTTTTGACCGGTGAAGATGTTACGAAGATTGGGCACTATATCCCCAACTACACCGAGAGCTTCAGTGGCGACAGGGTAGATCACTCCCAAGAAACATAAAAATAAAAATATAACAAAGAGTAAATTATTCACCAGGAAGAGCGACTCGCGTGAAAGCAGCGAAGTCATCTCGGTCTTAGCCTTGAGATCGTCCCAACGGCGGATGAACAGGGAAATGGAAACGATAAAGGTGATACCGATGAAACCAAAGAACAGCGGGCCGATGGCACTCTGTGCAAAAGCATGCACGGAGGAAAGCACGCCTGATCGGGTCAGGAAGGTGCCGAAAATCATCAAGGCATAGGTTACGATAATCAAGACCATGTTCCAGCGCTTGAACATGCCGCGCTTTTCCTCGATCATGACAGAATGCAGGAAGGCCGTGGCTGTCAACCAGGGCATCAAAGCCGAGATCTCAACCGGGTCCCACCCCCAATACCCTCCCCAACCCAAAACGTCGTAAGCCCAACGCCCACCGAGGATCAATCCCAGCGAAAGGAACAGCCAGGCCCAAAGAGTCCAGCGGCGAGTCAGGCGAATCCAGCGAGTATCAGACCGCCCGGTAATCAAGGCCGCCATGGCAAAGGCATAGGGGATGACGAAGCCAACAAAACCAAGATATAACATGGGTGGATGGATAATCATCCCGGGATGGCGCAGGAGAGGATTAAGACCACGACCGTTCGCCGGTAGGTAGGGAATCGAGTTGTCAGGTTGGAACATATGAGTGACCACCATCCCATTGGGCATCTGCCAGAGGCGAACGAAGGGATTCTCGAAAAAGACGACCAGGATCAAGAAAAACGCTACCGTCACCAGGGAGACGACTATCACCCAAGGCAAGAACTCCCGGTCTCGCTTCCAATCACGCAGGGTTACAATCGAGGCGAACAAAGACATCAACCACGTCCAGAACACCAGGGATCCCGGCTGCCCACCCCATAGGGCCGTGACCCGCAGGTACGCAGGCATGCTCCGGCTGGTCACGGAGGCAACGTACTCCACCTCAAAGGCATTATTCACGAGGAGAAAGATGATACTGACCGCTGAAATGGTAATTAAAGGAAAAGTGAGTAACATGGCGTTCCGGGCGCTGTCTATCCAACGTGGGTCTCTGCCTCTCGCGCCGTAGACCGCCGCCACAACCCCGTAAATCGATACCAATAAAGTAACGAACAGGGCAGCAAATCCCAGGTTTACGAACATATCAACCATGATAACTCCTATTCAAACCTCTCATAATTAAAACACAAAATAACCATGAAACCTTTATTCTGAAATAACACCAAATGGGCGGACGAATGTCCGCCCATTTTTGTTGAGAATTCAATTGCTATTCTCACAAAGAATGAACAGCTTCCTGTTCATGATCATCTATCTAGCTTTCCACCTGTTCTGGAACTACCCCGTCATAACGGGTGGGGCATTTAAGCAACAGTTCATCAGCATGGAAGACCCCGTCCTCACCCAGCCTGCCGCTCATGATCGCCTGCGCTTCGTTCTGCAGCAGATCAGGCATGACGCCGTAATAGACCACGTCCATCCGCTGGCGGTTGGGGTCATTCACGGCTTGATTCAATGCCAGAGGCAAGCCGCCCTCCTCTTCCAGCAGTTCGTTGTCCGCGGGGAGATGGGCGACGGTGAACCTGAGTTCCAAGGCGTTCGGATCATATTGGATCGTGTCGCCGATAACGGCACCAGAGACGCGTGCCGGTTTCCCGACAACAACTTTACCTTCGGCGAGTAATTCATCCACAGTAAAGAAAAACTGTGCTCCGGCGGCTGTAGAAGAAATGATTAGGTACACCACTGCAGCGAGAATGAGTACTCCACCGACAATATATTTCCCACGGCTGGGGTTGCCGATAGGTTCGTCATAGGTTGTCATGTGACAAAACCTCCAATTTCGTTAAACAAAGGATAGGCCAAACACCCATTATCTTACCAAACACCCCATTTATCATTCCCGCAGTTTCCGACCACATCCCCGGCAGTATTGATCTCCTTTTTGCGCCTGAGTCCCGCATTGGTGGCAGAATACGATCCTGCTCGTACTGCCTGCTGACCTTCTCGATCTACGGCGAATGGAGGTGCTTTGGGTATAGGTGTAAACGCCGAATCCGATCAGCCCTATTCCGACAATAACAAGTAGAATCACCAGCCAATCGTTTTCCTGGGATACATCATCTATAAAACCATCCGTACCAGGGTTGTCGACACTCAATATATCGCTGGATTTCTGATATTCAACCACAATCGAGAGCTGTTGGTCAAAACTCAAGCTGCCAAAATCGCCCTGACGATATGACAGCCCGTTCGTTCCTGCGATTTCATTGCTCAATATGGGCGTGGTATCAAAGGAAGTCGCATCGAAAGGCAACTGGGCGATGACTTGAAAAGAATTTACCGGGTAATCCCCCGGCCAGGTGTAGGTAAAATTACGTTTAGCTCCATCTTTTTCCAAGCCCGGGTCGTAGTATTCAATCTGGATTTTTGATCCTGATGTCGTGAAACTTATCACCGACCAATCACCTTCAATCCGCTGGTGATACTCAGGTTCTCCAAAGTCATCAACGAAAAGCACAAACGGCTTTCCAGCTGCTGCAGGTATTCGGATGGAAAGAGGGACAGGTAATTCAGTATCAGCTGACAATTCAATCCGGTAGATGACCAACATCTCCGGCTGGTCGTATTCAGGCCATAACTCGATCTCGAGCGCCTCGATGGTGACAGCCTGCTGGGCAGACACGCCCAATGGGACAAAAAAAATAACAGCAAGTATGAGTAACAATAATCGACGCATGATAATTTCCAGGCGTAATATCCCGCCCATTATACGAATAAATCTTAGAAAGGGGAATGGGAATCGAGGAATCAGGCAATTGGGGATCAGTTTTTCAAGCAATTAAGAATTACTCATTTGAACTAAATTTGAAGATCGATCCAACTTGGTTTGCGTCTGGTAAAATGAGTGGTGATGTGTTTTATGGGTATATCGGTCGATAGTCCATTATCTTTCGTAGTCTTTAATAATGGATGGGAAGCTCATTTATGCAAAGGATAAAGAAACACACACAACGAATATTCAAAAATCCTCCTTTCTCGAACAGAGTGATCGAGTATGGGATTATCGGCTTCTTTCTCATTGGAATTATTCTGCTGTATCTCAATACCACGCCGTACTACGACCTCTTCGCCGGAGACCAACACGGCTATTACCTCAGGGGTATGTATCTGGCAGGTCGCGAATATCTGCAAAACGATTGGGTCAGCGAGAACAATACAAGCTACCACATCGCCTTTACGCTGTTAGTTTATGCCCTGGACAGCCTGGGAATTCTAGAGCCAGCTATCGGGGTCCTGGACATCGTTTTTCGTGTTGTTTTTTTATTGGGGATTTGGTTGATCCTATACACACTTTGGAACCAGTATTTCGCAAAAGAGGAGGCATCGCCCTTAAGAAAAAGTTTGTTCCCACTCGTTATATTTTTTATTTTCTCCCACTCGATCAACCCGGTAAATCCTTTGAGCAAGGTCTTCGAATCATTGAATCTGGTTTGGTTGGGTGGTTTTTGGCGGACGCTGGGAGATTTGGGGGGAATTGCCAGATTGTGGTTGTACGGTTTCCGAGTAAATCCTTCGTCCTTTGCTGTATTCATCTTATTGGGTTTATCCCTCCTCCCCTTTCGCCGATGGAAATCTGCCGCGGTTTGCTTCGGAATTGCGGCCCTGTTCCACATTTCGTATCTCACGCAAAGTGGATTAATCGTACTGATCCTGACTGTTCATCTGATTCGCAGAAACGAGAAGCGCACTGCCTTACAAAGTTTTTTGATCTTTTCCATTATCGTGCTGCCTCTGGTTGTTTATTTCTTGATGAACCTTCCCGCCGGCTCTACGCCTGAAGCCAATGAAATCCTGTTCCAATTGACGGATGGTTCTGACCTGAAAGCCATATGGCGGGGCATCGACAGTGTACATATAATAATTATTATATTCGCCGGTTTGGTATTTTGGATAATAGGGAAAGGGAGAGTGTTCCCCTTAATTTTTAATATTAATGTGCTTTATGCCATTGTGGGAATGAGCATATCCCTTCTCACCTCCAATAGGTTCCTGGGCCTCCTGATGCCGTGGCGGGCTTGTACCTATCTATATCCAATCAGTGTAATAGTTCTCTTTACTACTACCCTATACTACACAAACCATCTCCTGGATAAAGTCAATCTTAAGTTGAAATATGGAATTGTTCTCTTATCATTGCTCCTCTTTATTGTGGGAGCGAACCAATATGGAATAATTTCCCCAAAAAAGAATTTCCGTTACCAGCGGTCAGATGCAGGAAACTATCCTTTCTATACGAAGGTTACGGAACAGACTATTCCAGATGAGGTCATTCTTATTCCCGTAGATGACCACGCATTTCGATTGGATGCAAAACGAGCCGTTTACGTCGATGGGAGAAATCTCCCCGGCTGGGGCGAAATTTTGATAGGGTGGATTGAAAGGATAAATTTCGCAAATAGTTTCTACGAACTGGAAGGAAGTGAACGACAGATTGCCTGTCAGGATGCTGGGGTAGATTATTATGCCCTATATGGTATAGAACCATCAGAAATCGAAACTGTCGTCGTCAGGTGGAAAGATAAGACATTGATCAAATGCCCTATTGATTTTTCCGACTGATAGATCCCTTTTATTACACCAGTTCTCACTCAATCGCTGCCCGCAGTTTCCGGGCCAGAACGCCAAACTCCGCTGTATACCGAGTATCCTCTTCCCGTGGGCGAGGGAGTTCCACTGGCAACGCAAGCCTGATCTTGGCGGGTCGTTCACTAAACACGAGAACCCGGTCTGATAGATACAGTGCTTCTGAGATATCATGCGTGACCATAAAGACCGTCTTCTGCCGGGCTGTCCAGATACGCAGCAGCTCATCCCCCATCCTCTCGCGCGTAATGGCATCCAGCGCACCGAAAGGTTCGTCCAGGAGCAGCAGGTTCGGGTCCTGCACCAAAGCCCGGGCAATCGCTACCCGCTGCGCCATCCCCCCGGAGAGGTCGCGCGGCAAGGAATCCTCGAAGCCCTGCAATCCAACCAATTCGATCAAATCCACAGCCGCTTTTGTTGCTTCTTCGAGGGAGCAGTTGCGGAGTTCTAAGGGCAGGGTGATATTCTCCAATACACTGCGCCAGGGCATCAGGTTGGCATTTTGAAACACCATCCCCACACCACGCCGGGGACCTCTCAACAACTGTCCTTCCAGGATCACCTCTCCTTCCGTGTAGGCCAATAAGCCGGCGAGGATACGCAGCAGCACAGACTTCCCACTGCCAGAAGGCCCCAACAAGCATACGAATTCAGACATGTGAACGTCGAAGGAGATATGGTCCAATACATGAAGCCCGCCGTTATTGTTGGGAAATACGGCAGAGAGGTTCTTCACCGAGAGGAAGTGAGATTTACGTGCCTTGTCCATTATCTTTCATTGTAGGGACAGGCTACGATCCTTCTGATCGATAAACCTGTCCCTTCTTTGTTATTCAATAAAATCGTATGTATATGCTTCATCCAGGTCCAACGGTTCGGATAACAGTCCCATATCCAGCAAGACGGCCTGCATATTCTCCCAGGCGGCTGCTTGAGAATATCCCAGCATATCAGCTTGCCAGAAATCGATTGAGAGCTTGAGTACTTCCATCTGTACAGCCCGATCTGCCTCTGTCAATCCCTCCACGTATTCCTCGCAGATGCTGTAGGCTTCTTCTGGATCGTCGATGGTGTCCGCCAACCCACGCAGCGCTGCACCCACGAAACGACGCACCATTTCGGGATATTCTTCAATCGTGGTCTCATTTGTGATGATACCGTTTGCGATCAGATGGGAATAGTCAGCCACCCGGATGACATTGATATCATACCCTTGGGCACGCAGCTGTACCGGTTCGTTGGTGACGTATATGACCACGGCGTCTTCCTGGTCGGTGGCTAAGGCTTCGACCTGATTGTATCCAATGGAATCCAATATGAGGTCTTCCTCAGCCACTCCGGCCGCGTTCAATAATGCCCGCAGCCCAATGTAGCTGGCGGCATACTGCCCTGGAAAACCGATGCGTTTCCCCACCAGGTCCGCTGTCGTTTTGATCCCACTTTCAGTTTTAGCGGCCACACCCACGGGAAAATCCTGGAACCAACTCATTACATAAACAACTGGAATCTCCTGAGCGCGTGCCAACAAGACCTGCTCTCCCGAAACCACCGCAAATGGCACTTCACCGGCCCCGACCAGGGCAAGACCATCAGTTTCACGGAGGTGGTCAAACTCGACCTCAAAACCCGCCTCTTCGTAGTAACCTTTTTCAAGGGCCACATAAAATGGCGCAAACTGCACGTTGGGGACATATCCCATCGGGAGGCGGATTTGCGTAAGGTCCCCCGAGTAAAGAGGTTCTTCTGTAGGTACCGCGTTCCCACAGGCGGTTAGCAGAACGACCGTAAATATAAAGAGAAATAAAAAACACTTTTTCATTGAGATTTTACTCCTTATGCTTTTAGTAAATCCTGCTCCGGGCATACCTGCCAGGAGAGGAATTTGTTTTCAATCAATACGACAAGTCCATAAAGCACCAAGGCCATCGCAACCAGGCTGAACACGGACACAAAAACCAGGGCTGTATCGTACTGCCCCCGCCCTACATTGATGAGGAATCCCAACCCGCGGTCTGACCCAACTAACTCCCCCACCACCGCACCGATGACCGCCAATGTTGCGCCGATCCGCAGCCCGCCGAATAAAACCGGCATAGCGGCCGGCACTTCTAGTAGTTTGAAGGTCTGCCAGCGGGTAGCTTGCAGAGAACGCATCAGGTCGAGCAGGTCTTTCGGCACAGCGCGCACGCCAACGATAGTATTAATTAACATGGGGAAGAAGACGATCAGCGCACAGATCAAGACCTTTGAAGTCAACCCCGGCCCAAACCAGATGACCAGCAGGGGAGCGATGGCAACGACAGGGACAGACTGACTGGCGACAATATATGGAGAAAGGAACTGCTCCAGAGGACGGGACTTCGCAAGTGTATACCCGAAAGCAACTGCCAGTGAACTCCCTATCAGTAAACCGCTGACCACCTCACCCAGCGTAACCAAGAAATTACGGGTCAGGCTGCCATCTTCTAACGTGTTAATGAAACGCATCCATACCAGGTCGGGCGTAGGAAGGATGAAAGCGCGCAGGTCGCCAATCCAAATAATGATGTACCACAGGAACACAGCCATTGCTAAAGAGAACGGCAGGAGAACCATCCCCCGTCTGCGGCTGGCGTATGTTTTTTGAATTTCAGAAGTTTCCATGTTCCTCATCAAAGGGCAATTGCCATGAATATCTACCCATTCATTGCTAAGAGAATTCAAAAGAATTCTCAAGAAAAAGCCCCGAAGTCATTATCGGGGCAAAGGCATTCTGACAGCGCCATCCAATCCGCCGCCCCATAGAAAAACCCGAAAACCGGAAGGCTTTCGGGGCATGGAAACGACGCATGTTGTCTCAACATACCTTGAGACTGAAATGTTCCTAACGTATCTGGATCATTTCACTGGCTTGACCTTCTTCCATCCGGACTATACCGTCGGCCCCGGAATTCCACCGGATCCTACGCTGACGCGCTTGCGGGCTATCACCGCCGATCGGGAATTGCAAGGTTTCCGAACGTTTTCCTCGGAAACCCGCTCACCCTGCCCCGAAGGTTGTTTATTCACTTGTAAACAGATTATAAGGGTTTGTAAACCACAGGTCAATAGATTCAGTTTCTTTTGACCTTCTTTGATGGGGATATCCTATACAGGAGTACGTGTGAGAACAAATTTCCACCACGTTGTATCTCACTTCCGAGAAAATAAAATTCCTCTTCAGTCGACCCCAAAGTCGGTTATTCTTCAGCCATACGAATTTTAAAGATAAAAGCGCAGCAAGCTGCGCCTTTACACAAAAATAGATTTCATAAAACAAATTTTGCGACGACACCTTTACATTGATTTCTTCAATACTGGAAGACCAGTTTTGGTCTCTCCCACTTCATAACCGGGGGGCACAGCATCCAACGCACCCTCTTTGATCTCTTTCGCAAAGAAATACAGTGTGCGCGTTGCGCCGCTCTTCGTTGTTGAGGTTTTGCCGTGAAGGTAATAGGTTTTCCCCTTGGAGTTTCTATAACTAAAAGCCATTTAATCCTCCTATTTGTTAGTTAATGGGTAATATTACACTGTTTATTATAGCAAACCCTTCCCTGAAAGCAAGCCCTATCGTAGGCTAAACAGGGGTACATTTGTCATATCCCCATAACAATTCCATCGGCTCTGGGATCGCTTCCACCCCATAAAACTCCACTTTTCCGGTCCCTGAGAATGATCTGACCCCGGCCTAAGATAGCGCGGTCGTGCCCATCCACCGGCATGATAGGGTGCCCCATCGCAGCCAGACGTGCCATTTCTTCTACAGGAATGCCATTTTCCAGGGCAACCTGCCCCCCTGCAGATCCATCTGTGATGCAGAAACGCGGCCGGTCGAGTGCCGCCTGCGGGTCCAGACCATCGTCTATGAGAGCTATTGCCACCTGCACGTGCCCCTGCGGCTGCATGAACCCACCCATGAGGCCGTAGCTGGCAAACAGATCGTCGTTATCGATATGCGTAACCAGGGCAGGGATGATGGTATGGTAAGGGCGTTTTCCGGGAGCCAGGACATTTGGGTGCTCCGGATCGAGACTGAAGCCGTGGCCGCGGTTCTGCAGCGTGAAACCCCATCCCTTGGGAACGAATCCGGTGCCGAAGCCCATGTAATTGCTGCCAATAAAGGAGCAGGCATTCCCGCCCCCATCAATAACAGAAAAGTATACGGTATCCGATGAACTCGTAGGCGTACCGTGCGTCTGGTCCAGGGTCGCGTTTCCCAAATCGATGAGCTTTCGCCGCTCTGATGCGTAAGCCTTCGAGAGGAGTTCGTCCAACGGGGCGGGGTTGGTGGCCGGATCCGCCGCGAACCAGCGGGTGTCGGCGAAGGCCAGTCGCATAGCTTCGATCTCCAAATGGAGGCGTTCTGCAGACAGGGTATCCAACCTCGCCAGGTCGTAATCTTCCAATATATTCAATGCCAATAAAGCTGCCAGCCCCTGCCCGTTCGGGGGGCATTCCCACAGCCGGTGGCCGTGGTAAGTCGTGGAGATAGGTGTCTCCCAGGTGCTGGTGTGCACCGCCAGGTCATTTTCGCTCATCACGCCCCCCGCCCCCTGAATGACCTCGACGATGGCGGCGGCGATCTTCCCCTGGTAATAAGCTTCCTTCCCCCCTTCCGCCAGGGCACGGAAGGTTTTGGCCAGCCCCGGGTTGCGAAAGATTTCCCCAGGTTTGGGGGCGCGCCCGTCTATCGTTAATTCCAGGCCGTTGGGAGCGGTGCTCAACTGCCGCTGTGCCCCTCGGTCCCAAAAATAAGCCGTGATGGGCGCCACGGGAAAGCCCGCCTCTGCCAGCCGGATGGCCGGGGCGAGGACGTCAGCCATCCCCAACCTCCCGCACTTTTCGACCAGGTCGCACCATCCTGCCGCTGCGCCGGGGACGGTGATGGTATGTGGGTGGAAGGGATCCAGACTCTCGGTGAACCCATCTTGCTGGATGCGATCGAGGGTCAGGGCAGCAGGCGCCCGGCCGGAGCCGTTCAGAGCATACACTTTCTGAGACTTGGCTTCGTAGAAGAGGGCAAAGCAGTCCCCTCCCAGTCCGGTCGAGGTCGGTTCAGTGACGTTCAAAGCCGCGGCAGTCGCCGCCGCCGCATCGGCAGCATTCCCGCCTGAGCGCAGTATCTCAAGCCCGGCGGCTACTGCCAGGGGCTGTGAAGCCGCCACCATACCGCCCACACCGACGACCGGCGAACGGCGGGAATTGAAACGCATGTCCGCATCATATCTCAACATATGTAAATTTCCTGATTAAAAAAAATACGCAATACACATTACCTATTAATTTGATTGCGTGTTCCGTATTGCGTTATCTAATTACTAACTATCCACCTCTATTCCCTCCCCCTCAATCACCTCCCCGATCACCCAGGCGGGTTGATCTACTTCATTCGCCCGTGCCATGAACGCCTCTATTTTTTCTTCAGGGACTGAGAGCAACAAGCCGCCGCTCGTCTGGGGGTCGTAAAGGAGCATCTGCTGGTATTCCTCGATGTCCTTTGCCAAAGCGACGTGCGGGCTGTAGAAAATCCGATTATCGGATGCGCCACCCGGAAAAGCCCACGCCTGGGCAAATTTTTCTGCGCAAGAGATGAAAGGCACCTTGCCGTAATGAATCCGGAATCCGACCTGGGAGGCTTCAGCCATTTCATAACCGTGCCCCAATAGACTGTAACCGGTCACATCTGTGCCGCTGCGAACGCCAAACGCCACTGCCAGTTCCGCTGCACCCTGGTTTAAGCGTGTCATCCATCCAATCACTTCGGCGACATCCTCCGGGGTGGTTTTCTGCACTTTCAAGGCCGTCGTGGTCGTGCCGAAACCGAGAGGCTTGGTCAATACCAGGCGGTCTCCCACCTGAGCGCCTTCCTTTCTAATCATCTTCTGGGGATGGACGAAGCCCAGGACGACGAGACCGTATTTCGGCTCCTCGTCCTGGATGGTGTGTCCCCCGGCGATGGCCACACCGGCTTTTATTGCGGTCTCGGCCCCGCCTCGCAGGATCTCCGCTCCGATCTCCGGGGGCAGCTGCGGGGGTAGGCCGAGGATATTGAGCGCCAGGAAAGGTTTTCCCCCCATGGCGTACACGTCCGAGAGGCTGTTGGCAGCCGCAATAGCGCCGTACTCGTAGGCCTCATCCACGACCGGTGTGAAGAAGTCCGTGGTGACGACCAGGGCGCGTTCGTCGTCCAGCTTCCATACTGCCGCGTCGTCAGGCTGCCCGAGGCCGATCAGCAAATCGGGGGCATTGAAAGAACCCAAGGTATCTTTGACAGGGCGCAGGACCTGCGCCAGCACTCCCGCGCTGAGCTTAGACGCTCAACCCGAGCATTTCGACAGAGTCGTCAGGCGGATGTGCTTCCCTGTGGGGGATTTCTTCGCTTCGGTCGCCATTACTCTCCTTAAAAAATAATCGCCGCAAGCCTAAACCTGCGGCGATATTTTACCATCTGGTTTTTACCGGGGGGCATAATCCGGCAAAGGTAACAAGAACGGATTATCGCTCGGCAGCAGCATTACCTGGATATCAGGCGCTAACTGCTGGATGTATTCCAGGGTCAACACGTCAGGATTCGTAGCGATGGCCTGCCCAAGCAACTGTAACGCCTGCGCCTCAGCCTGCGCCGTGATGAGACGGGCCTGCGCTTCTGCGTTGGCTGCGATCAACAGGGCTTCGGCATCGCCCTCGGCACGCTTCACAACCGACTTGGCATCACCATCCGCTGTGGCGATGGACTGCAAGGCTTGTTGTTGCCTTTGTTCGACGACGAATTTCTCTTCCAATACTTTCTGTTCGGCGATCTGTTTGCTCTCGATCACCGCCGCGTACTCGTTTGAGAAGGCAATATTGCGGAGCACGAAATCAAGGAGAATGAATCCCTCTTCATTTAGTTTTCTCTCTAGCTCATCGGATATCTGATCTCTCATAATGATTCTCTGGGAGCTGTAGACCTCCTCGATGCCGAATGAGGAAATGACGTCACGGATGATGCCGCGAGACAAGGGCCGGACAAGCCCATCTTCATATCTATCCTGCCAGTCGATATGGACGGTCACTACCTTGGTCGGGTCGATGGCATGGATCACCGAAGCATCCACATACACCACCTGCCCATCAGCGGTTCGGGCCTCGACCGAATCATCGCCAGTTTTCTGTCCCTCTTCTGTCGCGATAGACATCGTATATGTCTGACGGGAGATAGGATAGGTGACCACCCGGTCGAAATACGGCACGATCCAGTTCAGGCCGGGCAGGAGCGCATCCTTACGGACACCCTGCTGGCCCGGCACGGCCGAGATGACCACGCCGCGCTCGGTCGGCTCGACAAAGACTAAACCTGCCGACAGCACATTCACCACCAGCGCAACGACCAGCACGATCAAGATCATTGGTACCGATCCTTTAATAGATCGATCTCGCGCCGCACGCACGACCGCGTATGCGATCACGCCGACCAATGCCAGCCACGACAGCGCCCCCAAGCCTTTAATTACGGTTATTAAACTCACTTCTAGCCTCCTATTGTCTATTTTTATAGGTTTGTTAATTATAGCGGTTCATTGTTAATGAATTGTAAATACACCCCCTTCACTTACTATGGTGTTTCCACCATCCCTTTGACCAAATTCTTCTCCATGGATTAACTTCGACATTCCTCTATTGCCCATCGTATCGATGCATGTTACCATGCCCATGTGAAAGTACATACCGGAACGGTGATACGCATCGAGTTGGGTCAAGATGGAGGCCGACGGGCAGAGATCGCCTGCCCCCAAGAACTCATCCCCGCACCAGGCCAATACATCCAGTCACATAAAAGGGGAGATGAAACCACCACCGTCCCCTTATCCCTTTTCTTGAGTAGGTGGCGGGGAGACAACACTTCAACCTTCACCGCAGCTCCACCCATCCCGCTGGACTGGCAGCCCGGGGACGCCCTGATTCTACGCGCCCCGCTGGGAAATGGGTTCAATATTCCACTCAAGGCCAAACGGATCGGTCTGGTCGCTTTGAGCGATACCACAGCTCGTTTGCTGCCCCTCGCTGAGATGTCCATTTACAAGAGGTTAGAAGTCGCCCTGTTCACCGATGCCCCCCTGCCTCGCCTGTCCAGCCAGATAGAGGCCAATCCCCTACATGCCCTGCCTGATGCCATCTCGTGGAGTGATTACCTGGCTTTCGACGGCGCGCCGGTCGAATATGAAAATATCGCCAAAACCATGGGATTATCACCGACATCACCGCTGCCGTGCCCGGCTCAAGCCCTGGTCTACCTGCCCATGCCCTGCGGGGGCCTAGGCGAGTGCGGGGTATGTGCGGTCCCTGGAAAAGGGAGGAAACATAAACTGGCCTGTATGGATGGGCCCGTGTTCGAATGGGGTGAGGTTTTCTTGTCTGATTAATGTTTTTGGAAAGGGGAAGATACAAATGGGTAAAAGGAAATCAAAGAGCTGCCTGACAAAATTATATATAGTTATTGGGATCGCGGGATTTGTGTTAGCTGGAATTTGGCTGGGTTTCCTCTGGAAAATGGAAACGCAAGTTGAACAGCTCCCGCCAAAAATCTTTCTGCCATTCCTCCATTACCCCAGCATCGTCCTCAAGGATTGCGGTGGGTGGGAAATTGGTTCTGGGACGAAGAACTACGAATCCTATGTGAATATAGTTAACCAGGTAAACAAGGAAGATTTGCCCATTTGTGGGTTGAAACCCACAGATCCACAATACTGTGTCCTCAACAACGGCACCCTGCTGGATAAATCACACATCGTAACCTATCTGGCACACGATTTTTGGATCAAATTAAAGAAAATAAGAAATGGAACTGGCTCAGGAGAAATTACACTTGGGCCTCAGACAGCAGGGCCTGATTACTCCTATGCCGTAACCTACGAAGTAAAATTTCTGAACCATGTGTCGGTGCCAACAATGCAGCAAATTGGTTTAAGTATCTGGCTCGATTACCAGAGAAGGTACGAAAAATGGACCTTCACTCTCCCTGATCGGGTTGGGGTCGAATCTTCCCTCTCAATTGAAGATATCCCCTCTACATACCTGGCTTATTGGATGGCTGTAAATTATGGATATTTTCGAGAAAAATATGCGGAAGAGGGGATGAAACAAAGGGATATCTATAACCAAGCCTTTCAAGAGGTTTTAGACATGTTAGGCGGCGGCTATGGTTCATACGAACGCCCTGAAGGTTTTGGGCAATTTGATTATGAACAAACCAAAGCTTGTGCGGAAGATGGTGAGTGTGGGCTAGACTCTTTCAAAAACCGTACGCATTTCATGAAGGGAACTGCTGAAGAAGGCAGCGAGGAGCAGTATCAATGTTTACCCTATCCCGACGCTTTGGAGATCAAGCCTATCGATGGATTGTACTTTTTTTGGAATGTGATTGGCGAAGAGAAGGATGAGGAATAGAAAGAGTTTCCTTTACAAACTTCATTGTTTCCAAGCCAGAGAAATTTCTATCATCGCCAACACATCCCCCATTTTTCCCCTTTCTTGAAGAATCATCTTGGCATATAATTCAAACCACCGTTCCACACCCAGCTAAATTGGAGGAGAAATATGAAAATAAGCAAGCTATTTGCTTTTCTTATACTCATTCTGGTATTCCTCACCGCCTGTGGAAAAGAATTTCCGCCCACTGAAATCATCCCTACTCCCACCTTCACCTCGGTCCCCATCACTCACACGCTGATCCCTGGCGATCCAATCTACTTGCTGGCCCAACTTATCTCCGACTGCACCATCGGCAATGGAGTCACTGTTGCTGTTGAGGATACCGATAGCGAACAGGTTATCCTCAGCCCAGGTTGTGACCGTTGGGATTACAACAAGATCGAACGCCCCTTTGAAGACACCCTCACGAACTACACCCCTCAATCCGATATCTCCAAGGCACAGATCGGCTACGACGACGATTGGTTCTTCGCCCAGTTGTTCACCTACTATGGCGAGGTCGTCGAACCCCAACCCATGAACGGCACCTACGGCATCGAACTCGACCGGGACCTGGATGGCCGCGGCGAGATTCTCATCCTCGCCTCCCAACCGGGTGAGGAATGGGACGTGTCCGGTGTACAAGTCTGGAAAGACAACGACACTACCGTCGGCGCAGAAACACCTGTGATAGCTGATGAAGACAACCCCGATGGGGGCTATGATGAGATCATTTTCGACGCTGGCGTGGGCGACGATCCCGACCTCGCCTGGGCGCGCATCTCACCTACCGACCCCAACGTTGTCCAGATTGCCTTCAAACGCGCACTGGGCACAGCGACCGATAAGGAGCAGTTCAGTTGGATCATGTGGGCCGGGTTGATTGATTTCGTCCCGACTGATTTCGACTACGTGGATACCTTCACCAGGACCGATGTGTACGCCCTCGACAACACCTGTTCTTGGACCTACGGCGTACCTCTCCAGGGTTTCCCCAACCAGTGTGGCATCCAAGTCGAAGAAAAACCAGGTACCCCAGGTAGCGGCGGATGTGTGCAGCCCCCCGCACCTGATCCATTACAATGCTATGGTGGTGCTGGCTTTTGGTTTTGGGATGCAAATGCCTGTGAATGGTATTGCGATCCACCACCAGGCTAATGCATGACAAAAATGTAACAAGCATAAGCCGTACCCTGAACACTTTTGATGGTATTTTAATTTGGGATGCAAACGCTTGCGCGTGGGGGAGCGATCCACTTATATAAAGATATAAAGAGGTGGCGATAACAAATCACCATCTCTTTTTTTTGGACTGGTACAAATTCTATATAAATGGGAGATGGCGCTAATCGGCGTCATCTTTCGTTTTAGAATACCCCTCGAATTCCCAATCATCAATCAGATTCCACTCCTGGAAAGTGTAATGCTTGACATTCGTGTAATAATTTGCTAGTATAGTATTATTTTGTTTGGATATACAACAAACAAAAGAAGATTAGTGAGCACGCCAATCCGGGTTCAAAGCAAGATTACTTCATAATCTCTCTACATTCTGCATAGTTAAAGGAGGTGAAATATACGAAATTTAACAAACACGCCCCCCAATATTCTGAATATCCTAATCTATAAAAAAGGAGAAAGAAAATGAAACACTCGTTTCGAATAGCTTTAGTAGCTTTAGCCTTGTTGGGTGTCTTGACCCTGGCATCTTGTGGCGGGTCAGGTGTCACTTCTGATAAACCGGTTATTGGTCTTTCATTCTCTGATTTCGCCACCGAGCGCTGGGCAGTCGAAGAGAAGCAAATGCGCGATTTGCTTGAGGACTTGGGTTATGAAGTGTTGACGCAGGAAGCCAACCATGACCCGAAACTGCAGAATGATCAGATCGATAACATGGTTTCTCAGGGCGCTAAAGCCATTATCCTTATCGCTGAAGATGGTGATGCCGCTGCCACAGCTGTTGCTAGCGCAAATGAGGTTGGTGTGGCCGTTATTGCTTATGACCGCCTGATCAAATCCACCGACATCGCTGCTTACATTTCCTTCGACAACGTGGAAGTTGGTCGCAACCAGGCGGAGGGTGTTATGACCGCCTTGGACATTGATAACTGGGACGTGGATGCCAATGGCCCAGCTCGCATCATCCTGCAGGGCGGCAGCCCGACCGATAACAATGCTCACCTCGTACGTCGTGGGCAGATGGAAGTTATCCAACCCTACATCGATTCTGATGTTATCGAAGTTGTACAGGATCAGTGGGTTGAGAATTGGGATGCAGCCAAAGCTGTATCGCTGATGGAGAACATGTTGGTAGCCGTTGATAATGATGTTGACGGCGTGATTGCCTCCAACGATGGTACTGCTCTTGGTGCTCTGCAGGCCATGAGTGCTCAGGGTCTGGCTGGCGTAGTTCCAATCTCCGGCCAGGATGCCACCGCCGATGGTTGTAACAGCATCGTGAAGGGCGAGCAGACTGTGACCGTCTTCAAAGACACCCGCAACCTCGCTCCGATCGCCGTTGATCTGGCTGACAAGCTGGCTAGGGGTGTTGAAATCCCCGAACTCGTAGATACCTCGATGGCTGACCTGACAGGGGATGATTCATACGGTGATGCTACCGTGCCTTGCCTGTTCCTGGAGGTTGTCCAGGTGACTGCGGACAATGTGTACGACGAGATCGTTGTCAGTGGTTTCCAGAAATACGAAGACGTCTACCGAGGCATTCCCGAGAGCCAACGACCCCCGAAACCCTAAGATTTGAAATATAATATCTTAGGGTGATGATTGGGCTTCCTTGTTGCCCTTATCAAAAACAGGGAAGCCCACCATTTTCTAAGGAGAATTCTAAACATGAGTGATGACATAATCCTGGATATCCAACATGTCACAAAGGAATTCCCTGGTGTAATAGCTTTGAGTGATGTCTCGATTCAGATCAAACGGGGGGAAATACACGGTCTTTGCGGCGAGAATGGTGCTGGTAAATCGACCTTGATGAATATCCTGGCAGGGATTCACCCTTGGGGGACCTATGAAGGGAAAGTAATTTATGAGGGGGAAGAATTGAGACTGGAGGACCGCGCAATTCTCAGAGCCAGCCAGGCGGGGATTTCGATTGTCCACCAGGAACTGACCCTGGTAAACGCCATGACTGTGGGTGAAAACATTTATCTGGGAGACGAACCGACGAATTTGGGTGTGATCAACTGGAATAAACTCTATGCGGATACCCGGGAAATATTGAAAAAATATTACCTTGATATCGAACCCCAAGTGCTGGTAAAGAATTTAGGGGTTGGAAAGCAGCAGATGACTGAGATTGCCAAAGCGCTCTCGGAGGATGCCAAGATACTGATCCTGGATGAGCCAACCAGCGCTCTGTCTGAAGCCGAGATCGTCAAACTGATGGAGATCTTGCGCACACTGAAAAAGCACGGCATGACCATTATTTACATCTCTCACAAGCTGGAAGAATTTTTCCGCATCACAGATAGGATTTCTGTTTTACGTGATGGCAAACTGATAATAACTCGGGATATTGCTGAACTTAATGAAGAAAAATTAATCAGTTACATGGTCGGCCGAGAAATGAAAGAGCGCTTTCCCAGAGGGAAACGCCACCCTGGAGAGGTGATCTTTCAAGTGGAAAACCTGCACGCTATCGATCCAAACTTCGGAGGTAAGGAAATTGTAAAAGGAGTAACCTTTAACCTCCGGGAAGGGGAAATTTTGGGTATTGCCGGATTGATGGGTTCCGGCCGCACTGAACTGGTTACAACCATATTTGGGGAGTATGGCAAGATCACGGAAGGTTCGATTAAATTAGAAGGAAAAGAACTCGAGATCCACAGTTCGAATGATGCAATGAACGAAGGTTTGAGCCTGGTACCTGAAGATCGAAAGTCGCTTGGCCTGGTTTTGATCCAATCTGTGCTCCGCAATATCTCTCTGCCGAATCTCAAGCAATTTTCAACCTGGTATCAAGTGAACGAATTGGTTGAGTTGAACAAAAGTAAAGAGATGGCCCAGCGGCTGGCAATCAAAGCGCCGCGGCTGACTGTACCCTGTTACTCGCTTTCCGGCGGCAACCAGCAGAAAGTCGTGATCGCTAAGTGGCTCTTGTCCAAGCCTAAAGTATTGATCATGGATGACCCGACCCGCGGTGTTGACGTTGGCGCAAAGTTTGAGATCTACAAGCTGATGAACGATCTGGCGGAAAGTGGTATTGCCATTATCATGATCTCCAGCGAGTTGGAGGAAGTGTTGGGCATGAGCGATCGGGTGGTGGTCATGTGTGAAGGCCAGTCCACAGAAACTCTGGATATCTCTGAAGCCGACCAGGAGAAGATCATGGCTCTTGCCACAGGAATCGCATTCTCAAAAAACTGTAATTGAACGGGTGAAAACAATGAATACACTAAATTATTTTAGAAAACAAATTCAAGAGAACATCCAAACATACGCCATCATACTAGCGATGGTCGTTATCTGGGTACTATTCTATTTCCTGACAGGACATAGGTACCTTGAACCACAGAACTTCTCAAACCTGTTCCGCCAGATGACAGTCACATCGTTTATGGCGATCGGTATGGTGTTGGTGATCGTTACCGGCAATATTGACCTGTCTGTCGGGAAACTGGCCGGTTTTGTCTCGGTCGTGGTGGCTCACTTCCAGGCGCGCGTCTGGTACACTCTTATCCCAGACAAACCGGTGTTGGCTGCTATGTTATCGGTCGTTATCGGTCTGGCTGTCGGCGCCTTGTTCGGTGTCATCCAGGGTTGGATCATCGCCTATCTGAAAGTACCTTCATTTATTGTTACCCTTGGTGGTATGTGGATCCTCAACGGCGCCATCCTGGTCGTGACTCAGGGGAAAACGATTCCGGCTAACCAGGATGAAATCACATTCATTGCACAGGGTTACCTCTCACCGACGCTTGGCTGGGTGATTGGAGCATTGGTGATCGCTTTGTTGTTCTACTCCATGTTTGGGGGACGCCAAAAAAAGCAGCAATATGGTTTTAAGCTTGATCCCTTTGTAGTTGACCTAGCAAAGACTATCTTCTTTTCAATATTGATCTTGGTTTACATTTTTTTGGTCAATAAATACAAAGGTTTCCAAAATCCTGTACTTTTACTGGCTATCGTAACCGCAGTAATGGCATACATTGCTTCCAATTCTCCCTTTGGACGCTACGCATACGCTATCGGTGGCAACTCCGAAGCAGCCCGTTTATCCGGTATCAGTATTAAACGCAATGTGTTCACGGTTTTTGTGCTGATGGGATTATTATGCGGCATCTCCGGCGTGGTTCTTGCTTCTTACGTAGGGTATGGCACCATCGCGGCAGGTCAAGGTTATGAGCTTGATGCGATTGGCAGCTGCATCCTGGGAGGCACCTCTACCCTGGGTGGTGTTGGTACCATCTTTGGCGCCATCATCGGTTCATTGATCATGACCAGCCTGACCAATGGGTTGCAGATGATGAATGTCGCCGCTGCCTGGCAGTATATCCTTAAAGGCGTGGTTCTCGTTCTGGCGGTTTACTCAGACGTTTATCTGAAGCGCAATCGCTAGATGGCGTCATTTGGGCGCCGATGCCTGTTCCAAGAGTGAATTTTCTGGTTACCTGAGCTATGGGATCAACAGCTGACCACAATCTCATCCGAAGGCATAATGTAGCTCTTGTGCTAGATTATTTACGCCGTAATGGACCGATATCGCGCGCTGAAGTCGCTGCTGGCCTTGGTCTGACTCGCTCTACAGTTTCCTCAATCATCAATGAACTCTTAGATGACGATCTGGTACGAGAGACAACATTTCAGTCAGATCGAATTGGCCGTCCTGGAATGCAGTTGGAGCTAAATCCAGATGGTGGCTTTGCTATAGGGTACGAATTTGGCGTTGATTTCCATTCTTTGATCATTTCAGATTTTGCGGGAAATGTACGCTGGCGGTATTATGAAGGTTCAGACCCGTCCTTCGGTCAAGAAAAAATCCTTTCTAGGGCATTTGATTTGGTCGATGATGCTTTAGAAGAGGGAAAAGAAATGAAAATGCGCCCGTTTGGTATTGGTATTGGAGCGCCAGGTTTAGTTGATATTCATAGAGGAATGTTGATGCTGGCGCCTAACCTGGGTTGGGAGAATGTCCCACTCTATAAAATATGGTCTGAGCGCTATGAACTTCCGATCTTTGTCGAAAACGAAGCTAATGCTGCAGCAATGGGAGAATATTATTTCGGCGTGGCAAAGGGTATCAATAATTTTATTTACATCAGTGTTGGCGTTGGTCTAGGGTCTGGTATTGTGATTGACGGTAAATTATATCGAGGCGGTTTCGGTTATGCGGCTGAAATTGGTCACATGACCTATGACCCGGATGGGGAACTATGCAATTGCGGTAAAAGAGGATGTTACGAAACAGTGATTGGTCCTCGAGCAGTAGTGAAACAAGTTCGAGAGAAGATAAACCCAAATGAAGAAAGCGTTATCTCAAATTCAGTTCATAATGATTTGGAAAAAATAACCTTTGAAGTGGTCGCTGACGCCGCATTGGAAGGGGACAAGATTTGTTTAGAAGCGTTAAAGAATGTAGGATTCAATTTAGGCATTCTAGTCTCAAGTGTAATCGATTTCATGAACCCTGAACTTATTGTTTTAGGAGGAGCACTAAATTATGCTTCATCCATCCTTGTACCTATAGTCAAGGATGTTGTATCTAATTATTCCCTGAAATTTTCACAGCAAGATCTAAAAATTGTGGAATCCAAACATGGGACTGAAGCTTGCGTTGTAGGGGCTGTAGCACTGGTATTAGATAGCATTTGGAGGGAACCCGGGTTTTCTTCATAACTATAAAGCGATATTCAAAAAGGATTTCTAAATATCAAATTTATATACATCCACGCCCGGTTATAAATTCACATTTGTTTCGTGGGCGGTTGGTAACTTGGGTGAGGAAGAAGGTGATCCAAAGTCTCGGCTGCGGTTTTTAGGATTACATCAAGATCGAACGCCCCTTTGCAGACACCTCCGCTGAAACGGATATCTTCGCCCTCGACAATACCTGTTCCTGGATTTGGAATTCAATCGATTGTATATTGGTATGCCGTTAAAAAATTCTTATTACAATAGAAATTAAAGGGGGTACCAAGAGGCATCCTCTTTTACTCTCTGCTAGTATCCTATCAATATCTGGTAGATGCGGATTACCGCTTCAGGGATATACATCTCAAGAGATTGTTCTGGCGACCTCTTCGCCATAAGCCAATAAGGCCTCCACCATCTCAGGGCTGCGCCCTTCGGCATACACGCGCAATACCGGTTCAGTGCCCGATGGACGGATGAGCAGCCAGGAATCATCCTTCAAGATAAATTTGCACCCATCCATTGTCACAACTTCAACGACCTTTTGACCGCCGATAGATTTAGGCTTGCCATCGGCCAATCGGGCAGTCATAGTATTTTTCTCGACAGGCCGTTTGAGGCGCAGGTCTGTGCGGGCATAGTGCGCCGGGCCTACCTCCTTCAATAAATCCTCCACCAATTCATATAGAGAACCCCCTGAGGAAGCAACGATCTCCAACAGAATCAAGCCCATTAGAACCCCGTCCCCCTCCGGGATATGGCCTTTAAATGAGATTCCGCCTGATTCTTCTCCCCCCAGGAGGACGTTGTCCTTGAGCATCAATTCGGCAATGTGATTGAATCCTACTGGTGTCTCGATCACAGGAATATCGAATTTCTTCGCCAGCCGGTCGATCATCCGGGTGGTAGAAACCGTCCGTACCACTGTGCCGGTCATTTCCCGTTTCTCCACGAGATGACGTAGAGTGAGGGCCATAATCTTATGCGGATCTACAAAATTACTGCGCTCATCCATCGCCCCGATGCGGTCGCCATCACCATCTGTTGCCAGCCCAAGCACGCCCCTTCCCTGGCTGATAGCGCCAGCCAACGGGCTGAGATATCGTCCGATCGGTTCAGGATGTACACCGCCGAATCCCGGATTCATCTCCCCCCTGATCTCGTACACTTCACAGCCTGTTCCCTGAAGGATACCGTTGATTGCGCCGCGCCCGGAGCCGAACATCGAATCGACGACCACGTTGACCGGATTTTCGGCAATCGCATCGAAATCGATGAGGGTCCGAAGGTGTTCGTAATACGCCGGGATAGGGTTGAAGCGTTCGATCAGCCCCATTTCACGGGCGAGGTCGAAGTCCATCTGGTTGGGGCCCCGACCGCGCTCTTCGTTATCGTTGAGGTAAACTTCTACCCGGTGGCACTGTGCTCGTGAGGCAGCGCTGCCATCGGAGGTTTTTAGTTTGATCCCGCTATACCGTGGCGCGTTGTGTGAAGCGGTGATCATGATTCCCGCCACGGCGCCTAACTTCTTCACAGAAAACGAGATGGCCGGTGTGGGGCAATCAGCCTGGGCCAGATAGACATGGAATCCATTCGCCGCCAGGACTCGGGCGACGTCGCTGGCATACCGGTCGGAGAGGAAGCGGGTATCGAAACCCACCACAATATTCAAATTGGGTACCCGATTGGCGTCCAACGGTCCCGTGTTCTTGGTATCTGCCAGGATAGAGTCGGCAATGGCTTGCGTGACCAGGCGCAGATTAGAAAAGGTAAAAGTATCAGAGATAACGGCCCGCCAACCGTCTGTGCCAAAATGAATGGGCATGTCATCTACTCCTTCTCATTGTTATAGTGTGCGGATTCTAACACAACGACCCCTGGAAAGGGATAACTTATACAATGTAGCGGCTGGTATTCTTCTTTCTCGATAGAAAAGCCAAATTCCGTGTTCCATGCTAAAATCGAAACATGGCTATCAGCAAAGAGAGTAAGATAGCATTCCTCAAACAGCGGCAGCTCTTCAAAGGAATGGAGGATGACGATTTCGTCAGGATCGCTGTTCGTCTGGTCGAGTATTCTGTTCGGGCGGGCGAGCAGTTCATTACCCATGGCGAACGCGGCCGCACATTCTACCTTATCTTCAGCGGGAGAGTCCGTGTGTGGTGCAGAGAACAAGGAAGTGAAGTCGAATTGGCCACACTCCAGAGAGGAGATTCATTCGGAGAAGAAGCCTTACTCTTCAATCGTCCCCGTTCTGCTTCGGTGACCGCCTTGGAAGACTGCGTTTTCCTGACCATGGATATAAAAGACTTCGAATGGATGACGAATACCTATCCAGATACGAAAACAGCCCTGAAAATCAACGCGGCATCCTACCAGCAAGCACGCAAATTGCGCTTTACCTGGCTCCACTCAGGAGAAGTCATCCACCTGATCGCCCGCCGGCATATTGCAGCTTTGGGCTTCGACCTCGCCAAACCGATGGTTTTGTTCCTTTTGGCGATCTTTTTCCTGTTCTTCACCTCCTATATCCCCGGATTGAACACCATCTCACTGATTATCGGCCTTGGAATGGTGGTAGCCGGTGTGCTTTGGTTCCTCTGGGATTTATACAACTGGATGAACGATTATTTCATCATCACCAACGAGCGGATCGTGTGGCTCGAACAGGTTCTCCTGCAAAGCGACAGCAGGCATGAGGCGCCCATGGCAGCGATCCAATCGGTGAATGTAGAGACCGACCAGACCAGCCGTATCTTCGGCTATGGCAACGTCCTTATCCGTACATTTACCGGCACAGGCAGCCTTCGTTTATTCAATGTAGCCCAGCCGACCCAATTTGCGAACCTGATTGAAGAGCTGCTCATCCGCGTCCGGTCGAAGACTGAAGAAGCACATTCAAAACTCATGCGCCAAAGTATCCGCCAAAGCCTGGGCCTGGATAATACCCACCCTGTGGATATTCACTCCTCCAAAGGAAAATCCGATAATGAAGAAGAAGAGGAAAAGTGGGTTATTCCCCTCCTGCGAACCCGAGAAGTGAAAGGAGACGTGATTACCTATCACAAACATTGGGTCGTCTTACTCGGTAAAGTCTGGCTTCCCACACTCATCTTCACCGGACTGGTTGTATTGACGATTTACCTGCTCGTCCAATCCCTGGCGATAGAGGACACAGAAATTCCCCTCCTGACCATCCTCTTTTTCATAGGGGGTGGAATGTTAGCATGCCTGAGTGCCATCGTTTATCATTATCTCGACTGGAAGAACGACATATACAAGCTGACCAAAGAAACCATCATTGACAGCGAGCGAAAACCGCTTGGCCGTGAGCTGACCAAATCGGCGCCCATCAAGAACATTTTAAGCATCGAACACTCACGTAATGGCCTTCTCCACCTAATCCTCGATTACGGCATCGTCAACGTCGTCATCGCCGACACCACCCTGACCTTCTTCGACGTACACGATCCCGCCCAAGTGCAGCAAGATATCTACTCCCGCCAGCAGCAGCTCAAACGCGAACGTGAAGAAACCGAAGCGGAACAAAACCGTGTCCAGATGTCGGAGTGGCTCAAGACCTACCACGAGATATGGACAAAGGAGGGACAAAACATACCGGGAGATGAAGAAGAGACAGAGAATAAAACAGCAGGTTAATTCTAATACCTCTTGAGATTCAGCAGAACTTTTTCTATATAAAATATCCCCCAACTAACCAGATAATTTCTTCAACTGCCTGTACATCGCCTTGATGTTCCAGGTGTGCAACTGCTCATACCCCCGATCAGAATATTTAGGGTAGCCGGGGTCTGCCATCGCCTCCTCCAGGCTGTGGCCATGGGCAAGATGTTCCCGAGTACGTTCCCAGGAAGTTTGCAGGTAGTTGAGTTGGCGGGCAACCTCTTCCATTCCACAGAGAGGTCCATGCCCTGGAACGATGATCCGGACGTCAAAACTCAGCAGCCATTCCAGGGCTTCCATCAAGTCGGGGATATTGGCGACGTTCAAAAAGGGATAAATATCGGAAAAAATCAAATCACCCGAAAATAAAATCTTCCTCTCCGGCAGCCACACGACTGAAGAGCCGGGCGTGTGTCCCCCGGCGTGGATGAATTCGATCTTCACACCACCGATCTGAAACTCTTTCCGATCTTCGAACACCTCCGTTGGAATCTGCTTTTGCGCCCGTTCTGTTCCCCGCCTCACAATACGCTGGCGGGTGAGTTTGTGTGAAAGGACAGGGCAATCGAAAACAGGGATTCCGCTGGTGTGGTCGCTGTGGGAGTGAGTGATGAGTACCAGGCAAACATCAGCTGGGGTCACATCCACGGCTGACAGGAAATCACGGATGTCAGCCTCTCTCGAAGTAGTATCGATGACCACGTAGCCATCCGATGTTTCTATCAACCCGACACTCGAACCGCCCTCCGGTTGTATGAAAGCTGTCACCTGCGGGGATAGTGGGTGTATTTCCATCTTAACCTGCTGTCATTTATTTCATACACTGCCTGCATCACCCCAACGGCCGCTTGGTGGGTACCCCCACCCGCCGGGGGTATTTCTCTGGGGTTGGGCTTATTTTCTCGATCACGACTAAATGCCGCCTTTCATCGACACCCGGGATCTCTACAGGGATGATCTCAGCCACCTTTCCTCCCAAGATATCTATAGCGTCGTACGCCTCTTCCACCTCACTCATTGCCCCCTCACCCTTTTGCGCCAATGCATATCCCCCCACCCTGACGAGCGGCAGTAAATACTCCACCAGCACGGGTAAAGAGGCAACCGCGCGGGCGACGGCCCAATCGTATCGCTCCCTGTGAGTAGAATCTTGCCCCAATTTCTCAGCGCGCGCCGTGAGGGCTTCCACCCCCTGTAGTTTCAACACTGCCACCATGTGAGAGATGAACCAGGTCTTTTTCTTGACCGACTCGATCACGGTCAGGTTCATCTCAGGATAGAAGAGTTTGAGGGGAATTCCGGGAAAACCAGCCCCTGCGCCGACGTCCACCACATCAGCTTTGGTTGCATCCGCCATCGCCAAATGGCAGCTCAGCGAATCGAGGAAGTGTTTCCGGCGGATATCCACGGGATCGACGATAGCGGTGAGATTCATCTTCCGGTTCCAAGCCGCAAGTTCGTCTGCATAACAGAGAAAGGCTGCGATTTGTTGGTCACTCAACAAGATGTCCAACAGCGCCGCCGCTTCGTCTCGAAGGCGTTTGATGTCTTCCATCCATACGATTATACCCTTGCCGCTCCCCCTAGATACCGCTACAATGGATTTATGAAACAACCCACAACCAGGACGATGATCCTTCTCTTGTCGCTATGTGTCCTCGTGCTAACTGGCGCTGCCCCCCTCGATGAGGAACTGCCAGCGGTCTACTTTATTAAGGGTATTTCCGGGCGCGGCCAGACTTACCCGCTCTCCTGTGAATCGCGCTCAGCCACCGACCTGGCAAGATTCTGGGGAGTGAAATTCAAAGAAACTACCTTCTTTAGTTCCCTCCCTGCGTCCGATAACCCCGAGAAAGGCTTCGTGGGCAGCGTCTACGGCGTTTGGGGTCAGACCCCGCCAAAACCCTACGGCGTGCATGCCCGACCTGTAGCTATCGTCCTACGGAAATTTGGACTGAACGCCCGTGCCCAGAATGGATTTACTCTCGAAGAATTGAAAATCGAGATTGCCAGTGGTCGGCCGGTCATTGTGTGGGTGGTGGGGCACGTCTGGGAAGGTGAACCCATCATCTATACAGCCGAAGACGGCAGCGAAGTGACTGTAGCTCGCTACGAACACACCATGCTCGCTTATGGTTACGATAAGGCTGGAATCTACCTCATCGATGCAGGCAACGGGACAAAAAGAAATTACAGCTACAAGAAATTCACAGCCTCCTGGGACGTACTGGGCAATATGGCTGTAACAGCAACAGGATTGATCCCCCAAAGAATTCCTCATCGTCGATAATATATTCCTCACCCATCCCTTACCTATACGCAATATAAATTACAAATGGATTTATATGCCCTTAACATGAAGATTAAACATTCGATGAGAAAAGCTTCTGATAGGATTAAGGGAAATTGAGTAAACCACTTTTCTTATTGCCTTTCACATCACTCCTCGATAAAATGGAAATGCCTTGAGAAAACCTTTAATTAAAATCATCCTTTTTTCTGCAGCACTTAGTATGTGGGCGACGGCTGCTGTCCCGATAAGTGAACCGTCCCTGCCGTCTTACGCCGTCATCGATGGCGTTCCCGCCAATAAACAGACCCTCCCCCTATCCTGCGAATCACGCTCGGCTGCCGACCTGGCAGGCTATTGGGGCATCTCGGTAAATGAAGTAAAGTTTTTCAATGCCCTCCCTACAAGCGATAACCCCGAGAAAGGTTTCGTGGGGAATGTATACGGCGCCTGGGGGCAGACTCCTCCAAACCCATATGGTGTGCACGCCCAGCCCATTGCGAAAAACTTGCGTAAATACGGCTTGGAAGCTAAAGCGAAGTCCGGCATGTCTTTGAACGCCCTTAAAAAAGAACTGGCCAACGGACGTCCGGTTATCGTCTGGGTGATAGGGCACGTATGGAAAGGCTCTCCCATCACCTACACGGCCAAAGATGGCAGCAAAGTGATTGTCGCCAAATATGAGCATACCATGCTTGCCTATGGCTATGATGATTCGAACATCTATTTGATCGATGCTGGAAACGGAAGCAAGGGGAAGTATTCCATCTCGAACTTTAAAGCCTCCTGGGGCGTTTTGGGAAACATCGCAGTTATCGCCCAGGGCGAGCAAAGCAAAGCGCCGACAGAAGAGCCTGCTTCAGATAATAATTCCTCAAGTGGATCTTCGTCCACGGGGAAGACCTACACAGTCAAACCCGGTGATTTCTTGAGTAAACTCGCCCAGGAATGGGGGATCAGTTGGCAAGGACTGGCTGCCCTCAATAATATCGTTTACCCTTACATCATCTATCCCGGGCAGGTCTTGAAGACCGGGGTTGGGAATGCCGATAAAACACCCACCAAGACAGCAAAACCCACAAAAACCCAAGAGCCTACGCCCAAGCCAACTAAAAAGGTGAGTAAGAAAAGCCAGGGAAACTACACTGTGAAGCGCGGCGACCACCTCATGCAGATTGCCCGTGACCTGGAGTTGAACTGGAAGGCAATCGCCGAACTGAACAACCTTCAATACCCATACACCCTCTACCCCGGACAGGTGCTTAATTTACCCGGTACAGACGCCGGATCATCCCCTGCACCAGTACCCGAAGAAAACGAGACACAATCCGATAAAGAAAAAGAAGATACCAAAGATTCGAGTGAGAACACCTATACCGTCAAGAAAGGAGACTGGCTCTATGCTCTGGCGCGCGAGTTCGGAGTCAGCTGGCAGACCCTGGCCTCACTTAATAAGATTACCTATCCATATATTATTCATCCGGGTCAGGTGTTGACACTTCCAGATTGAGGATTGGATTCCTTGTGCCGATCATCTCATGAATTTATCTATCATCTTTGTAATTTGCCGAATAGAGTATAATCAATTATAGTTTGTAATACTGAAGGAGTACTCACTTGAGTTTAGATCAAAAGAAAGTCTTCGTTGTTATCAACCAACAAATCTTCCCCATTGAAAAACCGGTCGTCACCATCGGGCGGAATATGCATAACGACATCGTCATCAACGACAAATACGTCTCCCGCCAGCATGCCGAGATCCGGATGGAAGATGGGAAGTTCTTTATCCACGATCTTAATTCCACCAGCGGGACCTCACTCAACCGGAAGCGGGTCCAAAGTGGGCGGCTCTTTTCAGGTGATCTCATCACTGTAGCACACGTCCCCCTCTTGTTCATAGACGAGGGATGGACCTTGGATAACGATCCTAACATGAAGACCGGCGAATTGAGAAAGTCGAAGGACTCATAATCCTTTTTCTTTTTCCACATTTACAAACAAAGGCGCAGCTTACTGCGCCTTTACTTGTTTCTAAGACTGCCACACATTCCCCCCCCTCTTGGCGATATCGTATTTTTTCCTAGGTGCCGAATTATTGCATGATCAGCTGCATATTTGTGAAATCCAGAGTCAAAGCATGGTTGCGAAAGAACTGGTGGGAAATCAAGCCGCTGATTGTAAAATCAAAACTATCTCCCAATATAGACGGTGAGTTTTCTGACGCTTTCCCAAGAACCTGATATTCCACGACCTCATTTTCACCACTGCCCAGAGTCAGGCGGTCGATAACAATGTCCACAGATTGATATGAGCCCCCACCACCAATACCTTCTTGAGTTTTTGTCCAATCCACTGCGATCTCGGCTTCATCTGTGAGGGATTCCGTTGCCCTAAAACCCGCACCTGCCAGTCCCGTATCCACGAAGAAAAGCATCGGATCTAGATTGTTGATCGTCCCCCAGGTAACGATATAGTGCGTCTCAATGAGCCAAAAAGGAATGCCCTTCGCACCTTCAGCCTCTACACGGGAATCCAAATGCTGGTAATTCTCCGGCGTTGGACGCTGCAGGACCAAGACTCCGTTGGGATAATCGATGGTTGATAGGAAGTGCATCAGCAGGCGTGTACTGATGATACCTTTTATCTTCAAGCCGTTGAATCCTGAGCCAAACTGATCCGTATCAAGGATGTGGATGGGAACGTTTCGAATCGTGAACTCACCCAATGAAATCGAATCGACCCTCCCAAGGCCGGTCTCGGCCGTTTTCCCTCCACCATAGCTGCCTGTTATCGATCCGGCGGTCTGTGCGCCGATTTGTTCAGCCAAATCATCATCCAATATGACCTCCATGCCCCCGGTATCGATGATAAAGGATTGGGGTTCGCTGCCGTTGACAGACACCTCGACAACCGGTAAAGGATCGGTGATAACGAAATCAATGTGCGTCTCATCCGGACCTTCGATTGTGTAGGGGATTTGATTCTCAAAAAGCGCCATTTGTTTACCAAGCGCGTTCAAATCACAGAAAGGGCCCAACAGAATGGGACCTTTTGCTTCGTAAAAGAGCTGTGTCAGCTCCTCGAAGCGGTCCTGACGTAGGTACGTCATCCCCAGATGGTATTTAAGATCTGTGTTCGAAGGCCAGAAGTTTCTGTACCAGGGCGTGTACATCAGTGCATCTACGAAATAATGATCAGCTTCCTTTGTGTCATTCCGCCAGAGCGAGATCAAGGCCAGCTTTTCCAAAGCGTCTGGGTTCTCTGGCGCAAGTTTTAACACTTGCAGATAAGCCGCTTCAGCCTCGTCGAACCGCCCTTCTTGATAAAGGGTATTCCCGGCCTCTAGCTGCGCCCTCGCATCGGAATCTATCCTTTCTCCCAACCATACAACCATGATAGCAGCGATCAATAGAAGAAGCGTAATGGAAATACACCCCTCGGCAAACGTTTTTGTATTCTGCCTCTATTTACTTTTATGCATCCTTTCCTCCATATAGAAATTGCTTACCAGATTCTATGAATTTGAAGGAGCGAATTTGCACACTGTGAAATACTTGAAGTGGATACCGCTGTTTACCGGTCTAAATGGTTACATGGATTCTAAAATCTCTACAAGCCCCTGGCCGCCATTGACGCGAACTCGATCACCGGTTTTTAGCCGCATCGTAGCATCACCACAACCAACCACGGCCGGGATTCCTAACTCGCGGGCGACGATGGCGGCATGACTCAACGGCGCGCCCAGATCAGTCACAATCGCCGCAGCGCGTGGGAAGAGTGGCGTCCATCCGATATTTGTAAGTGTGGTGACCAGGATTTCTCCCGCCTGGAAATCGCCACTGTCCTCCAGATGATCTAGACGCCGCACAGTCCCTTCAACGACACCGAGTGCACCGGCAAAGCCCGTGACCGTATCGCTGGTATCTGTGACAGACACCTCATCCGGGACATTCGCATTGAAAATATCGCTGCGTCGATTTGGATCGGCTGCCCATTTGAAAGGATCGAATCGCCCGACGATGACCGTTGGGTACGGCGGCAGCGCAGCGTAACGCGCATAGGTCTCTTTTCGGAGGGAGATGAACCGGCACGCTGCGTCATCGCCCGTAAGTAGAGCAAGAACCTCGTCAATGGTCAGGAAAAATATATCTTCGCCAATGCCGGTCAATTTACCGGCGCGCAGGGCGAAAGTGCGGATCACAGTCTCACCCCGTGTCGCTTCTGATCGCGCTGCTTCACGCTGGCGCGCGGCCTGTGCAGCCTTTTCCAAACGCTTCTGCATCGCCCCCACTTTTCGTGGATACCGCTCACAGAAACGCTCCCATGTGGCAGCGTATGTAGCTTGTTGTTTGTCAAAAAGCGCTTCGATGTCTACCGGCGCCTTGACGAACGCTGCCAGTTGCTGGTCAAGCCAGGTGGGATCTTCTTGTGGGCGCGGCCAGGCATATTCGGCTTCATTCACTCCCCGATGGCCGTAGGATTTCAGATATGACTCACGACTCATCTCGCCGCGCGCCACCTTGGCGAGACCTGTCAACGGACCAAGACTCTCCAACCGGGATGACAGACCGCTTAAATTGGAAAGAAGCGCGATAGCATCCTCAGCACCAACCAATTCACGCAGTTCACGCTCTAAACGATTGGGAAAATCCGTCGCAGCAGCATTAGCGATCATGAACGAGTGAAGGGAATATGGGGTGATCTCTTCCCGCCACAGAGTGGCCAGTTGCGCTGGCTTCTCGATCTGGCCGATGCGTTGATTCATCCCAACGCACCAACTTGGGTTCTCCTCGACGAATTGGGGAACCTTCTTACGAAAACGAGCCATCCTGATCCCCAACCCGGCGAACCTAGGCAGCACTTTGGTCCACCACATTCGGGTCGAAATTGGAACGAGTGGGATTTCCACATCTTCCGGAATACCTCCCCAAAACGCGGTGACCTGATCCAACGCCTTCCGGGTATCTCCTCCAAATAACCACCGGATGGCCGAAACCTGGACACTCAGATTCATGTATCCGCGACCACCGATGATGCCCCCCAGCGGATAACCGTCCACACCGATAGAAGAACCATCAGTTAAATCCACACCCTCATACACAAGCCCCTTCCGCAAGGAGCAGGTGAAAGGGGTAAGCACCCGAGGCGCGTTCTCACCCAGATTAGCGCCAGACCAAAGAAAGTTGCCTTTTAAACTGTCGTTCCATTCGGCGGTATCGGCTCTGTATCCAGACAAGGTAGTAATCGGGCGCGATTGCAGTAAATGCAATCGCCCACCCGCAACTACCCACTCGATGTCTTGTGGACCACCCAGTTCTTTCTCCAGCTGGCAAGCAGTACGGTAAAGTTTGCCGGCAAGGCGCCTGAGTTCTGCTGGCCCACTGTATGTGCCCTTCGGGCGAGCCAGTGTAAAGGTTTGCGGATTGACCTGTCCAGAGACCAACTCTTCACCCAAGCCTTGCACAAAATTTCCCGTCATCCGCATCAGATCGCCCGTAACCGGGTCAACAGTGAACAGCACGCCGGATAAATCCGCCAGGATCAAACGCTGGACGACAACAGCGATATCATGCTCCATCTCCTCCAACCTCTGAGCCTTGCTGTATGCCTGCACCCTGGCGTTGTGTCGCGAACGGCGTACCATGTGGATGGCATCCCTGACCTCCTCATCCGTTCGCACATCCAAAACCGTCTCAAATTCCCCGGCGAAAGAGGCTTGGGGGGAGTCTTCACTCAACGCAGAAGAACGCACAGCGAATGAAGTATTCCTACCTGCCCGGCGTAAGCGGAGGAGCTGCGCCTGGATTTGAAGCCACGCCTCCTCGACCAGATCGTCACCGGCGAAAGCAGTCGGCAGTATGATGAATCCATCGGGCACACGGTAGCCTGCCCGATAAAGCCTGGCAAGTGTCTTGCCTTTTCAGCCAGCAAGTGATTCTTGATGCTTAGCCAACTTCTCGAATGAACCAATCATGTGATCATTTACCTCATCTGACATTTTTTAGAATATAAATCATCCTCGCAGCAATTTCTGCAATGTAACAGAATTTGATAATGTAACTGGTTCTTGGGCAATTCCCCCACAATTCAATCAGATGTTTTCACCAGTTAGCAATGCGCCTCGCCTCAATTTTTATGATTACTACTCACTCCCCTTTTCTCTTGGCGACATCATCAACAGATCCACGCGCCCCTTCAAACCGATACTCTCCCAAAAGGCCATCGCTCCGGCTTCATATTCCATCACCAGCAAGGTGCATTTGCTGATGCCAATACTCATCAAGGTATACAAGCAGCGCCCCACCAGCGAACGTCCAAGACCTTTGCGGCGGTGGGCCTTATCCACGACTAAATGAGTGAGGTACCCCATACGCCCATCGTGGCTGCACAACACCGCCCCGATGAGTTCACTATTGTCCATGACGACAAAACTCATCCCAGAATTGCGTTCTAAGAAACGTTTAATATTCTCCCTTGAATCGACACTGCTGAGTCCAACCCCCTCCGAGGTTTTCCATAGAGCCATGACATCATCGTAATGATCTATCGACATTTCCTCTATTCTGTAATCCATCGCATACCCTTTATTTGTCTTTTCATTTTCAAATCCAGTATAAGACAGTTTTCCACGATTTGCAAACCATACCTTGCCAATCGATAAAAAAAAATTTCCCCGATAGAATTCACCAGGGAAAATGATTCAGTTGACACGCTCGTTAATAAAAAATAACCCCTAGAGTCGGATAGACTAACCGTTTTAATTTTCTTTTTGTTCTTGTGGGGGACGGTTCTTGTTGTAACGGTATGTGATCCGGCCGCGATCCAGGTCGTAGGGAGAAATTTCCAGGGACACCCGGTCTCCCAATAAAATGCGAATGTAGTATCGTCGCATCTTGCCAGAGAGGTAGGCGAGTACCTCATGGCCGTTATCCAGCTTCACCCGAAACTGAGTACCGGGAAGCGCTTCGATCACAGTCCCCTCAACTTTGATCTTATCCTTTTCTTTTGCCATAAGCCCATTACTCCTTAAAAAAACTCGGCGAACTTACAGGTCACCGAGCATCAAAACCTAATGGAGTGTAGAACAGGTATCGTATCTTTCCGATATTCACTTCCTCAGTTCTATTCTAATACCAGGCTAGCCCGTAAAGCTGACCGATTATACACTGCCGTGCAAAAGATAGTCAAGTAATCATCAGTCGAGTAATCATCAGTCTTTAGTCAGGTAGTTCTTAGTCATTTAACTACAGAAAAAACTCAAATTACGTAACTTACCTTATAGTAAATTGGTTTTAATTGAACGACTACCTAACTACTAGACTAATAACTAGCAACAAAAGACTACTGACTAATGGAGTATACTGAAGAAAATCCTTCTGAGGAAAACCGATGAGTCTGAAGAAAGAAAAACAACGCTGGGAAAAAGAGACCCTCCAACTCCTCCTCGACCGCTTCCCCGAAAGAAAATCTGAGTTCAAAACCTCCTCCGGCATCCCTCTCCCCGGTGTTCTAACACCGGAGGACGGCGATGAAAATGAATACTTGGAGAAACTCGGCTTCCCCGGCGAATATCCCTTCACCCGCGGGATTCATCCGGGCATGTACCGCGGCCGCTTCTGGACTATGCGCCAGTACGCCGGGTACGCCTCCGCCCAAGAATCCAACCGGCGCTACCGCTACCTCCTGGAACAGGGACAAACCGGCCTCTCCGTGGCTTTCGACCTCCCCACCCAAAACGGCTACGACGCCGATCATCCCATCGCCTTGGGCGAGGTTGGGAAAGTTGGTGTCTCCGTTTCCTCCATTGAAGATATGGAAACTCTTTTCCGTGAGATCCCTCTGGATAAGGTCTCCACCAGCATGACTATCAATGCCCCCGCCGCCATCCTCCTGGCAATGTACATCGTCATCGCCCGACGACAGGGCGTTGAACCTAAATCCTTGCGCGGTACAGTCCAAAACGACATCCTGAAAGAATACATCGCCCGCGGCACTTATATCTTCCCGCCCAAGCCCTCCATGCGGTTGATCACAGACCTGTTCGCCTACTGCCAGCGGGAGCTGCCCCATTGGAACACTATCAGCATTTCGGGCTACCACATCCGGGAGGCCGGTTCGACAGCCGTGCAGGAAGTCGCCTTCACTCTCGCCAACGGCATCGCTTACGTGCAGGCTGCTATTGATGCGGGCTTGGGCGTGGACGTGTTCACCTCCCAGATTTCTTTCTTCTTCAACGCCCATAACAACTTCCTCGAAGAGGTCGCCAAGTTCCGGGCAGCCCGTCGATTGTGGGCGCGTATCATGCAGGAACGCTTCAAAGCAACCAACCCGCGCGCCCTCATGCTTCGCTTCCACACCCAGACAGCCGGCTCGACTCTCACCGCCCAACAGCCGGAGAATAACGTCGTACGGGTTACCCTCCAGGCACTGGCGGCCGTTCTGGGCGGGACACAGTCCCTGCACACCAACAGCATGGACGAAGCCTTGTGGTTGCCCACCGAGAAGGCCGTGCGGGTAGCCTTACGTACTCAACAGATTTTAGCCAATGAGTCCGGGGTAGGCGATATTGTCGATCCCTTGGGTGGCTCCTACCTGATCGAACACCTTACCGACGAAATCGAACGAGGCGCGGAAGAATATATAGACAAGATCGACCAGATGGGCGGGGTGATGGAAGCCATCGAAAGTACCTACATTCAAAATGAGATTCACAACGCCGCATACCGCTTCCAAAAAGACTTGGAAGCAGGAGAGGAGATCGTTGTGGGCGTGAATGCCTATCAAACTGAAGAGAAGATCGACCTGGAGCGTTTGGTCGTCGATCCGGCCATCGAAGACAACGCCGTAGAACGACTGGCAAAATTACGCAAAAAACGCGACCAAAACAAAGTCAGTGAGTTACTCACCCGCCTGGAGAGAGCCACCCACAGCGATGAGAATCTCATGCCCCTCTTCATCGAATGCGTAGACAACCACCTCACCCTCGGCGAGATCTGCACCCTCCTCCGCCAGGAGTGGGGAGAATACTCCCCTGCGGGGTAGTCATTAGTCGAAAAGTCAATGGTCTTTAGTCGCTAGTCCAGTAGTTCAATAGTTGGATAGTTTGATAGTTATTAAATGATAGATCATCTTCATAAGACGAATTACGCAATACGCAATCTTGACTCTCCCGCTAGACGAATGACTGGTGACTAAAGACTAACGACTACCCGACTAAATAACCAATCACAACCCAAACAACGGAATGAATTAATTATGACCAAATCCCCCATCAAACGCATCAACCACCTCGCCATCGTCGTGAACGACATTGATAAAGCCCTGACTTTCTGGCGGGACGCCCTCGGCCTAGAACTCGAACAGATGCAGGAAGTCGAAAGCCAGGCCGCAAAAATCGCCATCTTGCCGGTACAAGACAGCGAGATCGAACTGGTCGAGCCGATCACTGAAGATTCAGGCTTGAAACGCTTCATCGAAAAGCGCGGGCCAGGCATCCATCACATCTGTTTGGAAGTGGACGACATCGAAGCAATGTTGGAACGCCTCAAAACCGAGAACGTTCGCCTCATCAACGACACCCCCCAGGCAGACGGGATCCCGGGCCGTAAATTCGCCTTCATCCACCCCAAAAGCACTTTCGGTGTATTGGTGGAGCTGTACCAGATATTGGAAGAATAGGGAGAGTTCCCTTTAATGGAAAGCCTATCTGGGGTGATTTGAGTTGGTTCGAAGGCTTTTCTTTTCAAGCCGAACGACCTCAAACAATGCCAAGACCAGCCAGAGGACAAGCAGCAGGGCATTCACTAGGTTCCAAGTTTTCCCCTGCAAATCCGTGATTCCCTGTTTCAAGGCATCGATTTGCAGATAGTGCCCGACCCCGCCCAACACGTAGACCGCCAATGAAATCGCCAGGATAACCCAACCGCGCCGCGCATTCATTTTTTTAGCCGCCACCGCAATGAAAGCACTCAAGGCCGCAAATCCCGCTCCGATCCACACCAACCACCATGTCTCCAGCCATTGCTGGCGAAAATTGCTGCTCACCTCGATCTCGGACTCTCGACGCATGGCTTCGCTGAGAGAGGGTACGTGGTACTCGGCCCGTTCCTCGTCGGTCGTGTTGGGGTCGACCTGATAAAGTTTATACACACCATCGACCAGCGTATATTGGGTCCCATACTTCTGCGGTTCCCCCATTCTCATCAAATATCGGTCCAGTGTCGCCGCGTAGATCCAGCGTGCTTCTTCATAACCGGCATCTACCGCAAGCTCCGCCAGCCTATTTGCGAAAAGGTAATGTTCCGCGCAGTCTCCGTGTTGGAAGATAAAGGACGCGTAAACCAGGTCGGTCGGGGAATGGATATGTCCATTCTTGATGTAATCCAGGACCTCGATCCGCCGGAGGGAGTCTTCTTCGTATAAAGCTTGCAGATCGAGTCCAATAGGCGACATACGCACCCCCTGGTCTGCGCGGAACAATTCTTCCATCCTTTTCGATATGGCCGCGTCGCCCTCATCTCCGACCACCATTTCATCTAATGCAGCGAAGGCTTCCTCCCCCACCGACGGGACGCACCCGGCGATGATCGGTACATCCTGGTTGACTGACTGGATAAGTTTGTCGGTTTGAAGATAGTCATCGACCAGCTGGTTGGAATAATATACGACAACAGGTCCAAGCAGCATCGCGATGACAGCCGTAATAAACAACCCCGTCTTTATTCTCATCACAAATCTTTGCTTCATTTGATTACCTGTTGCCATCTCCAATGGCGTTGGACATTCCTACATCGAGGTTCATATTTTCATTTACGAGATAGAAAACGCTTTATTTTCGCTGCCCAATTCTTTTTTACTTGAGGTCGTGTCTCAGGATAACCCGTTCCCGAAACGCTGTGCTGGTATAAACCTTCGGGCACGTCCTCGGGAAGATCCTCTGGCAGGGGAAAGGGAGTACGTTTGCCGAGGAGAAGGTTGTCAATCAAAAAGGACAGCAATTTCACGTCATATTCATTGTCTGAAATGCCGCATTGATCCGGATCTCGATTGGCCCAGACCTCTGCTATACATCGTTGGTCGTCAAAAAGCACCTGATAGATACAAACACCCGTCCAACTACGGTGGAAGAACAGGGTCTTATTTTCCATGAAAATGAACCATTTATCTTCCATCTCTTTTGGAATCAAACCCTTTGCCAGGGTATTGTATTCTTCTTCCCTAAAGGAACGTTTGACAGTTAATATTGTCCTTTGGGGAGGCAAAGGTTGGTTTTCCCATGAATTCCGGTTGGCTGTTTTTTCCATGATGCTCAACTCTCTATGCTAAAATCTTATCTAAAACATTCATTACCCTTCTACAGCACCAAGTTTTTTGTTGAGGCAGCATTGATTACAACAACTGATTTTAATAACCGCAAATCTTGCGGTTGAGATTCTACGGCCTACTTTATAGTAGCCAGATCATCCAGAAGCCATTTCTTCTCCTCTGAATCAGTCACCTTTTCGGCGGCTTTTTGCACCTCCTTGAGATGTTGCGTCATCTGCTTTCTGTTTCCGGCCACGAGTTCGGCTCGTGCCAGTGCTTCATACGCGTATCCGAGATAGAACGGTGGAATATCATCCCCCTGGCTGACTGCCAGGCACATTTCAGCATATCTTTTTGCGTTCTCTGCTTGCCCCAGCACTGCAAAGACCCTAGAGGTTTGCCAGTACGAAACGGAGATGTTCGTATTCGCGCAATCCTCCCGCTGTGTCCAGTGCCAATGAGAAGCCATGCTCAATCGCAGCATCTGTTCGTCTTCTTCCGTTGTGCGGTCTGGCTTATCCAGTAGTTCCCAAGCCTCGTTGAAACACGCCGCTGAGAAGTGTTTATAGGCAGCATCTACATTAAAATCGAGTTTATCCGTCATTTTTCCTGCACTCCTTTACCAATAATTAATCGTTGCATATTGTATCGTAATCACTAAGCCGTTACCGGAAAATACCAGCTTTCTGTCGTTGGCTATCAAAGATCTCTTTAGAAATTACTGGATAGCTGTAATTAATTTGACCCTCTCTCTTCACTCAATTCAACCGGTAATGAACTGTCCATTGAGTCTTCCGCAGGATTTCAACGTGCCTGAAAAGACGAATCACGCCTATTTTTGGCTCAGGCTCGTCGAAATATGACCAATCGTCAAGGAACTCGATACCGGGATTCCACGCCTCCATCTCCCGGCTGTCGCGGATGCCAAAATGATAAGTTACGTCCTTCCCCAAATGTAATTCCTGTTGCATCTTGAAATTGATCATTCCCTTTAATGCCTTTGATAACCATATTGAGTTGAATACTTCACAAACAAGCTCCGATCCAGGGAACTGAGACTGCAGCTTCAGCACCAATGATTTCACAGAATCTCGTTCAAGATACATGAATACGCCTTCAGCAATGAACAAGAATGGCCGACCTTGATGTGCCAGGAGTGGATCCATCCAAGTGTGTTCAAGCACGGAAGAAGGGACAAAATGGTATCGTTCATTTTCTTCCAGGAGGTTCTTTTTTACGTTGATGACTTCCGGGAGATCCAGGTCGTAGAAAATCACCTTCCCGTTATCGACGCGATGAAAACGAGTGTCCAATCCACACCCAATATTGACGACCACCCCATCAGGGGCACTTGAAAGAAAATTCCGGATATATTCGTCATATTTTCTTGCTCGCAGCGCGACGTGGACAACCAGGTTTTTATCTACTTTCCCCTTTGCCATTTTCTGGAACAGTTTATTTTTTGATTTCGATAATATTGGGGCCAACTTTCCAACGATCTCGACGGCTGTCGGATCGACAAGGATCGGATTCTTCGCTTGGCTCTCCAATGCATGACAGTGAAGCGTGAGTAAGGATGTCGCCGCAAGACCGCCCAGCCCTTCTAAATTTTCTGCCATTTCGATCTCCTCTTCTCTGAATTCTCCCTTCAAGCCCAGCATTTCTATGGTCAAACAGCAGGAGGATATACATTATACCCCTTGGTCAATTTATCCAAATGTGGGAAAGATTAGAACAACTACCGCATCAAAAACTCATCGATCGCCGCGAAATATGCCTGCTGGTGGGTCAGGGCGATCCCGTGGCCCCCCCCCTCGAAGATCTTCATCTCCGCCTGTGGGTAAAGTGTTCGTAGCGCCTCGCGTTTGTCGGTCGGTGTGGATGGGTCTTCAGAACCGCAAACGATGAGGATGCTCCCCTCCCAATCCTTCAAATCGTCCGGTAAAAAATTATAATTCTCCGTTTGGTCGATCAAACGGTACAGCAAGGCAAAAATATCCTCCCGTCTAACGCGTGTACCCATAACCTCTTTCACCAATGCCCACAGCAGCGCCATCTCGGGGTATTCATCAGTCAGGCTGGTATCCAACCGAGAGAACGAGTAGTTGATCAACATCTTCAACACAAAGGTGGGCGTCAACCGCAGCCAACCGAGCATTTTGGCAATTTGGCGGCTGTTTTCTGCATTGGGTGGCCCGATGGCTGTGAGGACGAGTTTCCGAACCCGTTCCGGATAAGCACGGACGAAGGACTGCGCCATCCACCCGCCGTACGACCCACCCATGAGGGAGAACTGACCGACCCCAAGTTCGTCCAGCAGGGCAATCGCCCCAGCGAAGAATGTGTCAATATCTCGGATGGGCGGGTAATCAGGTGAGATGACCCGGCTTTTTTCGGCGAAATGGGATAAGGATTGGTAAGAGACCTCTGTGATAGAAGTGCCCCCCGCCATCACGAACAACACCTCTTTACCTTCCCCCGTATCGATGAAACGCCATTCGTATCCCTGGATGGTGCGGGACTGGTAGGGATATCGCTGCCGAAAGTCCAGCAAGCTTTTTACCAGGTCTGCGGGTACATCTCGATAGTATTTGGAGATCTTGGGATTATCCATCTCTACCTACATATTAGATAACGGGGAAGCCGATTCATGTAATCCCGGTATGCTTCTCCATAGAAGCCCTCACAGGCTTTCTCTTCTGCGAGGATCTGGAAATGGTGCGTGACCACGAGGATCAATACCAGTCCCAGGTGCAGCCAGGTCGCCGCCGCCAAAGCCGTGCCCAGGAACACCAGAACCAACCCGACCCACTGCGGGTTGCGTGAAAAGCGGTACAGTCCACGAGAGACCATCTCATCGACCGGTGTTCGCTTGAAGTTCACCAGGGAGACCATTACAAAGGTATATCCAAGTAAATAAATAATAGAACCTGCTGTGAAAGAGGGAGTCCCAATTTGCAGGGGTGACCATATCATCAAGAGATTGAAAACAACTGACGCGACCTGCCCCACGGCAGTGGCAGCCCGCCACGAGCTTCTCTTGGTTGGGTCCGGTTCGTAGAACAGCTTCTTGCGTTTTTCAGTAGAGAAACTGATGGCTGTGATGATTAGTGCAAGGTAGTAGAGTCCCAGGAATACCCAGCCGTTCATCCATCCGATTTCTAAGTTTGGCATTGGCCGCATGTCGTTCTCCCAAAACATAATATTAGATCAAACTAAATATAGCCCGGTGATTATACATTATCCAGGTTTGCCCGACCATCCGGTTTTCTATGGTGTAGTTTGTGGCTGAAAGCTTTATTACACACCTTGCCTGGATAGCTTATCTTTTGTACAATCATGCTATACAATATAAAGATTGCCTGCAAAGGAGACAAAGATGAAAAAAATCGGGATCGGCGTTCTCATCGTTTTAGGGGTTGCGCTGTTGGTCTGGCTGAATTATGCCTTGTTTACCGGAAAAATTTTCGGCCTGTCGGACGATGTCACAACCGCCATGGAAAGCGACGATGAAGTTGAAGTCGCCCTCATGGAAGATGGTGATTGGTTGGTGATGACCCCCGCCAAAACCGTTCCAGCCGCCGGCTTGATTTTCTACCCAGAAGGCCGCATGGAGATTCAAAGCTATGCCCTCGTCGGCCGAGAGATTGCCCAAAAAGGCTACCTGATCGTATTCCTTTCCCGCCGTTTAGACCAGGAATATGATTTGATTGAAGAAGAGGGACGGATCGAGACTGTCATGGCTGCCTACCCCGACATCGACATCTGGGTTATCGGCGCCCACACTTTCGGCGGGCCGGTGGCAGTGGACTACGCCGCCAGCCACCCGGAGCGTGTTGCCGGGCTGGTCTTATGGGCCGGACGGGTGGAAGGGGCTGCCTCACTGGCTGACTGTAGTCTGCCGGTGTTGATGGTTTACGGAACGGTGGACGACGAGAAGACCGGCTTTCTCGCCAGCGCCAAAACCCACCTCCCTGGACACACCGTTTGGGTAGCGATCGAAGGCGGCAACCGTACCCAGTTCGCCAACTTCGGTCCTATGTCTGCCGACCCTGGGGCGACCATTACCAGCGAAGAACAGCAAGCCCAGGCAATCGCCGCTACACTCGATTTCCTTGATAGTTTATCGGGGGATTGAGTATACGATGACGAACGATCACAGAATTGTTACTGTTACTGAGGATAATCTAGAAGAAGAAGGATTCTTTTGCTTCAAAAGTAAACCCAAATCGGAAGGTTTTCAGAAGAAACAGGCCTGGCTTCGCAATCGTTTCGAAGAGGGGATGAAGATTAAAATCATTTATGAAGGTGAAAAGTCTTGCGGATTCATCGAGTATATTCCTGGAGAATTCGCCTGGCGTGTCCTCGATGCCCCCAATTATCTCGTTATCCATTGCCTGTGGGTCGTAGGCCGTTGGAAAGGTAAAGGGTACGGCTCTCTACTCCTGGAAGAATGTCTCGAAGACGCCAGAGCACAGGGGAAATCCGGCCTGGCGGTGGTCAGTAGTTCGGGAACCTGGTTAGCAGATAAGAAGGTTTTCTTGAAGAACGGTTTCCAAGAGATCGAGACAGCACCGCCATCCTTCACGTTATTGGTCCATAAAATCAAAGAAGATGACCTCCCCAACCCCAGCTTTCCTCGAGATTGGGAAGAAAGGATTCAAGCTTTTGGCTCCGGGGCAACCGTCATGTATGCTGACCAGTGTCCTTATATGCCGGATGCAGTCAGTCAGGCAGTAAAGGTTCTCGAAGATAGAGGATTCGATACCAAAACAGTGAAATTCGAAAGCCGTGCGGAGATTCAGGAAAAATCCCCGACCCCTTATGGCATTTTCGGGATCGTGATCGATAGCCGCTTGCTTACTTACACCTATATCGGCAAAAAAGAACTCAGGCGGCTGGAGGAGGAATTTCTCCCTGCCAAATCTTGAGAGGCGATAATGAGACATTCGAGTTTTTTTCCCACATTGGGAAACACATAATCACCATCACGTGACAACCGCCCAAGATCATCGGGCGGTTTTTCTTTAATCATCTTGACAAATGAGGAGATAAGTGCGATAATGTATGCAAGCGCTTACTTGCATAGCGCTCAGAAAAAAAATCATGACAAACTCCCCACCACCACCCTCACCGGAAGAAACACGCCAGCGGATTATCGACGCCGCCGTAGAGCTCGGTAGTCAGGTCGGCTATGCCAAGGCTACCACTAAAGCCATCGCTGAGGCAGCAGGCGTGAATGAAGTCACCCTCTTCCGGCATTTCGGTACCAAAGAAAATCTGTTTTTAGCAGCTGTCGAGCAGTACGGAGGTCCCGCCATCGCTCCTGCCATCGAAGCCCAGTTCACCGACGACTATCACAAGGATATGATAATGTTGGGGAACCTCCTCATGAAGGTCTTTCTTGAACGGGGGGAAATGATGCGTCTGCTCCTGTGTGAATCCGCCCATTTTCCTGAAGTAAAGACCGTCATGGCGCGCAACCCACGGGAACTGCGTAAAATGCTCGCCCGCTACCTTCAATCCCAGATGGACAAAGGGATCGTCAAAGAACAGCATCCAGAAGCCCTGGCGCAGGCTTTTATGGGGATGTTCCTTTCCTATTTCATCAGCCTGCATATGTTGGATGAAGACATTCAACCAAAGATTGAACAATCCGAACTTGTCACAACTTTCGTTGACATCTTCGTCGCAGGGACTATAAAGTAAAAATTACAAAGAGGAAATCCAATGGACAAAGCCATCGAAGTAAAATCTGTCACCCGCAGTTATGGCGATATCACTGCTGTAGATGACCTGTCTTTCAACGTCACCGCCGGGGAGGTCTTCGGTCTCCTCGGCCCCAACGGCGCAGGCAAGACCACCACTATCCACCTTATCACTGGCATGCTCTCGAAAGACAGCGGAACTATCCAGGTTTTGGGGTTGGACCCCCACACCGAATCCCGCCAGGTGCACAGGCGCATCGGTTACGTCCCCCAGGAAACGAACGTCTACCTGGACTTGAGCGGTGAAGACAACCTCTGGCATCACGCCGCCTTATACTGTGAGGACCTGTCCACTGTCGGAGAACGCATTCAAAGCCTTCTCGAACTGACTAACCTGCTGGACAGGAGGAAAGACCCCGTCCGCACCTATTCGGGCGGGATGAAGCGGCGACTGGCATTAGCCCGCACCCTTCTCCACGAACCGGAACTCATCCTTTTCGACGAACCCACCTTGGGCGTTGACGTCCAGGGGAAACACGTCATCTGGGAACACATCAAGACCCAGCAAAGCCAAGGCAAGACCTTCATCATCTCCACCAACGACATGGCCGAGGCGGATTTCCTGTGCGACCGTCTGGTCATCATCGACCACGGAAAGGCCATCGCCCAAGACTCCCCCGAGAACCTCAAGGCTGCCCTGGGCAGGGACATCGTCACCATGCAGACCTCACCCCCCATCGATAGTCCGGAAACGCAATTTAAAGGGATCAATATCCAGGCTGTAGCACGTCCAGAACCGGATGTCCTGCGTTTTGAGGTCAAGGATGCCGAAACCCTCGTGGAGCAAATGATTACCCAGGCCACCAAAGACCACCACCTCGAGTCTATGCGTATCGCCCGTCCCTCCCTTGACGACGTTTTCCTCCACCACACCGGTCGGGCCCTGAGGGATTGAGTCATGAAACGATTTCGCCTCCTCCTACTCAACGAGTTGAAACTCTTCCGCACGACCATTCCGATCCATGCGATCGGCGTCTTCCAACCCGCCCTCATGTTTTCTCTCATGGCCTTCATCCTCGTCATGCCTACCTTCGACATGCACGTGGCGCAGCCCGTCGCCCCCATAGAAGAGGAACTCCTATCCGCCATGCATGAGGTCGGTTCCCCCATCGGTGAGCCCTACATCAATCCCATCCTGGTCGATACCGATTCTATAGACGATTATTCCGGTGCGCAGCTCGTTGCCTTCGAGACCGTTGGGGGGAAGCTCACTGCCGTGCAGCGCTACGGTTTGATCGACAGCAACATCGTCAAGAATTTCCGCAACCGCCTTACCACCGCCGCCTTGATTCTATGGAACGAATCCCTGTCTGGCTATGCCGTCACTATCGAGCAAAGACCCTGGCTTCCTCGCGACATTCCCTACACGGTCTACTTTGGGATGGCGATGCTGCCCATGGCGGCTTTTCTAGCCGCGTCCCTTACGGGGGGAGCGCTTACCGCCCAGGAGTTCGAGTTTGATACCATCACCGAATACCGCCTCTCCCCCATCTCCATGTTCCTCATCATCGGGACGCGCCTCCTCCGTCTCAGCCTCACAGGCCTGCTGTCAGGGTCTGTACTCATGCTCGCTCTGGGTTTGTTAGGCGGACTCTGGCCGTCTTCGCTGTTAGCTGCGCTGGCAATACTTCTAGAGATTTCACTCCTCGGTGCCTGTCTGGGCATGATCGCCGGGCTGGTTATGCAAAGCACCCTGCCCTCCTTCTTGATCGGGTTGGCGACCACCTTTTTCATCTGGATCATGGGCAGCGCCTTTGGCCTCTCTGCGGGGTTTGGTGGCACCTACGAAGCCATAAGCCGCTGGATGCCCATTACCCACGCCGTAGAACTTCTCTTCCCCCTGTATTACCATGTGGGGATTGGCTCTTCTCAACCTGCTATCCTCTTTATTGGTGGGGCCTGCATCGTGATGGTCGTACTCACGACAGTCATCTACCGCCAGAAAATCCTTGTGAGGCAACGATGAACGCGCTGAAACGCTTGTGGATCCTCTTCAAATCTGAATTCAACGCCTGGCGCCATGATCCCATCACCGGTGTCGGCGGCATCCTGCCCCCCGCCCTCATCCTGATTGCTTTCTCCTTCCTGTTCGGGGGACGCTTGAGCTTTAAAATTGCCGTGGTCAACCAGGATCAAGGAAAGTATGGAACAATCCTGCGCCATACCTTCGACGAGACCATCTCCCCCTTGAACGATATGCCCTACTACTACGTCATCGACATGACGGAAGAAGATGCCTTGTCGGACTTTGAGTCTTACCGTGTCGATGGGGTCTGGGTCATCCCACCGGATTTCTCGACCCGCCTTGATGCAGGGGAATATCCTACCATTGATATGTATTTCAGCAACTACAACGACGACCGGGCGAAGAACCACCGTATCTATTCCTCTGAGATTCTTTGGAACTTCTATGAGAAGATCGGCCAGCCGCCCCCACCTCTGGAGATGGTGGAAGATTATCCCCTTCCGACCATGGTGGACTGGGTGCCCATCATCGCCGTTGGGGTTGCCTTGCTGAGTACATGTTTGGGTAGCATCTTCAACATCTACGCCCTGACCAATAAAGAACAGATTCACAACCTTACCCTGGAGTTCGGCATGTCGCCCCGTTCCCTGGCCTGGGTGCTGTTCCCCAAGATATTCCTCGCCCTGCTTTTCGGCCTGGCGAGCGGCTCGATCTTCCTGGTGGTCATCTATCTCTGGCTTGGCTTCTGGCCGGGGCACTTCATCTGGGCCGTCTGGCTGCTGGCAGGGCTGACCGCCTTATTCTGGATCGCCCTGGCTATCATCTTTGGCTTGAAGTCCCGCAATTATATGGCTGGTGCCATTGGTATCGTCCTCATCGCCATCATCGTGTTTTTCATCGGCGGTGGGCTGGGCCTCGTCCGCTACAACTGGAGCGAGATCTATTGGTATTCCATCATCTTCCCCAATACCCATGCCATCGACCCCATTCGCGATATGGTCCTCTTCAACACCTGGCCGGTAGACTGGAACACCACTTTGATGAAATTGGTCGCCTTCGCCGCAGGAGCGCTCATCCTTGGCCTGGCCTTCACTGCACGGAATATTCGCCGAATCGGCTAAATAAAAAGTCTGATTCAATTGCAACCATTCCTTGTGCTCTTCGTACTATACAAGTAGATACGTAAACACAAGGAGTGTTCGATGGATAACAATGGATTGAGTTTTCCCGATATAATAGATAAATTTTTCAGGGTGATGGGCAGCGGTCAGGCTTACCTCAACTCTTTATACCTCCTCCTCTCGTTCCCCCTGGGCATTTTTTATTTTATCTTCCTCGTTACCGGCTTGTCGGTCGGTATTCCACTGTTGATTATCTGGGTGGGCATCCCCATCCTTCTTCTCGTCTTTGCAGGCTGGTGGCTGCTGGCAGCTTTCGAGCGCCAGATGACCATGCATTGGCTAAAAGAAGATATCGCCCCGATGACCAAACCCCAGCTTGAAGACAGTGACCCGTGGACCCGCTTCAAAGACTACTTCCTCAACCCCGTCACCTGGAAAGGCCTTCTTTATCTGTTCCTAAAATTTCCCCTCGGCATTTTCAGCTTCGTTGTCCTCATAACACTCACCTCCCTCACGGTCTCTTTCCTGGCGATGCCCGTACTCTACCAGGCTTTCACCGCTTTCACCCCAGAAATTTATTTTGGCGGTGGGGCAGTATGGTACGTCGACAGTATCAACGATGCTCTCATGGCCACCATGATTGGTGTGTTCCTCTGGCCGGTAACCCTCCATGCCATCAATGGCGTGACCTGGCTGCATGCCAAACTTGCCAAATATCTCTTGAGTATGGATTGGCCTGGTAAACCCGCCCTTATTGAGGGGCAAGCAGAAGCATAGAAATAGCTTTTCGCTTAGCGCAATTATTAATTTCGTCGTAGGGACAGGCTGCGATTATTTGGATAGGGAAGCCTGTTCCTACAATCTCAAATCCCCCCCACTGATGGAGATTTCATTCTGTTGCCAGATAGACGACTCCCCCTGAATCCATCTCATAATAAAAAACCAAATCCTCTTCATCTTGGTCGACGATGAAAGGTACCCATCCAAATGCTGCTCCACCTCCCATGAGGTGTGCGCTGCCTAACAAATGATGGAGACCTTGTTCTATTCCGGTTAGATACTGGGGTCTTCGTTCAATTCCCGTAGAGCCAATTAATCTCATCTCATGGTCTTTTACCCAACACTCCAAATGGACGGGTGTAGCACAAGTAGCAATAATGTCCACAAACACATATTCCATGCCCTCTTCAGGTATAGGGTTTGTACTGGAAGCTGCCAACACTTGTTGGGTCGCTGGTCGCACCAGATCGACGACTACAAAATCGATCCTACCTAAAGAAGCTTTTGATCCAAAAGGCACAGGGTCCACTCTAGAAGCTTCATAATGAATGCTTGTCGGTATTGACGTTGAAAGAGAGGGTGGTGATCCCCCATCAGGTGAGGTAGGGAGATTGTTTGAACTCGAGCAACCGGAAACTAATATAGGAATAAGGCTCAAGATGAACATCAAACCTTTGCATCGAATATCCATAGTCTCTCCTCTGTACATGTGCTTAGGAAGAGTATATCGTTCTAATCAACTATTAGAGCAAAGGCAAACTGCCCCTAAATCCGGCAACACTTTGTTTAGAACTAATCCCCCAGTATTTCCTCATTCAACTGGAACAACTCCTCCACCGTCACCCCCAGGGCTTTCGCCAGTTTCAAAGCCAGATAGGTCGATGGGACATACTTCTTGTTTTCCACCGTGTTGATGGTTTTCCGCGTCACACCCACCAGTCCCGCCAGTTGCTCCTGGGTCAAATCCTTTTTCGCCCGCTGCACTTTCAGCGTGTTATTCAGCTTGCTCTCTTCCATAGCCTCACCGGTCCAATACATAGATGGCGATGTTGTAGGTGCCGAAGCCGACCAGGAAGGTAGTCAGGAAAACGAGCATAATGTCGTTGAATTCCACGAACAGCGACACCACCGCCGCCACGAAGACGAACCCGATCACAGAAAAGAACGCCACCCGCCAGGCTTTGAGTTCGTACAGGCGTATCAATTCGTTGTTCAATGCCTCTTGCAAGAACGGCTCTTTCCTGATCTCATCTTCGATCCGCTTCCCTTTGATCCCATAATACCCCTGGAACAACGCCGAAAGCAGCAGCACGATCATCAGGATGGTGTAAACCAGGTCGTTCTCCACACCCACAATCATGAGGGCTGTTCGGGCCATCCATGCCACGAAAAACACAGCGAAGCCTTTCAGGTGCCCGCCTCGATACCGCCGTCTTTTCTCATCTAGCATTTCAATTCGAGTACTCACGACAAAACTCCTTATTCTTTATTCAAATTGGATTATCTGTAACTCTTTATACACATTATATAACACATTTTTCTCATATTGTAACCTCTACGTTACTATTTGTCAAGGTGAATCTCCAACTGATTTTAGGCATTCGGAAGTTGAGGTTTGCTGAATGGTACCGCGAAGATACTGAGCCGCGTGTTTCCCTGAACCCTGATTACTGATTGCCTGAGTAACTGGTTGGCTGCACAACTATGTAGCTAGTAAACTACCCAACTACCTAACTAGCCAGTGATACAATCCCCCCATGCCCAAAACCCTCCACCTCAACCCCCGCATGGATGACTCTGAACCGCTTCAACGCTGCAACTTCCCCGAATGCAGAGCGGCCTGTTGTGTCTACGGCACCTGGGTGGACCTGGCTGAAGTGGACGACATCTTCGCCAATAAAGATCTCATCCTCCCCCACATGCCTTCCGCCCACCGCCAGCCCGATCTGTGGTTCGACCATCAGGAAGAAGACGATCCCCACACCCCAAGCGGCAGGGTTACCCACACCATGGTAGTCCCCGACCCGGAACATTACGGAGGTACAGCCTGCATCTTCATGCGCCAGGACTACGAGTGCGCCCTGCAAACAGCTGCCGCTCATGCAGGTTTACACCCCTGGCGTTTCAAACCCTTCTACTGCATCCTCCACCCCCTCGACCTGGACGAACTCGGCCGCATCACCCTCGACGAGACCCACCTGCTTTTAGCTGAGCCAGCCAGTTGCCTGAGATCTGCAGACAAAACCATCCCACTCAAAGAAACATTTAGCGAAGAATTAGAGTATCTACTTGGTCGGAGGGAAAGAACGTAAGAGCGCAGCATGCTGCGCCCTAGTTATAGCATTATTTCGACCTATAATTATTCTTAGGCAACCTAAAAAACTAAGCCGCTAGCACCCCATAAGTTATAGTGTGCCCATGGCGTTCGAATCATAAGTTCGGCGGATTAGAAAATAGCGATCAAAATGCAGGAAGAAAAAACGATTTCCGAAAAATTATTTGAACAGTTCTGTAATAGGCAGGGAATTCGGTTTGAACCAATTCCTCGTAAACCCGGTAAACATACTTCCGATTATCGAATATGGTTGAATGAGAAATACCAGATAATTGTTGAAGTAAAGCAGATGGACTGGAATAAAGCTGATAAGAAGCTTATTGAAAATGTTAGAAAGGGAAAAGAAATCACATCGAGTTTTAGAACTACTGGTCACAAACGTATCGGAAAAATAATAAAAAAAGCTTATTCACAACTAAAGAATTCTTCTGAAGGAATTTATCCCGCTATCATTGTTGTCTACGATAATACACAGGGACTATCACATCTGGACTACGAAGATATACTAAATGGAATGTACGGCGATGAGGTAATAGTTGACCCTTTTCAAAATTCTGGACCCTACAGACACAAATTTGGTGGTAACCGCAAACTAACTCCCTACCATAACCGCGTTGTAAGTGCCATTGCTCTATTAAATTTCAAAAGTGATACGCCATCTTTGAGCTTATTTCATAACATACATGCTAATATCTGCCTAAACCCTGATAATGCTTGGCAAATTGCTGATAGGCAATTTACCTTACAAAAAGGAACAGATGCCTATCAATTTTGGTCCGAAATTAGGCGGTGAATTATTGGAATGCTTACAAAGTCACCGAACACCAATTATACATGACCAACTTCCAAGGAATGTACGAGGCGCGAAAATGCAATCTGAAATCATGGTTTACAATTGTTGAGACAACTAAACTGAAGGTATAAGCTAAGTCTGTTTCGGGTTCACGGATAGCTGTAGTAAAGAGCCACCAGGCCTGCTTATTATCTCGTTGGATAGTTTGATTGAAGAGATTTTGATAATGTGGTAGTGTCCACAACGAAACGCTCAACCCTGTACGCAATTGATAAATTCAACTTCTAGAACAAAAGATATTTGACATTTTAAGTCTGTCTCAGCATGCGCGTCAAAGCTTTGCCGACGCCCCAATGAAAATAAAAAAACGGAATACGCAATACGAAATCATTCCACTGCGTATTCCGTTTTTCTTATTTAAAATTACGCTCTACTCGTACCTCAGCGCCTCGACCGGCTCCAGGTTGGCAGCCCGGTTGGCGGGGTACAGGCCGAAGAACAGCCCCACCACCGCCGAGAAGATCGTCGCCAGCAGTACGGCATCCAGTCCGATGACGGGGTTGAGGGCCGTATCGCTTGCCGCCGCGATCTGACCGACTACTGCAGAGATTCCCCACCCCAACATGATTCCGATGATCCCGCCAAAGATGCTCAGCAAGGCCGACTCCGTCAAGAATTGGATCAAGATGTCCCGCTTCTTGGCGCCCATTGCCTTCCGCAGGCCGATCTCCCGCGTGCGTTCGATCACCGACACCAGCATGATGTTCATGATTCCAATTCCACCCACGAGGAGCGATATCCCCGCCACCCCACCCAGGAATATGGTCAGTACGCCTGTGATGGCCTCAGCCGTATCCAGGAAATCCTGTTGGTTGAGTACGGTAAAATCATCCTCGCCGATATCGGTTCGGTGCCGTGTGCGCAGAATTTGGGAGACCTCTTCGCTAGCGCTTTCAACATCATCGGAGGTAACCGCCGACACCATAATCATGTCGACTCGATCCTGTGTCGACCGCCGCAGTAAACGGGCTTGAGCCGTTGTCATAGGGATTAAGACCCGGTCGTCCTCACTCTGGAACGAACTCCCCCCCTTCTCTTTCATCACACCGATGACTCTGAAGGGCTGGCCTTCGATCCGCACAGTTTCCCCCGTCACCCCATCCATGCGGTCAAACAACTCCTCGGCAACTTCCGTACCCAGGATCACCACCGAGGCGCGTCCCAGCATATGGGACTCATTGATAAACTCGCCTTCGGTCACGTACCAGTTTCGTACCGATGAGTAATCGGGGGTCACACCGACAATCGTTGTGATCGTACTTTCGCCGCTGAATGTCACCTCACCGCTGCCTTGTAACAAAGGGGCAACACCGAGCACAGATGGGGCTGCGAACGGGTCTCGCATCGCCTCGGCATCTGCCAGTGTGAGGGGTTTCGGGTTCCGCACCTCTTCCGTCGTACTTCCTTGGAACACGAATAAGAGGTTCGTCCCCATTCCCTCGATCGAGCCGGTGATCTCCGCCTCTGCACCGTGACCCACCGCCAGCATGGCGATCACAGCTCCCACGCCGATGACGATCCCCAAGATGGTCAATCCCGATCGGAGTTTATTTGAAGCCAGGCTGTCGAGGGCTTCAATTACAGGTTGGGCGATGTTCATTTGCCGTCCTCCACAACCACCCCATCGCGGATGTTTATAATCCGCTGGGTATGCTCGGCCACTTCAGGGTCATGCGTCACGATAATCAGTGTTGTGTCCCGTTCCTTGTTCAATGTTAGAAGCAGCTTCATAATTTCATCACCAGAAGCCGTATCCAGGTTCCCCGTGGGTTCGTCGGCCATGATGATAGCCGGTTCGTTGATGAGGGCCCGAGCCATAGCGACGCGCTGCTGTTGGCCGCCTGAAAGTTCATTCGACCGGTGGTGCATCCGGTCGCCCAATCCAACCGATGTAAGCGCCTCTTCGGCTCTCCGCCGGCGTTCTTTGGCGCTGATACCATTCGCATATCGCAAAGGGAGTTCCACGTTTGTCAGCGCTGTGGCGCGCGGCAGTAAATTGAAACTCTGGAAGACAAAACCCACCTTGCGGTTGCGGATGTCCGCCAGTTGGTCGTCATTGAGCTCGGCGACCCTTTCCCCGTCCAGCATGTATTCACCGGATGTCGGCCGGTCCAGACACCCCAGGGTGTTCATCAAGGTAGATTTCCCCGAGCCAGATGGTCCCATGATAGCGACGATCTCACCTCGACCGATCTTGATGGACAGCCCTCGCAGGGCGTGCACTTCCACGTCGCCCATCACGTAGACTTTTGTCAGATCTTTCGCGTCGACGACCCAGTCTGTCACGGATGTCCTCCCATCCCCCCATTAACTCCGCCGCTCCCAATTTGGAATAAATTCGTGGGCGGATTGAGTACGACCACATCCCCGGCTTCCAGATCGCCGCCGGTGACTTCGCTGTATAGGTCGGAAGAATCGCCCAATTGGATTTCTACCATGTTCAGCTGCCCACCGGTCAACGTATACACGACACGCATACTGTCGACCACCCGCACGGCCCGGTTTGGGACGATTAGCACGTTCTCAAGTTGGGTCACGACGATACTCACTGCTGCTGTCATCCCTGGTTTCACCTGGTAGTCGTTGCCTTCAAGTTCCACTGTAACGCCGAAATTCACAATTCCCTGGTCGGGCGTACCCACCGGGGATACCTCAACCACTTCCCCATGATATTCTTTATCGAGGATGGCATCGAAGGTCAGGAGGACATCTTGCCCCACCTTGATCCGGTTGATATCCACTTCAGAGATTTCCACGTCGACCAGCAGTTTGGAAAAATCATCCATCCGGTATGCGTTTGATCCAGCACCCACAGTATCGCCGGGCATTGGCTCTGCCATTGTTACTGTGCCGCTGAAGGGAGCTTCGATCCATGAAAGTTTCAAGGTCGCCTGGGCTGCTGCCACACGTGCCTCTGCTGCCTTGATGTCGTCTGTATCTGGTCCTTCCAGCAGTCGTTCGTATTCCTCCTGTGCCTCAATCACATTCTGCTGGGCAACCAATAGGTTGGCCTCACCCTGGGCGATGTATACCTCATGCGCCCCGCCTGAAGCGCTGTTGTAATTCCGCAAGGCCGCATCATAGGCGTCTTGGGCTGAATCCAAAGCCGCCGTTGCCTTTGCCCGTTGGATATTTTTCTCAGGCCGCTTTTTGAAGTGGTTGTACGCGACTTTGGCACGCGAGAGGTTTTTCTCAGCAATGACCAGACGTGCATACGCCGCTTCAATCTCCCTTTTGCTTGCCGGGTATTTCAGCCAGGTAAGATTCAGTCCAGCGGCGCGCTCGGCCTCTCTCGCATCCGCAAGAGTCTTTTGTGCCTGGGCCAGCGCTAAATCTTCATAGGATTCGTACAGGTCATCGAGTGCCTCTTCTGCGCTGACTAAATCTGCCTGGGCGAGGATCACATTTTGCGGTAGCGAAGTTTGTTCCAATATAGCCAACACCTCTCCCTCGGCCACACGGTCGCCGAGTTCTGCGATAACTTCATCCACGATGCCCGATACCTGCCAGGGCAGGTTGGCGGTCTGGTGTGCGCGTACTGTCCCCGTGGCCCCCACTGTCGCCACGAGTGAATCGTATTCCACCTCGAAGGTTTGCAATTCCCCCAATTGCTCCTGGAGGGCGCTTTGGCCTTTGATAACTGCCCATACAAGGATAATGATAATCACACCCAAGATAATCCCGGCGATGATAAATTTCCGTTTATTTTTTGTGTAAAAATCGATCAGCTTCTGCCATATTTGCTTCATTTGCTTCATTTGAAAGTACGCTCCTGTACGTAATTATTTTCTTAATTTTTCATCCTATTGAGTATCACATCAAACTGTGTAAGGATTGTGAACGTTTATTGCATATACGATGTAATTTTTTATTTTTAGTTCCAGTCCTCATTACAGCTTTGCCTAATAATAAAACGAAGTGGTGTTTGTTTTTATTCGCTTGCCTCTCCTATACGTCCTTCAGCACTTATAATGGCCTTTTCCAACAGCCTGATTAATTGGTCCTTTTCATCTACCGTTAGCCCCATCAAGAACTTTTCGACGCCTCGGACTTGTGCGGTCCTGACGTTCTCCATCATCTCCATTCCCTTTTCCGTGAGAGCCGAACAGGTCGCCCGCCCATCTTCCGGATCGGGATGGCGTTCCAACCAACCCGCATCTTCCAGCCGTTTTAAGGCAACGCTCACCGTAGGTGGTGTGATTCCCAGACCATTGGCGATGTCCTGCACGCGGCAGTTTGTCGAGCTGCGGATGAACAACAATAATTCCATTTGGGAAAGTGACAATTCATAATCGAGACGCGGGATCTCGGCTAATCGCAGTTTGAGTAATCGACGCATCAACAACGCCAGGTGGTCTTCGGGTTTCACAGATGTGGACATATTCTTTCCATTCGTGTTATTTATTTAGTTAGTCTAACTAAATACCGCCAGATAATACCCCACTCATCAGGCAAAGTCAAGTTACAAATCTGTTAATTCTTTATTAGAAATAATCTATGATTGATTATTCGGAACTCACGTCAACCAATACCGCCCGTAATACTCTGCGGTAGCGGTAATCTCCCCTCTCCGTATCGTACCCCTGGCAGGTGATGAGTGTTACCCAATCGTAATCTTCATGTTTGAGAACCGATACCGCGCCAGGGCTCACCAGGTCATTCTCGCGCACTTGATACACATATGCATACCCCCATGCTCTGATAATAATTTCATCCCCGAAACGCATCTTCCACAGTTCAGCGAAGGGACCGGGCTTGTTGTTTGCATCCCAAACATGTGCGGTCAGCCCAGTGTTCCCAGCCCAGGTTGGGAAAGATGTTCCTTCTAAATATCCAGCTTGTTGGTTCAACCATGAGACATCCCATCCATCCCCAGTGCGTGGGACTCCAACAATCGGAATCCTGACATCTAACTTGGGGATATCCAAAATCAATTCATCATAAGCGGTATAGGCTTCTTCTGGCGATTGAAGTTTTACCCAAGATATTTGACCGGGTGGAAAACCAGTGTCTGGCAAAGCAGAAGGTGTGGCAACTGGTGCCAGTTGAGGGTCAATGGTGAAATACCCCAACGCCAAATCGCCATCTGCAGCGCCGTAGTCTGCGTCATAGACGACCAACCAGGGATCATCCGGATCGGATTTGGGTACCAGCCATGCCTCCCTCAGATCATGTTCTGCTGTAGCCGTCAAAAGAGGTGAACTCATCAAACCCGTCGTATCATCATGCCAGGTCCAATTGTTAGGGTCAATGAAAGCAGCCTCAAATTGGGCTGGTGGAAGGCTGGCCTTCGCTTCTGTGTTCACGGCCAGATAGATACCCGTATCGCTTCCACGAATTTGGATCTTCCCATACCCGCGATCATAGCCAAGATCGAAGAAACTCCCTTTTGGTGTTGCAGGTTCAGGATAGGTCAGTGGTCCATGCGCTGGAAGAACACCACCAACCCCGGCAAAAGCTTCCCAGCCATCTCCTCCCCCAAAACTGCGGATGAATAAGGTTTGTCCCAGGTTCGTCTCGCCCCAGGCGTAATAGTGATAAGGGTCTGGTCCGCTGGTTTGGGGGATGCGAATGACGTCGTGGAAACCATAGTGTACATTGCCAAAGCTGCCGGTGAAGCCGGGTGCATCTGGAATAGTGAAAGTTGAGATGAGTGTCCAGTTGATCAGATCATTGGATCCGTAGAAGCGGTGATCGGGATTATTTCCTGCTGAAGTCCAGGCGCGATAATTATATTGGACGCCCCCCGTATCCGGCCAGGGCCAGGGTTTGATCACAAAATGGAGATCACTGGGAATATTTGTCCCTGTTATGGTAGCAGGAAGGCCTGTCACTCCGGTCGTCGTTTGAATGTACGAGATTCGCCCACCAGCATTGCGGTCTTCGAAGAAGATAGTAAAATTATCATCCAGCCCAAACCCGCTGATATAGCGAGGCTCAAAACTTCCCGGAACCGGGTTGGACAGAGGGGTAGCGAAGGTCTGGTCTATTACACCTTGAGGGCTATATGTCCCATAAGACGGGGCGGCCATGGTGGTCTGCATCGTATTAGGTATCGTTCCAACAATAACGATCACAAACACGGCGGTTAAAACCAGTTTGATATACTTTTGGGAAAAAAGCTGCCTGTGATTCTGTTTCATTGTTATGTAATTTAAAAAAGGCAATACAATTGTACTGCAATTTCCCAACTACAATTTACACTATGATAGAAATCCCTTTTCCTTTCAAAATTGTATTTTTAAGGAGATAGTTATATGCACCCCCAAATCAACGCTTCTCAATTCGGCTCGATCACGGTTGCAGAGATCCCATACACCCACGACATCCACATCACCTTGGAAGGGCAGATCCAAAAACGGAAGAAAAAACTCTCCAAGCAGGTCTACGGCACCTCCCACACCCTCTCCCTGGTCGAAGCCCAACACGTCTACCAGGAGGGCGCCCAACTGCTCATCTTCGGTAGTGGGCAGTTCGACCAGTGCCGGCTGTCGGACGAGGCTGAATGCTTCTTCCAGCAAAAGAATTGTGAGGTAAAAATCCTCCCCACCCCACAAGCCATTGAAGCCTGGAACAAGGCCCAGGGTCAGGTGATTGGCCTGTTCCACATCACCTGCTAGTAATTCCAATAAATATTGATAACAATATTACTGTGAGTGTTTCAATCGCCTACCCAATTAACAACGACCAAACTAGGTACTATAAAACTATGAGACTACCAGCCTAACGATCAGCGACCAAAGACTATCCGACTGTCCAACTATCCCCTCAACCGCCCTCTAACATATCCCACCAACTCGCCAACCTCTTCCACCCTCAAGACTCCCATCAGCCCCCCATACACCGCCCCGCCCAGAGCGATTCCGCCCAAAGCCACCAGCCATACAGAACGGCCCGTTGTGAATCCCACCCACCACCACAACATACCCGACATCGCTGCCGTCGCCAAAACCGATTTCACTGACCCACCCCACACGTAGCGCCCCTCCAGGCCCGATAATCGTCTCCTCATCAACCACAACAGTGCGACCATTTCCAGCGCCGTCGCCAGCGAGTTCGCCAGCGCCAGGCCCCCATGCGGCATCCAGCCGTATCCCTCGAATATCCCAGGGAAGGTCAGGCTGAAGACCACGTTCAGGCTCATCGCCGCCGTCCCCACCAGCACGGGCGTCTTGGTGTCGTGCAGGGCGTAGAAAGCCCGCGAGACGATTTCCACCAGCGAGTGCCCCACCAGCCCGGCGGTGTACCACAGCAGCGCCCAGGCGGTTAACTCCACAGAATAGGCGTCGAACTCCCCTCGCTGGAACAGCATCGAGATCACCGGCGTCCGCAGCAAGATCAACCCCATCATCGCCGGGATAGAGAGGAACAAGATTCCACGGATGGTCGAAGCCAGCGACCGCCGCATCTCCTCCGGCTGCCCCCTGGCAATTTGCGCCGAAAACGTTGGCAGCGCCGCGATCGAGATCGCCTGGGCGATGACCACTTGCGGCATCGTCATCACGGCAAAGGCCACGTTGATGGAAGTCAAACTGCCCTCTGGTAATCCCGATGCGATGATAGTGTTCACCAGGAAATTCAACTGCACCACCGACACCCCCAGCAGCCGTGGGGCCATCAACCGCCCCACTTCCCGGACCGCGGGCAGGTGCAGCCCTAAGCTAGGCAGATAGCGGCTTTCTGGCAGTTTCAGCAACCCCGGCACCTGGATGGCGAAATGCATCCCTGCGCCCAACACCTTCCCCCAGGCTAAGCCGTGGATGCCCATCTCCGGAACGAAGAACAGCACCCCGATGATCATCCCTGCCCACAACATCGTCGGTGCCAGGGCAGGCAGCAGGAAAGACTGGTGCGTGTTCAAAACGCCCATGACGAGGCCGCTCACCCCAAAGATGGCTGGGGTCAGCAGGAGAATACGCAGCAGTTCCACCGTAAGAACCTTTTGTTCAGGAGAGAAATCAGGGGCGAGGATCGAAGCAACGATCTGGGGGGCGAAGAACCAGCAAATCAAGCTGAAGACCACCAGGATTAAGAGAACGAGGTTAGCGATGGATGAGGCCAAATGCCACGCCCCTTTGCGGTCCTCCCTCTCTAAGAATTCGGTGAAAGTGGGGATGAACGCTGAAGCCAATGCCCCTCCGGCTACGAGTACGAAGAGGATATCCGGCAAGCGGTCGGCGGCGTTGAAGGCATCGTATACCGCCGAGGTGCCGAAGACCCGCACCTCCAGGGCCCGTCTCACCAGCCCCACAAGGTTGCTTAAAATAAACCCTACCATGACCACCCCCGCCGCCCTTGCGATCTGGCGGTTGGCGCTGTTCTGCTGGGGTGAAGGCGTTTCCCTGTCCACGAGGATTGATTATATCAGCGTTACAGGTACATCGAAATCGACACTTGGATACGCAATACGGAATACGCAGTCGATTCTTTCACACTACATTCTTGGAAGATTGATATCTTATCGAACACCCCTCAATGGCAATTCGCCATTTCATAAATTTCTTCTATCACAACATCTCTTTCTTCTGAGGGGGAAGTATTTTCCTCAAGGGAGTTCCACACAGAACATATAGTGCCCTCAAAGCTTTCTCTTTTGTCCTGAGTTGTCAATATCTCATGCGCATCTTCGGTTAATTCCTGCGCTGTTTCCCATTCTCCTTGGTGAGCGTATCCCTCAATAAAAGGGAAAAACTCATACGGGTTCTTTGCTTGAAAGCCTAACGCCTCCGCCTCTTCTAACAATTCAGTGACTTTCCCCCAATCGCTGAGTTGTCTTGCCAGACTGGCTTTTTGATAGTAATAACACCAGGTGTGAGCTGGTTCCGGCCCAAAAATACCCTCGTCGGGTTTCCAATCATACTCTCCATTGACATCGATACGATCGAAATTTGCAGAACCTACAATGAGATTCGTATAATAAGGCAAATAAATGTTGTTTTCATCGACTGAGGATAACACCCAGAGACATTCACCAGGTTTATTTGAAGACGGTTCATAAAATAAGATCAGGCTATCCCTTGAATGACCAGTAAATTGGTAGTTGCGGATTCCGTCCTTTAGTACCTCTCCCTTAGTAAACCTATCGGTAGAATCGGAAATCTCATCTTGAAGCTCGAAGACCCAGTAGGGGAGGTCATTTTGAGATTCAACATTCGAGGGATAAAGAGTATTCAACGCCATCGAAGCGGAATACTTCGAAGTGTACCTGAAAAGGGCATCCTCGTTCATTATAGAAGTCCCTGGCTCGATATTCGGCGTGCGCCAATACAATTGCCAATAAAATTGCACCTGTTCGTTCCATTCCCATCGGAATGAATTTTCATTCCTGAGCTGCGCCCCAACAGCTAAACCGACGAACACACATAATATTACAGTCTTGTGCATGTTCTTAACCAAGGTGTTCAAGAGTGCAACCACTAAAATACTTGCCCCAAACATTGGAAACAAGGCGAACCGATCGGTCCACGATCTTCCCACCAGACTCCTCCCGGCAATCCATACTGGTAAGAATCCAACCAAGATCCCATATATGCCAAGAAACAAACCTTGTCTAGTAATTTCATTATTTGATTGAGATTCGCTTTCAAATATCCTTGTTTTCTTCATCCAGAAAAACAGGCAAACTGCCGCTGCAAAGACGATGATCCACGAGAATAAAACGAACGGTTGAGAAAAGACCATTGCATTTGGATCCAGCGTTAACGCCCATACATAAATTATCAGATAGCTGACATCCTTGAATACTGTTTCAAACAAAGAATAAAATGTAGAAAATGGGCTGCTTATCAAATCCACAAGAAGAATGGGGGAATTAGAACCTCCCCCTGGAAGTTCTAAAAAGAAGAACCGCCAAATAATGTAAACAATTAAAAGTAACAAGAAGGGTAGCCATTTCTTTATCGTACGCCTAATGTGGTCAGCGACCTTCTGGTTCCCTTCATTTAGCACATACCATAATAATACTGGTCTCAGCAGCTCGAGGCCAAACCAAGACTCGACGGTAAAGAGATGAAGAGCAGCCCCGCCCCATGACAATATCGTGAAAGGCCAATAATATTTAGGCTTGCGATAAGCCCAAATCATTGACCCCAGTGAAATAAAAACGAAGGTCGAGATCAGGAATACTTGACTATAATTAACAGATACGGGTTGCTGGAAAAACGCTGGATAGACAGCAAATATTATCGCCATCCAGGTAATCCTTCTTTTACTGCTTGGCCATAAGCCATATAATGTCCACCACATCGCTGCGACAGTAAGCCATCGAAAAAACAAGGCAGCTATGTGCCAACCTACTCTTGATGTACCGATGAAAGGAAAAGTCAGGGCGTGAGTCCAAATGAGTAAAGGGCGGTCATATTGATAGAAATCCACGAAACCTGACAATCCCCGCGTTTTATACACATAAATTAATGGCCAATCATCGAAATAAAAACCTAGCCATGGGATTAAGAGGCCGTAGCAAATAACAACGACGATGAGTAATAATAAGAGGATCAGCCAGTTTTCATAACTTTTCTTTCGAAAGAAAGGTGTTTTATTCACAATGATATTTCCAATTTGTATTTTTGAGAGTTACAGATCTATCATAACTGACACTTGCATACGCAATGCGGAATAATTATTACCACTTGTAGACAAAAAACGATTTTTACTCGCAGTTCGCCATTCCATAAATTTCTTCTATCACAACATCTCTCTCATCTGATGGGAAAGTATTTTCCTCAAGCGAATTCCACACATAACAAATCATCTCAGCAAACTCGCGTTTTTCCTTGACAGTGCTGTGTCGCTTGTATGCATCCCTGGTAATTTCCTCCGCTTTTTCCCAATCACCTTGATAAGCATATCCCTCGACAAAGGGGAAGTCCTCATAGGGGTTTAATGAGCGGTAACCTGACTCCTTTGCCTCCTCGTATAATTTAGTCACCTTTTCCCAATCAGAGAGTTGTTTTGCCAGGTTTGCTTTCTGGTAAAAGTAACACCAGGTATGGTCTGGCTCTGGCCCGAATATGCTTTTATCCGGTTCCCATTCATAGGGTTCATTGGCTTCAATACGATCGAAATTTGCATGCCCAACGACCTGGCTGGTAAAATTAGGTAAATCGAAGTTCTTTCGATCTTCCTGAGATAACACCCATAAACACGCGCCCGGGTTAGAATTCGGTTCATAATAGAGAATAATATTATCTGTTGAATAACCGGTAAAATGTAAATTTCGAATATCCTCCTCAATGCTTTCTCCTTCTAAGAAATCATTGGGAGAACTGGCGAATTCATCTTGTAGCTCATAAACATAATACAGAAGGTCACCATTTTCATTTGCATAACTTGAGTAAAGCGTATTGATTGCTAAAGTAACAGAGTACTTGGATGTAGTACTAAATAGAGCATCCTCATTCATAATTAACGTATTCGGTTTGATAACAGGAGCACGCCAATATAATTGCCAATAGAATTGCACCTCTTCATCCCACTCCCAGCGATACGTATTCTCATTTCTAAGATGAGCCCCGATAGCTAAACCTACCAAGACACTCACCAAGACAATCCGATGATTGTTTTTTTGCACCAAAGTGACTAGGAGTGATACCAACAATATGCTTGCTCCAATCATTGGTACTAAGGCGAAACGATCGGTCCAATGTCTTCCGAGTAGATTCCTTCCTGCAATCCATACAGGTATAAAACCTAACAGAATCCCTAATATTCCTACAACAAAGCCTTGTTTGATAGTCTGCTCATTTGTTGCAGATTTTCCTTTAAAGATAGCTGTTTTTCCCATAATAGAAGATAGGCCAAATATCACGGTGAAAACCAAAACCCATGATATTACGACAATAGGTTGTGTAAGACTCATATTTTCAGGATCCAAGGTGAGGGACCATACATACATCACAAGATATGAAACTTCCTTAAAGGCAGTCTCAAACAAATAAATTAATGTAGAAAATGGATGAGTGAATAAATCCATTAAAAGTGCTGGAGAATTCGATCCTCCTCCTGGAAGTTGTAAGATAAAAAATCTCCAAATAATATAGATAATGAGAATAACCAGGAAAGGCAACCACTTTTTTAGTGTGCGTTTAAACAGCTCTGCGTTCGACCGATTTCCTTCTTTCAGCACATACCATAATAATACGGGTCTCAACAGCTCAAATCCAAACCAAGACTCTACTGTAAACAAATGTAAACAGGCAGTCAACCAAGACAATATAGTAAAGGGCCAATAATATTTGGGCATACGATAAGCCCAAATCATCGACCCGATAGAAATAAAAACGAAAAAGGTTATCACAAATGCTTGGCTATAAGTGACAGGGATAGGTTGCTGTAGAAAAGCGGGGTAGACAGCATAGATCATCGCCATCCAAGTAACCAACTTTTTTTGATTCGGCCATAAACCGTATAGTGTCCACCACATTGCGATGACAGAAACCCATCTTATTATCAAGCCTGCGATATGCCAACCAACCCTTGAAGTACCGATGAATGGAAAGGTGAGGGCGTGAGTCCAAATGAGAAGCGGGCGGTCATATTGATAGAAATCCACGAAACCCGCCACGCCTTGCACTTTATATACATAGATAAGTCGCCAATCATCGAAATAGAATCCCATCCATGGAATTAATAGACCGTAACAAATAACGATAATAATAAATAACAAAAGTAAGATCAACCAATTTTCATATTTTCTTTTTTGAAAAAAAGGTTTCTCAATCACGCTGGTGCCTCCCATCTGGCTTTATGATAGTACAGATACATTCGGTCAGTTTACCAATCTTTATTGATTTCTACCAGCAAAGTGTTTACTCGCCCAATAAATACTTCTACCCAAAAAGATTATATCAGCGTTGCGGAACGCCTCGATGTGGTTGACTAAATATAAACAGAATACGCAGTACGAAATAGAACGCTTTGTGTATTCCGTATTGCATAAATCAATAAATTGACAGATTATCTAAATCCCAGTATAATATGGGTGACCGCCCACCCATATTCATAGAGGTGCTTATGCCCCGCCCCCCGGCCGAAACGAGAGATGAAATCCGCCTGAATACCCGTGAGAAACTTCTCGCTGCTGCCGCCGAAGAGTTCGCCCAAAAAGGCTACGTTGGCGCCAACATCAACGAAATCTCCACAGCCGCTGGTTTTGCGAAAGGCACCATCTACAACTACTTCCCCAGCAAACACGACCTCATGCTGGCCCTCATCGGAGAGATCGGCGCACAGCATTCTAATTACATCATCCGGCAGGTAAAACGAGAAGAAACCGCAGCCCAACGCCTGAAGCGTTTTTTCAGCGCTGGGTATGAATTTGTCGAGAAATTCCCCCACCAGGCCCACGTAGCCATCAATGTCATCTATGGTTACGATATGGAATTCAAAGATTGTTTCTTCCAGGCCTATACTGCTTTGATAGACCTCATCCATAAAGACATCGTCTCCCTCGGGATTGCCAAAGGCGAGTTCAGGTCATCTGACGATAACATGATTACTGCACTCCTGATGAGCCTCTACTTAGGAAGTATCTCACTGAATGACTACGATGGGAATGTCTGGTTCGATGCAGACAGCGTCATGGATTTCGCTATGGGTGGATTGAAGAATACCCAAACCCAAGAAATGGATTAGCACCATGGAAGCCCCAAGGATCATCACCTATTCACTGCTCAACGGTCAGAAACGCTCTGAGCAGTTCTATCTCGATCTCACCGCTTTTGCTGCCGTGGTTTTGGGGGAGGGTGAAGAGCGGGTGGGAAAGTTGCTGGCCGGATTCAAGGATTACATCCAAAAGACCGGACGAGAGAGCTTGCGCCCCGATGCGGAATATATCTACGAACTCCTCACCCTGGGCGTACTCTGGCGGGTATATGGCAGCGCGGCTGCACACCTCGCTACAGCCCCTCAAAAATTCCTCGCCTGGTTGAGCCGCGTCCGGAAGAAAAATCTTCTCCTAAAACCCCTCATAGATCTTTTTCGTGGAGTCCTGGCGTCCCTCTTCGTCCCACTCACCAAAACCAACGGAGAGGCCGTCCCCTTCCCGACTTTGACTAATTTGGCCTCCCTCATCGATTGGTTGGCTGCCACCGGAGATTTTAATGAGGAAGTAAAACGTTTTCAAGCCTGGCATGATTACTATAAGTCCCTGGGGAAAAATGAGGTCAAGGCGCACTTAGGGAAAACCATCGAATACGCCTCCTGGTTCGAGAAACGCAGCCTCGCCATGCTGGGAAAATACACGCCGAATGTCGCCCGTTTCCTCGTGGAAACCCTTCCCAATTACCGTTGGCGTGAAGACCGTATCTTCTGCGGTCGCCACCGTGTGGAATATCACCTCACCATGGTCGGGGCTGAGATCATGAACCATTACAACCGCCAGCGCTTCCTCGACACACAACGCAAACTCGTCATCCTTCCCCCTTGCATGATAAAAAACCTGGCCGCATGTAAAGCCGCTCACACCCCCTGGGGAGATAAATGCCAGGCTTGCACGCCCGGCTGCCGCGTCAACCAGGTCACTAAACTTGGGGAGAAATACGGGTTCGACGTCCTCATCATGCCAGACGATCTGGCGGTGTACGCCAAAGGGAACGAGGGGAAATCCGGGGCAGGTGGCAGCGTTGGCGTCATCGGGGTTTGTTGCCCCCTGACAGTCGTCAACGGCCATTGGCAGACAAGGGACCTTGGCGTCCCTGCCCAGGGTGTCCTCCTGGACTTTTGCGGCTGCCCCTGGCATTGGGCTTTGGATGGACGCGTGATCACCGACATCAACTTCAACCAACTCCTCCGTACCCTGGATTTGAAAAAATAACCAAATCTGCCTGGATACAAAAGTCCTCTCTACCCATTTTTATGTAGGGGAGAGGTTTGTCGCCTCCCGCTAAAACTTATTTTTAAGATTCTCCGGTCAGCTTCGAATCTGTAAGTAAAATCTTCCCCACTCAATCGACCGTCTGGACACCGAACAACTGTTCTGTTATACTATTCCCCAGCAGAAAGGAGGAATCATGATCAGACACATCGCAGGGATCGCCGAAATCGTCCCGGATGTAGCCGCAGCCGTAGGATTCTACCGGGACATCCTCGGCCTCGAAGTAGAACACGAACCCGGTTCGGGTTATGCCACCATCGAGATTCCCGGCATCCTTCACTTCGGACTCTGGGGGCGTGAACAGGCTGCTGCCGCCGTATATGGGGAAGGTGCCGATCCCACACAAATCCCCTTGGGATTCTCCATCGGATTCGAAGTCGATGATGTTGAAGAGGATATCAAAACTACTCAAGGTAAAGGTCTGGCCTTCGTCCAACCCCCCAAGACAGAACCTTGGGGACAGGTGACCAGCCGCTTCCATTCCCCCAGCATTGCCTTGTGCGAATTTTCCCAGACCCCCTGGGCCAGGAAGATTATCCAATCCATGGAGGTTGAAAAGAATGAATAAATTCAACGCCGTAACTGATACCATTATCATCACTTCGACGGATATCGAGTCATTGGCATCTTTCTACCAAAGAGCTTTCGACCTGCCTGAGCCGAATCGCCAGGGCGACGACCATATCGGTTTCCCATTGGGCGATATCTACTTTGGATTTGACCGTGTAGAGCAGCCCCATCAAGAGTATCCTGGTCCAGTTTCTCTCTGGTTCCGTGTCGACGATCTGTCTGCTGCCTTCGACCACTGTGTAGAAATCGGGGCTAAAGTGAAATATCCCCCCTCTAAGAAACCCTGGGGCGATACCCTCGCCGCGCTGTATGACCCCGACGGCAATCTGATTGGATTGGCACAAAGATAGGTAAGGGCGCAGCATGCTGCGCCCGATTACACATTTGAGATAATAAAAAAGACCATAAGGAGATGATTACATGAAACGCTGTGCATGGGCTGGCGAAGAGCCGCTGTACGTCGATTACCACGACAATCAATGGGGCGTCCCTGTCCACGACGATCAGATGTTATTTGAGATGCTCATCCTCGAGGGCGCCCAGGCCGGGCTGAGTTGGAGTACGATCCTTAATAAACGCGAAAACTATCAGGCTGCTTTCGATCGATTTGATCCTGCTGTTGTGGCAACCTATGACGAAAACAAGATCCAGGAACTGCTCAATAATCCCGGCATCGTCCGCAACAAACTCAAAGTCCGCGCCGCAGTGACGAACGCCCAGGCCTTCCTCGAAGTCCAGCATGAATTCGGCTCATTCGATGCTTACATCTGGGGCTTCGTTAACCACAAACCCATCATTAACCACTGGAAAACCATGGGCGAGATTCCCGCCAAAACCGCCGAGGCTGAAGCCATGAGTAAGGATATGAAAAAACGTGGCTTCAAATTTGTCGGCCCCACCATCTGCTATGCCTTCATGCAGGCCGTTGGGATGGTCAACGATCACACCGTGGATTGCTTCCGCCATGGACAATTGCTGGATTCTTAGATAAGATATCTCCCGCCCGACGCATATATCCCCTCAACCGCGTGGCGAACACTTCGTCTGATGGTAACATCCCTGTCAACCGCGTGGTAAATGTGCAAAACTTCGTTTCGTCCGCATTCGCCGAATCAAATGGGATGTTTTTTTCCATTTGATCAATGTAGGGGCGTCGGCATGAATGCCGCGCATGCCTCCGCCCGGTTCTAAAATCGATTGAAAGAATTCAGAAGTTGAACCCATCCTTTAAAATCAGTGAGAGCCGGCACGCCAATTCCGGCTCTCAATAAGGAGGAGAAGAAGAGTTTATCGCCCTTTACATTCCTATGTTATCCCTAACTCGAATTTCTTGCTTGACGTTTAACCTACGATTACCCTACGTTACACCCTCAAACACCTAAGAATTCTGTTAGAATCCTGGTTTCGTGGCATTATTCCGAGGAGCTTATGGAAAAAGCGATTGAAACAAAAGAATTAGGCCGAATTTATAAGATAAGAGGGGGAAAAAAAGAAGATCCCAAAGAGTTGACAGCTCTTGAAAAGGTCACCCTCGAGATACAGCCGGGAGAACTTTTCGGGCTGCTGGGGCCCAATGGAGCTGGAAAAACCACCCTCATCAAGATTCTCACCACCCTGCTTGCGCCTACATCAGGGCAAGCCTACGTGGCTGGCCTGGACGTCACCAAACAGGCCGACCAGGTCCGTACCCGCATCAACATGGTCTCAGGTGGAGAATCCTCTGGGTACGGACTTCTCACCGTCCGCGAGAACCTTTGGATGTTCGCCCAATTCTACGGCATCCCCTTTAAAGAAGCCAATCAACGTGTCAAAGATCTCCTGACCGTGGTCGGTTTGGGCGACCGTATGAACACCAAGTCCTCCGACCTTTCCACCGGCTTACGCCAGAAAATGAACCTCGTCCGTGGCTTCCTCACCGACCCAGACGTGCTCTTCCTCGACGAGCCTACCCTGGGCCTCGACGTGGGTGCCTCCCGCGACGTCCGCAGCTTCATCCGCTCCTGGGTAGACGACAATGATGAAAAGACCCTTCTGTTGACCACCCACTACATGGTTGAAGCCGAAGAGCTCTGCGACCGCGTGGCTATTATCAATCTCGGCAAGGTGCTCGCCTGCGACACCCCTGCGCGCTTGAAGCACGACTTGCAAAAAGACGCCATCTTCCGCATCGAGGTCAGTCCCTTGAATGGTCTGACTGTCGGCACTTTCGAAGCCTTGAACGGGGTGCGCCAGGTCTCCCACCAGCCTGAAGACGGCTTCTCCATCCTCGAGTTCATCATGGCCGATGAGGATGTCCTGGGATCCGTCGTCAACCTGATGTCCGAGAACGATGTTCACCTGCTCAACTTGCAGAAGCGCGTACCTACCCTCGAAGACGTCTTCGTCTCTCTCGTGGGCAAGAGCATGGGTGAGGTGGAACGTGGCGACAAATAGCGATATCTTCACCCGCCGGGCTACCAAGAACACCGGCTGGAAGCTCTTCTTCCAGACCGTCGTCGGCCGCGCCTACCCCCGTGTCGTCGGTTTATTGCGCGAGCGCTCCTGGTTCTTCTTCGACACCATCTTACCGGTGTTGAGTGTCTGCGCCTACGTCCTCCTCTATCGCGCCATCCAGGCGCCGGAGATCTACGTCGGCTTCGTCGTCATGGGCGGCGCCATGACCGCTTTTTGGCTGAATATCCTCTGGAGCATGAGCAGCCAGATGTATTGGGAGAAAGAGACCGGCAACCTCGCCCTCTATATTATCGCCCCCAATTCACTCATGGCCATCCTCCTGGGGATGGCCCTTGGCGGCCTCTTTGCTACTGCCCAACGCGCCCTCGTTATCACCCTCGTCGGCACCTGGGTCTTCGATGTGAATTTCGAGATTGCCAGCTACTGGCAGCTCTTCCTTGTGTTCTTTGTTACCATGGTAGCGTTGTACGGTATGGGCATGATGACCTCCTCCATCTTCCTTCTCCTCAGCCGGGAGGCCTGGCACCTCTCCAACCTCGCTCAGGAACCGATCTACTTCGCCTCCGGTTTCTACTTCCCGGTGAAGAGTCTCAACTTTTGGGTAGCGGCAGGAGCTTCCTTCATCCCCCTCACTCTTGGCTTGGATGCCATGCGCCAGCTCTCCTTCCCAGAAGGCCCCAGCCTTGGCTTCCTCGATGTGAGTCTTGAGATCACCGTGCTTATCGGTTTGTCCTTCGTTTTCATCTTTGGCGCTCGTTATTTCCTCAAAAAGATGGAAAAACTCGCTATCAGAGAAGGCCGCCTGACCGAGCGCCAGCGCTAGAGTAATGGAGACAGCACCCATGCAAAAAGAAATCACGAAAACCAGCCGGATTACCGAACGAATTGCTGTCCTGGGAAACACCTACAAAGCTGCCGCCTGGCTCGGCTGGCAGATTGAATCCAACTGGACGGATGCCTTCACTTTTGCCATCTACATGGTCATCAAACCCCTCTCCTCCGCCGCCATCCTCGTCGTCATGTACAGCATCATCACAAATGGCGCCTTTGAGAATCCCATCTTTCCCTACATCTACTTGGGCAACGCCTTCTATATCTACGTTGGGGCCATCATGAACGGCATCTCCTTCACTGTCATCGACGACCGTGAGCACTTCCGCATGTTGAAATACATTTACGTCGCCCCCCTCCACATCCCCACCTACCTCCTGGGGCGCGGGGTTGCCCAGTTCATCTTTGGCACCCTCTCCGTTGCTATCACCCTGTTGGCCGGGGTTCTCTTCCTCAATGTCCCCTTGGTGCTTTCCAACATCGATTGGGGCCTCTTTGCACTTTCCCTCACGTTGGGCGTCATCATGCTGAACTTCATGGGCCTCATCCTGGGCAGTGTTACCCTGCTCACCGTCCACCACGTTTGGTCCCTTGGTGGTGTCGTGGCGGGTGCGTTGTACTTGTTCAGCGGGGCCATCTTCCCCTTGGACTTGCTCCCCGCCTGGATGCGTCCCATCGGCTTTGCCATGCCCCTCACCTACTGGCTGGAACTGATGCGCCGTTCCCTCCTCGGTACTCTGGCAGAAGCCTTCCCTACCCTGGCGGACTTCAGCAACCTGGAGCTTATCGGCATCCTCGCCGGTCTCTCCCTCGTGTTCGGTGTCCTATCCTACTTCGTTTTCCGCTTTTGCGACCACCGTGCCCGCGAACTCGGCTACATCGACCGCGTCACAAATTACTAACCCCTCAACCGCATGGCGAATTCAAAGCATGCCCCGCCCGGAATACCTAACCATGTGATGATTGCAAACAATTCTCCATATCAAACTATCATGGGTCATTCCGAGTGAGCGACACGAAGTGGAGCGAAAGAGGAATCCCCTAAGAAAGACTTCTTGACATCCCTCATCCATGAACAACCACCCCCTCCTATTGTCATTCTGAAGGAGTTGGCGGCGCCAACGACTGAAGAATCTGGCAACAGAATAACTTGAATTTATAATCTTCATTTTGCATGACAAACCATGCCCTCTACCTGATCACCTCATCCCCGATCGACTAATCACTCCCCTATGGTATAATCACCCCCGTTCGTATGAACCTTATCAAACAGGATAGAATGCTTGGAAGTAATTAAAATACCCAAATCGAATAGAATTCCAACCTTGCACGAACAAGGCCACGGAAGCAAAAGGAAAAATTTAGCTCCGTGGCCTTTGGATTTAAATATAATTACCCGGGGAAAAAAGAACGTTTCATCAGTAAATGACAGATCAATAAGCAACAGATTAGGGAGGAATATCATGATGAGATAAACCATACGAAATCCAATATATCAATAAACATAATGAAAATAGAAACAAGGAGAAATTTGATGACAACACAAATCACCCCCCTGGAGTTTTACGCCGAACAAAGCTTCATCACCGATCCCGGAGATTACTACCCCCTGTTCTCCGGCCTCCCAGATGATATCCCCGCCATCCGCAAGGTCGTTCAGGGCTTGCTCATTCATCTGTACTGGGCGGAGGCCTATGGCTATTCCGTCCCGGCAGAACGTGTCCCTGAATATCAGATTCGAGACATTCCCGGCAAACTAAAAAGGCTTTTGGAAATGAATGGAAAACCATTGGCCGAACCGAGAACACCCGACCAGCGTCTGGTCAGCAACTGCCGAGATTACGCCGTTCTCATGACTTCCATGCTTAGGTATAAAGGCATCCCTGCCCGCACCAGAATCGGGTTCGCCGCTTACTTCGCCCCTGGGTGGCACGAAGATCACATCATCGCTGAAATGTGGGATGAAGCCGGACATAAATGGGTGCTTGTCGACCCCGAGCTTGATGATATCCATCAAAAGGCACTTAAATACGACTTCGACCCTTGCGACGTTCCCCGCCAGCAGTTCCTCCCCGGCGGAATGGCCTGGCAGCGCTGCCGTGAGGGTCAGGCCGACCCCAACACCTTTGGTTATGGGAATACGATCGGGGGGTTGCCCAACATCAGGGGCAATCTCGTCAGGGATTTCGCATACCTCAACAAGGTGGAGGTCTTGGGCTGGGATTATTGGGGATTGATAGAAGGGGACGATTCTAATCTATCCGAAGAGGACTTCACCCTTCTAGATCAAGCCGCATCTCTATCACTCGCTGGCAACCACACTTTCCAGGAATTGCGTAAGTTGTATCTCAAAGACATGCGCTTGCGGGTTCCCCCCATCCTGAAACGAGGTCAGGAGGACGGCTCCTTTGTGACCGAAGAGATTGTGAAAGACAATCCCTCTTATCTCAAATATCTGTAAACACCATCCCATACCCTCGACACAAAGGAGATAATCATGCAAATCACTACCTACAAACCATCAGAGATCGATAATAAAGAACTCGCCGCTTTCATCTTCCAGGTCAGGCGCGCCCCCCTCGATGACCGCGGTATCTCACTCACCGACCTTGAAGACAGGCTCGAAAACGATTGGTCCTTCATCAGTTATGTGTTGGCCCATTCGAAAGGGAACATCGTCGGCTGTGCCCTGCTTTTTCAAATTGGCAATAGTGACCTCATCGAAATCAATCCCGGCTCGATCATGGGCCAGCACCCCATTGTGGCCCCTGACATCGACGAAGATACCATTGCATCCCAGATGATTGAAGCCGCCAAGGAATGCGTCGTCCAGGAAGGATTCAACACCCTCTACATCGATATCCCTTGGGACCCCACCGCCCCGGCGGAGTCCTTTGATGTCTACCGTCACCGCTATGGATCATTGGGTTTTGAGCTTATCCAGCAGGTGCGTCAGATGGATATCGCCCTCCCTGCGGATGTCCCGGCAACAGCAACGCCACCTGGTATGCAGTTAGCTCAGGTCCAATCGGTGGACGGAGAGGCGCTCTACCAATGCCACCACAAGGCCTACATGCAGGGGGATGCCCAATACTACTTCCAGATGGACGAAGGTGAACGCCGGGATGACTTCGAGCGCATCTACGCACCAAAAATCCGTCGACATCCCGCCTCTCTCGTACTCACGAGTGACGATGAAATCGTGGGCTATGTGCTCCTCTTCTCCCAGGGCGATTTCACCGAAGTCATGTCTCTCGCCGTCCACCCCGGCTTCCGCCGGCAGGGCTGCGGCAAACTGCTCATGTGCGAATGCCTCCAACGCGCCGCCGGTGAGGGGCACAAGACCATGCACCTGATCGTGGATGTCAAAAACGAAGCGGCTGAGAATCTCTACCGCCAGTGTGGTTTCCGCGATACCGGCGGCAGCATGACCTTCAAGTGGAAAGTATAGCTTTATTCAAAAGATAACGAATCCTGAATGATGGATAGAATATACCAATAAACAGATATGAGGTGATGATCCCCTCCTAATCGATATTCCCTTCACCCTCCCCATGATTAATGGGGAGGGCCGGGGTGGGGGTTATTTCATTGTCATTCTGAACCCACGAAGTGGGTGAAGAATCTGGCAACAAAACCCCCTCAATCTGAAATCCACGCCTAACATATCAAACCCCACCTGATTACCTGATTTCTGATCGACTGATCACTTTTTCCTAATTACCGGATTCCTGATCGACTGATCACTTTTTCCTGATTACCCGATTCCTGAGTAACTGATCACTTTTTCCTGATTACCTGATCCCTGAGCAACCAATCCCTAATCACTATTATCCTGAATCATCGGATGATAATGCACGTGAACGTTGCGTACGTACTCGATGTTCGTCTCGATCATCCTCTCCACGATTGTGGCGATCTTGTCCCCTTCAAAAACACTGATATCGCCGTCCACGCAAATCGTGATATTGATGACCAGATAAGGGCCGAAACGATGTGCTTGTATGCTGTCGATCCGGCGTATGCGCTGAATATCTTTTAATAGTTCTTGGATCCGTTGGTTCAAGACCTTGCCCGGGACTGATTCCATCAGGTCCGATGTCGAGGATCGCAAGATATCGATACCCGTCTTGAGGACCACCAGGGCCACCATCGCGCCTGCAAATGGGTCCACCCAGAAATATCCCGCTCGCCCCAGGAAAATACCGGTGGTAGCTGCCAGGGCAGTGAAGATGTCATTCCGATGGTCTTCGGCCAAAGCAAAGACAGAAGGATTATTAGTTTGCTCCCCCACCTTATTGGTATACAGGGTCAAGGCAATTTTCAGTCCGATGGTGAACAGCGCCACCCATAAAGCGCCCACGGTTGCCCCTCTAAAATCGCCGACCCCGTCGACCAAATCATAGAACGTATCGATCGATTCCCAGAAGATCGAGATCGCCGTCGTCACTACGAATGCGCCTACGATTAAAGCCCCAATACTCTCCAGTTGTGAGTGCCCGTAGGGATGTTCGTCATCGGCAGGTTTTGTCGATAAATGCATGAAGATAGCTACGACGACGTAATAGGCGGTATCGGAGGTCGAGTTGATCCCATCGGCGAGCAAAGCCGGGCTGTGCCCCAAAACACCGATGCCTAATTTTAACCCCGCCAGGATCACGTTGGCGATAAAGCCAACCACGACTGCCCGCCTGTCCCTCACCGTTCTCGTTGTTGAATCAAGGTTCATGGTTGATCCTAAAAAAAAGAAATTCGCCCTATTCTAATCGATTCATCCACCTGCATCATCACGTGCCATCCTTTTAGAGACAAATGCCCTTCACTGCATGTGACACCTGTCCCACCTCATCTTTTGTTATTCTGAACGCAGCGAAGAATCTAGGGACAGAAATTGTACTCGCAAAATTCGATTAGAATAACAAAGACACCATGATAGAAAAAGGCCAAAAATCCCTCCCCATCTACATCGACCACACCCCCCACACTCCCCTCGGGACACTCTGGGTTGCTGCCGCTGACTCCGGACTTTGGGCGCTGGATTACCAAATCGACCGCCAGGCATTCCTCGGCCTTGTTCACAGC